>CAZIZR010000022.1:0-67654 GCA_964543865.1 uncultured Chloracidobacterium sp.
CTTTAGGGCGTGGAAAAGGTTGGACACGATTTCCGGTAGGGCGTTTTGACGTCCTTGTGATCGACTGGCTTAAGCCGCCGAAGATAAGGACGATAAATCGCCCTCGCAATATCTCGCGGCAACCCAACCACGCCGTAAACGACGTGGCTAGACAAGAAAAGCCGCATAAACGCGGCTACCGAGACCCCCGCCGTATTGGCTTGAAGTTGGTAGCAACTCCTATTTTTTAGCGTAGGTCGGATTTCTCCAAAACGGAACGGCGAGCGCATATATTTTTATTCCCGAGAAGAATTGAAACATGAAAACAAGTCTGTGAGGATCTTCAAAGTTGATACCGCACGAAAATACGCTGGGTTGAGAAGTTTCGATTGATTGAAGGCCCAAGCGAGGAAGCATATCACGGACAATCTGATATTCGCTGGGTTTCCCTGTCTTGATTTCACTCGCTTGGTAGGTAGATGGTGAAAATATTTCCCAACTCCCGTAGAACCTTTGTTTACACGTCAAGAAATACATCCCAGAAGCAATCGCGGACATTACGCGGTGCACCCGTTTCCAGTCAACCGTGAATGTTCCGGTAACTTGACCTTGATAAAGCACTTCCTCAACCTGTCCAAAAGCAGTTTTTAGCAGTGCCGGTCGCCGATCATATGAACGCCACACCTTGGGATTTAATAATTCTCTAATTTCCTCGTTGGTTTCGAAGTGGGATACCAAAATATTGCCCACGTATTCAACGTCCAATCCATTCTCGTTATTGTGCTTTTCGCATGATGGAACGGTAAAGATCCCATCCCGTCGGGAAACGGGAAAGAAGCTTTTCGGGGGCACATGCTCCCGCGTGGTCGCGATTTCAGTACACGCGTAACAATAAATATTGCGATCATCCATCGTGGAGACAAAAAAGCCTCGACTCTGCTGCACGACGCCTTTCAGTTTACGTGCGAACTACAACGTGGTCCGTAGGTGCGAGAGTGCTTGCGTCCTAGGATATTTCCCTCGAAGTCTCTGAATTTCAAGCTAACAAAAAGAAATGGCCTTGTCTAAAATACTTCAGATGCTCAAAACAAAAAAGGCCGTCCCGGTTATTATCCGGGACGGCCTTAGTTTTTCCTTAGGGGGAAAGTGCGGCTTAGCGGTCGCCGGCATGTCCGCCGGATCAACGGCCGCTGCCAAAGTAGATCCTCAGCGAAGTGTATGGCAAATGAGCCCTATAGTTTTGATTCGGTATATACGTCGCATTTGCGGGTATGACGTTGGTATTATTCAATTCATTATAAGGAAAATAACCATACTGCAGTTTTTCATCATAACGGTTGTATTGATAACCCAGATTCCAATCCACATTCTTGGTCAGCTTAATGGCAACCTTGAATTCGGGCGTATGAGTTTCGAATGGATAGGAACTTAAGAACCGTTCCATCAATGTCGCAGCTCGGCTGCCCTGGCCAATATCTTTGTTATAACGATAACTGGCATAGATCGAGACCCTGTTAGTAGGCTGCCCGGTCACATCCACAAAGAAATAATTGTCTTTCATGTAAAATTCGCTGTACCCTCTCATAAAGCCCAAGTTACCAACGGGATTCGGCGGTAGAGCTGCGTTAAGTGACAATGGAACAACCGTATCGGTCTTACTCGACACGTAGCTGTATGTGTACCCCGAGCTCAACGTCCACCGAGGATCCGGCACGTAATCAACAAAAGCAGAAAAGACCCGGCTTCTGACGTTGGCGATAATATCGAACGCCGGGAGAATTATGGCTCCGGTAGTTGCGTTACGGTAATCCGCAGTTCGTGACGGGTTTTCATTGTTCCTGACAGTCCCGGAAACATTAAAGGTGAGTTTCTTATAATTCCAGTTGCTTCGAACACGAAAATTTGTGTAATCGTGATTGGCCAGCCGTATGAACGCATTATCGGCCGAACCATGTTCACCGTCCATAAAGATGGACCAGTCGCTGGTTGGTTTTATTTTTGCCCCAAATACGAAGATATGAGCCGAGTTCTCCTCTTCGTCCTCCGAAAACGTTGCGGGTGTAAGAGGTCTGTTCAGCAGGTCATCCACAGTTTGGTTTCGCAAACCAAGCCCTACCTTGCGGTGCGTGAAGCGGTAACCAACAAAGAAACCGAACCGTTTGGTGACCTGAAAATCAGCTTCGACAGTGTTTGTAAATCGCTTGAAATTGTGTTGCCGCCAATAAATTGAACGTGTATCCAAAAAATTTGGTGGCTGAGGAAGACCGCCCGTGTACGGGAGACCGGTTGACTGCACTCGAGCCGTTGTAATCTGAAAAACATCCGAATCGCCGAAGCTGGTGAACTGATCAAACGTAAAGGTATTCGATAATCTGACCGTCTCGTTTGCCGTATAGGTTAATCCCAGATCTCCGCGTGACTGGAGGCGCTTTGAGGCTCCCACCGTAGTATAAATGTCGGAATCAACAAAGAGATTTGGAGAAGTGACGCCTGTCGGAAGGCGAATCTGGCCATCATAATTTATGTTTTCAAAGATATTGAATACATTTTGAGAACGTGAATAAATGAACCTACCCGTCAGATCCAACTTTTGTGCAAAAGTGCGATTCATCGAAAAGGTGCCATATTGTATCTCTCCGGCATTGGGGTTTTTCCTCTCGAGGCGATTGATAAAATTGACATCGGTAGGGGAAATACAAATGCCAAAAAAGCAGCTGCCGGCAACACCGACTTGCCTCGAGGTGATAACGAACGTTCCGCGGTTGTCGAAATCACGGATACCGCCCCCAAAGTTCAGTTTGAACCCGGCGAGTGTAGTATCAACCCCGGCACGGATATCGCCCGCATCCGAATCAACCTTTTCTACAACCGGAAAAACATCGCGCGTACGCGTTGAAATGCCCCGGTCTCCGCCGGCTTTGTTATACGAACCGCCGAAGCGAATACGAAATTTTTGGCTTTCCGGAAAGATGGTTATATCAAAATCGCCTAAACTGCGGTTCGTGTCCGACGGGTGATATCCCAGAGCTAAATTACTGACTCTGTTAATTAGTTTGACCTGCCGGATAGTGGCGTCAAATCTGTAAGCTCCGGCCTTGTCCATACCCACGCGAACGAAACCAGATGGATCGCCCCCCCATCCGGAGGCCTTTACCTGGAGAACATCAAAGTAGCTCTTTTTCCCCGATATAGGCTTGATGGAAAAGCTCGAATCCCAAAGACGGAACCCCGGTCTATAATTAAGATCACTCCGGAATTTTTCGTCGCTACCATTGAACATTAAGCCACGAACCCCAAACTCGATCGAAGCATTAACGGTGTATCCGCCGACAGTGGTTGGGGAATCCGAAGGTGTGGGCGTTGCTGTTTGCGCATTGAGATGCGTCGTGGCGAGTGCCATGCCGATCACCCCAAAAATGATGTATAAGATTTTATTTCTCATGACGACACTTCCTATTTTGTTCTTTAATTTGCGAGTCATAGATCCTCCTCTTATTCATCATTTAAAGAACACATTACTCGTATTTGAGCCGTGGATCATCGAATGACAGGCGGTACAGTTTCGTTGCAACAACGTTTTCTGATCATGAGGGCCGCCTGTCGGGCCATCGGAAAGTTGCTCGGTAATGCCGCTGTGGCATTCGATGCAAAGTTGACGGACCTGCGGACGTTTGAGCAATCGTGGATTGGCTGAGCCGTGCGGTGTATGGCAAGCGGCACATCCTTCGACCTTCATTGGGGCATGTTCAAAAACAAATGGGCCTTGCTTGTCGGCATGACATCTGACGCACGAAGCATCGGCTCCTATGCCCAACCTTGCCTGTTTGGACTCAAATCCACCGTGAGCATTATGACAATCACTGCACTTCATCGCCCCATCCATAACTTTGTGACGGAACGGTTTATTAAAGTGCGACTTTACCTCGCTGTGGCAGGCAATACAGAGTTGTTGCTCATTAGCCTTTAGCATCGCGGGAGCAGGTTCTACATTGGAAGCCCTGCCAATAAGCGTCGACGAACCTAGCTTTGCCTTTTGATCGCCTGGCCCGTGTGCGGTATGGCAATCGGTACAACCGACATTGTTGCGCCAATGTTCGCCACGGCGAAAATTATTGTGACCTTCGTTGCCTGAATGGCACGCAAGACAGGTGTCAGATACTTGTTTTGAGGTTTTGCCCTTGAACGAGATGATATTTTTTGGGTTGGTCGCATCCTCAAGATGCGCCTTTCCGGGACCGTGGCAAGATTCGCAGCCTTGGGCCTTATCTTTCCAGCTTTTGACTTCGGGCAATTTTGCGTGCTTGGTGCCGGAAAACGCTTTGAATTGATCCTCGTGACAGGCCATACACGACTCGCTGCCGACATAATCGTCCGGGTTGTATTTACCACCGCCGGGCGTGCCTGTCTCGTCGACAGACACGCTCGAAACGGTCGAATAGCTACCGGAGACGACCCAACCTATCATCAATATTGAAAATGCCAATAGCAGAACGGCCTTTAATTTATGATTCGAAACTTTCATATAGCCTCCATGTACGCTCGGTGGGCGTACCAATTACGCAATCAGTCTATATCTCGACATCCCCCGTGTCTGTGAGCATCGTCACCATGTAAAACTCAATATTGCCGCGAAATACCGACCGATGAACGCAATGCATCGTGGTCATGTATGATGAGCTGCGAAGCTCGTAGTGTAACGAGTCCACGCTCGCGCATTGACCGCAGCGACCGCGTGACCGTCTCGCGGGTAGTGCCGATCATCTCGGCGATCTCCTCATGAGTAAAAGGCACATGAACGCTCGCGTGGCCATTCCCGCTGCCATTTCCGTTGCCGTTGCTATTTGGCTGCCCCCAGCTCAAGAGTAATTTGCCGAGTTTTACAAAAACGGATTCAGACAGCCCGAGCGAGCAGATCATCTTATGGGCCGTTTGGTACGAGCTGCCAAGCTGCCGCACAGCGCTCAGGCAAACAGCCGGGTCGTTTTTTATCAGGTCGAGAAACGCTTCCCGCGGAACAAAGTTGACCTGACAAAGATCCAGAACCTCCGCCGTGACTTCGCACTCAACATCGGCGACGACAGCGCTCAGCCCGAGCACAGTACCCGGCCCGGCTATGCCAAGGATCATGACCTTGCCGTCGGATGAGCACGTCGAAAGTTTGACCTGGCCCTGGCAAAGCATAAAGATGCCGCCCGGGCGTTGCCCCTCGATAAAAAGCCGCGTCCCCTTTGGGTACGTTTTTGTGACCTTTAACGCCTCAAATCGTGCCAACTCAGCCTCCGGCAACTGGCAAAAGAAATTTTCCGTTCTCAGGCTACATTCCGCGCATTTATGCTGGATCTGCAGGGCCCGGCGTTCATTTGAATTTGTTGTTTGTGCAAACATAAAGTCCACCTAACCTCTGTGATTGCAATCACTATTCCGAATTGTCAATTTGTTGTCGCTTCGCTAAACGTCTTGTTTGCAACACTTACTGGCACCAAAACAGTCTCTGATGGTATGGGTTCCACGAAAATAGCGCGTACTTTTTCGCGCATTGGCAATGAACAAACTGGAACAGGAGGATCAGATCAGGTTGGCCAATTTTTCCTCAAACAGCTTGGCGGAAACGGTAAGGAAATCGTATGCGGTGATGAGGCCGACGAGTTTTTTGTCCTTTACGACCGGCAGGCAGCCGATGTTTTTTTCACGCATTATTTCGAGGGCTTCGAGTGTGGTGGTCTCCGGCGTAACGGTCGTGAGTTCCGTTTTCATAATGTCACGGATCACCCACTGTGCCTGGCCGGTGATCTTGCCAAGGGCAAAAAGTTCGAGCAGGTCGCGATGTGAAACGATGCCGATCAGATGGCCGGCATCGTCCTCTACCGGCACGTGGCGTACGTGGCGCCAGTGCATCAGGTTTGCGGCAAGATCGACGATGTCCTCTTCGCGAACGGTAAAAAGATCGACGGCCATAAATTGTTCGACAGTCTTGTAATTATCGACCCACTCAGACTTTTCAGGTATCTGTGCTAATTCCCATTCGTGCATCGGTGTCCCGGCCTCCTGATTTGCTTTCATCGCCGCGGTGAGTGACCGCAGACGGACGTTTGGCTTTGCCCTCTTGTCCATCGCAGCACATGAATCCAGCATCCAACGCGAACCGGACTGCTCAGCGGTAACGCGCTCTTCGACAACGTCGAGCAAACGTCCGCTATCTGCCGCATCAATACCTGCGATGTCCAGCCCCTTTCGCGCTCTCGGCAAAAGCTCCTCCAAGATCAAGCGACCGACTCGGCGGCTTTTGCCGTCGAGTCCGCGGATCTGGCCGCCAAGCCCGTATCTAGCAGCATTAAAGAAATTAGATTTGGCTTCGTCAAAGGTCATATATTCCCTGATGTCGCCAAATTCCTCAGGCAATGCGGTCATCAGCCCAAGGAAAAACGCCGCATTTGCCATCTCGTCAACGACGGACGGGCCCGACGGCAGGAAACGTGCCTCGATCCGCAAGCCCGGGTGGCCGTTAGTGATGCCGTAACACGCCCGATTCCACCGCCAGATCGTCCCGTTATGCAGACGCCACGCCGAGAGGCTCGGGATGCCGCCTTTTGCCAGCACTTCGAGCGAGTTTTCCTCGACCGCTTGTGTGAGCAAGATCCGAAATCTGATCGCGTCCTCGCGCAAAACCTCTAGGATCGATTCGTCAACCCAGCGTTCGCCAAAATTGACTCTTGGTGGTTGATTTCTTTCTCTGTGCACGATCGAACGCGTGTCAGTGGCGTGTTGGAAAAGGGCTAATCTTGTCTCGTGCCAGAGCCGATGGTTGAGCAGAAATGGCGAGTTGACCGCCGACGCAAGCACCGGGGCCGAGATCGCCTGTGCCCAGTTGTAATAACGGACAAATTCAGAAGCTCCGACCTGCATGTGCACCTGAAAACTCGTATTGCAAAATTCGATAAACGTGTCCTGCAGCGTGAGATGCAGCTCATCAAGCCCTTTGATCTGTATCGAACGGTTGTCGCCATGGAGTTTTGTCACGACGCGGTCGATCTCATGAAAACGCGGCACGGGGGTGAGGTTTTCGTGAGTTAGATCCGACATTTGAATTGTCGGCAAGATACCCGCAAGCACTACACCGGCATCAAACTTTCCCGCCGCTCCGCGAACTACATTTATGACCTCGTTCAGCTCTTTTTCCATCTCGCCGAGAGAGTTGCCTGAGAATTCACGCGGCGTCAGATTGGCTTCGAGATTAAACTTACCGATCTCGGTCGTAAGCCGTCCGTCGGCCGCCTCTTCGATCACCTCGACGGCGAGCCCGGCGGGACGCATCGCCGAATCGACAAGAAACATCTCCTGCTCGGCACCGATCCGGCGAACGCTTTCCTCAAACATCCCGGCGTCGAGCATATGTTCGAGGGCTTGCAGATCGTTGAGAACGCCGAGCGTAAAGGAGCGCATCTGCTGATCGTCGTAGTCGCTTGTTACTTTTTTATCACCCATCTATTTAATTAGCTCCGACACAAAAGGGCTCACAGTATCGTGCCGCCGCCGGCTGACAACCAACTGATGCTCGCTCCAACGGAGTTTTCGAAATCCGAGTAAATGAAATATCTGCAGCGGAAAAAATCTGGCGAGCCGCGTGTTGATAATTAGCGTCGTTTCAGCCGCTGGGTCTCGTTTTACTCCGGGCAAAAACGGCATCAGCCGATACGCTTTTGCCCGCCGCAAAAGACGCGAAAGCCAGAGCCAAAACGGTGCGATATATCGGGCGATAAAAAATCCGTCCTCGCCCAGCTTTTGATAAAGCGGCATGACGATCATCCCGGACTCGGGAGCTTTGATCGGTCCGCCGGTAGAATACGCTAGTACAGCGCCCTCTTCGACAAGGTCAAAATTGTTAAAACCGGGCCGCATCTGAAATTCATCTTCAGGTGTGATCCCCTCGCGATACCTTATTTCAATAAACCTTGGGCCTTTTGCACCCTCGGCAAGCCGCAAACAATGCTCAGTCAGATCAGGAACGTTCGCCGCAGTGAGGATGCCGGTGTTCACGAGTGCAAGCCAGACCAGAGCGGTATGATTTGCTACTGTTTCAGGCGAAAAGTGGCTGCCGCCCTCAAAACCGAGTGTCACCGCACCGGCGTTATTCAGATATTCGAGCATCGTGCCCTCGAGCTGTTCCTCGATGCCCAGCAGTATGTTCACGGGAAATTTCTTTGCGAATTCCCGGTTACGCAACGTGTCGCCGACCGTCGCAAACAGCGGTCCTGTTGCCGAAGTAGAATGCAAATCTAGAACGTACACCTCCGATCTGGCAGTGATCAAAATGCTGTCAAGCAACTGATCGAGCTCGGTCAACTCGCGCCCCTCAGATGTCTGCATTAAGTCATCGGTACCAACGGCCGCGAGATTTTTGCTGGTCCAGGCTCTGTTCAGATCACTGTCGATATAGCGCACCGATCCCAGCAGTGCCCGGCAATTTCCTCTAACAAAATAGACGCGACCTGAGATCGTGTCAGTGACTGCAACGAGGCGTTCGGCGATCTGTTCGAGAGCCGTCGCTCCGGCGGGTTCATTGCCATGTAGACTACCAACGACGATCAACGTTGGGCCGTTCGGGTCACCAGTGGCCGCCTCGATCAAATGGTCGGCTTCAAAGTAAGTTGGATCTATCATCGTTTTTGTTGCGGTATTCATCACCAGTCTTTAGAGCAATCACCGTTCCGCTCGACATATTACGTTCTGGGCTTAGTCATTCCTTCGACACACGCCCGTGATCTACGCCGCTATGGGCAAACTTTCACGCAATACCGCGAAATTTTTCGCGAAGGTGACGGTCCCGTAGGCAAAAATCTGTAAATTCCGATTGGCACGGCGGTTGCACTGCGTTGGTAAAAGAGGCGGGGGATCGACCGTCAGCGAAACTGGAGGATCTGGTTATGAGGATACTTATTGGATACAACGGAACAGATGCCGCAAGAGCTGCGATAGCAGATCTGGAGATGGCCGGATTACCGGATGGCACCGAGGCTTTGATCATGACGGTAGCGGAACTTTGCGCAAGGCCCGAAACACCTGAGGAAGCACGCCGTTTGGCATCCGAGGCCCTTGAGCTGATGCGAAACAGGTTCCCAACGTGGATGATCGCGGCCGAGACCGCCAATGGTTCGGCCGGTCGCGAATTGCTTGCAAAAGCCGAAACGTTTCACCCGGATATGATCGTCGTCGGCGAGGGCCGCCAGTCAAACCGTGACCACACGATGTTTCTCGGCCAGGTCTCCAATCTCGTATTGACGGAAGCTGAATGTACGGTGCGGATCTCACGCGAACGCGAACATAGCTCAGGTCGAGGGGCCCGATTGCTGCTCGGATACGACGGTTCGCCGGGGGCTGAAGCGGCCGTCAATGCGATCGCGCAGAGAAATTGGCCAAAGGCTACGACCGCTACGCTGCTTGCGGTAGCTGATTCGGGGGTTGTCGGTTCGATCGGACGGTTTGTGCCGCAAATGAAAGATGCGGTGATCGAGACAAAATTTGTTTCGCAATGGGGCCAAACGCTCGCGGCCGAGGCTCTCGCGACTCTGACAGATGCGGGGCTCACGGCATCCGTGGAGATCGTGATGGGAAACGCCAAAACAGCCATCGTTGACCGGGCCGACAGCTTGAATGCCGATTGCATTTTTGTCGGGCCGCATTGTGCGGGAAATTCGTTTGAGAGGTTTTTACTCGGCAGCGTTTCATCGACCGTTGCGGCACGTGCCCATTGCTCGGTCGAGGTCGTTAGGGCGTCTCAACCCTGACGGTTTTGGAGTATTTTGACAAATGAACCGGAACGCAGTTCGTCTAGCGTGATACTTGTCCGAGTCGTGGCTTCGGCTTCGGTGATCGCACCGCAATTTATCGCCCGCAAGAAATAATTGAGTAATCCTTGCCCAGTCGCGGCGTCGTCGAATACATCGCCAACTAGCGTTGCCTGTGCGGCTTTTTCGACGAAGTTTCGTAGCCTTTCACTGGCCGCATCGAGCCCCTCAAGGAAAAATGTAAATACAGCCGCGTAACGCGTCGGAAGTTGGCCGGGATGGAGGTCCCAGCCTTGGTAAAACGCGTTTGCAAGCGAGTGACGGCAATGATCGTAGTGGAGTTTCCATGCACGATGGACGACCGAATTGTTTTCGGCGATCTGCTCAGCCGTTAAATTGTCGCCGCGATGCGGAGCGACAGGCATGATGTTCGTCGCACCGTCCGAAAGCCAGACGCCGGTACCGCCAAATGAGACCTGCATCATGTTGCGAGCAAAATCACACGCCGGATGCAGCATATCCTGATATGCCGCAGTTATCGAACAGCTCGCCGTGTAATCATACGTGCCAAAATGTGCCGCTGTGCAGCGCCCTTGAGCAGCATCAAGCATCTTTGGCATACCAACCTCGCCGTCGGCGGCGATGATCGATTGCGTCGTCTCGATCATCATCTCCATCTTGAGCGTACCGGGTGCAAGCCGCAGTTTTGGCTCGATCTCATCAAAAATGCTGACCAGAGCACGCACCTGCTCGGGCGTGACGATCTTTGGCAAAGTGACAACAAAATTATCCGGCAAAATGCCGCCAGTTTGCGAAATAAGCGTCGTTAAAAACAGATCGAGCGTGCGGATGCTGCGGTTCATCAGCTCGTCTGAAAATGTTTTGATGCGGATGCCGACAAACGGCGACAGCGTACCGTCGGCCATGCCCTTAGCAACTTCGACGGCGGCAGTAATGACGTGGCCGTCCTCTTCGGCGTCGGGCCGCGTGCCGTAACCGTCTTCAAAATCGATGCGAAAATCTTCGACCGCCTCGCGAGCAAGCTTTTCTCCAACGCGGGCAAAGATCGTGTCCGCCATATTTGCGGGCAGATCGAGGGTAGAGGCAAATGTTGCGGCATCAGGCGCAAATGTCTCAAACGACCTAACAGCAAGCTGCCCAAGCCGCACTGCCGTGTCGGATTTGAAAAGATGAGCGCCGCCATAGACGGTATGAACCGGTTGACGCCGTCCCGTTTCGCCCGGATAGCGTTTTGAAAATCCGGCCATCGCCAACCGCAAACGGCCTGTTATTTTATTAAAAGATTCGTCGGAAAGAGATGTGGTCATAAACAGATCATCGCGAAAGCCGAGCCTCGATCAGGCCGTGCGGCTCCTCGGTAGGTAGAAAAATTGCGTACTTTTCCTGCTCGCCAAAACGCGTCACATCGACCGGCAGGCAATGGATATTTGGCAGCGAAAAGGCGATCTCTGAAACATCGGCGTGTTTATCCAGCACCGCTTCGCCCATCGCATACAACGTGTGCTGGACCGACAGACTATCGTGCGTAGCAAACGTTTCGAGTATCGTGGTGCGGACGCTGTTCCAAAGATCCTCGGTCGCGGCTTCGCAATTTGAGTAACGCCAATTTGCCTTTACCGAAGTGCAGAAAATTCGGTCATCAACCTCGGGCAAAAAGGTGTATTTGTCTTTCATGAAACCCGCAAAACCGGACTTTGTTGTTTTGATAACGGTCAGGTCTTCGAGGCCCGATTCGACCGATTCGCCGTCGCGGCTCGCGAGTACCGAGGTCGTTCGTTTTTCACCGCCGCTCTTTGTGAACGAGTGTTCGTGCGGCTCGCCGCCGACAGGTATTCGGGTGTATTTATGCTCGATAATGTTGATGCGAACGCGGGAGACTTGCGGGTTATTTGCCAAAAAATGTCGTGCGAGCCTCAGGCCAAAACATTCGATCTCTTCGATCTCGTCGGTCTGTGCGGCGAGCGCATAAACCGTATTTTTCATCGTATCGGTCGGCAGGCAAAGCGAATTGTCGCCGTCGATATGGATGCTGTCAAAATCGCCTTCGAGGGCGATCTTGACGTTGATATTTTGTAGTTCGTGATGGTCACCGTGACGCTCGACCTTCATCAGACGAACACGCGCTTTACCGTAGTTGTCGTTGACGATCTTGACGGCCATATTAACTTCCCCGATAGGTCGAATAGCCAAACGGGCTCAGCAGCAGGGGTACATGAAAATGCTGGGTCGGGTCTTTTACTACAAAACTTACTGTCACCTGCGGGAAAAAACACTCGATATTGCTGAGCAGGTAATAGGCTCCCGTTTCAAAGATCAGCCTGTAATGGCCGGGCAAAAAAACGTCTCCGGCCCCAATAAAATCATTGACGCGGCCGTCAACGTCCGTAATACCATCGGCTATGTCCTGCCAACCGGACGAATGTGTTTTGCGTTCGAGTACGACCGGGATCCCTGCTCCCGGCTTTCCCGTCGATGTGTCTAAGATGTGTGTTGTTATCGCGCTCATTTTTCGAGTAATTTGTTCAGCCTAGTTTCGGTGATCTTATGCTGTTCCTGGGCGGCGATCTTTAGTTCGGTTTCGACGGAATTGCCTTGTCGAGCCCGGCATATCGCCAGCATCTCATCAGCTGTTTTCCCGCTTGCATACACGATAAATATAAACCCGAACTTATTCTTATACAAGCGGTTAGCCTCAGCTAATTGTTCACGCACGCTGTCCGCCGCATCCTGTACGCCTGATTGCTCGCCCGCAGACCAATCAGCGGCGCGTCTTTTTTGCGACGGGGCTGCCTTTTTTGAACCGATCTGCGGATGTGCAGCAAATGCCTCGAGATGATCGGCGGGCGTCAATGCAAACCAAATATCCTCCGCCGCCGTGTACAAATTTTCAAGCATCGCGAAAGGCCGCGACGCCGACATTCGCTCCGCCCAGACGGTCGAACCGCAGCAATCGCGAAAGGCCGACGCGGCCTCGGCAGATGGCAATTCGTTTAACCACGCAAGATTTTTGTAAATCTGAAAACTCACGCGATCCTGCCAAACAGCCGCAGACGGCTGACACCGCCATCCGGCGAAATATTAAACCGCACATGCGTGACTGGACCGAGATCGGCTAGTTCTTCCGCAAAAATATGTTTTGTATGTGCCTGTAATTTTGATGTGGGCAATAGCTCATGCCACTCGTTTCCATCGCCACCCTCAAGCGTGCAGCTTTCGGGGTAATTGCCGCGAAAAAACGACGTATCAACCTCGACCCGCGTGATTGTTCCCTTAGCCCCAAGCCTGACAACGCACCAATCGTGTCCCGGCCCGCGACGCCGACGCGTCTCCCAGCCGTCGCTCATATCGTGCGCAAGTCCGGGCATTATCAGGTTTTGCCTGTGGCCAAAAAATTCATCACTCGCAGAGATGACATCGCCGCCATTCTCCGCCGCCGCCAGATCGATCTCGCTGTTTCGCTTTCGCAGGGAGTCCCAGTCCGGCAGCACATTGCCGTGGACACGCAGCCGTGCAACACCGCCATCGGGATAGATCTTGAACCGCAGATGCGTCACACGCCCCGTAGCCGCGATCTCAAATTTATTTTGCGAGTCGCCTGCAAGTTCTGACAGCGGCAATATCTCACGCCACTCTGTCGCGTCGCTCAAAAGCTGAGCGATGTCAGGATGACCGTCCGCCGTGCATGCCTCAAGCGAGCAGTGCGACGGAAAATTACCCCTAAAATATGCCGTATCGACAACCACACCTTCTATCTCGCCGGGCATTCCCAGCCGGACCACACACCAGTCGAACGCCTCGTTTTCACGCGGACTGCGGCGGCGGCGAGATTCCCAGCCGTCCATCCATTTTCCGTCGTCGGTATAGAGCCCCTCTTTCCAGACCGGAGCGGCTGGTTTTATCAGGTTCTCTTTTGGCGCAAAAAAATCATCGTTGGCATAGAGAACTGTGCCGCCGAGTTTTTCGGACGTGAGGTCGATCAGTTGGGTAAAATCCATATTTTTATGTCAGCAGTCTACCAGATTTCTCACCGCCAAATTCGCCGCTGTCAAAAACTTTTGTTCCGCCGACAAATGTCGCCTCGATCTTACCAAAAAGCTCGCGGCCGGAGTACGGCGTCAGTTTGTGGCGGTGCTGGATGAGTTCGGGAACCACGGTGAATTGTTCGTCCGGGTTCCAAATGACGATATCGGCGTCATATCCTGCGGCAAGTTTTCCTTTTTGGCCATCGAGTCCGGCAAGTTTTGCAGGAACGGCGGACATGAGCCGAGTAAGATCGGCGATGCCGAGGCCACGAGTTCGCAAATTTGACCACATCACGGGCAAGCCAAATTGCAGAGCCGCGATGCCGCCCCATGCATCCATAAAATCACCGCTTTCCTGCAATTTTAGCGCGGGCGTGCAGGGCGAGTGGTCTGATACGACCATATCTATCGTGCCGTCCACGACCGCGTCCCAGAGCTTTTCGCGGTTTTCACGTTCCCGAACCGGCGGGCAGCATTTGTAATGCGTCGCACGATCCGGTACCTCTTCGGCGGCAAAGGTCAGATAATGCGGGCACGTCTCCGCGGTGATCGGAACGCCGTCAGCCTTAGCCGCACGCAGCATCGGCAAAGCCTCAGCCGACGACAGATGTACGATGTGTGTCCGGCAACCGGTCTCACGCGAAAGCTCGATCATCTGGGCGATGGCTTCGTTTTCTGCCGCACACGGACGCGATTTTAGAAAAGTCTCATAGGCTCGCGGATCGAGCCCCGCCAGCGTCTCCGCCGCCGCATCTATCGGCCCCGGAACCTCGGCGTGAACCAGTAGCACGGATTCGAGTCGTGCGATCTCGGGCATCGCGGTACGCAGGTCTGATTCGTCAACGTGCGGAAACTCATCAACGCCAGAGTGGATCAAAAAACATTTGAATCCGCGAACTCCTCGTCCGACCAGCGGTGCGAGTTCCGGCGTATTTCCCGGCACGACACCGCCCCAAAACGCGACATCGACCGTGCATTGACCTGCGGCGGCGGCAAGTTTTTCTTCAAACCCCGCAAGTGTCGTTGTCGGCGGTATGCTATTTAGCGGCATATCGACGATGGTCGTCACGCCTCCGGCGGCGGCGGCTTTTGTCGCCGTCTCAAAGCCTTCCCACTCGGTGCGGCCCGGTTCATTGACGTGAACGTGCGCATCGACATTACCCGGCATCAAGACCAGATTCCCCGCATCGATCAGTTCTACACCCGCCGGAACATCCGCCCATTCGCGAACAGCCGCGATCTTTCCGTCTGCAATATGAACCGACCCTTCGCCGGTAATTAGCGGCGTCACGATACGTCGGCTTCGGATAATGAGATCGGTCATACTGAAAAAGATGATAGCGCCAAACTGTTTGTTTTACCGCACCGCGAAAAAAGAAGCATAATAGATAACCAACAATGAGTTCACAAAGAGCCAGCGGCATATTACTACACCCAACCTCGCTGCCCGGGCCGTACGGCATCGGCGATCTTGGATCGGCGGCCTATGAGTTTGTCGATCAGCTCAAAAACGCGGGCCAGACGTACTGGCAAATATTGCCGCTAGGGCCAACGGGACACGGCAACTCGCCGTATTCTTTGTATTCGGCATTTGCCGGCAACACGCTGCTCATTTCACCAGAAGCGCTGGTCGACGACGGCCTGATATCAAAAGATTCGCTCGAATCTTCTTGGGTTTTCCCCGCCGAACGCGTTGATTTTGATTCGGTCATCGAATGGAAAACCGCGCTGCTCGCGGAGGCATTTGCCGCGTTCCGCTCATCCGGCGATACCACTCTTCGCCGCGAGTACGAAGCGTTTTGCCGGGAAAACGCCTGGTGGCTCGACGACTATGCGATCTTTCGCGCAGTAAAGCTCTCGCACGACGACGCTTCGTGGAACGGCTGGGCAGAGCCGCTTCGTTTGCGTGGCAAAGCGGCGATCGCCACGATCGGTTCGCAGCTTGCACGCGAGATTCAAGCCGAAAAATTTGCTCAGTTTCTTTTCTTTCGCCAGTGGGCCGCACTTAGAAGATACGCTAATGAAAACGGTGTGCGGATCATCGGCGACATACCGATTTTCGTCGCTCACGATTCGGCGGATGTCTGGTGCAATCAGGAGCTGTTCAAACTCAACCCCGATGGCAGCCCAAAGGTTGTCGCCGGTGTGCCGCCCGATTACTTTTCCGAAACGGGCCAGCTCTGGGGCAATCCGATCTACGATTGGGACGCGATGCGTGTGCTCGATTTTGGCTGGTGGACGGCGCGTATCGCTATGTCCCTGCGAATGACCGACGCCGTCAGGCTCGACCATTTCATAGGTTTCGTCCGAAATTGGGAAGTGCCCGGCGGCGATGAAACCGCCGAAAACGGCGCTTGGGCAAACGTCCCGGGCCGCGAATTTTTCACCATGCTCCGCTCGCGTATCGGGCATCTGCCCGTCATCGCCGAGGACCTCGGTTCGCTCACGCCTGAGGTCGAGCAGTTGAGGGACGAGTTTGGCTTTCCGGGTATGCGGATACTGCAATACGCGTTCGGCGGCGATGCGTACAACCGTGACCTGCCGCACAATTACCCGCAAAACTGCGTCGCCTACACCGGCACCCACGACAACGACACCATAGCCGGATGGTACTCGGCGGCTCCAAAAAATGTAAAAACACATTGCCGCAGATATCTACAAATAACCGGCCGGAGCGCCCACTGGGAACTGATCCGTGCTGCATTTGCCTCGGTCGCCGACACCGCGATCATTCCGGCTCAAGACCTGCTCGGGCTCGATAGCGATTCGCGGATGAATACTCCGGCGACAGCTAGCGGTAATTGGGAATGGCGGCTGAGCGAGATTCCCGATGAGGTTTGGAAAAAGCTAAAAGACCTTACCGAAACCTTTGGCCGTTGTTAAAGCAGCGGACATCTGGCTTTTTGCCGATTTATTTGACTTAAACCCCGATTTCGCGTAAAACAATATCTGTTTTCAAAGCAATAATTTAAGGACAATTTTAGCGGCTTATGGCGGCAAATCTGGTTCAGATAACGCGACGCGGTTTTGGCGAGACGATGAGAAAAGACGGGTGGTGGATACCGTCCGTGCTGACCTTTCTCGGGTTTTCGGCGTTCATCGTCTATTCGACGTGGGCGGCTTTCCAAGGCCAGCATTACTCTTATGGCCCTTACATCTCGCCTATGTATTCGCCGCTCATTTGGGAAGCCTCAGGGCAACCGTTAACCGAGCACGCGTGGCTCGGCGGCTGGCCCGGTTGGATACCAAAGATCCTGATGATGACGCCCGCGATGCTGATCCTGTGGGCTCCGGGCGGGTTTCGTTTTACCTGCTATTACTATCGCGGAGCTTATTATAAAGCCTTTTGGGCCGATCCGGTCGCCTGTGCCGTTGGCGAACCCCGCAGCGGCTATCGCGGCGAAAAGAAATTTCCGCTCATCCTGCAAAACATCCATAGATATTTTTTGTATCTCGCTCTCGTGTTTCTCGTGATACTCGCATACGACGCGGTCCACGCGATGTTCTTCATGGGTGCCGACGGCAAAAAGCATTTTGGCATAGGCGTCGGCACGATCGTGTTGACCCTAAATGTCATTTTGCTTGGTTCATACACGCTCGGCTGTCACAGCTTGCGGCATCTGGTCGCCGGACGGTTTGACGAAATCTCAAAACGAGCCGCGAGATACAAGATCTACCAATTCGTCAGCCGCCTGAATACACGGCACATGCTCTTTGCCTGGTGCAGTCTGTTTTGGGTCGGATTTTCGGATTTTTATGTGCGGATGTGCTCGATGGGGATCTGGACAGATTTTCGATTCTTTTAGAACTTGAACCACATAGAAACATAGACCACATAGAATTAAAATCGTTTCTGGTCTATGTGCCCTATGTATCTATGTGGTGAAAATTTTTCATGACTGATTATCCAATATTTGAACACGACGTTATCGTCATCGGTGCTGGTGGTGCCGGTTTGCGGGCAGCGATCGAGGCATCCGGTGCGGGCGTTTCGGTCGGGCTGATATGCAAGTCTTTGCTTGGTAAAGCTCACACCGTGATGGCCGAGGGCGGCATGGCGGCGGCGATGGGGCACAACGACGACCGCGACAACTGGAAAGTCCATTTTTCCGACACAATGCGCGGCGGCCAGTACGTCAACAACTGGCGAATGGCAGAGTTGCACGCCAAAGAGGCACCCGATCGCGTTCGCGAGCTTGAGAGCTGGGGAGCTGTTTTTGACCGCACAAAGGACGGCCGCATCAACCAGCGAAACTTTGGCGGCCACCGTTATCCGCGACTCGCTCACGTCGGCGACCGTACCGGTCTAGAACTCATCCGCACGCTCCAGGACCACGGCATCCATCAGGGCATCGAGGTCTATATGGAGGTCACCGTTCTCTCGCTGCTCAAAGACGGCGACCGCGTAATTGGCTGTCTCGCATACGAACGCGAGCACGGGCGTTTTCGCATCTTTAAGTGCAAAGCACTGATCCTCGCGACCGGTGGCATCGGGCGTGCATACAAAATTACGAGTAACAGTTGGGAAGGCACGGGCGACGGCCACGCACTCGCATACGACGCGGGAGCCGAGCTGATCGATATGGAATTTATCCAGTTCCATCCAACAGGCATGGTCTGGCCGCCATCGGTTCGCGGCATTTTGGTGACTGAGGGCGTTCGCGGCGAAGGCGGCATCTTAAAGAACAGCGAAGGCAAACGCTTTATGTTCGACGACATCCCGGACAATTACAAAGACCAAACCAGCGATAGCGAAGAAGAAGGCTGGCGTTACGTTACCGGTGACAAAAGTGCCCGGCGTCCGCCCGAATTGCTCACGCGCGACCACGTCGCCCGCTGTATCAATCGTGAGGTCAAGGCCGGTCGCGGTTCGCCACACGGCGGCGTCTATCTCGACATCGCTTGGATCAAAGAAAAGTTGCCAAACGCTGCCGAGCATATCAAGAAGAAATTGCCGAGTATGTATCACCAGTTCATGCAGCTCGCCAATCTCGACATCACGACGACACCGATGGAGGTCGGCCCGACGACGCACTACGTCATGGGCGGTATTCGTGTTAATGCGGATACGCAGGAATCGACCGTGCCGGGACTCTTTGCGGCAGGCGAATGTGCGGCCGGCATCAACGGTGCGAACCGTCTCGGCGGCAACTCGCTTTCGGATCTGATCGTTTTTGGTAAACGCGCGGGTGAACACGCCGCTATCTTTGCTAAAGAAAATGGTCACGGCACGATCAACCAAGCCGAGATCGAGGCGAAGGCAAAAGCCGCGCTCGAACCGTTTGAACGCGACGGCGGCGAAAATCCGTACACGATCCAACACGACCTACAGGAAATGATGCAGGCAAACGTCGGTATTGTCCGTACGCACGATGAGATGGTCGAGGCTCTCAATGGGCTCGATGTGCTCAAAAGCCGCGCGGCCAAAACGTTCGTTCCGGGCAATATCGATTTCAATCCCGGCTGGCACACGGCGCTCGATCTGCACAATCTGCTGATCGTTTCCGAGGCGATAGCTCGTGCTGCTATCGAACGAAAAGAAAGCCGCGGCGGGCATTTTCGCGACGATTTTCCGGGCAAAGACCCTGAGTTTGCAAAATTTAACTATTCGCTCAAAAAATCAGCAGACGGCGGGATGGAGATCTCAAAGATCCCGATTCCCGAAATGCCGGATTATTTGAAAGAAGTGATCGAAGAAATGGGATGAGGAGTTTCAACGCGAAGACGCCAAGAAGCAAAGACGCAAAGATACCTCCATTCCTTTGCGACTTCGCGGCCTTTGCGACTTTGCGTTAAGAAATATGGCAACAGCTACATTCAGTATACGAAGAGGCGGGCGTGACGCGGGTGAAATGGTCGATTACCAGACCGAGGTCGGCGAGGGCATGGTCGTGCTCGACGCCGTCCATCAGATACAGGCCGAATCGGCGCCCGATCTGGCTTGCCGTTGGAACTGCAAGGCCGGCAAATGCGGTTCGTGCTCGGCGGAGATCAACGGTATGCCAAAGCTGATGTGCATGACACGGCTCGATACCATCCCGCTCGATCAGCCCGTGACAATCGAACCGATCCGTGCTTTCCCGCCGATCAAAGACCTCATTGCAGATGTCTCGTGGAACTACGAAGTCAAAAAACGCATCAAGAAATTCAAGCCGCGCGACCCTGACGCCGAAGACGGCACGTGGCGGATGAAGCAAGAGGACGTTGACCGCGTACAGGAGTTTCGCAAGTGTATCGAGTGCTTTTTGTGTCAAGATGTGTGCCACGTTTTGCGTGACCACAACAAGCACGAAGAGTTTATCGGCCCGCGTTTCCTCGTTTACGCCGCCGCCCTTGAAATGCACCCGCTCGATACCGAGGACCGCACCGGCGATCTCAAGGACATGCACGGCATCGGCTATTGCAACATCACAAAATGCTGCACAAAGGTCTGCCCCGAACACATCACGATCACCGATAATGCGATCATTCCGCTCAAGGAACGCGTCGTTGACGAGTATTACGATCCGCTCAAAAAGCTGGTCAAACTGTTTCGAAAGAAATGAGATACACCCTCGAAAAATGGGCCGTAAAACGCGAACGCGGTATCGCACGTTTTCTGATGATCGATGGCATCATCACTACCGGCGGGCCTTTTGCGGTCGTGATGCAGGTTTTGGGTGTTTTCCTTTTGCGTGACGAAGGTCAGACGTTTGGCCAATATTTCAGCGCACCGCGCACATGGATGACTTTCTTTTTCCACGCGACCGTTTTTGGGCTTATAATGGGCTACATAAACTGGTGGCGCAACGAAAAGGAATTTGCCAAGACCAAGGCGGAAGGTTAACGCTATGTTTGAGTTAAAACCATTACACCCTGAGGCGGTCGCAGCCGCGTTAGAAAAAGCAAACCGTTATCGTCTGCTAAACGAACCCGGTGCGGCCGAGAGCATCTATCTCGACATCCTCGCGATCGAGCCCGAAAATGAAGAAGCTCTAATTAATATTGTCCTCGCGATGAGCGACCGTTTTGGCAAAGATTACGCGGTCGGCGATGCCCGTGTTGCTGAATATCTGACGCGGATCAAGGACGATTATTCGCGCAGCTATTACACCGGCATAATGTACGAGCGTCGAGCAAAGGCGACGCTTGCGAAAAACGGTGTCGGTGCGTATGAGCTATTTCGTCAGGCGATGGACTGTTTTGAAACGGCTGAGGCAATGCGTCCCGTCGGCAACGACGACGCGATCCTGAGGTGGAACGGGTGTGCTCGTGTCATTAAAACTAACGCGCTTGCACCACGCGATATGCCGCACGATTTTCTTGAATAGTTTAAGTTGCCACAGGGGCAAACCTGTGCGATATTTTATTCGCTGTAATTTCATTTTCATAGGAGAAAAACAATGGCAGGAAAATTTGAATTAAAAGTTTCGAGCAACGGAAAATATCACTTTAACCTCAAGGCCGGCAATGGCCAGATCATCCTCTCGTCAGAGATGTACGAGTCGAAATCCGCCGCTGAAAACGGCATCGAGTCGGTATCAAAGAATGCCGGTGACGACGGACGCTACGAGCGAAAAGAATCGTCGAACGGCAAGCCGTACTTTAACCTAAAGGCCAGCAACGGTCAGGTGATCGGCAAGAGCGAGATGTACGAGTCGGCCGCCGCTATGGAAAACGGCATCGCTTCGGTGAAATCAAACGCTCCGGGAGCTCCGACCGTCGAAGCCTAGCTTCTGATTTAATTGCCCACGAAATACACTAAAAACACGAAAGAGTAGTTTCTTAAATTTCGTGTGTTTCGTGTATTTCGTGGGCATTTTCCTTTTTACCAATGAATCGAACACGTCTCGGCGTTGAACGCCTGCTCACCGAAAAAGTCGATATCCTACGCGGCCAGCGCATCGGCCTAGTTTGTAATCCGGCGTCGGTTTTGCCCGATAGTTTTGCACACGTCGCTGACGCTTTTGAGGCCAATGACGCGATCAACGTCACGGCGTATTTCGGCCCGCAACACGGCATTCGCGGCGATGTGCAGTACAACATGATCGAGACGCCGCACGTGCGCGACACCCGCACCGGCAAGATGATCTACTCGCTCTACAGCGAGACGCGTATTCCCACTGAGAAAATGTGTGAAGAGATCGATACCTTTGTCGTCGATCTGCAAGACGTTGGCTGCCGCATCTACACGTACACCTACACAATGGCAAACTGCATGATCGCCGCCGCCAAATACGGAAAACGGGTCGTCGTGTGCGACCGGCCAAATCCCATCACTGGTGTTTACGTCGAGGGCAATGTCACCGAAACAGAGTTCACGTCGTTCGTCGGACAATTCGAACTGCCAACGCGACCGGGCATGACGATCGGCGAGATGGCACGGATGTTTAATGAGCATTGGAACATCGGCTGCGACCTCGAGGTTGTTGAGATGACAGGCTGGAATCGCGAGATGTGGTTCGAGGAAACCAATCTGCCGTGGATACTGCCGAGCCCAAATATCCCGACCATCGACACATGCGTGGTCTTTCCCGCGACCGTCCATCTCGAAGGCACAGAATTAAGCGAAGGACGCGGCACAACAAAACCTTTTGAGCTAAACGGTGCTCCGTACATTGATGCCAATGCATGGGCTGAAACACTCAACTCATTCGACTTTCCCGGAGTAAAATTCCGGCACGCGTATTTCGAGCCTTGGTTCTCTGAGTTTGCCGGCGAGACCTGCTCCGGAGTTCAGATCCACGTCACCGACCGCGAAGTCTTCACACCCGTCATCGTCGGCATCGCCATGGTCAAAACCGCCTACGACATGTACACAGACAAATTTCAGTGGCGGCAAAACGATTACGAATACGAATTTGGCCGTAACCCGATGGACATCGTCTGCGGCACGGACAAGATCCGCAAACAGATCGAGACTGGTGTTTCACTCGCCGAGATCGAAGCGAACTGGGCCGCAGGCCTTGATAGATTTCAAAACGACCGCAAGCCGTTCCTGTTTTATTGATCAACGCAAATCTACTTCACTTCGGGTTTTACAAAACCCGTATGCAGCGGTTCGATCAGCTTTGCAAATTTGATCAGTCGCTTTTCGGAGTTCATCGGACCGACGATCTGAACTGCGACCGGCACGCCCTCGGCATTGAGCCCGAGCGGAACCGTTAGTGCCGGATGTCCGGTAGCGTTAAAGACCACCGGATAAAGAAAATTGTCCCAGTAATCGACGTTCGTGCCGTCGATCGATATCGGCGTGTGATCGGGGTTGTGCTTTATCGCGGTCGTCGAAGTGACCGGCATTATCAGGAAGTCGTATTTCGTAAAGAATGATTCGAGCTGATCGCGCAGAGCGTCATGGCGTTTGAGGATATCGTCGTACTTAGAGGGATCAACATCGGACATCCGGTCAAAGACCTCGGACATATCGATGCGATGATTATCCGCCTTTTTGAAATCTCGAATAACTAGCTGCCGGAATAGCCACGGCACCTTTTCGAACATCGTGTAGATCGCTAGCATCCGGTGCATCGCGACCATCTTGTCGAAATCAGCGGGCTGATCGTTCGTGACCGAGACATTCTTTGCGGCGAGCGTTTCGGTCAATTTCTTTAGCGCGTCTTTGATGTCCTTGCTTACGATGATCTTATCATTGCCAAATTTCCATTCATCGAGGTACGCGACCTTGTAATCCTTGAGTTCCGCCTTCGGCTCGAGCACTTTTGCCTTTTGTTCGGGCCACTTGTTCATCATCGCGTTCCAAGCGAGATCGATGTCGTCCACCGTCCGAGCAATCGGGCCGGTGACCATCATTCTACGATATTTCGGGTTGCCGGGCTCTCCCGGCGAACCGCCGAAATCCGTCATACTGCCGTCGGTCGTTTTGAGGCCGTAAAGGCCGCAGTCCGCCGCCGGAATACGAATGCTGCCGCCAAAATCGCCGCCCACAGCGATCGGGGAAAATCCCAAAGCGACACCCGCCGCTCCGCCGCCCGTGCTGCCGCCAGGCGTTCGCGTGAGGTCGTACGGATTGTTTGCCGTCGGGTAGATCTCACCAAATGTCTGCACGTCAAAGAGCATCTTTGGCACATTGGTCGTGCCCAGAACGATCGCGCCTTCATTGATCATTGCATCGACTACCCCCGCATTTTTCTGGGCAATAACTCCCTGAAACATCTCCGAATTCCAAGTGAACGGCTTGCCCTTAACGGCAAACTCCTCCTTAATGCTCACCGGAACACCCTCGAGCAGACGTAGCGGCTCGCCGCGTGCCACCTTTTCGTCAGCCCTTTTCGCGGCGTCGAGTGCGTCCTGTTCGAACAGCCAGACGAACGCGTTCGTCTTGTAGTTGTTGTTCTTGATGTTATTAAGATGTTCCTGGACGATCTCGGTCGATGTCGCCTGTTTGCTCTTGATCATCGCCGCAAGTTCGGCCGCAGACTTGTATATGAACTTGCCGGCCACCGGCAGCTCGGTCCCAGGTTTGTTGAATAGTTCGGCCTGAAGTGCGGGCTTTTCGCCTATCGGTTTCGGGATGATCGAATAAACGTAAATGCCAAGCCCGACTGCGATGAGCACTACGACAGCGACCACGATCGCTGCCCATTTCACAACCTTCTTTAGTTTCGCCCCCATAGACTCCTCCGATTCAAGTTGAAAAGTTAAATTTTATCCTCCGCTGACCGCGTTAAAGATATGGATCTCGTTCGTCTTCATAGATGTTTGCAGGCCTTTCAACCGTTTCACATCATCGCCGGCGACAAAGATATTGACGTGCTGCCGGATCTCACCTTGTTCATTGAGTACGCGGTCGCGCAGTGCTAGGTGTTTTGAGAAAAGAGAATCGAGAGCGTCGGCAACGGTGGCATACTCGCCGGGCAAATTCACCTCGACCTTACCGTCAGAGAACGGTTTTAGTTGACCGCTGAGATGAACGATTACGGACATATATTTGTTTGGAGTCCCGCCTTTTAGGCGGTTAAACTCCGGCAATAGCCGGCTAAAGCCGGGACTCCAAGCTAAATGGAATACGCCTTAACGCAGCAGATCTCAGGCAGCGAGCCTTCGATCATTTTCCACGAATCGCCGTCGTTCGACGAAGCAAAAAGCTTGCCGTTCTTGGTTCCAAAAAAGATATTGTCACCAACCGAGGTTACTGCATCACGCAGAATGACCTCGTATGCATTCTTTTGCGGCAGTCCTTTCGTTAGCGGCTGCCACGATTTGCCTTCGTCGCGAGTGCGGTAAACGCGGAGTTTACCATCGCATGTAAATCGTTTGGCGTCAGCCTCAAGCGGAACGATAAAGACCGAGCCGCTGGCCGAAACCGTCATCCCAAAACCAAAGTTTGACGGCAGCCCGTCCTCGATCTCCTGCCATGTGTGGCCGCCGTCGCGGCTACGATAGACGCCGTGGTGATTTTGTAGAAAGAGCGTGTTCTTTTTCCTTGGATGCCTGACGATCTTGTGCACACACTGGCCAAACTCGGGATATTGATTTGGCATAAAATACGCCTTGATCCCGTCGTTTGTCGCCGCCCAGGTCTGCCCGCCGTCAGCGCTTTGATAAACTCCGGCGCTTGAGACGGCAATTTTTATGTCTTTGGGGTTCTTTTTATCGGTAACGATCGTATGCAGACACAGGCCGCCAAAGCCGGGGTTCCACTTCTTACGATGCGGATGTTTCCAGAGCCCGGTGTTCAGTTTCCACGTCTCGCCGCGGTCGTGCGACTCAAACAAACCGCCGGGAGCAGTGCCGACATAGAGCGAGTCGTCGTCAGCACTCGGTGCGATCTGCCAGATATTTTCGAGTGCGGTTTTGGTGTTGGCGGGCATTTTGATACGCCGCTGTTCGGGCTGATCCCACGTTCTGCCCATGTCCGTGCTCTTGCACAGCTCAGCTCCGAAATGCCAGCTTGCGGGTCCCGCCCACATTTCGTTGCGGCCCTTTCGCTGATCTAGAAACGCGGAATATACCGCGAGGCCCGGAAAATGCGGCCCGTTCATCGACCACCGGCCGTTGCCGCCGCGTTTCAGGATAAACAATCCTTTTGCAGTTCCGACAAGCAGTAACGTATTCTTTCCCGCCATATTCGTCTCCTCAAGCAAACGCTAAAACCAGCTCTTCTTTCCGCCGAGCAAACTGCCCAGCACACCACGGACGAGCTTTGTCCCGATCGAACGGGCGACGCTCGTGGTGGCGGCACGGACGGCGCTCTTTCCGACCGATTCCCACATCGTGTCAGGAGCTCTCGCGGCAGCTTTTTCGGCTTTGGCCTGTTCCTTTTCTTGTTTAGCAACAGCCTCGGCCTCAGCGGCGGCTTGCTGCTCAGCCATTTTGGCCTCGTGCAGCACCGACAGTTTTTCAAACGCAGATTCGCGGTCGATGGCACTTTCATATACACCCGCGACAAGCGAGTTTGCGATCAATGCAGCGCGTTGCTCCGGCGAGATCGGCCCGATGTGCCCGACTGGCGGCACGACAAACGCACGATCGACCATCGTGGGCACGCCCTTTTCATCGAGCGTAGAGATCAAAACCTCACCGACGCCAAGTTCGGTAATCACAGTTTCGGTATCAAGTTTAGGGTTGACGCGGAAACTTGACGCGGCAGCACGAACGCCTTTTTGCTCTTGCGGTGTGTAAGCACGCAGAGCATGCTGCACACGATTGCCAAGCTGTGCCAAGACCTTCTCGGGAATGTCCGCCGGGTTTTGCGTCACGAAATAAACACCCACGCCCTTAGAACGAATAAGCCTCACGACCTGCTCGACCTTGTCCACGAGAGCCTGCGGAGCGTCGGTAAATAGCAAGTGGGCCTCGTCGAAAAAGAAAACGAGCTTTGGCTTTTCGAGATCTCCGGCCTCTGGAAGCGACTCGAAAAGCTCACTCAACAGCCACAGCAAAAATGTCGAGTAGAGCTTTGGAGCCTGGATAAGCTGATCGGCAGCGAGCAGATTGAGCACACCTTTGCCGCCCGATGACTGCATAAAATCGTCGAGCTTGACCGCCGGTTCGCCAAAGAAAAGATCGCCGCCTTGCTCATCTATCTGCAGCAACCCGCGCTGTATCGCACCGACCGACGCCGCCGAAACGTTGCCGTATTGCAGCGTTAGCTGATCGGCATTTGTCCCGACATACTGCATCAGCGACTGCAGATCTTTTAGATCAAGCAGCATCAGGCCATTGTCGTCAGCATACTTAAACGCGATCGACAACACGCCCTCTTGTGTGTCGTTTAGCTGCAACAGGCGAGCAATAAGCAGCGGCCCCATCTCCGAAACGGTCGCCCGTAGCGGATGCCCTTGTTTGCCAAAGATGTCCCACACGGTCGCAGGAAAGCCTTCGAACACGGGCGTGATGCCGAGCAGCGTGTTACGGTCATCGACCTTGCTGTTGCCGCCGCCAGCCTGTGTTACGCCGGTCAGATCGCCTTTGATGTCGGCCATAAAAACCGGAACACCGCGCGAGCTAAACCCTTCGGCCAGCCGTTGTAACGTGACGGTTTTACCCGTTCCGGTCGCACCTGTGATAACGCCGTGACGGTTAGACATCTGCGGCAAAAGAAAAAACTCAGACTCGGTATTTTTAGCAACTAAGATTGGATCAGCCATATATTAAAAGTCGAACAGTGCAAAAGTGGAAAAGGGTAAAAGTCGTCGCCCTAGAATCTCACTTTTTCACTTTTTCACATTTCCCCTTTTTCACTTTCTAACAATTTTCGTATTTCCAATTTCGGCGTTTGCCTTCGGACAGCCATTCGATCGTGGTCGCCAGGCGTTTATCGCGGGTCGCGTCAGTTTTTGCCTCGGTCACCCACTCGACGTATTCGCGTTTGCAGCTTGGCGGAAACTTGTCAAAAGTCTCAGCCGCTTTATCGTTCCTTGCCAGAGCCTCGAGCATTACGTCAGGCACCACAAGCTCTTTCTTCTCGTGTTTAGGTTTGACGACCTTAACGCCGTCTTCGTTGAGTTTCATCGCCTGCTTGATGAGCTTTTTCATCACGGCGTCAGACGGTAGATCCTTAAGCGAGGTCAGCTTGCCAAAGCTGCCCATCGCAGTTTTAGTCTCCGAAAACTCATCCGATTCCATCAGCGACTGTTTCCAAAACCCAAAGGTACAATGCTGTTTGAACGACGCAAATCCGCATAAGATACCCTTGTATTCAAAACTCGGCATGCTCCATTTGAGCGTTTCGGTAACATCCGGACAAACTTCGTGAACGAGGCCGCGGAGATGCGTCAGAACCGGCTTTGCAAAATCCTGCGACTTTTCGATATAAGCGTCAATACGCGGGTCAGTGGTCGGCATTGGAAAAACTCCTTGCGTGATATTGTGACGGTATTATATACGATTTTCTTTGCGGATAACCAACTTTAGCCCAGACCATTTTTCGTCAACGGCACAGACCTTGATATCGACCAGCCCAAGCGGAAACGCGGCTTCGCGAACGGTGTCCTCGGTGATCTCGGTGGGCAGTTTTGCAGCTTTTTTGTACCACGACACCCAGATCGAGCCGTCATGCTTCATATGTCGCATACTTTCCGAGACTTCCTGAAAAAGCTCTGCTTTGCTGTTAGTGAAAAGGTGAATAAGATCAAACCCGGGGCCGATTCGGTCCGGCCATGGTAAAGAGTCAGGTAATCCAACAAACTCAACTTCGGGCGGAAGTGGCTCTAAAAGCTCCAAATAATCGCCAGGCGGATTAACCACCAAAACTAAAAACCCTTCCTTGATCCCAAGCTTTTTCGCGAGCGGCGTCCCCGAATAACCAATAGTCATCGAGATATTCTAGCGCAAAAAGGTGTCACGTTATTTGTCAAAAGCCAGTAATTATTTGATAATCAATAGTTTTGGAAAGGTACTAAAATTAAGAGCAAAACAATATGAACAGTTACGTGATCTACATGGTTCCCGCGTTAGGGATTTTGGGCTTGGTCGTCATGGCCATCAAATCGGCTTGGGTTAGCAAACAGGACGCCGGCGAAGACAATATGAAAGAGCTCGCCGGTTATATCGCCGACGGAGCTATGGCTTTTTTGAAAGCCGAGTGGAAGGTGCTCAGCATATTCGTATTGTTCACCGCCGTTTTGCTTGCCTATTCGGGCACCATTCATGAAGTAAACGGAAAAGAGATCCACTCAAGCTGGATCATCTCGATCGCATTTATCATCGGCGCAGTATTTTCGGCAACCGCCGGATATATCGGGATGAAAGTCGCGACCAAGGCAAACGTCCGCACCACACAAGCTGCCCGCACTTCGCTAAAGCAAGCGCTGAAAGTGTCGTTCACCGGCGGAACGGTGATGGGGCTCGGAGTTGCCGGATTGGCAGTACTGGGCCTCGGCGGATTGTTCATCGCGTTTCTCGCGATCTTTGCAAATCTTGGTGCAAATACAGTGAAAACCGCTATCGAAGTACTGACCGGTTTCTCGCTCGGGGCTGAGTCGATCGCGCTGTTCGCTCGTGTCGGCGGCGGCATCTATACAAAAGCTGCTGACGTCGGTGCCGATCTTGTCGGTAAGGTCGAGGCCGGAATTCCTGAGGACGACGTCCGCAACCCCGCGACCATCGCTGACAACGTCGGCGACAATGTGGGTGACGTTGCGGGCATGGGTGCTGACCTGTTTGGTTCGTATGTAGCAACTATTTTGGCAACGATGGTTTTGGGTCAGGAGATCAAGGTGACGGACGCATTTGGCGGAATGTCGCCAATACTGCTGCCAATGGTCATCTGCGGCCTCGGTATAGTTTTCTCGATCATCGGCTGTGCTCTGGTTCGGATCAAAGACGAGACCTCGAGCGTACAAAACGCATTGAATATCGGGAACTGGTCGTCGATGCTGCTCACTGTCATCGCGTCATTCTTTATAGTGATGTGGATGCTGCCCGAGGGGCAGATCAACCTGCGTTCGACGAGCTTTAATAAATGGGGCGTTTTCTACGCCATAGTCGTCGGCACGGTCGTCGGTGCGATCATGAGTTTTGTGACCGAGTATTATACGGCGATGGGCAAAAAGCCGGTCAATTCGATCATCCAGCAATCATCGACCGGGCACGCGACCAACATCATCGGCGGCCTTTCGGTCGGCATGAAATCAACCGTCATCCCGATCCTCACGCTCGCGGGCGGTATCGTCGCTTCGTACTATTTTGCAGGTCTTTACGGAGTCGCGATCGCTGCCGCAGGCATGATGGCGACGACCGCAATGCAGCTTGCTATCGACGCGTTTGGTCCGATCGCGGACAACGCCGGCGGCATCGCCGAGATGAGCCAGTTGCCGCCGGAGGTGCGCGAACGCACGGACAACCTCGACGCAGTCGGCAACACGACCGCCGCGACCGGTAAAGGATTTGCGATCGCTTCGGCTGCTCTGACGGCGCTGGCCCTGTTCGCTGCATTCGTCGGAATGGCAGGCATCGATCGTATCGATATTTACAAAGCGAACGTGCTCGGCGGCCTTTTCGTCGGCGGCATGATCCCGTTCATCTTTTCGGCACTTTGCATTCAGGCCGTTGGCCGTGCCGCGATGGACATGGTTCAGGAAGTTCGCCGCCAGTTCCGCGAGATACCGGGCATTATGGAATACAAGGCAAAGCCCGAGTATGAAAAATGCGTCGCGATTTCGACCCAAGCATCACTGCGTGAAATGATCTTGCCCGGAGCGATCGCTTTGATCACGCCTGTGCTTGTTGGTTTCACAATGGGTCCTGAGGTATTGGGCGGACTGCTCGCGGGGGTTACCGTTTCAGGCGTGCTGATGGGTATTTTCCAGTCGAACGCGGGCGGTGCTTGGGACAACGCTAAGAAATCGTTTGAAAAAGGTGTCGAGATCAACGGCGAGATGGTCTACAAGGGTTCTGATGCTCACAAAGCATCCGTTACCGGCGACACCGTCGGAGATCCATTTAAGGACACGTCAGGCCCGTCGATGAATATTCTCATCAAACTGATGTCGATCGTCTCGCTCGTCATCGCTCCTTACATTGTCGGGATCGGCGGCAGATAGTCATTCGCAACGATCTTATTTAGCTAAAAAAGCCGGACAAGAGTCCGGCTTTTTTATTAATTGAAATAATTATTATCTATCCATCAACCCAATAAATCTTTCAAAAAGATACTCAGAGTCGTGCGGCCCGGGAGCAGATTCGGGATGGTACTGAACCGAGAAAACCGGCAATGTTCTGTGCCGCAATCCCGCAACAGTTTGATCGTTTAGGTTAACGTGGGTGACCTCGACGTCCGCCGGTAGGCTGTCGGCATCGACGGCAAAACCGTGATTGTGCGCCGTGATCTCGATCTTGCCGGTCGTCAGGTCTTTGATTGGCTGATTGCCTCCGCGATGGCCAAATTTGAGCTTGTAGGTCGAGCCGCCAAACGCCGAGCCGATCAATTGATGGCCGAGACAGATGCCGAACATCGGCTTTTGCGATGCGGCAAGTTTCTTGACCTCGTCGATCACAGATTTCATTGACGCAGGATCACCGGGGCCATTCGACAAGAATATGCCGTCCGGATTGAGGGCCAAAACCTCGTCAGCGGTTGTCGCAGTAGGCACGACCGTCACGCGGCAGCCAAACTTTGCAAACTCACGCAGACTGTTGGTTTTAACACCAAAATCGTAAGCGACAACGTGATATTTCTCATCCGCAGTCGCGGGATAATTGTAATTCTCAGTAACCGTAACCGAGCTTGCGAGTTCGCGGTCCTGCATCTCAGGCATGGCTAAGATCTTATCGAGCAACGATTTTGGATCAAGGTCTGTCGTCGAAAGTCCGGCACGCATCGCGCCTTTGTCGCGGATGAGACGAACTAGGGCACGCGTATCGATATGCTCGATGCCGACAATAGTATTTTCTTTAAGATAGTCTTGCAACGAAGTCGTCGAACGAAAATTTGAAGCGATGCGGCTTGCCTCCCTAACAACAAAACCCTCGACCCACGGGCGACGCGATTCGACATCTTCGGCGTTTGTCCCATAGTTACCGATCAGCGGATAGGTCATCGCGACGATCTGTCCCGCGTAGCTCGGGTCGGTCAGGATCTCTTGATAGCCTGACATGGAGGTATTGAATACCATCTCACCAAACGCCTCACCGTCCGCACCAAATGATACGCCGGTGAACGTCCGCCCGTCTTCTAACACCAAAATCGCTTTGTCCATAGGGGAATTTTAACGCAAAGACGCAAAGGGGCAAAGACGCAAAGAAATTTAGAGACAAGGCTAATTCGCCGTAATATTCTCTTTGCGATCTTAGCGTCCTTGCGACTTTGCGTTGAAATTCTTACCTATCCTCGGCTCTCAGGTCGTCCTCGTCAGGAGTCGGAGTAGGAGTCGGCGTCGGGACGTTACCATTATATTGGCCATGTTCGAGAAAGCCGACGTTTTGGGGTTTCCAATAGCGAAAAAAGGCTTTGCCGTAAATATATTTCTCGGGCACGAGTCCCCAATAACGCGAATCGGACGAGTTATCGCGGTTGTCGCCCATCACAAAATAATGGTGATCCTCAACCTTTTTTGGCGGCCAACTCGGCAGGCTCTGATTGTGTTCGGCATCAAGGTAGTCTTCGTTTAACTCGATGCTGTTGATAAAAACCTTGCCGTTTCGTAGCTCGACGGTCTCACCCGGCAGGCCGATAACGCGTTTTACATAAGATTTATCCGGGTCGTTCGGGAACCAGAAAACGACGATGTCGCCGCGGTCGATGTGCCCCCAACTGATGCTCTGTATCTTGTAATAGATCAGCTTGTTGACCAGCAGCCGCTCGCCGTCATGGAGCTGCGGCAGCATCGACGTACCTTCGACGACGACCGGCTGGACAAAAAACACGCCGAACAGGATAAAAACGACGATTATGAGAAATATGTCGCGAAAAAGCTTTAGCCCCTCAGCGAGTAGGCCTTGGCGGGACTCGCGTTTGACACGGGTGACCTCGATGTCGAAATCGTCATTGGCAGAAACGAGCCCGACCTCAAGTTGGTTTTTCTTATCTCTATCGAACATAATCTAACTATCCGGCGGGCAAATTATTGTCCGGCCTCAATAATAATCCGCTTTGACCGCGGGCTTTGTCAAAAGAAATCTGAAAGCTATGAATGACGAGATACGAGCACTTTTCCCCGCGACAACCTATTACACCTATCTGAATAGTGCCGCTATCTCGCCAATTCCGACGACCGCTCTCGACGCCGTGACGCGCCAATTAGCGGACGTTGCGGTCAATGGATCAATAAATTATCAAAACTGGGTCGACACTAAAGATCGCTGCCGAAAGCTCGTCGCCGCGATGCTTAAAGTGCGGGGCGAACAGATCGCCTTCGTTCGCAATACCTCAGACGGTATGGCGTCGATCGCCAACGGCCTCAAATGGAAGTCGGGTGACAATATCGTCAGCTTTTCCCACGAGTTTCCGGCAAATTTTTACGCATGGCGGCGGATCCGCGATAGTTTCGGCGTCGAACTGCGTCTCTGCCGCGAGATCGATGGCCGTGTCGATATTGACGAGATGCTCTCAATGATCGACCGCAATACAAAGGTCGTTGCCATTAGTGCCGTCCAATTTGCATCGGGCTATCGAGCCGATCTCGAACGCATTGGCCGAGCCGCCCGCGAGATCGATGCCCTGTTCGTTGTGGACATTATACAGGGCTTTGGAGCGATCCCGTTTGACATGCCCGCCCAATTCGTTGATGCCGCGTGCGGGGCAAGCCATAAATGGCTGTGTGCCCCGGAGGGCTGCGGCATGATCTATATGTCTGATCGCGCCCGTGAGCGTGTCGAACCCACTCTGGTCGGATGGATCAGCGTCGAAACGCCTTGGGATTTTGCGGACCGCGAACAGCCGTTAAAGTCGACGGCTCTCGCATGGGAATCAGGTACCGGATCCGCCGCACTCTTTTACGGCCTCGAACAAAGCCTGTCGCTGCTGCACTCAACCGGTACTGAAAATATCGAACGTTACCTTGCCGGCCTTACGAACCAACTTTGTGACAGCTTGGCAGGAAAAGACTACGAGATCGTAAGTTCCCGCACACCCAACGAAGCATCACAGATCGTCTGTATAAAACATCGCGGCGGCCTGACCTCAAACCAGATCGCCTCACAACTAGAAAGCGAAAAGATCATCGTTAGTCCGCGCGGCGACCGCGTCCGCATAGCTCCGCATTTTTATAATAATTCAGAGGATATCGACCGATTGGTCGAGGCTCTGCCGTAACTAATCACCCAATAAACGCCCAGGCACAATGTCAGGGGTAAATCCATCCAGATTGAGCCGCGTCATGCCGCCGGCGTCGGTAAAGGCTGTAGTCGCGGCCCTACGACGGTCGCGCAGCCTGAAATAGACCATTCCAACGATCAGGCCGCCAACGATCGAAAAGCCGATACCCATCACGATCACGATGACCGTGGACATAAATATGTCGGAGGTTGTCAGGATAAACGCCCTCTCCGGCGTGATGATAAATGGGTTGTCACCAAGCCAATGGATCTGCTTTTCGTATTTGACCTGATCGAGCAGAGCGTTTGCCGCTGACATATTTGCCGCGTCAAAGACGAACGCATTGTAATTGCCGATACGGCGATACGCCGTTGACGCCGACTGCGAATCGCTTGCCAAAGCCTCAGTAAATTTTGCATCGGCATCGACCGATGCTTGCGGCGACGTATATTCGATGATCACCAATTTGCCGGATTCATAATCTGCCGCGACGACCTCGGTCCCGGCGGTGAAATCGATCAAGCTAAGGATCGGTCTTTCGCCGAGTCCGGCGTTAAGTTCAGCGGCATTTGTAGCAAATGTAACCTTGTCACGCCGCGATTCCCAATCCGGCAGATGTTTGATCAACACAGGAATACCGTCGTTTTCTGAAACTTCTTGGCTTTTGTATTTAGACGTGGGGTTGGTTTGCGGAAATACGATCGCAGAAAAAATGACGAGAAACAGCGCCGGGACGAGCCCTTTCATAACGGATCTTACTAATAACAACATCTACACTCACTCCTCAACCGGCGCCAAACGGAATGTAAATTCTAGCATTTTTCGCGTTTTCGACCACGTCAATTTTCACTACACCAAAACGTGTAGCAATTGGTGCGACGGCGCACTATTGCGTTAGCGAATCTATTTTTGGATGAATCGCGAAAACAAATGTATGCCTGCAAAAACCGAACGAAAAGCCGTTCTAAGCTTGTAAGGGTCAGTAATTATGTTGCTCAGAGCGGTTTGGCACAGCAATTGAAAGGTACATGGCCGAGGGGGGAAATACAATGACAACTGAAACATTAACATTTCCGGTTTTTCATAGTGAACAAGGTGTCGAAGCCGACGAAGTCAGCTTCGCAATGACAAAAACTTTTGACGACATTACTAAGGTGGCCGATCTCGAGTTGGCCAGAACGGCGACCGGTGGCGACATGGCTGCTTTCGAGGAGCTATATAGACGCCATCATCGCAGGGTTTATTCGGTATGTTTGCGTATGCTGCAAAACACGTCCGAGGCCGAAGATCTGACGCAGGATGTCTTTATTCAACTCTATCGCAAGATCGGCAGCTTTCGCGGCGATTCAGCTTTCACGACATGGCTCCACCGCATGACGGTCAATCAGGTGCTGATGCACTTTCGCAAGCGGACGGTAAAGTTTGAAAAAACTACCGAGGAAGGCGAAACACCGGATCAGATCGTGTCGGGTACAAGCAACCCGATGAAGATGCAGATCGTCGATAAGATCGCTCTCGAAAATGCGATCGCCCAATTGCCGGATGGATACAAGAACGTCTTTGTCCTGCACGATGTTGAGGGATTTGAGCACGAAGAAGTGGCGCGAATCCTTGGCTGCTCGGTCGGAACATCGAAATCGCAGTTGCACAAAGCACGTCTCAAGCTGCAAAAACTTTTGAAAAAGAAAGCAAACCCGAGGCTCGTCGGTCTCACAACATAATCAAAATTCGAAATAATAATTAAGAAAGGCTTTTCGACATCGAGAAGCCTTTTTCTTTATTCCGAGATCTTGATAGCAATATTTCGCCGTTCAAGTTCCTCGACAAATTTATCTGCGTCGATCGCCTTTTCCTGCGGCGTCGCACCTCGTTCAAGCACATCGCCGCTTGCCATCATCTGGGCAATGATCGATGCCGGAAAAGCAGTCGTCCGCATCATGGCAGACATGCCGGTCGTTTCGTCAAGTTTATCGACAATATCGTAGCGGAGCTTTTTCGTCGCCCCTTCCTTTGTTCCTACAAAATCGAGCCGCACAAGAACATAATCAGGCCCGTCGGCAGGCAGATGTTTTTGCAGCAGATCGCCAAAGACCTTTCGTGGTTTCACTTTTTGAAAATCTACGAGCATCTCGTCACTTGAGCAAAGCCCTAGATCGATCATCGTTTTGAATTTTTCACAGTGTCCGGCGTAGCGGATCGTTTTGTAATCAAGCTCGCGTATGCTGCCAAGGAAAGTGTCCGGCAGCGTCGAAGTGCCGCCCGATGTTTGAAAAGCCTCGAGCGGCGGAAAGCCGTCAAACGACAGTTGCTCGATCTCGGTCATCGACGGAACCTCGGTGATCTCGCCGTTACGGATAACGCGGGCAACCTCAATATATTCATTGATGAGACCTTCGACCGAAAAGACCAATTGGTAATTCAGCGGCGGTTGTGGATCCTGCGGCAGACCGCCGACGCGAATGTGGATCTCATCGACCAAATCAAATTTTGCCGCGCCGTGCATCGCAAGCACTGAGACCATGCCAGGTGCGAGACCGCAATCGGGGATAATGCTCACGCCCACCGCTTTTGCTTGCGGGTCGAGTGCAAGTTGTTCATCGACGATGTAATTGTTGCCGCCGAGGTCGCAGAGATTTGCGCCAACTTCGATCGCGGCTTTTGAAAGCGAGACGTTGTACCAATAGTTGACGCACGAGATGACCGAATCATGCCCACGAAAAAGCTCGACGATATCGGCGTAATTCGACGCGTCTATCTGGCGAGCGTCAATACGGTCAGAGCCGACAGCCTCAGCTACAGCCTGAGCTTTTTCAAAGTCAAAGTCAGCTGCCGTCACCCGCTCGACCTGCGGTGAATTGTGTATCAGATCAAAAACGGCGCCGTGTCCCATACGTCCGGCGCCGAGCACTAATATTTTCATCTGCGATTTTTTGCCTTTTTACTTTTTACTTTTGCTTTGCCTCTACCAGTCATCCAGCGGCTCAGGTTCTTGAGCGGCGATGACGGCTCCGGCGTATTCAAAAACTTTCTTTTTCCACTCGCGAAGGTTTTCTGTCAACATCAGAGCCGCCTGCGGGTGTGCTGCGTTACGCTCCAGACGGATTACCTCGGCGGTAACGGTGACCTCTTCATCGGGTTTTTCGGTTACCGTAAGGTGGACCTTTCCGCCAACGAGCGGCAGGTGACGGGGCAGATAGATGAGCGTACCGTGCGGCCCGACGTTTTCGGTCAGCCCTTCTTGGATCACCTCTTTGCCGTTCTCGTCTTTCCAACGAACTCTGATAGGAAATGAGATCACGTGCCGGCCGCCGCCTCGTCTTTCTTTCATAGTTGATCTCCCTCAAAAACGAACGGATATCTGCACAAAAGTCTATCAAAATCGAAAAAAATTAACACGCGTAAGTCCCTTAAAATTCAGCAATTGCATATAAAATAAGGGCTTGCGGTTTTTACCGGGGTGGACAGGGTTGCCTAAAAATGCTATCCTTGTTTCAAGTTTCGGCCAAAGCGGCACGAAAACAGGTAGAAATGAATCTGCCGAAACAGTCTTCGTTTAACGCGATAGTGGCTGCAGACCCAAATCTCAGACGCTATTTTTATTTTAAACGGGGTACGATTAATCGGAGAAGAAGAATGAAAAATCTCGTTAGAGGAGGCGCCGTCCTATCAGTTTTGGCGTTGTTCGTAGCATTTATCTACGCACAGACCAATACGGTGGGGAACGACCTCATTATAGCGAATGATTCGCTTGCAAAAATTGAAAATAATTTAGTTGATACTACAGTCGTCGATAATATAGTTGGTAATAATTTAGATAATACAGTCAGCACCGACGACGAAACGGTAAAATTAGTGAAGAAAACCGGTTCGAGTACAGCAGCCGGAGCAGGAGCAAGCCGTGGTGCTTTTTCAGCAACCGCATATTGCCTACAGGGACGAACAGCAATGGGCCATGGCGTACGCCGCGGCATCATCGCAGCCGACCCTAGAGTGTTAAAACTCGGTTCGAAAGTAGTTATCAACGCAGGAGCCTGGAGCGGAACCTATTTAGTTTCCGACACAGGCGGGGGCATCAAAGGGAAAAAGATCGATATCTGGGTCCCAGGCTGTGCCGAAGCAAGAAAGTTTGGACGTAGAACTGTCCAGGTCTATTCAGCACAATAACCCCTATCAGAACCGCCCGCAATAGTGGGTAGATTCTTACAAAAACAAAATTCATGAACCGCCTCAAAATATCGGGGCGGTTTTTTTGTGTTTCGGGCAACGTCGCGCCTATTGCGGATTGCCCGTACATAAGCATTCGGTATATAAATATGGGTATCAGAAAATTACCCTAAGGAGAATCTCAGACTATGAAACCGATCTTTTTCACCGCTGTTTTGCTAATAGGATTTTCGACGTTCGCTGTTGGGCAATACAAAAAGGGGAGCGTTGAGGCGAAGCTGATCGAGTTGGATAAGGCGTGGACGTTTGCCGAGCTAAAGGGTGACAAGAAAACGGCGGCGGCGATGGTGGCGGATGATTATGTCGGCACGACGCAGCGGGGCGAGATCGAGAATAAGACGCAGTATCTGGCACAGTTTGCACCAAACTCCGACATGGTCAGATCGGACGATTACAATGTCAGGGTGTTTGGCAATATGGCGATCATGACCCACCGGGCGACGGTCGAAGGCGTGCGAAACATCTCTTATCGCAGCACCCACATCTGGATGAAACGCGGCGGCAAGTGGCTGATCGTTGCGCATCACGGCGGTCAGATACTGCCTCCGCCGGAATAAAGGTAGGCTATGTTTTGTAGCTGGCGGCGTGGAGGTCGTTGCGGCGGGGAAAGTGGAGCAGCGTGCCGAGGATGCCGAGTGCTGAGAACGCGTAGAAAAATCTGAAATCAAAAACAAAGGCGACAAATATCCCAAACAGCGAGACGAGCTCGCAAAAAGCACAGCCAAAGATCATCGCCGTTTGCACCAATCCAACATTTTGCGTTGCCGCAGCCTGATTGTTGAACCGTTTACGAAGCGTGAACGACGAGATCAGGCTCACAAGCGATACAACTCCTATGGTACCTATCTCGATCACGTGATCGCCAAACAGCGGCGGCTTCAGGTCAAAGCGAAGCAATTCGGGCTTTGACGCAAACACGATCACAGGAAAAACAAACTGCGAAATTGCGAGCGACGCCCAGACGATCATCATCGTGTGAAACACGCCTTCGAGATTTACTTTGTCATTTTGCATGCAGAGATAATACCCCCGAGCGGCGTGAAAATCCAACCGAATTACTCGGTCGCGTCGAGCTCTTCTTCTAAACGCTGACGCTCGTAGAGGTCGGCGTAATCGCCGTCGAGGGCGAGCAGCTCGTCGTGGGTGCCGCGTTCGATAATGCGGCCGTCGGCCATGACGCAGATCAGGTCGGCGTCTTTGATCGTCGAAACGCGGTGCGAAACGATCAGCGTCGTGCGGCCCGAGCGCACGTCGCGTAGGTTGTGCAGGATCGTCTCTTCGGTATAGGTATCGACCGCGCTCAGAGAATCGTCGAGTATCAAAATACGCGGGTCACGCATCACGGCACGGGCGATAGCCGTTCGCTGTTTTTGGCCGCCCGAGAGGGTAATACCGCGTTCGCCAACAAGCTGTTCATACTTGCCGGGGAAATCTTCGATATCGGCGGCAAGCCCGGCGACGGTTGCGGCTCGTTCCACTCGCTGTCCCAAGTCCAAAGTCTCAAGCCCCATGTCCGTCTCGCCATCATCGTGACTTTGGACATTGGACTTGGGACTTGGGACTTCTATTCCGAAGGCGATATTCGCCGCCAGCGTATCGCTAAATAGAAACGTCTCTTGCGGAACAAAGCCAATAGCCCGGCGCAGTTGAGCGATCGGGTATTCGCGCAAAGGTTTGCCGTCAACCAGCACGCTGCCATCCGGTGCATCAAGCAGCCGCGGCACGAGGCTGACAAGCGTGGATTTGCCGCTGCCGGTCTTGCCGACAAATGCGACGGTCTGGCCCGCGTCTATCTTTAGCTCTATATCTCGAAGCGCCGGCTTGCCATTGTATGCAAAGGTCAGGCCGCGAAATTCGATGCCGCCCTTTATATCCGGCTGTTCGCTCGCATTTGCGTCGTCCTTGATCGCGGGCTCGGCTTCGAGGATCACGTTAAAGCGCTTGAGCGAAGCGGTGCCGCGTTGGTAGAGATTGACGACGTAGCCAAGGGCGATCAGGTACCAGATCATCCGCTGGAGATAGAGGATAAACGCCGTAAAGTCGCCCGCCGTGATCTCGCCCCGCACGGCCATCGGCACACCGACAGCGACGATAATTACGAAGCCGAGGCCAATAAAGAAAAACAACAACGGACGCATCGCGGCGGCGTATTTTACGAGCCGAAGATTTTGCGAGGCGTATTCGCGGTTTAGAACTTGGAACTGTTCGATCTCTGCATCCTCTTGAGCATAGGCACGAACGACGCGGACTCCGGTCAGGTTCTCTTGGGCACGGGCGGTGATGTCAGAGAAATACTCCTGTATCTTTTCAAAGCGTTTGTGTATCCGCTCGCCGAGGTATTTGACCGTCAGCGTCACGAGAGGCATCGGGATGAGCAGCAACAAAGTGAGCTTGACTGAGATGTTGAGCATTATCGGCAGCGAAATGCAGAGAGCGAAGATCGCCTGAAAGCTGTACAGTATCATCGGCCCGACGATCTGGCGGATGGCGGCGAGGTCATTGGTTGCACGCGCCATCAGGTCGCCCACGCGGGTGTCGTGAAAATACTGCAGCGATTGCCCTACCAGCGACGCGTAGAAATCTTGCCGCATGTCGAATTCGATATGCCGCGAAGTGTTGATCAGCAGCCGACGCTGCAAAAACAAAAACACGCCGCTCATCGCGTTGATGCCGAGAATGACGAGCGGGTAATAGATGATCTTGTCCCAAGTCACGCCCGTGCCAAGATCATCGACCGCCTTGCCGACCATGTACGGAACAAAAAGCCCGAACGACATCGACGCCAAAATACATAGGATGCCGAGCAGGATCGTCCCCTTGTAAGGCTTAAAATATCGTGCAAATTTCTTTAACTGTTCCATAAGAAACTAACCACATAGAAACATAGGACACATAGCAAGAAACAAATAGCCTATGTGTTCTATGTTCCTATGTGGTTCAAACTCTTGTATAGGTCGAAAGCCCTGTCGCGATCAGCTTTCCGTCTTCGCCGTGGACGTCGGCTGAGACGGTGAATATCCGTTTCCCGGCGCGGACGACCTTTGCTGTGCAGACAAAAAGGCCGGTGATGTGCGGTCGCAGATAGTGAATCGTCAGGTCGATGGTCGCGGTCGCCTCTTCGCGGCCGAGCCGTGTGCGGACGGCAAATGCCATCGCCGTATCGATCAGCGTCGCAGTCACGCCACCGTGCAAAACGCCGCTTGGCTGACGCAGGTCGTCGCGCATATCGATGCTGATCTGGGCTTCGTCAACCTCAAGCTTGACCAGTTGCATACCGATCAGCTTTGAAAAAGGCAGCGTGTGCAGGGCGCTGGCCGCAAACGCACGGTCGGCGTCGGTTATCTCGGTTCTCGGGTGTATATCGCTCATTTTGTCTTATCGGGTGCGGCTATTTTCTGATAGCCGGCGGGTATAGCGAACGTGCTGTCGTCCACGCTCAGTTTCAAATTTCGCAGTTCATTAACATACTCAGGCGAGCCGTCGGCGGCGAAAAATTCCTGTTTGACCATCATCCCGCTTGCGGTGTCGATCGAGATCACGATGCTGCCGGGGCGTTTAACGACAGGTCGCACTCTGTACTTAACGATGTTGCCTTCGCGGCCGGTTTCATCAAAATCATTAAGCTCATATCCTCGAAAAAAGCTGCGGGCGATGCCGCCGATCTCGCCGGAGCCCGACTTTTCATTCATCTCCGAAAATGTCTTCTTACGGTGGTCGACGTTGTAAAGCTTGTCACTTCTTAATAACGAAACGATCATATCTGCCCCAGCGTAGATATCGGTCCGCCACTTTTCACCGTTGCGGGCGACCGTCCAACGCGTCTCCGTTCCGCCCGCCGTTAGGATCACATCCGCTTGATAAACATCCGGCTCTTTTACCGCAAACGGAAATTCGCTCGAGCTTTCCCCAGTTAACGAAACCTCTTTGTTTACGTTGGGTTGCGAAGACCCGCACGCCTGCATCACAAGCGTGAAAGCAATACCGAGCAGGAAAGGACGGGGCAGATTTGACAAAAACATTTGAGGCTTTAAATTTTATCATAACGACCCCGATGGACAACGTACGGACAATTATGCCGTCAGTAAATAACCACATAGAAACATAGGCAACATAGGCAGGAAGGACAAACCCCTAAGTGTTCTATCTAACTATGTGGTTCAAAACTCTTGTAAAGACCCCGATGGACAACGGCACCGACAACCTATCACGCTTGCAGAGACAGTTTGTGCTCGGCTCGGCGGCGTTGCTGCCGTTCACGCCGCTGCTTTTATTGCAGGGACAGATCACCCGTTGGAAGGTCGGTGTGCTGCCCGACGCGGCGGGTGACAAACACGGGCGTTACGGCAAAGGCGACAAACCCGCACGGCTGTTTGTCCTTGGCGAATCCACCGTTGCCGGTCTCGGGGCCCGCGATCATGAACGAGCACTCGCGGGGCAGTTTGCCAAAAACCTGAGCGAACATCTCGGCCGCCCCGTCGATTGGCAAGTGCTCGGCCTTAGCGGCGTGACCGCCCGCCGCACCATCGACGAACTCATCCCCCACATGCCGGACGAGCCGTTTGACTACGTCCTATTGGGCATCGGCGGCAACGACGTGATGAAACTCTCATCCCCGCGCAAATGGCGCACCGATATGCTGGAGCTGATCTCGATCGTCCGCCGCAAAAATCCGCACGCGGTCATCTTTATCTCAAACTGCCCGATGATCATCTATGCTCCGGCCGTGCCCCAACCGATCCGATCGATCCTCTGGCGGCTCTCACAGATGCACAACGCAAACATTGTCGAGTTTACCCGCGATATGGATCGCGTCTTTTACTATCCTCAGCCCGCCGACGTCCGGCTCGAAGGCTTTTGGGCAGACGGCATTCACCCCTCCGAACAAGGCTACGCCGACTGGGCCGCAGCAATGGTCAAATACTTTGCCGCTAATCACGAATGGTAAATGGGGACGAGATTCGCGAGGTGCTTGCCGCCCATCATGAGTGGCTGCTCATACGCGAGACGGGCCGCACATTTCCGCTGACCAACCCTGAGATCGAGATTACCGCCGGCGGCGATAGGACGCTGATCGGATTAATAGGCGACGACGGCTTTCATGACTGGCGGTTACATTCGTTTGAGTTTGACGGCAACGAATTATCGCTGAGCTTAAGCCGTGAATTTGGCAGACGCGAGACTGTGCGGTTGGTGCCGCGTGTTGCGGCCCGCACACTCACCGCCGAGGTCGAGCTTGCGCGGCTCGAACAAGCTAATGAGATCGCGGGGCTTATCAAAGCAAATTTCCCTGACATCAAACTCGGCCGGGTCGCTCTAAATACCGACGGCGGGCGCATCGCTCAGATATTATTTGATAACGCTGACAAGGCTCCGCTTGCTGCAATGTATGATGTCACCGGCAAGCTGACGGTTGAGGTTATATTGTCATCGGGAATTCTCTGGCTTGAAAAACTTGGCTCACGAAAAAAGCCAGTACTCGATATTTGGATCATCTGCGAAAAACGGCATGCCAAAAATCTGCAAAAGCTCCACGCCCTGTTGACCGAACGTTGGAAAGCAAAGATCACGATATTTGAAATAAAGCGAAAGACCGAACCACCCGTGGTTGTCGAATTACCCAAACGAAAGATCCGCGACCTGTGGCGTGAAAAAACCCGTCGTCCGCCGACACCGGAGCGGAATGATCACGGCGGTATCGCGCAGCGGATCATCGACATTTCACCCGATGAGATCGATGTAGTTTTTTCGCGACAGGGCGAGACTTTGCGGTTCATGGGTTTACCGTTTGCCCGGGTGCGGACTATGATGGGCATCGAAAAAGCGTGGTGTGGCGTTGGCCGTGACCGACGAATTTTATCGGACGAGACGTGGGATGATCTGGTTGAGATCGTCGACCAGCTCAAACTTTACCGAACCGCCGAGACGCTGAATAAGCGTCACGAATATTATCGGACGGCGCCCGAGGCTTGGCTCGAATCGATCCTACGCCGCAATATTACGCAGCTTGACGCCAACTTGATCTTGTCGCCGATCTATCATCAGTTTCGCTCTGCAAATGCCCGCGTTGACCTACTCGCCCTACGCAAAGACGGCCGTCTCGTCATCATCGAGCTAAAGACGCAGCCTGACCGTTCGAGCGTTTTTCAGGTGGCGGATTACTGGAGAAAGATCGAATTGCAGCGGCGACGCGGGCTGCTTGATGAGGCAGACCTGTTTGACGGACGCACGATATCAGACCAGCCGGCGATCATATATCTCGCGGCTCCGGCGTGGAGTTTTCATCGTGATTTTGAATTTTTTGCAAAGACGATCTCGTCCGGGATCGAGCTGTGGCGGTTTGAGCTGCATGAGGATTGGCGGCGGCAGGTGCGGGTCGTGGCGAGAGAGGACTATCGGGAATAAGAAGAGTTTGCCCGCGAAATACACGAAAGGCACGAAAAAAGATCCTTATTCTTGTCTATTTCGTGTGGTTCGTCTGTTTCGTGGGGAATTTCTTAACCGCAAAGAACGCCCTTACTTCGTGCGGGCTTCTGCATCAGGGCTTACGTATCTATAACCGATACCTCGGACGGTCTGTAGGATCTGAGGGCTGTTTGGGGCGTCTTCGAGCAGTTTGCGGAGGCGGACGATGAAATTGTCGATGGCACGCGTGTCGGTGTCCTCAGAGAGGTTCCAGACGTTTTCGAGTATCGCCGCACGTGATACGGGGCGGCCCTCGTTTGCGATCAAAAACCGCAGCAGATTTACCTCCATCAGCGTCAGCCGGACAGCGGTGTCAGCCGTTCGCAGTTCGAGATTTACGAGATCTATCTCGCGGCCGTTGATGTGGAGCGTTTCGAGCTCATTAGACTCGGTTTCGTTCTTGATCCACTGACGGCGGCGGAGCAGCCCGTTTAGCCGGGCAAGGAAAATAGCGAGATCAAACGGCTTTGGCAGATAATCGTCGGCACCGGCAGCAAACCCGCTGAGGACATCTTCGGGCCGTCCGCGTGCGGTCAGCATCAGGATGGGCGTGTAATCTTGTTGCTCGCGCATCGCCGCCGCGACTTCGAAACCGCTAATACCCGGCAACATCACATCCAGCACCACCGCATCAAACGCACCCGCCGCCAGCAGCTCAAGCGCCGTCTCGCCATCACTCGCGATCACCGTCTCATAACCCTCAGCCTCAAGGTTAAACTTTAGGCCCACGGCGAGATGCTCTTCGTCTTCGACAATTAAGATGTTCATAATTTAGTGGTGAATTGTGAATGGTGAATGATGAATTAAGAAGAAGCCTGCTTTTATTAACCATTCACCACTCACCATTCACCATTACCAATTACGCCTTGGGCAATTGCACAATAAACGTGCTGCCTTTGCCAAGTCCGCGGCTTTCGGCTTTGATGCGGCCGCCGTGTTTTTCGATGATCGAACGCACGATCGCGAGTCCGAGTCCGTTGCCTTTGGCCGCGTTCGGTTCGGCATTTGGCGCCCGATAGAAACGCTTAAATATACGTTTCAGATCGCCGCGCTGAATGCCGACGCCGTTGTCGCGAAACAAAATATCCGCCTTGCCTGAACGCGACCGCGACATCCGCACCGATATCTTTGGCACATCGGCCGAGTACTTGATGGCGTTGTCGAGCAGGTTGGCAAACGCCGTCTGCAGCTCGCCGCGATCACCCATCGTTTTGATCGGCTCTGCCGGGGCCGCATATCGTATCGCCGCCGCATCAAGGTTGTGCCGCGTCAAAACCATTTTGATCGTATCGGTGAGCAACTCGCCCAGATCGATCTCAGCGACATTCATCTGCCGCTGCTTTTCGCGCGTGCGGCTCGCCTGCAAAACCTGTTCGACGGTGCCGAGCAGGCGGTCGCTGTCGGTCAGCATCATGTCGTAAAACTCCGTCCGCTTTGCTTCATCGACGGGGCGCGTCTTGAGCGTTTCGAGATAGAGCTTGATCGAGGCGATCGGCGTTTTTAGCTCGTGCGTGACGGCGTTTAGAAAAGCGTCGTGCTGTTCGTTACGGCGTATCTCGCGCACGAGAAAGATCGTATTTAGCGTCAGCCCCGTAATGATAAGGGCAAAAAATATCACGCCAAAAACCAGTAGGGCGACCTCACGCAGATTGAGCAAGATCCACCCGACGTTCAATGCCGCCGCGATCACGATCAGGCAAATGCCCAGGATCAAAAAGAATATTGCTGTCTTACGCCGACGCATGGTTCAAAAGTAAAAAGGTAAAAGTAAAAAGGCAAAAGCAAGAAACACTTTGTTCTACTTTTGCCTTTTACCTTTTTACTTTTTACTTGCCGTTAGGCTGCTTTCTTCAGAGCCTTAACACCGTCGATCTCTTCGGAAATATCGATGGCGTGGACATCGCGAATGATGCCGAGCTTTTCGAGTACGCAGAGTTGGACCCAATTAACGTCAAACTCACGCCACGTCAGCCCGTGCTTTGCCGAGCGGGGATACGCGTGGTGGTTATTGTGCCAGCCTTCGCCAAATGTGACGGCGGCGACGAGGCCGTTGTTACGCGAATCGTCGCCTGTTTCAAACCGGCGATAACCCCACAGATGTGTCGCCGAGTTGACGAGCCATGTAAAGTGCCAACCCATCACCGTCCTGAGAAAGACGCCCCAGACGACCATTTGCCAACCGCCGACCGCAAAGAGAATGCCGCCAACGATGACCGAGGTCATCCAATAATATTTGTCGATAAATACGAGATACGGGTCGCGGATCAGATCGGGCGAGTATTTTTGACGGGCAGACTCAGGCTGGACCTGTGCGGTGCCTTGAAATATCCAGCCGATGTGCGACCAATAGGTGCCGTTTCGCGGGCTGTGCGGATCGCGGTCAGTGTCGGTGAATGCGTGATGAATGCGATGCGTCGTGACCCATGCTATCGGGCCGGATTGGACGGCCAATGTGCCGCATGTTGCGACAAACCGCTCGAACCAACGCGAGGTCTTAAAACCGCGATGTGTCATCAAGCGGTGATAACCGATGCCGATGCCCCAACTGCCGGCGATCCACCATGTGACAAGTGCGGCGGCGAGGTTTTGCCAGCTAAAAGTAAAAACGGCCGCGACCGCAATGATATGAAAGAGAGCGACAAAGACGATCGTGTCCCAGTGCAGACGGCCTGAGTTTGGCCTGTTTAGTTCGATTACATTTTGCACGAATTATTCCCCTGTGAGGTCGGTATTATGCCGGGCAAATATTGCCCAATTAAGAGCCTATCAGGTTATCGCGGCTGTAATTGTAAGAGTTTTGTAAGAAATAGAGACGCGTTTTGAGTGTTGAAATCCACCCGGAATGTCACTAAAGTAATTCTCAGCCAATGGCAAAGAAAAGCCGAACCGTCATCAACATAGAATACGTCGGAGCCCGGGTCGGCCTGGGGCTGATGGGCCTATTGCCACGCCGTCTCGCCGTGCGGCTCGGGATCTTTTTTCTAAAGACAGCCTCGCATGTTTTAACAAGTGTTCGCCGGTCTGGAATGCGCAGTCTTGAGATCGCCTACCCTGAAAAAACTGTTGCGGAACGCAAACAAATACTCGACGGGACGTTTGAAAATCTCGGCCGCGTGCTGGGCGAGGTCAGCCAATTTGGTAAATACTCGCCTGAGGACCTGGCTCAGATCGTTGATTTTGATGATGGATCAATGGCCCTGTATCGCGAACACAAGGCGCGGGGCGGTGGTTCAGTGGTCGTGACCGGACACATGGGAAACTGGGAAATGCTGGTCTTTGCATTTGCCGCGCTATACGAACCTGTCAACTATATGGCCCGGCCACTCGACAATCCAAAGATCGAAAAGATGCTTACAAAACTCCGCACGCGATTTGGCAACACGCCGATCAACAAAAATAATTCGGCAAATCTTGCGATCAGCATACTTCGCAGCGGCGGCGGGCTCGGAATACTCGCAGATGTCAACGCACAAGAGAGAGTCGGTGTTTTTGTACCGTTCTTTGGCGTGCCCGCATGCACGCCTTCGGGTGCGGCGATGATGGCGATCCGTTCCGATACACTTATTTTTCCGATCGTCTGCGTCTGGGACAAAACAACCGAACGCTACAAACTGCTACGCGGACAAGTGATCCAACCCGCAAACACCGGCGACCGTAAACGCGACATCGTCGAGACAACGGCTGCATTTACCGCTGAGCTGGAAAAATTTGTCCGTCAATATCCTGAACAATGGATGTGGGTACACAAACGATGGAAAACACGTCCGCAGGGCGAACCTGCGTTATATTAACGCGAACCAATGGACGTGCTTTGCCGGACGTTACTGGTTATAATGTTTTTGTAAATTTAGTCTTTTAAAAGGAAACCAATAATATGTCTGATGGATCAGTTGCAGAAAGGGTCATTAAGGTATTTGCGACGTTTAAGAAAGTGGACCCCTCTGAGATCAAGATGGAAACCACGTTTGAGGAACTCGGGCTTGATTCGCTCGACGGACTCAATCTGATATTCGAGCTCGAGGAGGAGTTTGATCTCATGGTGCCGGATGACAAGGTCGAGTCGATGAAAAGCGTCGCCGAGGCCGTCCATGGCATCGAGGCACTACTTGAGGCAAAAGAAAATGGGTAAGGACATTACCCACTGCCTGTCTCGGCTACGGACAAAGATGCTTAGACTCGAGACTCCGCGACAAGTTCGAGCGGGCCATTCGGCCTTAGCGTCAACAAAAACTGTGGTTCAGGCTTAGACTTGATCGCCCTGCGAAACCGCCATTTGCGTCCCAAAGTAGCTAATACCAGGATCCCCTCAATTAGAGCAAACTGCTCGCCTATACATTTTCGCGAACCTCCGCCAAACGGAAAATAGGCGAATGGGGGTAGCTTTTCTTTCATCTCATCCGTCCACCTTTCAGGGACGAAGCTGCCGGCGTCCGCAAAGTTGTTGGGGTCACGATGCGTGACATATTGACTCATCACGATGACCGAATCTTTAGGAATGTTGCGATTGGCTATCTGAACATCGGCTATCGCCATTCGCCCAAGTATCCAGACTGGTGGATACAGCCGCATTGATTCGGTCAATACCTTGCGGGTGAATTCGAGAGATCTGACATCCTTCATGGTCGGCTCACGGCCGTCCGGCAGAACCCGGTCTAGTTCTTCGTGAAACTTGGCTTCAGTCTCGGCATCTTGCGACAACAAATACCAAGACCAGGTCAGAGCATTGGCGATCGTTTCGTGCCCCGCTAAGAATATCGTCACCATCTCGTCGCGCAAAAGCTCGTCGGACATCCCTTTTCCGTGATCGGTCGCCCGCATGAGCAGAGATAGCAAGTCGCCCGTGTCCTCGCCGGAGGCTCGCCTCTCAGCGATCAGCCGATAAATGATATTGTCGATCTTTTGTCTCGCCGCTTGTATTTCTGCCGCGGTCATATCCGGAGGACGATCGCCGGATGTATCCATCGGAAAAACAAGCATATTGAAAAGATCCAGAAAGGTCGTTAGGACCTCGCCGAAATCCTGAGCGTCATCCTCAATATCAGCATTAAACAGCGTCTTTGCTACGATCCTGAGTGTCAAATGCAACATCTCAGCGGACATGTCGAGCGAACTGCCGTCAACGAACCCGTCCGAAGTTTTTTTGGCAAATGCGGCCATTGTGGCGGCGCTGGCCTCGATGCGTTCTTGGTGAAATCCGGGCTGGATCATGCGCCGCTGACGCCGGTGCACCTCGGGCTCACTTGTGATCAATCCATCGCCGAGAAAGAGCTTGCCTCGTTTTAAGAAATCTTCCTTTACAAAATTGGCCTGTTTCGTGACAAGTACTTCTTTAATATGATCGGGGTGTTTTATGAAAAACGCCTTTTGACGGCCGATCCTAAAGGCAAAAATATCACCGTACTTTTGCGATCTTTCGATTAAAAATTGGATAGGCAGGAAAGCAAAATTGTCCATTAGGTATTTTTCTTCTAAATCAAGAGAATTCCAATATAGCAGAATCACAAAAACATTCAGGCGTTTATTGTTCAATTTTGAAAACTAAGCGTAGAAACCTATAATCTGAACACGGTCGGCGTCGGGATAGCGTGACTTGAACTCAGACATAATATAAATATGGATCAAAGACGAGTAGTGGTAACGGGCATCGGTGTGACCTCAGCACTCGGCAAAAACGCAACCGAATTTTGGGCTTCGATCAGTAATGGGCGCTCCGGCATCGGGCAGATCAAGGGCGTCGATATGTCTGATTTTAGATTCAAAAATGGCGGGGAGGTAAAGGGTTTTGATCCGCTTGAACATTTCGAAGAGCGATTTGTCGAGTGGCTAGACCCATTTTGCCAGTTTGGCATAGTTTCGGCCCGCGAGGCGATCGCGGATTCGGGGATCACGTTTACCGAGGACCTAAAGATAAACACCGGCGTCATAACCGGCTCGTGCCTTGGCGGTCAAACGACCGAGGATGAGCTCTTTCATAGAATGTATGCCCTTAATAAGCATCGCGGCCGTCCGGGCAATATTCCCACGATCATGGCAAATGCAGTAGCAAGTCACGTCTCGATGGAATTTGGGCTAAAAGGCGCGTCATTCACGACCGCGACCGCCTGCTCTTCGGCAAATCACGCGATCGGCCAGGCATTTTGGCTCGTCCGGCAAGGCACACTCGATGCGGCAGTGACCGGCGGCAGTGAAGCCCCTTTTTCTTACGGCCACCTTCGCTCTTGGGAAGGGATGCGCGTCGTCTCGCCCGTCGCGTGCAGGCCCTTTTCAAAAGACCGCGACGGAATGATACTTGGCGAAGGCGGAGCCATGTTCGTAATGGAAGCTCTCGACCATGCTCAAGCGCGCGGTGCAAAAATATACGCTGAGATCGCGGGTTTTGGTATGACAGCGGACGCTCATCATCTTACGATGCCGCTGGCGACGGGTGCCGCTCGAGCTATGAAAAATGCCATCGTCGATGGAGGTATCGCTCCCGAACAGGTCGGCTATGTCAATGCCCACGGAACGGCGACGCAGGCAAACGACGTGATGGAATCAGAGGCTGTACGGATCGTGTTTGGCGATCACACCGACAACGTCGCGGTCAGTTCGACCAAATCGATGCACGGCCACACGCTCGGAGCGGCTGGTGCTATCGAATCCGCAGCAACCGTTCTGGGTTTGCACAACAACCTACTGCCACCAACGGCAAATTTTACAGAGCTAGACCCCGAATGTAACATCGACGTAATCGCCAACGAGGCCCGTCCCGCCGAGGTAGAGGCCGCGATCTCAAACTCGTTTGCCTTTGGCGGCCTCAACGCCGTTCTTGCTTTTAAGAAATGGACAGGTAGATGAAGGTAAGAAAAGCACTCGGCATCTTTTCCGAAAAGTACAAAGATCCGTCCGTTTGCGAATCGTGCGGCGAAGAATACATCTGCGGAGCAACCGTCAAGGGTTGCTGGTGCCTGTCTGTCAAAACCTCGGACGAGGCCCGCGCCGAGATGAAAGCGAAATACAGCAAATGTCTCTGCCCGAAATGCCTAGAATCATTTACCGCAAAATACCCTAGAACATGAAGATCAGAGTTAAACTTACTCGCTTTTTGCTGCTGACCATAACATTTGCTTGTTTTTCCTCAGCATTCGGACAGCAGCGACTACTCGTGATCGGCGGCGGCGAACGGCCGCCTGAGGCTATAAAAAAGTTTGTCGAATGGTCCGGTGGGCCTAAAGCCAAGTTACTCATCATCACGTGGGCGACCTCTGAGCCCGAAGCGAGTTTTACCTCATTTTCTAAGGACTTGGCGGCATATACGCCGTTTGCGGTTGAGGCCTCACCAACCGCCCCGCTTGATGCAGAAAAGCGTGCGAAATTTGTCAAGCAGTTGAACGAAGCGACCGGTGTTTATTTTACGGGCGGCGATCAAAACCGCATCATGGACGTGCTCAAGGACGAAGAGCTGTTAAAGATGCTGCGTGAAAAGTACTCAAGCGGAATTCCTTTTGGCGGCACAAGCGCGGGAGCAGCGGTTATGTCGGATCCAATGATGACCGGCGATGCAGATCTCAAGATCCTTGACGGCTCAAAGGTCGGTGTTCGAAAGGGGCTCGGTCTTATCCCAAATGTTATCTTTGACCAACATTTCCTGGTTCGACAGCGGCACAACCGCCTTTTAGGTTTGGTAATGGTCCACCCAAATATGCTCGGCATCGGCATCGACGAAGACACCGCCGTCCTCGTCCAAGACAACCGCCACCTGCAAGTCATCGGCTCGACGCAAGTAATGTTCATCGACGCCAAAGGACGAAACGGCGCGATGCAGGTAAATTTCCTAAGATCCGGCGAATGGTTCGATCTTAAAAAGAGAAAACGCCTTTTGGCAACCGGTGTTCACTGAGCCCAGGTTGCAAACATCGCGACCGCTGCCGCAAACATCACCACCGTCGCAAGCCAGCCAAACACATTTGTCCAAGGGCCATTTGTCCGGGTACCCATAACCCGTTTGTTATTGGCGACGAGCATTATGACAACGAGTAGCGGCGGAGCAACAACGCCATTGATGACGGCTGTCCAAAACAAAGCCGAGATCGGATTGATACCCGCAAAATCGATAAGGACGCCGACGATAGTCGAAACCCCGATCACCGCGTAGAATTTCTTTGCATGACGCGGCTTCTCATCCAAACCGGATTGCCAGCCAAATGTCTCGGCAACAGCATAAGCAGCCGAGCCCGTCAGCACGGGAACCGCCAAGAGTCCCGCTCCGATCAATCCTATGCCAAACAGCACCGTAGCAAAATTTCCGGCAAGAGGCCTCAGAGCCTGTGCCGCCTCGGTCGCGGATTGGATGCTGGTTTGCCCGCTCACGTGCAGCGTCGCTCCGGCTGAGACGATCACGAAATAAAAGACGAGGTTGCAAAACAGCATACCTACGATCGTGTCGAGCTTTTCCTTTTTTATCTCTTTATCGGTCGCTCCGCGGCGGGCATTTACATCCTTGCGACCCTCGCTCTTCTCTTCCTCCACCTCTTCGCTCGCCTCCCAAAAGAATAGATACGGCGAGATCGTCGTGCCGAGGATCGCAACGATGGTCGTGATGTATTCGCTCGTAAACTGGATTTGCGGAACAACGGTTGCCCGAGCAACGGCATACCAATCCGGCCGCGCGAGAAACGCCGCGATCACGTACGCAAATAGCGACAACGTCAGCCATTTGAAAATCTTGACCATCACACGGTATGAGCCCCACACCTGTAAAACAACGATCGCGACCGCTATCGGTAACACCATCACTGAGATCGGTATGGGCACGAACATATTTATCGCCGCTGAGATCGCAGCGATATCGGCACCGGCGTTGATGGTATTAGCAACAACCAATCCGATCACGACCGGGTAAAGCAGCATTTTCGAATAGTATCGCTTGAGCACCCCCGCAAGTCCACGTCCCGATACCATCCCTATTTTGGCGCAGATATGCTGCACGACGATCATCAACGGCAGCGTCACGATCGCCGTCCACAAAGTTGCATAACCCAGTGCCGCTCCTGCCTGAGAATATGTCCCGATCCCCGACGGATCATCATCCGACGCACCCGTGATCAACCCCGGCCCAAGCCGGTCGAGAATGTTTTTTATCGGATGATGGTTGCGACCCATTTTCTTGTTTTAGGATCAAGAGAGGAGATCAAGCCTGTTTTCGCGCTTGTGACTGCACCGCAGTGATCGCAACCGCATCGACAATGTCTTCCGCCTTGCAGCCGCGCGAGAGGTCGTTGCAGGGGCGGTCGAGGCCCTGGAGTATCGGGCCGATGGCGGTGCCGCCTGTGAGGCGTTCGGTGAGTTTGTAGGCGATGTTTCCCGCGTTGAGATCGGGGAAAATCAGCACGTTTGCCTTGCCTGCTACGCTTGAACCCGGTGCTTTTGACGAACCGACGGACGGGACAAGGGCGGCGTCGGCCTGGAGTTCACCGTCGATAGCGAGGTCGGGCATGCGAACCTTTACCGTTTTTGTAGCCTCAACGACCTTTTCGATTAGCTGATGTTTTGCACTTCCCTTTGTTGAGAATGAGAGCATGGCGACGCGCGGTTCAACCTGCAACAGAGCGCGGCACGAATCCGCAGATGCTATCGCGATCTCGGCGAGTTCGCTTACGTCAGGGTCGATAACGACGCCGCAATCCGCGTAGATCATCGCACCGTTCGCCCCAAATTTCTTATCCGGCACTACCATCAGGAAAAAGCTCGAAACGGTCTTCATTCCCTGTTTTACGCCGATGCATCGTAGAGCGGCGGCGACCGTATGAGCGGTCGTGTTTGTCGCCCCGGCGACCGAGCCGTCGGCTTTGCCTTCGCGGACCATCAGGTTGCCGTAATACAGTGGGTCTTTTACGGTCTGCTCGGCTTCCTCAAGCGTTACGCCTTTGGCGCGGCGCATCTGATGATAAAGCGTCGCAAACTTACCAAAATCCGCCGACTTGCGGTGATCTAAAATATCTACGCCATTTAGATTTGCACCTGCAGCGGACGCGAGCTCACGGATCTTTTCTTCGTTACCAAGTAGCGTGATCTTTGCGATCCCTTGGGCGGCACAGATCGCGGCTGCCTCGACGGTGCGGATATCCTCGCCCTCAGGCAGAATAATGCGTTGTACATCGGCGGCGGCACGTGCTCGTATCTTTTCGAGGATCATATTTAGTTGAATTTACCATACAACCAATCGGCGCGAAACTTGCACAAAGCACAGGTTGTTTTTAGACTGAAAGAACCGCGAAAGGATAGGAAACAAAATGAGCAAAAAGAACAAGCTAACGAGACGTGAAAAGAGCGAGTCAAAAGGCCGGATGCGCAACTTTTTGATGTTTTTGCCAAACATGGTCATGCTGCTCGGCCGCATGCTCAAAGACGCCCGTGTGCCTACGGCGGAAAAGGCCCTATTCCTCGCGGCTATCGTCTATGTCGTTTCGCCGCTAGATTTTATCCCCGACGTCTTCCCTTTTATCGGACAGGTCGATGACATTTACGTCGTTGCTCTGACGCTACTCAGGCTGATAAACCGAACCGACGAATCGATCGTTCGTGAGCATTGGCTTGGCGGTGGCGACATCGTTGCTCTTGCTGATTCGATCGCGGGATTAGCCCCTAAATTCCTGCCAAAACGCGTCGCCCGTGTCCTCACTTCGCGTGTCGAACTCGCTCCGGCGGGCAAGATCCTCCGCGGCATTTCGCACAAGGACGAGGCAATCGTCCGTGAGATCGCCGGCGACGAGATCGATGGCATCGACGCCCGGTCGCGGATGGCAAATTAGCCCCCCTCAAAAAAAATTTCATTTTCCATGTAAATTGCTGATTTTCTTGTGGATTTATTGCGCCTTTGCAACTATATTCAACCAAAGCTCGTAAGATCTGAATCTTGAAAAAGTTGGCGCGTCGCGGCCGTTTTTTCGTTATAATTGTTTTTCCATAAACGATAACGGGAAAGCGGTATTAAAGAATCCTATGTTTGAACGTTACACGGAGAGGTCACGGCGGGTGATATTCTTCGCCCGGTACGAAGCCCTCCAATACGGCTCGCAAGTTATTGCTCCCGAGCACATTTTGCTCGGCCTTATGCGTGAGGACAAAACTCTTTCGACGCGCTTTTTCCCGTTTCGCCATGCCCTTACCGTTGATAACATCCGCCGCGATGTAGAGGAACGTATCGTCGTCAAGGGCCGTATCCCGCAGTCATCCGAACTGCACCTTTCCGCCGCCACCAAGCAGATCCTGTTTTACGCCAACGACGAAAGCCGTCAGCTAAAAAACCGCCACATCGGCCCCGAGCACCTGCTACTGGGTATCGTCCGCGAAGAAAAGAGCGTCGCCGCTGAGATACTTTTTGGCTACGGATTGAGGCTGCAGGATGTCCGCGACGAGATGACCCGTCAGAGCGGCATACCCGGCGTGCTCGCGGCAAATAAGGAAAACTCTAAGACTCCGGGCTTGCTCGAATTTACCCGTGACCTGACAGTCGATGCTGCCGAAGGCCGTCTCGATCCGCTCGTCGGACGCGAAGGTGAGGTTCAGCGGATCATCGAGATCCTCTGCCGTCGCACAAAAAATAATCCCGTCCTGATCGGCGAATCGGGTGTAGGCAAAACCGCCATTATCGAAGGCCTTGCCCAACGCATCGTCGATAAAAACGTACCGACCTTTCTCGAAAACAAACGCATCCTGTCGCTCGACCTGTCACTGGTCGTTGCCGGCACAAAATATCGCGGCCAGTTTGAGGAACGTCTCAAAAAGATCATGGCCGAGTTGAAAGAGAGCGATGAGAACATCGTATTTATCGATGAGCTGCACACGCTCGTCGGTGCCGGATCGGCCGAAGGAACGCTTGACGCAGCCAATATTTTGAAACCGGCTCTGTCGCGCGGCGATATTCAGTGCATCGGTGCGACAACCCCAACTGAGTTTCGCAAGACCATCGAAAAAGACCGTGCCCTCGAACGCCGCTTTCAGGCAGTCAAGATCGAGCCCGCTACCGAGCCCGAGGCGCTTGAGATCATTAACGGCATCGTTGAACGGTACGAGGCGTTTCATCAGCTTCGTTACACCAAGGACGCTTTGCTCGCCGCCGTTACGCAATCGAACCGCTACATCGCTGACCGCTTTTTGCCGGACAAGGCTATTGACGTTCTCGACGAAGCCGGCGCTCGTGCCAAGTTGCGGTACCAACACGAAAATCGCGGCGAACCCTCATGGAAAGAAACGGTTGAGAATTGGAAACGTGCCGCTGCAAACGAAGATCAGTTGATCTCGTATGAGCTGCGGTCGTTAGAAGATTCGTTCTTTGCCGTCGAGGTTACGAAAGATGATGTTGATGAAGTGATCGCCCGGTGGACGGGTGTTCCCGTCTCATCCGTCAAACAAAAAGAAGCCGAAAAACTGTTGACGATCGAAACCGCTCTGCATGAGCGCATCGTTTCGCAGCGGCCGGCGATCTCGGCACTCGCAAGAGCTATCCGCCGTTCGCGTGCCGGACTAAAAAATCCGCATCGCCCCGTCGGCTCGTTCCTTTTCCTAGGCCCGACCGGCGTCGGAAAGACCGAGGTAGCGCGTTCGATCGCCGAATATTTGTTTGGCTCAGAACGAGCACTGATCCGTTTTGACATGAGCGAATTCATGGAAAAGCACTCGGTCTCAAAATTTATCGGCTCGCCTCCAGGCTACGTCGGCCACGAAGAGGGCGGCCAGCTTACAGAAAAACTCCGCCGCTCGCCTTACGCCGTCGTGCTATTTGACGAGGTCGAAAAAGCTCATCCGGATCTGTTCAATGTGCTACTGCAGGTTTTTGAGGACGGCGTCCTGACAGATGCGATGGGCCAGACGGTCGATTGCAAGCACGCGATCTTTATCATGACATCGAACCTCGGTGCCCGCGTGATCCAAAAACGCGCTTCGCTTGGGTTCCAAGGCAGTGCCGATGCGACCCGCGAAAAGATGGAAGAACAGGTAATGTCGCAGGTCAAACAGACGTTCGCCCCCGAATTTATCAACCGTCTCGACGAGATCATCATCTTTGACGAACTGCTCGACGAGGATCTGCTCCGCATCATTGATCTGCAAGTCGCAAAGTTGAATGTTGTGACCGCAGGACGTGATCTAAAGATCTTGTTGACCGACGATGCCAAAAAATGGCTGGTTGAGAAAACCTGCGCCGACCGTAGCTACGGCGCCCGTCCGTTAAAACGTGCACTGCAAAAACACGTCGAAGACGAGCTTTCCGAAGCACTCATCCAAGGCCAAGTCACGGACGAAAGTACCGTCGAGATATATCCCGAAGGCGGCAAACTTGCATTTCGTGAGGTCCGCGCCAAAAAGACCGAGAAAGAACTAACGCAAAAGGCTTGATTTAGTTTGAGCCGATAAACTCTTTAATTTTTATTATTAGCTGGTCGCGAATTGTACGAAATGCGGCCAGCTTTTCTTCTTCTGCACCTTCAGCCTCTGCCGGATCTTCGAGGCTCCAGTGTGTCCGCTGTGCCTTACCGGGGAAAGCAGGACAGGTTTGATTAGCGTTATCGCAAACGGTGATAATGTGATCGAACGCGGTGTCGAGAAATTCATCGAGACATTTTGAACGATGACCCGTTATGTCGATGCCGATCTCATCCATCGCGGCGATCGCTTGCGGACGGACAAAACTCGCGACCGTCCCGGCACGGCCACGGATCAAAACGGCTGATCGATTTTTGCCGTGCCCCCGACGCACCCGTTTTGATCCGTGGCCGTGCCAAGGTGACGAACTAATAATTCGACTTTAACCCAACAAATATGCGCTAAATCGGCGCGCTGAGGTTCGCAGTTCGATAGTTTTCCTTGTATAATTCGTAAGTTTGAAGGATAAGCCCTAAAAGGCAACCTGCGGCACTTGCGCAGAATCAAACAGGCAAGTTAAATATGACGTTGTAGTGCCGTTTTTGTTGGTTTATCCTAGTGGTTCACATTGATAGCAACGGCGAACCCAAAGCTTTTCGGAGCTTTTTAATTTGCACAGTAAGGAAGTTCCCGGTTTATGTATAATCTTCGCGCACTCGGATTTGTATTACTCGTCTTGGCATTTGCGGCATTTCCTGCCCTCGCCTCAAAAGACGAAAGTGCGAAAAACAAAGTAGTTTCCGGGAAAGCGGAGGCTGCACAACAGGTTGTTGAAACGGTCGATATCCAAGGCAACCGCCGTCTGCGTGACGAAGATCTGCTTTATTACATCAAAACCCGTCCCGGGGATGTTTATGACCCGGCGGCTCTTGAACGCGATCTCCGCGAACTCCTCTCGCTCAACTTTTTCGATAAAACATCAACTCGCGTACTGACCGAGGACGGTATCCGCGGCGGCGTAAATGTCATTTTTGAGGTCAAAGAACTGCCGATCATTCGTGATCTGCAATTCAAAGGTTCAAAAGTGATCGCAGAATCCGACATCCTTAAGGAGTTTCGTGAAAAGCGTGTAGGTGTTTCGAAAGAATCGGTCTATGACCCTGTAAAGGCACGCAACGCGACCCGAATCCTGCGCGAAATGCTCGCGTCAAAGGGATTCCCCAATGCGACCGTGACTGTTAAGGAAGAGGAGGTATCGGCAACGTCGATAGCCGTCACTTTCGATGTGCAACAGGGGAACCGCTCACGTATCGTCGAGATCGATTTTGACGGCAATCAAAAATTCAAGGACGGCGAGTTGCGAGATGCCTTGCTTTTGGTCAAGAAAACGGGCCTTATTTCACGAATAAAGGGGATGGATATCCTCGATCTGCGTAAGCTGCAATATGATCTGCAGAAAAATGTGCGTTCGTACATGTTTTCAAAGGGCTACTTTCAGGCTCGTATCGGCGACCCGGTGGTCGTCGGGCTCGGTTATAAACGCACTGGCTTGCCTCTGCTAAAGAATCTACCGATCCCTATTCCGATACTAGGGTCAAACGACGACACGCTCAGGATCGTAGTGCCGGTTACCGAAGGTAAGATATTTCGAGTTGGCGAACTCAAAGTTGAGGGCAACTCGATCTTTTCCGAACAGCAGATCCTCAGCTATGTCGGGCTTAAAAAGGGCGAGATCGCCGACGGCAAACGACTTCAGGATGCAGTTTACGAAGATCTAAAAAAGGTGTACGGCTCGCAAGGCTTTGTTCAATACAACGCCGAGTTTGAACCAGTGTTTAATGACAGCAAAACAAACCCGGAAGAGGGTGTTGTTGACATTACTCTCACCATTGACGAGGGCAAACAGTTTAGTCTTCGGCGTTTAGAATTTACTGGTAACACGTTCACCCGTGACAAAGTCATGCGGCGTGAATTTCTCTTGAACGAAGGTGATATCTACAATCAAAATTTCCTAGAGATCTCGGTCGCCCGACTAAACCAAACGCAATATTTTGACCCAATTGATAAAGACCAAGACGTCGAGATCCGGACCGACGAAGAAAAAGGCGACGTAGATCTGATCGTCAAGGTTAAAGAGAAAGGCCGTCAGCAAATATCTTTTAACGGTGGATTATCAGGTATTGGCGGTTCATTTTTTGGACTCGAATACTCGACAAACAACCTTGCCGGACGTGGTGAAATACTATCTTTCAACGTCGGGGCAGGCAATCGCCAGAGAAATATTCAGTTCACATACCAGCAGCCTTATTTCAGAAACCGTCCTATCTCGGTTGGATTTTCGGTATTTACAAGTAAATACAAATTCTTTGGCGAAGGCACCTATCTGACCCAGAACACGGACGTTCTTAACGACCTTTATAACCCAAACGGAGCTGTTCTGACAGACGAGGCAAACCTCTTTACCCAAAAAACATATGGTGCCAATGTGTTTGCGACCGCACCTCTTTCTGAACTATTTTTCAAAAAGCGCCGATTTACTCAGTTTTCTCGTGTTGGCCTAACGTATCAGTTTTCTTCAACAAGCATTGAGGATCCTGAGATCAATAGCTCGGCTGACCCTGCTGCAACTATTCCCGTAATTTATCGGCAGCCTAATATTATTACTAGTCAGATCACCGGCACGTTTGTTTATGATACGCGTCAACCGGCCGCAAACGGTATCGATACTCTGAGCGGTAAATCGCTCTCAGCTTCGTTTGCTCTTGCCGGGCTCGGCGGAGATGTCCGCACATATCAACCGACGATCCAGTTTTCGCACTTTATTCCGGTCAGGAACAAGAAATCCAAGAACCCGCATGTGTTTGCATACAGGATCCAAGCCGGAACGATAGGCACTTGGTCCCCTACTGCAAAAGTTAGAAATGCCAATTCGCTCTCATTCATCGGCGGGGTGCCCGCGTATTCGCGTTATTTCCTTGGTAGCGAAAATGATATTCGCGGTTATGAATCACGAGCCATTGGTCCGATCGCACCTTTTGATACATATATAACCAGCCGCAACGTTGTCGTCGCGATAAACGCGTTTGGCACCGCCGACCAAAATCATGGCCTGGACCCCCGTGACCGCGACGAGATCAAGACTATTGGTGAGGTTACGGGTATCAGCGGTGCAAACCCGGCATTGTTTTCGCGAAACTATCGTTTCATTGGTGGCGACACACAGTTGCTCGCTAACGTCGAGTACCGAATACCGATCTTTGGCCCGGCCACATTAGCCCTGTTTGGTGATATCGGATCGGTCTTTAATCTTAGGAAATCTCCCCATCAGGTTATTAACAGTGAATTTCTTGCTGACGACACTTTCCTTGGTGCTGGCCGACTTACAGCACTTGGGCTTATTAACACGCCGGTCCTCGAGAGCAGCTTTGGCAGCATACTTTATTATCGCGGACGGGTTTTGACCAAAACCGACTATATCAACGAATTCTGTCGCGGTAATCGATTTGGCTGCCCGACGAGCCTATCCCCCCAAGTTCAGGCACTTTACCTGCGTGGTGAGGTCCAGCAAAATAGCCAGCTTCGAGTAAGTGAATCGCAGTTTGGCAAGCTGGGAGACTATAAAGCAACGGTCGGTGTTGAGTTTCGCGTACAGGTGCCGATCGTTAATGTACCTTTCCGGCTGATTTACTTTTATAATCCAAATGGTAAGTTTGGAGCGACGCCCGAATTGCCCGGCATCTTTCTGCCCGGTAAGCGAAGCGGATTTAAATTCACGGTAGGCCGCACTTTTTAGGCCGCTGAAGATATTGACTTTGACTGCCCTTTTATTTAATATTGCTTTTCTTTTGAAACGCTAAGCAACACTTTACGTAAAATAGGTTTCAAAGCATTGTATAGAGATTTTTGGGACAGTTAGTGTCCACCGATAGTTAAGGAGTTTTACACGATAATGAAGAAATTTAATCTGCTTGCCGTTAGCTTTATTTTTGCGACGGTTTTCGCAATGTCAACATTTGCTCAGACCGGGACCGGCAAGATCGGTTGGATCGATACTGGTATGTTCGCCGACGAAAAAGAAGGTGTGACCAAATATATCAACGCCCTAAAGGCTCTCCAGACGGAAATGAAACCGCGTCTAACCGAGCTGCAAACGCTTGATACCCGTATCAAGACGATCGCAGACGAACTTGCAAAAGCTCAGAATAATCCGGCCGTTCCTGTTAAGCAGGAAACTCTGATCGCTAAACAGGAAGAGGGACAAAAGTTGCAACGAGAGCTTGAGTTTAAGAAAAAGGATTACGACGCTACTCTGGCAAAACGCGGCAGCGAAGTTCTCGGCCCGATCCAGAACGATATCTTTAAGGCGATCCAGGCATTTGCCAAAAAGAATGGTTACACGGCGATCCTCGATATTCAGGCGCTCGCTAATGAAAACATCAACGCCATACTCGCTCTTGACGAAACGGCGAATGTAACAAAAGCGTTTATCACCTCGTATAACGCCGGCGGCACGACAGCAACGACCGCGACGCCAAAATAACGGGCTGACAATCAAAACTTAGACGAGTTCAATAGCCGGTGAAATTGCCTTTTGCCGGCTTTTGTCTTATATGTTTTATTTACCGATCAAATTATGCCGATCCTCGATTCCGTAGGTATTAAAAAAATTTTGCCGCACCGGTACCCGTTTCTGCTTGTCGATAAGATCATCGAGCTTGAACCGCGTGTGAGCATCGTTGGGATAAAGCAAGTCACCATAAATGAACCGTTCTTTGCGGGGCATTTTCCGGAGGCACCTGTTATGCCCGGCGTTTTGCAGATCGAGGCACTCGCGCAGGTGGGTGCCATTTTGGCTCTACGCGAGTTTGAGGATCGCGATAGCAAGATCCCGTTTTTTACAGGTATCGAAAATGCGCGCTTTCGCCGTCCGGTCGTCCCGGGAGACACGCTCAGACTCGAGGTCGTCGCCCTACGGATCGGCAGCAAGGTGCAAAAGATGCACGGCATCGCATCGGTTGATGGACAGGTAACGGCTGAGACCGAGATACTTTCGATCATCGCCGACCGCGAACAAAAATAAACTTATGGAACTTACAACTACACAACTCTATACCTATGTGATCATCTTTCAGATCATTATCGGGGTTCTGCTCGGACTGATACCTCTGTTTGTCGGCCGTAGCCGAGGCAACGCGCGGCTAGGAAAATACGGATTTCTCGCCACGCTGATCGCGGGGCTGTTGTCACCGCTCGTCGCAGTTATCGCTGTTGGTATTTCGGTATGGATGATCGTAAAAAAAGGTTCCGCGACTGAAAACGTATCCGACGAGAACAACGCCACCTAATTTAGAAAATGAGTTCATTCATTCACGCCTCGGCGATCGTCGCCCCAAACGCAGAGATCGGTGATGGTTGCCATATTGGGCCGTTTTGCTCGATCGGCGATAATGTCACGATCGGACAGAACGTACGGCTAGAATCACACGTCTTTGTTGACGGCAATACAACCATCGGTGACGGCACAAAGGTGTCCCCTTTTGTCTCGATCGGCCTTGCCCCGCAGGATCTAAAATACGCCGGTGAACCAACAAAGACCGTGATCGGTAAAAACAATCACATTCGTGAATTTGTAACTATTCATCGCGGCACGGTTGGCGGTGGTGGTTTGACCAGCATTGGCGATGGCAACTTGCTTATGGTCCAGTCCCACGTCGCCCATGATTGCCACCTCGGCAACGAGATCATCATGGCAAACGCCGCGACACTCGCCGGCCACGTCGAGATCGCCGATAAGGCCAGCGTCGGAGCCTATTCCGGCGTCCACCAGTTTTGCCGCGTCGGTTACGACGCATTTATCGGCGGCTACTCAGTCGTTGTCAAAGACGCTATGCCATTCGCCATCATCCAGGGCAATCACGCCAAATGCTACGGCCTAAACCGTCTCGGCGTAAAGCGTCGCGGTTATAGCAAAGATACGATCGAAAAGCTCCACCACGCTTTTCACCTCTTGCTTTCATCCAAACTTAATACTAGCCAAGCCTTGACCCGCATCCGTGCTGAGATCTCCGGTTCGCCTGAGGTGGACATGATCACAACATTTATCGAAAGCTCCAAACGCGGGGTGGTCAAATAAATGTCTGAAACCCACACCATCGAAGATTTTGGCAAACGCATCCAGCGTTGCTACGGCTGTTTTATCGCCTATCATCTCAAGGACATGTACCTTGGCGAGGACGTCACGTTTTTTTGCGATCACTGTAAGGACGAGACGATGTTTCACTTTGACGAATTTTCAAAGCTGCTCGATCTGTCAAAACTGAACCAGCCCGGTGACGACCATCATCATTAGCGGACAGAAACATGACCGGTAGGGAGTGTGTTCTTTCTCTCTTTTCCTTTAAACTTGATAGGTGGCCGAAAATCAAAAACCCGAAAAACCGACTCTTACCGGGCTTGCACGCCGTCTCGGACAATTGCCGGCGGACAAAAAGCGTGCGGCTCTGGAAACAAGCGCGGCGCTGGCGGGCGTGAGCTTACGAGTCAGCCGCGAGTTTGTTGAGGCCGTGCCAAAAGCGGCAAAGGTCCTGTCGGCAGACGATCTGCGAAACTGGGGCGAGTTTGGCCGGCGGCTGGCTATGGGAAATGCGGACGGCGGAGTCAAATTTTTCGCCGACGGAGTCGAAGCTCTCAAAAAGATCCCAAAAGCCGCCCGCGCGTCAGTTTTTCAGGTTTGCTCACGCCAGCTTGTGCTTTCCAGCTCGATCGCCCTGGAGACATTTCATCTGATCCCAACTATCGCGGCTGATCTCCCTGACAAAAAGCTGCTCACAAATATCCTCGATCTCGCCTTCGAGATCGCCGGGCGTTCGGCAAAACACAGCGCAGATTTTCTCGATCACACTCCTGCAGTCGCCCGTGCTCTCGAGCAGTTTGGCGACGATTCGCCGGTTGTTGCTGAGGCCGCTCTAACCCTAGCCACCGATTTTGCGAATCGAACCGGCGGCCTGACGGCCGATCTGTGGCAGGAGCTGCCAAAGGCGCTCGCCGATCTAACGGCGCCAAATGCGGTCGCTTTGATGCAAACCTCGGCGGAGTTTCTCGAATTTGGCGGCAGCGTCACGCTGCACTTTATTGCATCGGGCAGCAAGGTTCTCACGTTGTCAGAGCGTGCCTTTGACGATTGGCGTGCCCTTGCCCGCGAGATCGCCCGTCACGGCAATGCGGTGCTGATCGCATTTCTGCGGGCGACACCAAAACTCTTTGACCGCCTAGCCGGGTCAAAAAGCCGCCTCGAACCGGATACGGTCAGTAGGGTTCTTCACCTGACGAAGCGTATAGCCGAAACAGATGCCGAGAGCGCATTAGCGGCTTTCAAATCAAGTGCGACAGCGTTGCAAAAGGTTTCAGTCAATCAGTTCGAACAATGGGTCGAAAACGGGCTCAGCGAAAACGCAGACGAATCTGCCAAATCCCGACGCAGCTATTTCGCTCTCGAAACACGTGCGTCGAACGAACGTCTGCAGCAAGTGAGGCTCGGGCTGTCGCTCGAGAGCGTTCAATCCGTTCTGCGGATGTACATCGAGGCTCTGACCGGCAAAGAGATCGAGATCGTGCCGCTTTCCGCGATGGCTCAGGAATCGCGTATCGGCGACGGCAAAACGATCCATCTACCCGCGTCGATCGCCGAGTTTGACGAGGACGAAATGGATTTTCGTCTCTACAAAGTCCTCGCCGCCCACGGTGCCGGACAGATCGAATTTGGCACATTTGACCGCGACACGCTCGAATTAAAGGCCGCTTTCGCCGACCTCAGCGAGCTATATTCGATGACCGCTGACCAGAAAGATGCGTTTTCACTCGACGGTTATCTGGGAAAAAACTCCCCTCCTTACGAAGGAGGGGTGGACGCCGCTTCGGCGGACGGGGTGGTTCTCTCTCTGCCGCCTGACTCAGACTACCGTGAAGTCCTCAAAACTTTCCCCGAACCCCGCTTGGCGCGCAAAATATTTGCCACGATGGAAAACGCGCGTATCGATCATTGCTTGCGGCAAACCTATCGCGGCCTGGTCAAAGACCTCGATCTGATGCGACACCATTTGGGCTCGAACCGCCCATACATTTTCGACCTACCCATCCATCAGGTTCCGTTTGAGCTGCTCTTTCAGATCACTCTCTGCGGCGGAGCAACCGACGACGCCAAGCGGTTTTACGGCCAGATCGTCTCCGAGATCGAAGGGGTTATCGAAAAGTATTTTCGTTCATCATTGACATCCGTCGCTGACAGCCTGATGGCGACTTCGCACATCTACACGCTCTTTCAAAACATCACGCCCGAGCAGTCGCAAGAAGCAGAGTCAGATAATACTGAGGAAAAGAGTGATTTTGCTTACGATGACAAAGACGCCGCCGAGTCCGTCACCGACGACCGCTCTCAACGCGAGCAGCAAAAGCAGATGCAGGATATCCGCGATCTGTTCAACGCATGGAACAGCCTTGATGATGAGGGCGAGCCGGACGATCTTTCCGGGTCTGAAGCCTGGTCACAGGCCGACGTGCCGGAACAGGAACTTGAGGCTGACGACGTTGCCTTTGCCTATGACGAATGGGACCGCGAACTGAACGACCATCGCATCGGCTGGAGCCGCGTCATTGAAAAGCGTGTCAAAAATGGTGACCGCACGTTCGTCGAGCTTACACGCTCGCGTTATCGCGGCGTGATAGCGTCGATCCGCCATCAGTTTCAGTTGATGAAGCCCGAAAACCTGACCCGCATCAACCGCGAGATCGACGGCGAAGATTACGATCTGAATGCCCTCGTTGATTACGTTGTCGATAAACGTGCCGACGGTCAGCCGTCCGAAAATATCTACACCAAACGCCTGCGAAAACAGCGTGACGTTGCCGTGTCCTTGTTGCTCGACCAATCAAGTTCGACGGCCCGCACGATCACGCGAAACCCTCTGCAGCCGTATACGCATCCGGGACGCCGTATAATCGAGATCGAAAAAGAAGGCCTCGTCCTGATGAGCGAAGCCCTCGAAGCCGTCGGTGATGTCTATTCGATCAACGGTTTTACGAGCGAGGGTCGCCGTAATGTGAAGTTTTACGTCGTCAAAGATTTCAGCGAAAAATACTCCGACGAGATCGAAAAACGCATCGGCGGCATCACCTTTCAAAACAACACGCGTCTCGGTGCCGCGATCCGCCACGCCGCGCACAAACTGCTCCGTCAGGAATCACGAACCAAGCTACTCATCATCCTAACCGACGGCCGCCCGTACGATCACGATTACGGCGATGCGCGCTACGCCCGCGAGGACGTTCGCGAAGCCTTGATCGAGGCAAAGATCAACGGCATCACGCCGTTTTGCATCACCATCGACCGCGAATCCGAAGCCGAGCTAAAAGACCTCTACGGTGATGTCGGCTACACGATAATCGACGACGTTCTGTCCTTACCAGAACGTATGCCAAACATCTATCGCCGCCTCACCAGCTAGCAGCAAATACTGAGGGCACAAAAAAGCACAAACTTTGATGACCAAAATTTGTGCGTTCTGTGCCCTGTGCGGTGATAAAAGTGGTGGCTGGAGAGGGACTTGAACACTCGACCTCGGGGTTATGAA
>CAZIZR010000023.1:0-57553 GCA_964543865.1 uncultured Chloracidobacterium sp.
TCGTACCAGTTTTTGACGATATCAACGCCGTCGGGATTAAGGCTCGGCACGAGCAGGACGATCGTGTTGTCGAGGATCTTTCGGGTTTCGGCGTCACTCGCCGCCGCCAAACGCTGTGCGATCAGCATTGACGAGAGCGTCGAACCGACCTCGGTCGAGTGAATACCGCAGGTGATGAGGACGATGGTCTTGCCCTGCTCAGTAAGCATCTGAGCAACAAGGTCCGGAGCCATCGCCCGGCCGTTGCGAAGGGGGACCTTTTTTATCGTTCGCGGGTCAGCGAGCTGAGCGTTGATCTGTTTGTATTTTTCGAGGTTCTTGAGATTTTCGGGGCTCGAGATCGTCGCATAGACAAATGGTGCTCCCATTGTTGTCTTTCCGATCTCCTCAAACTTTACACGGTCGCTCGCGGCGTCGAGCTTCTTAAAATAATCAACGATCTGCGCCCAGCTCGCGAGCTTGCGGTCGTCACCGGGCGTAAAGCCCAGCGTGTCCTTGGGCGCAGGGATCTGGGCGTTGACGCTGACCATAAAGACAAGCGCCGTTAACAAGCAGGCAAAAAGACGCGACGACACGACAAAACAGGCTTTTTTATTCATTTCAAGCAATGATATGTGAGTTTTGATGGCTGAACAAATCTTTCCTATGTGTTTTGAAATGGTTCCCACACTCGAAAACTTCAGTTTTATGCGCGAAAAATTCATTTCTACACGCGTAGAAAAGAATTCTACGACCGAAAACTTGAGTTTTATGCGCGAAAAATTCATTTCTACACGCGTGGAAAAGAAATCTACAACCGAAAACTTGAGTTTTATGCGCGAAAAATTCATTTCTACATGCGTGGAAAAGAAATCTACGAGCAATAACTTCAATTTAATACTCTTTGAAATGAATTTAACGAGTGATAACTTCATTTCAAAATGCTTTGAAATGGTTTCAAAACACTTCAAAAGCGATCTCAAAGCCCGAATAGCATTGCGTTTTTAGTAAATGCGATGTAAATTGCTTGCAGACCTTTCCCCGATCAAATCTACGCTCAAGGAGACATGCCTGAGATGAAAAATCCGTTTCTCGAGAATTTTAAGTCGTATATTCCCGACAAGACCACTTTGCGCGAACTGACGCCGTTTCCACTGATCGTCGGCACACTGCTCGGCATCATTTTCGGTGCGTCGTCGCTCTATCTCGTGCTCAAGACGGGCCTGACCGTGTCGGCGTCGATACCGGTCGCGGTCATTGCGATCACGCTGTTTCGATTGCTGTCAAAGATCGGTATGCGCGACGCGACGATCCTTGAGGCGAACGTTATGCAGACCGCCGGCTCGGCTGGCGAATCGATCGCGTTTGGCGTCGGCGTGACGATGCCGGCGATCATGATACTTGGGTTTGATCTCGAGCTGTCGCGGGTGATGCTCGTTGCAATTCTTGGCGGTTTGCTCGGCATCCTGATGATGATCCCGCTGCGTCGTGCACTTATCAAAGACCAGCACGGCTTGCTGAAATATCCTGAGGGCACGGCGTGTGCACAGGTGCTGATGGCGGGTGCGTCAAAAGAGTCGCGTGAGGCTTCGCAATTGACGGTCAAGGGCGACGACAACGCGGCCCTGCAGGGCGGCAAGATAATCACGGTCGGTTTTATCGCGGGATTTTTGTTCAACTCGCTAATGAAAGTCTTGTTCTTTTGGAAAGAATCGCCGGGCTATAATTTTTCGGATAAGACATTTAAGGGCGGCTCGGTCGGTTCGGACAACGACCCGACGCTGCTCGGTGTCGGTTATATTATCGGGCCAAAAATTGCCGGCTTGATGATGGGCGGCGGCGTGCTGTCGTACCTCGTCATCATCCCGATGATCAAATTTTTTGGCGATGCGGTCACATCGCCGGTCGCACCTGAGATCAGCAAAACTATTGCCGAGATGTCGCCAAATCAGGTTCGCGGTGCGTACGTGCTCTATATCGGTGCGGGTGCGGTCGCGATGGCGGGTATCATCTCGCTGTGCCGCAGCCTGCCGACGATCTGGCACGGGCTCAAGGGCGGCCTCGCCGACCTGAGGGGCGGCTCGGACGAATCGAACGCAAATCTGCCGCGTACCGACCAGGACCTTTCGATGAAATGGGTCGTCGTCGGCGTGATAGCTCTGATGCTGGCGATAATGCTGTTTCCGCAGCTCGGCCTGAGCGTTTTTTCGGGGCCGTTCGTTTCGATCAGCGGTGCGATCTTGATCGTCGTGCTCGGCTTTTTGTTCGTGACCGTTTCGTCACGTTTGACCGGCGAGGTCGGCTCGTCATCAAACCCGATCTCCGGTATGACGGTCGCGACTTTGCTCATCACGTGTCTCGTGTTCCTCGGACTTGGATGGACAACGGCTGATCCGTATTTTGTGACGGCGCTGTCGATCGGCGGCATTGTCTGTATCGCGGCTTCGAACGGCGGTACGACCTCGCAAGATCTCAAAACGGGTTTCTGGGTCGGCGGTACGCCGCGAAAACAGCAGATCGCTATCCTCGTCGGTGCGACCGCATCGGCGCTCGTGCTCGGAAGCTTGCTGATAATGCTCAATAACAACGAGACATATTTCCAAAAGATAGCGGCGGATAATCCGGTCGCGAGTAAGACGATCACCGAAGACAAGCTCTTCAAACAGGGCGGCCAGTTCCAATCCGAAAAGATCACGAACGGCAAGTATAAGGAGACTGACACCAACGCCTATCGCGTCTGGCAAAACACCGACCCGTCGCAGGGCCAGGTCGGCAAATACCTGATCGATCAATCCGGCAAGCCCGCGTATTTTGTCGATCCGGGCATCAACGGCGTTCTCAAAAAAGACGATGACGGCAACGATCTGACGCGTTACGACGCGCCAAAGGCGACCCTGATGTCGTATATCATCAAGGGCGTTTTGGGACAGGATCTGCCGTGGGGACTCGTGATACTCGGTGCGATGATCGCTGTCGTGCTCGAGCTTGCGGGCGTTCCGAGTTTGGCGTTCGCAGTGGGCATTTATCTGCCGCTATCGACATCGACGCCGATATTTATCGGCGGTATCGTTCGATATCTGGTGGATATTTACCTGAAACGCAAGCTTGCCGCTCAAAACCTCAACGAGGACGAGATCGCGGCTGAGACCGATAAATCCAATGGCGTTCTGATGGCGTCCGGCTATATTGCGGGCGGTGCGATAGCGGGTATTTTGATCGCTCTGTTTGCGGTACAACCGTCGCTCAAGAGCGTTCAGGATGCGGCCGAACATTGGGCAAAGGACGGCAATCCGTTCTTTACGTCAGACCTTTTAGGATTTTTGCCGTTTTTGGTTCTGGCAGTCGTTCTATATGTCGTAGGCCGCGAATGGTGGCTTGCGGGTAAAAAGGCTAGCTAAACACGTCTGACAAAGAAGAGCCGTCTTTGTCGGAAGTGATCCGGTAAAGACGGCTTTTCTATTATATTGAGTTATGAAAACTCTCATATCTTTAATGCTGCTGTTATTGTTGCTGACGCCTGTGGTGTTTTCTCAGGACGACGACGATGCTCCGCCGCCAAAAGCGATGCCTAGGGTCGTCCAACCCGTGTCGGCAAAAACGACGCTGCGTGCCCGCGTCTATTATGAGGACACGGGCCGCTCGGTCCGGCGGATGTCGGTGATGCTCATGCCTATCGAAGGCGGCGGCCGCGACGCGTCGGGCATTACGGATAACGACGGCAATCTTGAGATCAAAAACGTCCCGACCGGGCGATATTATGCTTTTATCAACGCGCCCGGTGTCGTGTCGCCGTTTGCTTATGCTGATTTTCGCAAACCGGGCAGAGAATTGCTTGATGAACCTCAAGCAGGATTTCCAATCATAGATGTCAACGGCATCTCCGACATCAACGTCCAGATCGCTGCCCGCCGCGGCGGTGCTATCGGCGGACGCATAAGTTATTCAAATGGCGATCCGGCGATCGGCGTAAAGGTCGAGATTCTCCGAAAGGTCGATGATGAATACCTGCCCGTGCTGCCAAACATGTCTGCGCTCATGGGTTTGTTCAGCGGCGGAGGCGGCAGTTTTCAGACGGATGATCGCGGCATCTATCGCCTGGCGGGCTTGCCCGAGGGTGAATATGTCGTCAAGGTAAGCGAGAGCGCAAGCCACGGTAAACCGGATTCGAGATCGGGCTACGGCCGGGGATTTGAATCGATGCTCTTTGGCGGCTCGTCTCTGCTCAATGTTTTTTACGGCGACGCTTTTGATCAGGAAAAGGCGCAAAAGATCAATCTGCAACTCGGCCAAGACCTCAGCGAGATCAACATCATTATCCCTGACCGCGACTTGCACTCGATCGAGGGCAAGCTCGTCGCCGCCAAGGACAAGCTGCCGATACGCAATGCCAAGTTGACCATAAAACGTGCGGACGAAAGCACTGACGAGGAAAGAAAAGGCATATTCCCTGAGATCCCGCAGGTCGTCTATACCGACGGCAAAGGCATGTGGCGGTTTAGCGATCTGCCAAAAGGGAACTACAAGATCGTCGCCGAACCGGGAAGTTCTGATTTTGATGCGAAAGATCAGGCGTATGGTTATGAGCCGGTTGACCCATCGGAGATGTATAGCGCCATGGCGAACGCGGCAAATGCTATGGCGAATGCCGCAAATGCGGCCCCTGCCTTCGCAAATGCCTCGGTTGGACTTTCAACGGGAGCATATTACGGGCGCGGTCCGGAAAAACCGCCTGAACCGGATTTTGCCAAAACCGCCAAGGAATTCACCGTCGAAGAAAAAGACCTCACCGAACAGGTGATCGAGATGTCGTTTGGAGCGACTCTCAGCGGCACGGTCGTAATAGAAAAGCCAAAGGGATATGGCGGTGGTATGTCTATAACTGTTAAGAGTGACAAGGACGACATAACCGTTTCTACCAACTTTGGGTTTTATGAGTTTATCAATGAGCCCGGGAAAGCCCCTAAACCACAAGACTTTCGGCTGGACGGTATTACGTCCGGCAAAAACAGCATCTCAATCACGCCCACCGGACGGAGTAATGATTATTACGTCAAGAGTGCCGCGTCCAATCAGATCGATCTGTTACAAGGGCCGTTCGATTTCAAAGACAGTGCGGTTTTTGCAAATATCAGGATCGTGCTTGCGAGCGATGTGGGTGTGCTAAAAGGAACAGTGATGGATTCGGGCCGGCAACCGGTCTCGGGATTGACGTTGACGTTCGTGCCGACCGACCCCGCGAAATTTTCGACATCGACATATTTTCGAACGGCTAGGACAAACACCGACGGCGAATTTGAGGTCAAACTGCCGCCGTTTGAATACGCAGTCGTGTTTCTGCCCGCAAAGATCAAGAGTCAAGACGACCTCGTCAAATGGCTGACGACCGCGGTCAAACAGGCACAGACATTTAAGATCGAACCCGGTGCAACGTCTAAGGCAACGATCAAATTTGACCGGGCAAAGTAGTCTGGCGACACCAAAATATTGTTTTACATTTTTTTACGCGGCACGTTATAATGAAATTTAGACGTGCCGTTTTTTTGTCATTCAACCTTCCTTTTCACTTTCGTTCAAATGAAGCCTTACATCCTTTCAACATTTCTGATCGGTTTTTCTATCAGTTGCTCTGTCGCTGAACCCAAAAATACTGCTCTCGCAAACTCCGCCGCTAATGCTCCGGCAGCAGCAAATGCCGCTAAGTCAAAAGGTGCGACGATCAAGATCGACGCGGGCGGCCCGGCGGATACGGTCCGTGCGTTTTACAAACTGCTCAGGGAAAAGAAATTTCGCGAGGCTTTATTCCTCACCAATCTGCGGCCCGCTATCGAAGGTTTGACCGATACAGAACTCAAAGATTTCTCACTTGATTTTGAGGCCATTGCGGGACAAGTTCCCGCTGAGATCGAGATCAACGGCGAGATCATCACCGGCGATAAGGCGACCGTTACGGCCAATTTGCCAAATGAGGACGGCGATAAAAACGAGATACAGACCATCAAGCTCAGCAAAGAAAACGGCGTCTGGATGATAATGACCGCCGACGAAGAATCGGCGAAAAGGATCAGGGAGAAAGGGAAAAACTACTTTTACGATCTGCGGATCGAGACGCACGAAGAAGAGGCCAAAAAGATGCTCGAACGCATCTCAAAGGCCGAGCTTGCCCACAGCCTGCAAAATGGCGGTGCATTTACCGATATGCAGACGCTGATCACCGTGGGACTATTGGCGCCGGACGCTGCCACGAGCGAATCGACCGGATACAATTATGTGATCAACCTAGCCGGTGACAAGCGGTCATATTACGCGACCGCAACGCCGGTCGTATATGGTAAGAGCGGTAAGCTCTCGTTTGTGCTAAAGCTTGATGGCAAAGGCATTTCCCGCGTTACGAGCAAGGACAATGGCGGTAAACCGCTCTCGAAGTAACAAAAATGTAAAAATCTGTGGAAAACCTGTTGAAATTTTTTAACAATGGGTATATAACTTATCTTCCTGTTGCTTTTTATCAGGTTCGATCATTATGATACGTACGCTGATCAGTAAATTTAGCCGTTCTCTATCCGGGAAGATGGTTTCGTCCCGCAAGAACCAACAGGCACCTATCAAGATCTGGTTCGATCCCGATATCAAAAGCGAACGTGCACTCGAAGCCGCTCGTGCCGCGTGCGTGTTGGGACACACGGTCGATATCAGCCGCACCGGCATCGCATTTCTCGTCCCCTCGATCCGCGTAAAAGAAAAATATCTAGTTGGCCACGAGCGTGTGCTCAATGTCGAGATCGATCTGCCTTTGGGTAAGGTAAATATGCGCGTACTCGGCAAACGCTATGAGATGGTCGGAGAACACTCGACGACCGAGCGTTTTCACGTTGGAGCGCAGATCGTTGAGGTTGCGAGCGATAGCAAAGAAAATTTCAATGCATTTTTACGCCGTGGAAATGGCAAAGCAGGGCTACCATCTGTTGGGATCAACTTAGGTGCCGATTAAATCGATAAGGTATTTGAAGCTAAAAAAGCGTCGGACTCGTTCCTGACGCTTTTTTGTTATTCTGAAACATATGAAAGACAGGGTCGGCATTGGCGTTATCGGGACCGGGTTTGCCCGCAAGGTGCAGATACCGGTGTTTCTAAAATGCGAGGGAGCGCTCATCGCATCGGTCGCCAGCGGCAGTCTCGATAATGCTCGTGCGACCGCCAACGAGTACGGTGCGCCGCATTTCACCGCCGATTGGCGTGAGACGATCGCTCTTCCGGATGTCGATCTAGTTTGCATCACAACGCCGCCAAATCTTCACCGCGAGATGACATTGTTTGCTGTCGAGCACGGCAAACACATCCTCTGCGAAAAGCCGATGGCGATGAACGTCGCCGAAGCCGAAGAAATGACCGTTGCGGCGGCGGGTAAGCCGATACTCGCTCTCATCGATCACGAATTACGCTTTCAGCCGGGGCGACGGCTTGCATACAAGATGCTCCGCGACGGAGCTATCGGCAAGATCCGTCATGTCAGATCAACCTTTCAGGCACCGCATCGCGGCGACCCAAATGTGCCTTGGAATTGGTGGTCGGACGCGTCGGTCGGCGGCGGAGCCTTGGGTGCGATCAATTCACATATTATCGATTCGCTAAACTGGTTTCTGGGCAGCGACATCTCTAGCGTGTCGTGCCAACTGCAATCGCAGATCAAAGAGCGGCGTGACCCGTCCGGTGAGATGCGGCCCGTGACGAGCGATGACGAAGCAAATATGCTGCTCAGGTTTGGTGACAGTGAGCTGACAAGCGACGCGACCGGCCTCGTCGCGGTCTCGATGACCCAAGGGCCAAAGTATCAAAACTCGATGGAGTTTTTTGGCGAACTCGGCACCCTGCGGATCGAGCATCTCGGCGAATTGTTCATCGCTACACGCGGCGAGAGCGACTGGACAGCTATTGAGACCGATCTGGGAACGCTGCTGCCGGGTTTGCCGGATACGGGTTTTGCACGCGGATTTATGTCATTCGCACCCGTGATCGTAGATGCGATCCGAAACGAAAAGACCCAGATCGAACACGCCGCGACATTTGCCAACGGCGTAAAAGTGCAAAAGACGCTCGATGCTGCCCGTCTGTCCGATCGCGAAGATCGATGCGTTTCAATTCAATAGGCGAAAATTAAATTTTCTATTGGCCTACTATTTGGTTACGTTTTTGCCGGAAAGGAGCGTATAATGCACAACTGAAGGTAAATTCTTAACTCGATCATAAAGGCGAGCCCTCAGAAAGGGATTCGTTACAGACGTATGAAGGTTTCATACTTGCCAGTGAAGTTTATCGGATTGGTGATCGCGGTATTCGCGTTTGCCGGTGTTTGTTCTGCGCAGAAATATAACAAATGCCTGCCGTCTGAAATCAAAGAAGATACGGTCGTAGGTTGGGATAATCCGTCAAATTCTGAACGGCCCGCAAAACCTATAACGGTCCGCGAAACTCTCGCAAAATTAAGAGCTAAGTGTGTCTGCGATAAATTAGTTAACAGTCGCGGTAAAGAGATACGGTTTTTTCAGCTACAAGGGTGTTGGGGACAGCTCCCGCCTAATTATCCGGCGATCATGGAGACCCAACGGACAGAGTTAGAAGCCTTAAAGAAAAAATATTTAGTGATCGAAGTGACGTGTGACCAAACCGGTATTCCACGGTATTGACCTGAAGCTATGGGTATAGCTTAGTGACCATTCGTGATTTGCCATGATCTAGAATCCGTTTAACACGGAAGGAGCCAGAAGACAGAAATGAAAAAGAAAGTATTGATAGGATCATTTATTCTTGTTGCGTTGACAGTTTTTGTGTTTGCCGCGGCGTTGTGGAACAGAGGGCCAGAGATCATTGGCGAAGACAAAGAAAATGAAATGTATGATGGCCCTGAATTGGCCGCCAGAGCAGAATTTTATAAAACGATGGACCTATCTCTGGGTTATGTGCCAAGGGAACGGCTACTTTCCGCTATTGATGCGGCTGAGGAATCGAAGGTGGAGGCTCGTCAGGCAATTCTTGACCGACAGAAAAATGGGCAAAAAGACTCACCTGCTGCTCCGCAGCTTTTAAGCTGGGTCGAGCGCGGATCGAACACGGATTCAGCGGGTCCGGCGGGCAACGCCAGAGGTCCCGCGGGAAGCGGCCCGTGGGTGACGTCGGGCAGAATGAGGGCGATCCTCGTCGATCTCAATGATGCAACAAATAAAACTGTTTTTGTTGGCGGAGTCGCGGGTGGTATATGGAAAACTTCGGATATCACCGCCGCACCCGCTACTTGGACTCCGGTCAGTGACCAACTCAGCAACCTTGCGGTGGCGGACATCGCTCAGGATCCGAGGGCGGGGTTTCGAAACATAATGTATTTTGCCACGGGCGAGTCCTACTTTAATGCGGACGCGGTTCGGGGCAATGGGGTTTTCAAAAGCACTGATGGTGGAACGACTTGGAGTTACCTAGCTAGTTCTGCCGCATTTCAATTCGGTACCCGTATCATCGTCGACGGCAGTGGAAACGTTTATGTGGCGACGAGATCTGGGCTCTTTAGGTCCGCTGACGGTGGAACAACTTGGTCAGGGAACATCTCCCCAACAGGTCTTTCTACCAGCGTTTGCGACCTTGAGTTAAGCAGTACGGGCCGTCTCCATGTCGTTACGGGGATCTTTTCGCCTCAAGGTTACCGCTATACGGATACACCATCGACCGTAACCACAGCGACGTGGACGACACCGGTGACAACATTCGTCAATGGAGCGTCGATGAGGGCTGAGATCGCGGTTAGCGGCGACACATTATATGCGGCTCCGGCAAACGGATCATTTCAAGTTCCGACGATGTTTAAGTCAACGGATGGCGGAGCAAATTGGGTGGCCACCACAACACAGCCCGGGAGCGGAGGTTGGGCGAGTGGACAAGGCTGGTATAACCTCAATGTCGTGATCAATCCGGCCAATCCTCTCGAAGTGGTTATTGGCGGTCTAGATGCATATAGATCTCTCGATGGCGGACTAACTTGGACAAGGATCTCCGCCTGGACCACGTCCGTTGCTCCTACCACGCCTTACGTTCATGCCGATCAGCATGAAGGCGCCTGGTTTGACGGGGGGAACAAGCTCCTTTTAGGCACGGACGGCGGCATTTTCTATTCGACCGATAAGGGAACTACTTTCAGTGATCGTAATGTTGGCCTGCGGTTAAAACAGTTCTACTCGGTAGCTATCCATCCTACTCTTACCAATTACTTTTTGGCCGGCGCTCAAGATAACGGCACACACTCTTTTAGCAATGCCGGCCTGAGTGGTTCGGTCGAGGTGACGGGAGGCGATGGTGCTTTTGTTGCGATCGATCAAGATACGCCAGCCAATCAATTTGGAGCGTATGTCTTCAATCAGTATCGGTTTAGTACCAACAGTGGTTCGTCGTGGAGCAACCGAAACTTTAGTAGTTCTGCGGGACGATTTATCAACCCCTTCGAACTCGATAGCACAGCTGATATAGTGTATGCGGCTCATAACGCCGGTAACTTTACCCGTTGGCCAAGCGCTCCTACAGGCGCCACTCTTTCTGCTGTTGCCGTGTCGAATATGGCAAGTCAAGTGTCGGCCATAGCGGTATCGCCGTACACTGCCAATCAAGTGCTGCTTGGGACGGGGACTATCGAATCGACCGGTAGCACGACCGGTGCGGGAAAGATCTTTCGCGTAGATAATGCAAACACGTTTGCAAGCGGATCTGCGGCAGTAGAGATCTCCACGGGCCTTCCGGCGGGAGCATATATCTCAAATATCGCTTACGGAACGAACGACAACAATTTGATCGCGTCGGTATCGAACTATGGCTCTCCGCATGTCCTCGTCACTACCAACGGCGGCACGAGCTGGACCAACGTCACCGGCAATCTGCCGGACATGCCGGTAAGGTGGGCCATTTTTAAACCGGGAACAAACTTGGGAGCCGTCATCGGTACCGAAGCCGGTGTTTGGGAAACGGACGCGATCAACACAGCGGGCGTAACGACTTGGACAGCGGATCCGACATTTCCGGCCACCCGGGTCGATATGATCCGTTACCGGGCATCCGACACCCTATATGCTGCTGCGACCCATGGCCGCGGGCTCTGGACGACTGGACCGGCGACAGCTGCAAACGTCTCGATCTCTGGTCGCGTGCTCACGTCCGAAGGCCGCGGGCTGCGAAATGCGGTTGTCACGATCACAGATCAAGCCGGCAATGCACGAAACGTGATGACAGGGGCTCTCGGTTCTTATCGCTTTGACGATCTGGCAACCGGGGCGACCTATGTCATTTCGGTGCGTTCGCGACGCTTTAGTTATGACCCGCGTGTCGTCACTCTGACCGACGAACTTACAGGCTTTGATATTACGCCAACCACTGCTGCCACGCGTGGTGGAGATACAAAGTTACTCCAGCCGGTCAAATTGCCTGGACGCAAACAGTAGCGGTTTAGGCGTATTTACCGTTGAAACTATTGCGGAGTTCCATGGATCAATGTTCATGGGACTCCATTTGTTTGGTATAATCCAAAAACGGTTGGATTTTCAAGATTTGTGATAAGGGACAGTTCCCCAAAGTTTCATAGCTAAATGCAGGCGACGTATGAAGATCTCATGCTTGTCAGTGAAATGCGTAGGAGTTTTGATAGCGATGGTTGCACTCGCGGCGATCTGCTCTGCACAAAAATACAGCAAGTGTCTGCCGGCTGATATGAAAGAAGATACTGTTGTGGGCTGGGATAACCCGGCCAACTCCGAACGGCCCGCAAAACCGGTAACGGTCCGTGAAACTCTCGCAAAATTAAAGGCTAAATGTGTCTGCGACAAGCTCGTTGACGCAAAAGGAAAAGAGATCCGGTTTTTTCAAATGCAAGGCTGTTGGGGAAATCCACCAGCCGACCAAGATGAAATTCTCGCGCGTCAGGCAAAAGAGATTTCTGATCTAAAAAAGAAGTATTTAGTCATTGAGATGACCTGCTCAGAAAACGGGAACAGGCCGATAAAAATTTCATAAGGGGTATGGGTGTTATGCCAAAAATAAGAGGTTTAGTAATTGTTTTAATGGCGGTTGGGTTTTTGGGTGTGCCGGCATTTTGGTTTGGCGGTCTGAGCGAAAGACTCGAAAAGATTTTTGATGTCAACGAGCCAGATTTTCCCGAAAAGGCCGGAATGCGCAAAGAAAACATCGAAAAAGAAGAGTATCTTAGGATGCGAAATGAGCATTTTGATTTGATGCTCGGTGTTGATACGGCAAAACAGGATTCGAGGGTGAATGCTGTAGCCGAACTTGATCGTGCAGAAAAACGACGCGATGCACTCCGCAGCCAAGCCTTGATACCCGAATCAGTTCTTGCAGCCTGGACGCCCCTAGGTCCGACGCCCATCCCGATCAGCGGCTCTGTCGCCTATTCAGGCCGCGTTTCGGCTATCGCTATTCATCCGACAAATCCAAACATTGCGTATGTCGGCACTGCACAGGGCGGGCTTTATCGAACGTTGAATGGCGGCACAACTTGGACGCCGCTAATGGACAACGCCGCGACGCTTGCCATCGGTGCAGTGGCGATCTCGCCGTCGGATCCAACTACCGTTTATGTCGGTACAGGCGAATCGACCCAGTGCGGCAGCGGTTGTTATATTGGTATCGGGGTGTACCGCATCAACAATGCCGACACATCGCCCGTGCTGACTGGCCCGCTGAATAAGGACGCAGTGAATAACGATGTTTTCACGGGCCGTGCGATCAGTGAAATACTTGTTCACCCAACCGATGCAAATACGATCTTTGTTGGCACGACGAGCGGAGTCGCGGGAATTGGTGCTACAACGTCGGGCTTGGCTCTTCCGGTTCGTGGAGTTTATCGGAGCACAAACGCTGCGGGAGCGGCTCCGACGTTTGCGCTTATTCCGTTAGGTATTTCCGAGCGCAATATTACTGATCTCGTAATGGATCCGGCCGACTCCAACAGGGTCTGGGCAGGAGTGGTCACTAGTGTTGCGGGAGATGGAGGCGTTTATGCCACGACGAATGCGTTAGCCGCGAATCCAACTTGGAGCCAAGTGCTTGGAAGCACTTTTACTGTTACAGGCTCCCAATCGCGTGTTGAGCTGGCCGCGGCTAATGTAGGCGGAACGACAACGGTTATGGCAGCGGTCGGCGAAGGGACCGGGCAGACTTTTAAGTCAGTTGGCGGCGGTGCATTTAATTTTATGCTCGACAACAACTTTTGTAATGCGCAGTGCTTTTATGACATCGCTATCGCGATCGACCCGACCAACGCAAACAATGTCTATCTCGGTGGATCGCCGACGCTCGTATTTGGCCGCTCAAGTAACGGCGGCACGAGCTATACGAGCAGTTCGAGCGGGCTGCACGTAGATACCCAAGCGATCGCGGTTGCACCGTCTGATCCAAACACGATCTACTTTGGCAGCGACGGCGGCATCTGGAAATCGACCAACGCCGGGGTGAACTGGACGACCTTTAACAACGCAACGTTTAGCGCCACACAGTTTGAGAGTATTGCCCTTCACCCGGTCGATACAAATTTTGTTTTAGGCGGTACGCAGGATAATGGTACCGAGCATCTTTCGGCCGCTGATGGAACAACGTGGGTTCAATCTGATGGCGGCGATGGCGGATTTGTAGTTGTCGATCAGACATCGCCTTCGGTTACGCCGGGTAATACGATCACGACATATCATACCTACTTTAACCAGACGAACACTCAGATCGGATTCACGCGTGCTTTGACAACGGTAGCAGGTAGTGGCGATCCGAATTGGAGCGGGTTTTTAGGGTGCGGCGGCACAGCAAACGGTATCGCTTGTACAGATGCGACATTATTTTATGCCCCGATGGTTGGAGGGCCCGTAGCTACAGATAGCGCTGGTAAGAATACCCTTTACTTTGGCACAAACAAACTCTACCGTTCGGCAAATCTCGGGGTAACGATGACTGCGGCCAGCCAAACGTTACCAAATGCTAATGAACGCGTCTCTGCGATCGGCATTGCGAGACAAGACGATAACGTACGGCTGATCGGTTCGACGGCTGGGAGGGTCTACTATTCGAACACGGCCGGAGCAGTTACCATGACGGACGTTACCGGTACGATCCCGGCACGCTATGTTGGTCGCATAGCTATCGCTCCGAACGATCTCAATACGGCCTATGTTGCTTTGAACGGCTTTGGAATTCCAAATCAGCACGTTATGAAGACGACAAACCTTTCATCCGGAGCCCCGACATGGACAAATGCGGGTAGCGGTATTCCCGATACTCCGACCAACACGATCGTGATCGATCCGCTAAACCCGAATATTCTTTACGCCGGAACCGATATAGGAGTCTTTCAATCAATCAACGCGGGAGCGAGCTGGTTGCCGTTTGGGACAGGGTTGCCGCGTGTGGCAGCTTTTGAGTTAGCGATCCAAAATACGGCTCGTGTCTTGAGGGTCGCCACCCACGGAAAAGGAATTTGGCAGATCCCGTTGAGTCCACCGACCGCGGCAAACGTTTCGGTCTCGGGACGTGTGATGACTTCTGAGGGGCGCGGATTGCGCAATGCATTTGTCACGGCGACCAACTCTTCGGGTATTCAGCGTACTGTTATGACGGGTATTTTTGGCCAGTATCGCTTTGACGATCTGCCGACGGGTGAGACGTATGTCATCTCGATCAGGTCCAGACGGTTTAGCTACGAACCACGTGTAGTTGCCCTAACTGATGAGTTGACAGGCTTTGATTTCACTCCATCGACAGGTGCAAATCGCGGCGGGGAAAAACTGATAGCCAGTCAACCAATAAAATCGGCCGAGCCTAAGCGTCGTTAGGCGTTTTTCATATAAATAATTTACCCCGGACGACATCTGATGTTATCCGGGGTATTTTTTGTTGTTTGGTTGCGGTTATTTCTTCATATGTTTATCTAAGAAATCAGCGACCAAGGGGTACAAGTCGAGGCGGTTTTTGAGTTTTGAGATGCCGTGGCCCTCGTCGTTGTAGAGTTTGTACTCGACGACGGCACCACGTTTCCTGAGGGCATTGACCATCTGCTCGCCCTCGGTGTATGGCACACGCGGGTCGTTTAGCCCAGAAATCACAAAGAGCGGGGTTTTGATCTTGTCGATCTTTCGGATAGGTGAAATGCGTCGAAGAAACTCGATATCTCTATCGAGCCTGCCGTATTCGACCTCGCGCTGACGGCGGCGATAACCTGATGTATTTGTCAGAAATGTCTCCCAATTTGTGATCGCGACCGTGCCGACCGCAGCCGCCCACAGGTCCGGATACAGCGTGATCGCGGCCATCGTCATATACCCGCCATAGCTGCCGCCGATGACGGCGATGCGTTTTGGATCGGCACCGCCCGAGGTCTTGAGCCACTCGACCGAGTATGCGAGATCCTTGACCGAATCTTCGCGTTTTTCGACATCGTCGAGGTGCGTATAGGTTTTGCCGTAGCCGGTCGAGCCTCGAACGTTGAGATCGAGCACGGCATAACCGCGTGAAAGGTAGTACTGAAACAACGGGTTAAAGCCCGGCCGTGACTGACCCTCAGGACCGCCATGCACGGAAACAATAACCGGTACTTTTTCCTTTGTTACGCCGAGCTTGTCACTGCCTTTTGGACCTACGGTAAGCGTAAAATCACGCCGCCGCGATGGTTCGTAATACCACGCCGGTATTTCCAGTCCGTCGAACGACTTATATTTGATCAGCTTTGGTTCGACAAATGTTTGTTGCGATACACCGGCGTAATCATTTCGCGTGACCTGTCGCAGTTTCCTTTTTTCCAGATCATAAACCCAGATCTCGCTACTGCTCGCGGCGGAGCTAAACGAAAATGCAAGAGTCGTCTGAGCACGGTCAACCGTCAGTCCGCCAAGCACGCCTTGGGCCGGCAGCGGTATCTTTTCCATCTTGCCGGTAAAGAATGTCACGAGCGGTTTGCCGCCCGTCTCGATGCCCTGCAGCCATAGCTCGGAATAGCCTTCGCGGTTCGTTGCAAACGCGATCTTGCTCGGGCTGTCGCTCATTGCGATGTTCGTCACGTCGTTTGTGACGCCGTCGATATAACGCATCTCGCGGTTCTTATCGCTCCAGTCGCTCGAATTTGCAGCATTTTTTAGCCGCATGTTAGCAAGCGTATAAAATTCGCGGCCGTTGTCCGATGCGAGGACGAGTGATTTACCGTCAGGCAGAAAATCGACCGAGCCAAATTGTGACGCACCCTTGTGAGGGGTGAGCAAAACCTCGGACTTTGTCTTTGTGTCGACAAGATATAAATTGTTGTCCAGGCTAAACTCAGTTCCATCACGCGAGACGATAATTTTCGAGCCGTCGCGATTGACCGCCGCAATGTCGTTATTGCCATCAAACTGATACAACATTGTCTCAACACCCGAATCGAGGCTCATCGAGTAAATGTCAAAATATGTGCGATTGCGTTTGTTCGACGCGTAATAGATAGTTTCCCCGTTTGGCGTGACCAGCCCAAAATTATGCCGCACCGACGGATCCTTGGTGAGAGCCTTGACGTTTCCGCCGTATTTGTCCATCCAGTAAAACTGCGTGTTCTCATCGCCGCCGCGAGCCTTGCCGAAGATGATCCCGCTACCGTCGCCGAGCCATCTGACAAAGCCAACATTGTCGTCGTAGTTGGTCAATCGCGTTGCTTTGTTCATTGCTAGATCATATGTCCAGACCTGAGTGGTGCCGGTTACATTGGTCAAATACGCGAGTTGCCGTCCATCCGGCGACAGCGTCGGCGAACTCGACGACCTGATGTTCAAATATTGCTCGATTGAGTAGGGTTTTTGAGCAAATGTGAATGCCGAAAACAGCAGAACAAAACTAAGCATTAGCGTGCTTTTCATCAGTTTTCCTCACTTAAATCAGTTGGATGCCTTGTCAGACAGGATAGCGCATTTTTGGCGGTTAGACGTGCTCAAATTGATCGGGAAACATAAACTGCCAGCCGTTCTTAAAAACCGGCGTGTGTGCGACAGCGTTTTTGAGGATGATGCATTTGTCGTTCGTAAGATTCATCTGTTCGACCAGATTGGCAAAACAGCTATCCACGAGGATCAGCTTTTTCGCTCTTTCAAGCGTCAGCAGCCAGTCAAACGGGCTCTCGGAATCGGTGATTTTATCGAGGTTGATGACCCGCAAACCGTCCGCCATCTGTTTCGGCAACTCTAGCGGCTCGGCCATGTCCGACGACTGTCCGTGAAAGCAGACGTAGTCACTCGTGACATTTAGCGAATCAAAAAGAGATTGCTCACGTGCCATATCACGGTCGTATCTGAGATCCCATTTTTTTGAGAACGGCACACCTGCGATAGCGTATTTGTATTCGTCAAATTTTAGCGAGCCGGACAGACGCGTGTCATAGACGTTGAGGTTGCTCAGATAGGAATAAAGGATGATCGTTCGCTCGCATTTTTGCTCACCGATCAGACGGACGGGGTCATGAAAGAAATATCCGTCACCTTTTTCGACCGGCAAAAATTTTATCTCAGGTTTGATGGCAGCAAAGATCCGAACAAGATCAGCATCGATCGGCCACACGACCTGATACCCAAGCTCCGTAAAATGATCGGCGATCGGCAACGCAATGATAATGTCACCGATACCACGGGTTTGTATGAGCCCGATGCGTTTGGTCATATCGCTATTTATGTTTTAGCAGAAATGCCCGTATGTCGTCGCGCATCAGCGGAGCGACCATGTGTGCGATGCCGGGATAAATTTTGAATTCCGCGTTGAGGCCCGCCTGTTTGTAAAGAGTTTCAGATATCGGCCAACGATCTACTGGCACCTTGCCAAAGAGCGGATTGATAATGTCCCGGTCTTCGTCGTCGTAGGAATCGCCAAAGGGAACCGAGTCGTTCTCATCCTTGGCACCGATAAAAATAAAGAGCGGAACTTTGCGTAGTGCTTTGAGATCCAGTTTTTTGCCAGCAACGGTCTTAAGATCGGCGACACCAATCGGATAGCGGAGAGTTTTGTCTTTGTATTTTTCGACCGGAGCTATCGGCCAGCCGCCGGGTGAACCAATAGCCGCAGCTTTGACGCGGTCGGGGTGCAGGAAAGTAAAACGGTTGGCAAACATCCCTTGTGCCGAAAAACCGTTGATGAGCACGCGTTTGTCAAATTTTATCCCGTCCTCTGCCAATCTCTTTCTTGCGTCATCGATCATCGCCACCATTTGCAGGTCCAGCCTACGGTACTCTTTCTTTTCCGTCACCATCGAATCGCGGTCGAGAGCCTGTGTATAGATCTGCCAGACACTCTGCGGACGCGGAAAAACCGGCATCAGAACAGCGACTTTTAGGACTGCGGCGATGCTGCCTACACCTGCCATCCGCTTTTTAACATCGGCCTCATGAACCGCAAGTTCGTCATCGGGCTTACCCGTGTTGTTGGGCAGCACGAGGATCGTATGCTTCTGTTTCTTTAGCTTTTCATCACGCAGTTCCGGTGGAACGTAGAGATAATACGGATATCCAAACCCGGCGCGTGAGTCGGCGTCAATGCGGACAAAATCCTTGTCAGTGAGCGGTGGCGGAACTTGGGCTGTTGCGGCGACAACGTAGGTGAGGCTGATAAATACTGCAAGAAGAAGCGTTTTCATAACCTCTAGTTACGCAGAGCGGTGGCAAAAGTTCCTATGATTCAGGACGAGTGGTCGGCAACTATCCGCCAGCCTTCTTTGAGTTTGCGGAACAACAGCGTGAATTTACCCTTTGGCTCATCCTTCTCTCGTTTCAGATGCCAACTGCCTGTCACAAAGGCGGCGTCTTTGGACAGCACCTCGATCTCGAGGTCGGAGAAAGTCAGTACGCCCATTTTGTCGCCGGTGCCGCCATAGGTTTTTCTATAATTATCCAGCGTTTGCTGCCATCCGTAGGTGATGCGGTCGCCGGAGACGAACTTGAGCTTGTCCGAACGCCAATATCCGATCGCCATAAACGCATCGAGGTCAGCCCGATTCCACGCCGCCGCTTGGTCGTCCATGATCTTGCGGATAGCGACCGCGGACTTGTCTGTCTGAGCAGCGATGGCGGAGGTTAGAAACAGTGTGATGACCAGTGTGAATATAGGTTTCATAATCAATTGATAATACAAAGCTTTGCGTTAAAAAATCTTACGCAGGTGCAACTTTTGGGCTTGACGGACGGAAATACAGATTTGTCCAGACAAACGAATAGACCGAAATCGCGACAGCCGCTATCAGCAGCGGTGACGGTTGGTAAAGCTGGTTAAATGCGATGACCGCATATAGCGTCGTGATGATCCGCAGGTTTTCCGAGATCCACAGCCAGGGTTTTGCTTCGAGGATGCCGCTCCAATTAATGATGTGCCACCACAGCAGGCCGGCTCCGAGCCAGCGTTGTGTGGTGGTCCAGGCGAGCAGATTTGATATTACGCCGAGCATCAAAAATACACCGACCGCGAGTTGGACGATGAGATAAAGGTGCGAGCGGCCAAACATCGTCGAGCGAAACTTTACCTGATTTTCAGTCGTGATCTCGACCATTTCCTTTTGCGGTAACCCGCGCGGCCGCCATCCGGCAGGCATAAACCACACACGCACTTTATCCCACCAAAACGGTGCCGCGACGGCGTATCGCCAGAGCACGATAAAGAAATGAAAGTTGATGCGGACCGGATTCCAGCTTTTCGGATGGTCGTAGATGCCGTAAACGACCTTTTCTTTTTCCTCGGCAAACGAGCCAAACATCTTGTCCCAGATGATCAGAAACTCGCCAAAATTTTTATCGAGATAAGGAAAGTTGACGCCGTGATGAACGCGATGATGCGACGGTGTCGTGAAATATTTTTCAAACCAACCGAGCTTGCCAATAAACTCCGTATGGTTCAGAAACGCGATAAACAGGTGGATGCCCGCCATCATATAAATATAAAACGGTGGGAAACCGATAATAGCAAGCGGCCAAAAAAACAGAAAAGAGCAGAACCGCTGCGTCACGCTCGCCCGCAGAGCGACCATAAAATTCATCTCTTCGGCGGAGTGATGCGGCGAATGTGCCGCCCACATAATATTGATCGCGTGCCCCCAGCGGTGCACCCAGTAAAAGATAAAATCAACGCCGAGCAGCAGCAAAATGAACGACCACCAATGCATCTCAAACGTCCAGATGCGGTAGTTTTCCCAGAGATATCCATACACAACATAAACACCCGCGGCGACCAGCACGTTAACGGTCTGATTTCCCAACGCAGTGCCAAAATTGGCTATCGCTTCGGGAAACGACATATAGTCACGCTTGTAAATGATGACAAGAGCGACCTCGATCAGCACGAAAAAGATCGCGATCGGCGTCAGATATGTATAGACATTTGCTTCCTGCATTGGCGATAAATATAACTCGAAATTGGGCGTTCTACAAAAAAGGCCGATGCGGGAATCTCACGCACCGGCCAATATTTTTTATTTTGGTCCGGTCCGGACCAAGTGGACCAAGATGGACCAAGTGGACCAAGATGGACCAAGTGGACCAAGATGGACCAAAGTGGACCAAGATGGACCAAAGTGGACCAAGCTAATTCTTCGGGGCCTTAGCTGCGTCGTATGCAGCCTGAGCGGCGACCTGTTCTTTTTGCTTGTCGGTCAACGCGATACCCGCTTTTTCGAGCGTTGCGGCGTTGATACCGCCGGTTTCTTTTAGGCCGTTGGCTTTTTGATAGGCCTTGACGGCATCTTTCAGTGCATCGCTCCGTTCACCATTCGCTTCACCGGCAAACATCTTTCCGTCTTTCAAGACCTTTTGGAGCGCAGTGATCTGATCTTTGTTCGCCGTAAAAGGAGCAGGCCGTTTCGGGCCGTCAGTCGTTGCCGCAGTGGTCGTTTTCGGCGGCTTAGTGTCTTTGGTAGGTGCCGAGCCCGCCCCCGTCGAGGTTCCGTTGACTCTATTATCGTCCGTAGTAGGCCCCGTAAAACCCTTTTGCTTATCCGTCAGGGCGATGTTCATCTTTTCGACGGTGGCGCGGTTAAAATTACCGGTCACGTCGAGCCCGTTGTCCTTTTGATAGGCGCGGATCGCAGCACGTGTGTCGTCATTATATTTGCCGTCGGCCGCGCCGCTGTAGAGATTTTTGCTCTTGAGGAATTTCTGTCCCTCTTCGATCTGCGCTTTGGTCGGGGTAAAACGTGCTGGTTTTGGCGTTGTGGCGGCCGGGGTTGCGGTCGGCGAAGGCGTCGCGGACGAACCACCCTGAGCAAACATTCCTGCGGCACAAAATAGTGAAACCGCGACCATCAAAAACATCTTTCTAATCATCATTTTTCTCCGTTTATGGGATGGCATTTAGACAAAATAGCCCTGAAAACGACATCGTTGCCAGATCCAAAGCACCCCGTGTTTTTTTGAGTTATCGAATGAAGTATCATCCTATTTTAACGACATGTCAAGAGTATTTTTAGCGCATGAAAGCAGCCGTCTATAACGAATTCAAAGGGCCGATAACTATTAGCAACGTCGCCGATCCCGAACCCTCGCCGACAGGCGTCGTATTGCGTGTCGGGGCATGCGGTATCTGCCGCAGCGATTGGCATGGCTGGATGGGAAATGATCCCGACATCAAGCTGCCGCACGTGCCGGGTCATGAGCTTGCGGGAGAGGTCGTCGCTCTTGGATCGGAAATTTCAAATTTCAAATTGGGTGATAGAGTAACTCTGCCATTCGTCTGCGGCTGCGGCGTGTGCGAGCCGTGCTTCAACGGCAACCAACAGGTTTGCGATAGCCAATTTCAGCCCGGTTTTACCGCGTGGGGCGGTTTTGCAGAGTGCGTTGCGATCGAGTATGCCGACATAAATCTTGTACGCTTGCCGGACGAGATCGATCTTGTGACAGCCGCAAGCTTGGGCTGCCGGTTTGCGACATCATATCGAGCAGTTGTCGATCAGGGTAAAGTTGCTCCCGAACAATGGGTCGCCGTTCACGGATGCGGTGGTGTCGGCCTGTCGGCGATAATGATCGCGGCGGCGTTTGGCGCGAGGGTGATCGCGGTCGATATTGCTGAGGATAAATTGCAATTTGCTCGTACTATCGGAGCCGAGGTCGCGATCAACTCATTGTACGGCAACCCTGCCGAAGCGATCCTCGACATCACCGACGGCGGTGCACACATTTCGCTCGACGCGCTCGGCCACCCCGACATTCTTATCAACTCAATATCGTCTTTGCGTAAACGGGGCAAGCACATTCAGGTCGGCATTATGGAATCCGGCAAACACTCGCCGTCCGTTCCCATCGATAAGATCATCGGCCGCGAGCTCGAGATCATAGGCAGCCACGGAATGCAGGCCCATCGTTACCCTGAAATGCTTGAGTTGATACGCAACGGGAAACTCCAACCGCAAAAACTGATCGGAAAAACCGTTTCGCTTGAGGAATCGGTCAGCGAGCTGACGGATATGAATAGTTTCTCGGGAACTGGTGTGACGGTTATTGATAGATTTTAGGAGTGCGGGCGTGTAAAAAATAACTTAAATCGCGCCACTTTAAACTTGATGAATGAACATTCATTCAGTTATACTTTTCGGTAAAATCAGTCGTAGAAAATTTTTGTTTTTTTTAATAGATTATGAACATCGCAAAAGCCGCAGTTTTGGGTGCGGGAACAATGGGAGCGGGCATTGCCGCACATCTGGCAAACGCCGGGATTCCGACGCTACTGCTCGATATCGCGCCGCAGGACGAGACGGCGACGGACAAAAACCAGATCGTTAATTCGCTGTTTGACGCGGCTAAGAAATTAAAGCCGGCACCGTTTATGCTTGCCGACAACGCCAAGCTGATAACGACGGGGAACTTTACCGACGACCTGCATAAGATAAAAGATTGCGACTTTGTGATCGAGGCAGTTGTCGAAAATCTCGAGATCAAGCACAAACTCTATGCCGAGGTCGAAAAGCATCGAAAGCCGGGTGCCGTGATCGCTTCGAACACGAGCGGCATTCCGATCGATTCGATCGCCGAGCTGTTTTCGGACGATTTCAAACAGCATTTTGTCGGCATTCACTTCTTTAACCCGCCGCGATATATGAAGCTCGTCGAGGTCATTCCTGGCTCGAAAACGAGTGGCGAGATCGCTTGCAAAATTTCTGGATTCCTCGATCAGCGGCTTGGCAAAGGCGTCGTCCCGGCGAAAGACCGGCCAAATTTTATCGCCAACCGCATCGGCGTTTTTGGCATGATGGCGACGATCCACGAAATGATCGCGGGCGGCTGGACGCCGACCGAGGTTGATCAGATGACCGGCAAAGCCATCGGCCATGCTTCGTCAGCGACGTTTCGCACCTCGGATCTTGTCGGACTCGATGTGACGGCTCACGTTACAAACAACCTCTATCCGGCGGTGCCTGATGATGAGGATCGTGAGGTTTTTGTACTGCCGGAGCTGATCCAAACTTTGCTCGACAAAAAGCTGCTTGGCGATAAGACGGGCGGCGGTTTCTTTAAAAAATCGAAGGACGCTGAGGGCAAACGCGTCATTCTGGAACTCGATCTCAACACGTTTGAATACAAGCCGCAGGAAAAGACAAAATTCCCGTCGCTCGACGCCGCTAAGCAGATCGAGGACAAAGCAAAACGCGTAAAAGCTCTGGTCTGGGGCGATGACCGCGTTGGCGAATTTTTGTGGAACACGACATCGCGCGTCTGCCGTTATGCCGCAAATCGCATCCCTGAGATCGCCGATACGATCGTCGAAATCGACAACGCGATCAAGTGGGGTTTTGGCTGGGAGATCGGTGTCTTTGAGGCTTGGGACGCGATCGGTGTGACCGAGTCGGTCGAGCGCATGCGTAAAGAGGGGCAAGCGATACCGGCGAATGTCGAGAAAATGCTTGCGTCAGGTGCGACAAGTTTTTATAAGAGCGAGAATGGCGATCATTCGTTCTACGACCTCGTTGCGGGCGAGTATAAACCGATGCCCGCACGGCCCGGCGTTCTGATCCTGAAAGATATCAAGGAACGCACCGGCGTTATTAAATCAAATCCGGGTGCGTCGCTAATCGATATCGGCGACGGAGTCGCGTGCCTAGAGTTTCACTCAAAGATGAACTCGATCGGCGGCGACACCGTCGGGATGATGAATTTTGCCATCGACGAGGTCGAGAAAAATTTCACTGGGCTCGTCGTCGGAAATCAGGGCGGTAATTTTTCGGCCGGGGCGAATATCATGATGCTGCTCCTCGCGGCACAGGAAGAGGAGTGGGACGACATCAATATGATGGTCCGGGCTCTGCAAAATGCGGTGATGCGTCTTCGATATTCGGCAAAGCCGGTCGTCACGGCTCCGTACGGGCTGACGCTTGGCGGCGGATGTGAGATCGCGATGCACGGCAATAAGGTGCGTGCGGCAGGCGAGACCTATATCGGCCTCGTCGAGGTCGGCGTCGGTGTCATCCCTGCCGGTTGCGGCACCAAGGAAATGACGATGCGTGCAATGGACGCGGCGGCTAAGGCACCGGACGCCGATCCGCTCGCGTTTCTTAAGAAGACTTTTGAAACGCTGGGTATGGGCAAAGTAGCGACATCCGCTCAAGAGGGCCGTGCGTTCGGTTTCCTGCGAGACTCCGACGCGATCTCGATGAATGGCGACCGTCTTATCCAAGATGCCAAGCAAGAGGTGCTAAATCTTGCCGCCGCTGGATACGTCCAGCCCGTCGAGCGGAGCGACATCACAGTGCTTGGCGAACCTGTGGAAGCGGCATTAAAACTCGCTCTGCACATGATGAAACAGGGCGGATTTATTTCCGACCACGACCAATTGATCGGCAAAAAGCTAGCTCACATCATGGCGGGCGGCACGATCAATCATCGGACTCAGGTCTCGGAGCGTTACCTGCTCGATCTCGAACGCGAAGCGTTTGTTTCGCTTTGCGGTGAGCGAAAGACTCAGGACCGTATCGCAGCGATGCTCAAAACCGGCAAGCCGCTCAGGAACTAGAATGAAACGCTGCACTTGGGCATCAAATGAATTGAATATCCCGTACCACGACGCCGAGTGGGGCGTGCCGGTGCATGATGACCGTTTGTTCTTTGAATTTTTGATGCTTGAGGGAGCACAGGCGGGTTTATCCTGGGACACGATCCTCAGAAAGCGTGAGGCGTATCGCAAAGCGTTCGACAATTTTGAACCCGCAAAGGTCGCGAAATACACTGACGCAAAATGCGAGAAACTCATGCTAAACGAAGGCATCATTCGCAACCGTCTAAAGATCGCATCAGCGGTCAGAAATGCAAAGGCATTACTTGCGGTGCAAAAGGAATTTGGTTCGTTTGATGCTTATATCTGGGGCTTTGTCGGCGGCAAGCCTATTGTTAATAAATTGAAGGGCCACGGCGATGTTCCGGCAAAGACCGATATTTCGGATGCGATCAGCAAGGACCTGAAAAAGCGCGGATTCAACTTTGTCGGCTCGACGATAATGTACGCGTTTATGCAGGCTACCGGCATGGTGAACGATCATCTCGTGTCGTGTTTTAGATTCAAAGAGGTGTAACCGCGAAATACGCAAAAGACGCAAAAATATCACGGGCATGAGTGTTTCCTTTTTTCGCCTGTTTAGCGTTTTTAGCGGTTAAATTCTTATGGATTTTCCGGTTACCCAAGCGGTCAGATATTTGAGAGAGAAAAGCGTTGATTTTACGCCGCATCTCTACGATTATGTCGAACGCGGTGGGACGGCGGAATCGGCAAAGCAGCTTGGGGCAGATGAACACGCGGTCGTAAAGACTCTGGTATTTGAAACGAACGAGAAAAAGCCTCTGATCGTGCTGATGCACGGCGACCGCGAGGTTTCGACAAGGAATCTGGCACGCCATATTGGCGTCAAATCAGTCGAGCCGGCGACAGCGGAGCGAGCGACAAAGTTTACCGGTTACCAATTTGGCGGCACATCGCCATTTGGTACGCGAACGCAGATGCCGATTTATGTTGAGAGCACGATATTTGATCTCGCAAAGATCTACATCAACGGCGGCAAGCGGGGGTTTTTGGTTGAGATCGATCCGGGCGTTTTAGGCCGTGTGTTTAGTCTGGAGATTGTTCAGGTTGCGATATGAGTCCTGATTGGTGGCAGATAGCCCGCGAAGGTAAATATGCCGAAATGGAGCCGACGATGCTTACGGCGACCGACCGCGGCGAAGGCTATTTTCCGGATTGCGAAGTTCGCGGTTCGTATTATGAAAATTGGGGCGATACACTTGCGGGCGAGAATCAGCTTGCGAAGTATCGTGAGGCCCTAAATTATTGGCAGATGCACGCCGCCCAATCGACCAGCGGTGGCGAAGGCACGGCAAGGATGATGGATGTACATCGGGTCGAGAAAAAGATCTCTGAGTTAGAGGGTAAAATAGTATGAAAGAAGCAGTAATTGTATCAGCGGTGCGTACCGCTGTCGGAAAGGCGCCAAAGGGGACTTTGAAGAATACGCGTTCGGACGAGCTTGGCGCGACGGCGATCAAAGAAGCGGTTGCTCGTGCGGGTGTCGATGCGTCTCTGATTGACGACGTCATCATGGGCTGTGCGTTTCCCGAGGCTGAGCAGGGAATGAACGTCGCGAGGACGGCGTCGATACTCGCAGGATTGCCGGTCGAATCGTCGGCGATGACGGTCAACCGTTATTGCTCGTCGGGCCTACAGACGATCGCTATGGCTGCCGAGCGTGTGATGATTGGCGGTGCGGATGCGATAGTTGCGGGCGGGCTTGAATCGATGACCGTCATCCCGATGGGCGGCAACACGTTTCGCCCAAATCCGGGCCTCGCGGACACCTATCCCGATTACTACCTGAACATGGGCCTTACGGCTGAAAATCTTGCCCGCAAATACGAGGTCACCCGCGAGCAGGCGGACGAATTTTCATACAATTCGCACCGCAAAGCTCTCGCCGCGATCGCTGAGGGTAAATTTACCGACGAGATCGTGCCGATGAATGTTTTCGTGGATGAGCTTGACGAAGGCGGGCGTGTTCGCCGCAAAGAGATCGTCTTTGCTCAGGACGAAGGCCCGCGTGCCGACACATCTGTCGAAGGACTTGCGAAACTCAGAGCCGTATTTCACGTCAACGGAACCGTTACAGCAGGCAATTCATCGCAGATGTCCGACGGAGCCGCCGCTGCGGTTGTGATGTCGGCTGACAAGGCAAATGAGCTTGGCATCAAGCCGCTCGCACGTTTCGTCTCATTCGCGACCGCCGGATGCCTGCCAGAGGAAATGGGTATCGGCCCGGTGTATGCGATCCCTAAGGCTCTAAAAATGGCCGGATTGACGCTCGATCAGATTGATGTCATTGAGCTAAACGAAGCCTTTGCCGCACAGGGCCTTTCCGTAATGAAGGTCCTCGAAATGGACCCGAGCAAGGTCAATGTCAACGGCGGAGCAGTCGCCCTCGGACATCCGCTTGGATGCACCGGAGCAAAACTGACCGCAACGGTTTTGCAGGAACTAAAACGCACCGGCAAGCGCTACGGCATGGTCACCATGTGCGTCGGCGGCGGCATGGGGGCAGCAGGAATATTCGAAAGATTGGACTAAGAGGTTAGCCACAGAGAACACAGAGATTAGGAGGAATTAGCCGCAGATCAACGCAGATGACGCCGATAAAGAAATGATCCACTCATCTTGCTCTTAGATCTCTGTGGCAAAAATAGTATGGAAGCACAAATGGAAAAAGAATATATGAAAGGCGGCGAGTTTTTGATCGCTGATTCGACCGTTACCGAGGTCTTTACGCCTGAGGATTTTACCGACGAGCATAAGATGATCGGCGAAACCTGCCGTGAATATATCGATAACGAGGTTGTTCCAAACATGCCCGCTCTTGAGGAACATGATTACGAAATCGGCCGTGGCCTTTTGAAAAAGGCGGGCGAGCTGGGCTTGCTCGGAGCTAACATTCCCGAGGAATATGGCGGATTGGCGCTCGATCAGACATCGGGCTGCATCATCGCGGAGATGGTCGGCCGCGGCAGCGGTTTTGGTTCGACATACGGTGCACAGACCTCGATCGGGTTGCTGCCGATCCTCTATTGGGGCAGCGAGGAGCTAAAACAAGAATGGATCCCAAAGATCACATCGGGCGAAGCCGTATCGGCATACTGCCTGACCGAATCCAGCTCCGGCTCGGACGCTCTCGGTGCAAAATGCGTCGCCAAACTGAGCGATGACGGCCAGACCTGGACGCTCAATGGCGAAAAAATGTGGATCACTAATGGCGGTTTCGCCGACGTGTATCTCGTATTTGCCAAGGTCGATGGCGAAAAAGAAAAATTCTCATGTTTCCTGGTCCCGCGCAGCGACAACTGCCGTCCCGGAAATGAGGAACATAAGCTCGGAATTAAAGCGTCATCGACCACGGCGGTCATCCTGTCCGACGCAAAAATTCCCGTCGGGAACCTCATCGGCAATGTCGGCGACGGCGCAAAGATCGCGTTTAACGTGCTCAATGTCGGCCGTTTCAAACTCGGTGCTTCGGTCACGGGCGGTGCGAAACTCGCTATTCACGAGGCTGTGAAATATGCTAACGAGCGGCATCAATTCAACAAACCTATCTCGTCGTTTGGTGCGATCAAGCACAAACTCGCCGAGATGGCGATCCGCACGTGGGTGGCCGAATCGATAACATACCGGACGGTCGGCATGATCGACGCTCTCATCGGCGACGGAGCCGATAGCGCGACGAAACTGCAATCGATCGAGGAATACGCGGTCGAATCTTCGATCAACAAAGTCGCTTGTTCTGAAGCTCTCGATTACGTCGTTGACGAGATGGTCCAGATCTACGGCGGCTATGGATATTCGGCGGATTATCCGGCGGAAAAGGCATATCGCGATTCGCGAATCAACCGCATATTTGAGGGTACGAATGAGATCAACCGTATGCTCATTCCGGGCCAGTTGATGAAGCGCGCGATGAAAGGCAAGCTCGGATTGCTGCAAGCCGCGACTGCTCTGCAGGACGAGATCCTAAATCCGCAGATGTCGTTTGATGAGGATACGGGTATCTTGGCAGCTGAGACAAAGCTTGCCGCAAATGCCAAGAAAACGGCGCTCATGGTGCTTGGAACGGCCGCCCAAAAATACATGATGGAGCTCGCCAATCAGCAAGAGGTTCTCATCAATTGCGCGGACATCATTATGGAAGCCTATCAGATGGAATCAGCTATCCTGCGTGCTAAAAAATACGCGGACAAACACGGCGAAGAGGCCGCCGGCCGCTATATCGATATGGCTAGCGTTTACTGCAACGACGCAATGCAGCGTGTCGAAGCGGCCGCAAAAAATACCATCGCCGCCATCGCCGAAGGCGACGAAGGCCGCACTCTGTTGGTCGCGTTAAAGCGATTCACCAAAAACACCTCGCCGGTCAACACCATCGCCGCACGGCAGCGGATCGCCGATACGATGATAGCCGCGAATACCTATACGTACTGACAAAGACTGAGGTAAATAAAAAAGCCCCGATGACCTGCAAAGATCATCGGGGCTTTTTGTAACCAAATATCAGCAGTTTAGTAACCGTAATAAGTATTCTTTGGTTTTGTTTTTTTAGTAAGGATCGCACCGGCGGCAACGCCCGCACCGGCTCCGATCAGAGCACCTTTCTTACCGCCGATCAACGCACCGATTATGGTACCGGCTCCGATCGAGACACCATAATTAATTTTCTTGCGGTGTTTTTGATAGGTGCTGCGGTTGTCGTAGATGTAACCGTCGTCGTAATAGTCGGACTCGTCATATCCATTTTGCTGATAGTACGCATCACTATAATTACCGCCCCGGCGGCGGTTCTGGTCGCGGTTTTGATACGAAGCGTCGTTATAACTGCGTTCGTTGTAGCTGCGGTCTCGGCGGCCGTTTGAATCGCAATTTTGTCGCTGTGCAAATGTGGCCGTCGCGGACAACAATACCGTGAGCATCCCGCCCATTAGAAATGTCATTGTTAATTTTCTCATTTTTTACTCCTTGTGGTTGCCGCTCGCGGCGGGTTCGAAAGTATTAGGTGCAAGCATTGTGCCAAAAGAGCGATGTTGTTGGAATATAAGGGGTTACCGGCATTGCGGGTTGATCTTCTCGATCAGTCAGCAACCAAATAGGCTACGAGACAGACATTATGGTGCGCTTAATTTTAGGATGGTGAGAGCGTGCCGATAAGGTAAAAGATCGACAGGATCACAACCGGCAACAGATTTAATACGATGCCTGCGGCGGGAATGAGCCGCTTATTTTTTGGCAGAACGATACCGATCGTACCCATCAAGAGGCCGAGAATATGGCCTGCTACAGGGATCAGGAAAAAGATCACTGCAAAAACTACGACCGCCGTGCCCATTCCGCGAAAGTCCGATATGCCGCGTGACTGCGGAACGAACAGATCGTTTAGCCACTTGGTGAATCCTCCGGTAAAAAATACAAGATAGAGCATCACGGCAAAATAAACCCACACGCCAAATGCGGTGAGGCATGATGCAATGCCGAGTTTTGAGTGACGTTTTTGAATGACGCTGTTCATTACCAGCACATACTACTCCCCAATTTAACTCAATACAAATTTGCGCGCTGTTTAAAAAAGTTGTTTATTTTCTCGCGCCCGTGTGTTAGACTTTCGTTGTTTGCAACCGTAAGCGCTAGAAAACATTACCTTTCGGCAATTCTGCTACCCCTTTTATAATGCTCAAAAGTCCAATTCACGAGCTAGCACTGTTTTTTGATATGGAGTGGGTGCCGGATGCCGCCGGGGCCAAGAGGCTGTTTGACCTCGACGACGACACGACCGAGATCGACGCGATGCAGCGGCTGTGGGAACATTCGACGGCGTATGATGCTGAGAAAAATCCGCGTCCGTTTCTCAAATATATGTTTTCGCGTGTGGTGTCGATTGCGTTTTTGTCACGCAAAACACATTTCAATCGTGATAACGACCGGATAGTCGAGTTTTCGCTAAATTCGCTGCCAAAACTGCCGGTCGAGGAATCGGAACCGGAAGAAGCGTCGATCATCGAACGATTCTTGTACATTGTCGGTGAACGGCGGCCGCAGCTTGTCGGGTTTAACTCGGCCGAGTCTGACCTGCAGGTGCTGATCCAACGCGGCATTATTAACGAGGTGACCGCACCGGCATTTAACGAGCGGCCAAACAAGCCTTGGGAAGGGCCGGACTATTTTGACGCCCGAAACAGCGAAGCTCATTTTGACATATTAAAAAAGCTCTCCGGCGGAGCGATGACACCGCGACTTGATGAGCTTGCAAAACTCTGCGGCTATCCGGGCAAGATCGACGTCAAGGGTGATCAGGTAACCGATCTGTGGCTCGAACGGGATCTGACAAAGATCGTTGAATACAACCAGATCGACGTGCTCAACACATATCTCGTATGGCTGCGTGTCGTGTATTTTGCGGGGCAACTGTCCGAAGAGCAGTACATCGACGAGCAAGAGCAGTTTCGTGAGTTTCTCGAATCGGAAACCGCAAAGCCCGAGAAAGTATTTATCAACGATTTCCTGGCCAAATGGCCCCATTGACCAACCTATGAAATTTGGTAAGATCTACCACGAAAATTGTATCGATACGCTGCAGCGGCTGCCCGACGACACTATCGATATGACGATCACCAGTCCGCCCTACGACGATCTGCGCGTCTATAACGGATATATTTTCCCGGTCGAGCAGATCGCTAAGGCTTTGTTTGCGAAGACAAAACCGGGCGGCGTCGTGCTGTGGGTCGTTGGTGACCGCACCGTAAATGGTGACGAAACGCTGACGAGTTTCAAGCATGCTTTTGCTTTCCGCGAGGCAGGGTTTAACGTTCATGACACGATGATCTACGCGAAAAACAATCCGATCCCGTCGGATTGCGGCAAGCGTTACCGGCAGTGTTTTGAGTATATGTTCTGCTTTTCTAAGGGACAGCCAAAAACTTTCAATCCGCTCACCGAGCCGACAAAATCTGCTGGGCAAAAGATAAAAGCATTTCGCATAACCGAGGTCGGTCGCGGCAATCTGCCGGACGAAGATATCGGTCGCGAGATCAAGACTCAGCGAAAGGTCGGCAATATTTTCTCTTACAACGTTGGCACATCCAGCTCACGTGACAAGATCGCGTTCGAACATCCGGCCATCTTTCCCGAACGCCTCGTCGAGGACCAGATCCGCACGTGGACAAACGAGGGCGACCTCGTCTATGACTGTTTTATGGGCAGCGGCACGACAGCTAAGACCGCCCATCTGCTCCATCGCGAATGGTTTGGCTCCGAGATCTCCGCTGAGTATGTCGGGCTCGCTGAGCGCCGTGTCGCTATCTATCTGGACGAGCGAAAAGTCTCCTCGATGAAATAACAACCAATCTCGCCGCTGAAGCGTCTATATATTGAACGAAAAAGGCTCTCCTTAATTTACGCGTTCAGGAATGTACGAAATTATGAGATCGATATTTATCGCGGCGGCGTTAGCACTTTGTTTTACGGCGGTCGTTTCGGCCCAGCCGAGGCCGGTGGACAAGACGCCAAATGCTGCGGCAAAGCCCGCTCCGGCGACGTTTGAGGCAAAATACGAGGGCGGAATGTTTGGCTACAGCGACAAGATCGACGGCACGCTCAATTTTGACGATGCCAATCAGCGGCTGGTTTTTCGCGGCAAAGACAACAAAGAAAAATTTGGCATTCCCTACGAAGCGTTTCAGGTCATCTATCCGCAATCGCAATCGGTCACGTCAACCGGCGGACAGGTCGTCAGCCATATTCCTCTGCCGGGTGCGGGGCTTGCAAGTTTGATCAAATCAAAACGCCGCTATCTGGTGGTGCAGTTTGACGATCCGGATGTTGATGTAAAAGGAACGACGAGCTTTAAGATCGATGACAAAGAATTGCTCGACTCGGCTCTGCAAACTCTTGCCCAAAAAGCAAAGCTCTCGCAACGCGGCGATGCTTATTTTAAGCCAAAAGCTCCAAAGACAGATAATTAATTGAGATCGCCGAAACGATGCTGGAGTATCGCGGTGATCGCGATCGCGGCGGTTTCGGCACGCAGGATACGGCCGCCGAGCGTCACGATAGCGATGTCGTGATCAGCGGCCAATTTTAATTCGACATCGTCCCAACCGCCTTTTGGACCATAAAGGGCGGTAATTTTTTTGCCCGTTGCGATGGTCGTGAAATCTTTGCCGTCGCGTTCTGAAAACAGGACTGCATTCTCGCCTTTTAATTCGCCAAGCAATTTGTCAAAAGTCACCGGCTCGGCGATCTCCATCAGCTTTGCGCGTCCGGTTTGTTTGGTCGCCTCCATCGCGATACGCCGCCAACGTTCGAGACGCCGTGCGGCATCTTTTTGTTTGACGTCGCAGCGAATCGTGATGAGCGGGATCAGTTTACACACGCCAAGCTCGACGGCCTTTTGAACGATCAGATCGTACTTTTCGCCATTCAATACGGTAGCCGCGATAGCGATGGCCAATGGTGATTCGGGGGATGCGGGTTCGATCTCGGTGTTTACCGACAGTGTTGTTACCTTTTTACCGATCTCGTTTATCGTACAGGCAAATTCTTTTCCAGCACCGTCAAAGACCGATACTTCGTCACCGGGCTTTAACCGCAAAACATCGCGCAGATGGCGAGTTTCGTCCGCATCGAGCGTGACGAGATCGTTGTTGAAGCTATTTGTCGGAGCAAAAAACCTTCTCATAAGAATTTCTTAACTCTAAGAAAAATTAACCGCAGATGAACGCCGATGGACACAGATAAGAATCGGAAAGAAATTAATTCTGACATCTGTGTTTATCTGCGTTCATCTGCGGTTAATTCCTCTTTTAGGTTAAATTTATCTACAAACTCCTCAGACCGTTGCCGCAGATCGACCCACGATTCGAATATCTCGGGGGTTTGTAGCCACACGCGAAACCACTCGGCGATCTCGGCGTTTATCTGGCGCGTTAAAGCATCAACGCGAGTTCGTTCGGCTGTTTCGGCGGCTTGCTGCTTTGCAGTGATGGCGGCTTCTCTCACCAGCCTGACACCTTCTTTATCATTTTCCTTTCCATATTTTGCCCGTAGGGACTCGAGATTGCGAAGAGAGACAAGAGCACTTTTCAGCCCGCTGATGTCGAGCACATTGCGAAATGCTGCATCATACGGACGGTTTGACGCGCGGGCAATGAACAGCTCCATTATCTCGGAGTGCCTCAGATCGGCACCTTCGTCAGCCAGCAGACGTGCGATCTGCATCGGCGAATCGACCGCCTGTTCGCCATACTGCCCGCGAACCGCTTCTTCGATAGCCTCGATCTCGTCGGCACCTATACTTTCGCAATCGAGCTTTTCCCAGACTTCGATGACCAGATCGTTTTTTGTGCGAGATTGCCACATAAGAAAGTGGAGGAGAGGAGTGGAGGAGTCAAGGAGCTATCTTTCTTACCCCTTTGCCTCTTCTCCTTTTCCCCTCTTCTCGATCAGTTCAGTTGACGAGTGATCCTTCGGGTCACCGACGATGGCGACGCGGCCGCCTACCTCGCGGATGATGTCGCGTTCGGGCACGGTGTCGGTCGTGTAATCGGTGCCTTTTGCGTGAATTTCAGGCCGAATGTCGCGGATAAGCTGCTCGACCGTCGGCTCGTCAAAGATGGTGACGGCATCGACGCACTTTAACGACGCGATCAACTCGGCTCGCTCGTTTTCGGGCATAAATGGCCGGCCTTCGCCTTTTAATGCGTGAGCCTGACGGTCGGAATTTACACCAACGACTAAAATATCGCCGAGTTCTTTTGCTCCTGCAAGATAACGGATATGCCCGACGTGCAGCAGATCAAAACAGCCGTTCGCCAGCACAACCGTCGATCCGTTAGTGCGGGCATCTGCAACGTGTTTGACGAGATCCTGGCGGTTAAAAATAGGTGCGGATGAGTCAGACATTGACGTTATTTGGCATGGTTAGCGGCAGCAGGATCAGCGTTTTCGATGATCGAATTTGTCAGTTCGGCGGCGGTCACTGAGGCCGTTCCTTTTTTCATTACGACGTTACCGCCGGCGTGATTTGCAATTTTTGCGGCCTCGGCAAAGCTCATCCCCGACGCAAGCCCCAATGTATACGCCGCGATCACCGTATCGCCCGCACCCGTGACATCGACCGGCTCAGTGCCGCCGACGGCATCGATCTGGAGCGGCGGCCGGCCAGTTTCAAAAAGCTGAACGCCGCGATTGCCGTTTGTCACGAGCAGAGATTTGAGTCCTAAACGTTCACAAAGCTGACGACAATTATCTGTATTAAAATCATCGCCAAGTATCTGCGCGACCTCATCGCTGTTTGGCGTTGCGCTTGTAGCTCCGGCAAAACTTTCGAGCCGAAAACGCGAATCGACCACAAGCGGTATCCCACGTTCGTGCGAGATAGCGACAGCATCCGCAAAGATCTCAGGAAAAACTGCGCCGTAATTGTAATCCGATATGATGATCGCATCCGCATTTGCCCCGGCAACCGCGAGCTTGTCACGTAGTTTTTGCTTTGTGGCAGCGTCGAGATCGGGCGAGGCTTCGTAGTCGATGCGTATGACCTGCTGACGGGCGGCGTAATGCTGCCCTGCAAGCACGCGGACCTTGGTCGTCGTTGTCAGCGAGGCATCAGTGACAATATTGTCAGTAGCGATACCAGACTGGCGCAGAGCATCGAGCAACAAATTGCCATTCGCATCCTGACCCGCAAGTCCTATCAGCACAGATTTTCCGCCGAGCGAGGCGACGTTTACCGCCGCATTAGCCGCCGAACCGGGAACCGTTTTTGTGGCGTCGTGCTTGAGGATAAATACGGGTGCCTCACGCGAGACGCGCGAGATGGTGCCGTTTAGGAACTGATCCGCGACGAGGTCGCCGATGATGACGACGGTTTTTTGCGGAAAGGTACCATGTATGATGTTTGTCAGATCAGCCATTTGCAATACTCAAAAGCTACTATAAATTGCGGCGGGAAACAAAAATGGCCGGAACAATAAAGCCCCAACCATTTTAGATCTGCGATTTCTTTTCGACTATCGAGTATTAAAGCTGGCGATCGGGTAATCATTGATGACGCCCCAGGCGAAGCTGGACGGGGTCATCGTCAGAGCATTAATGATCGTAAATGTCTGCGTCGCATTATCCCAAACCGCGAGGTCCGTACGGTTATCACCGTCGTAATCGTTTTGAGCGTTGTACGAGGTTCCGGTGGTTCCGAGATCGACCACAACTGCGGTCGTGTCCGAACTGCGGCGGATGAGCCACTTGAGCGGGTCGGTCTGTAACTTGCCTTCGCGAAGAACGGCGTAATCGGTTTTATTGTCACCGTCATAATCGCCGGAGATAATGAGATCGTTATTAATTCCCCAACTGACGGTTTCCTGCAAGCCCGTCGTGCTCAATTTGGTGATAAACGTCGTGAGTCCCGTGTCGGTCGCAGCATTACGCCTGACGCACAGGTCAAATTTGCCATCAGCGTCGTAGTCGCCCGGACATGTTGAGTCGGTCGAAAAACCCCAATCGGTCGATTCAGTAACATTGGCCGTGGTAACCGGATTTGCCGAACTCTTGCGGATGATCCAGGCAGTGACGTTGGTTGTCAGATTCTTGCGTGCGACTGCCAGATCGGTCTTACCGTCTCCGTCATAGTCACGCGCCACAGGTTCGTCACCGGATGCTCCGAAATCAATAGTGACCAGAGTATTCGTCGAGCTGTACATGATGTACCATTTATGTTCTATGTCGCGAAACACTGCGAGGTCGCCTTTGAGGTCGCCATCGTAATCGCCTGGAACGAAGTAATCCTGTCCGCGAATACCAAATTGCTGGCTGATGGTGCCGCCGTTGCTCAGAGCAATGTTCCACTTATTGGTCGCGTGGTTGAACACAGCAAAATCGGCCCTGCCGTCAGCGTCATAATCCATAGCCACGCGCAGACTATTTGCCGATGGCGATTTCTTTGGCGATTCACGACGCCCGATCCGTTTTGCATTTTGCGCAAGAACGGGCAGTGACAAAAGCAGCAATACACCCGCAAATATAAATATCTTTCTAATCATGAAAATCTTAAATTATAGAAACAACAAACAATAGATGCCATACCACTCACAAAGGTTGGTATATTTAGATTCCTCTGCGGCCGCTGCCGCCCTGTACGATGGTGTAAACCTGTCCGCCGATCGTGACCGTGCCCGTCCGCGGCAATCCGGCGTTGTTTCCGACTGTGATGCTCACGGTACCCGCTCCGCTCATAACCTCGGCAGTATTTCGTGTGATCCAGGCGTTATTACTCTTTACAAAATAATCGCAGTTTGTGGCGGCAGGTATACTAAATGTAAATGTTCCGCCAGCCGCTCGCGATTGTATGCGCGTCGCACCGTTATTAAAATTGCAAACGGTCGGATTCTGCATTGCCTTGAACACATTTAGCCGTCCGCCGGTTTTAACGAGGGTGCTCCAATTTGTCGGCGTAGTGATCACATCGACATTGTTAAGCAAAGATGCTTTGAGCGAAGCAACTGACAGGTTTGGCAGATACGATGCGAGCAACGCGACGGCTCCGGTCACATGCGGCGTAGCCATGGATGTGCCGCTGATCGTATTGGTCGAAGTATTTGACGAGTTCCAAGTGCTCAGCACACTCGAGCCCGGAGCCGCCAGATCGACGCTTATCGGCCCATAACACGAAAAGCTTGATCTAGCGTCGGTCGATGTCGATGATGCGACTGAGATAATGCTTGGGCTCGTATAGACTGACGGATATGAACCGGACGGGTTAGTATCGTTATTTACATTCGAATTGCCCGCTGCAAACACACTGACGATCCCCGCCGCACCCATCGCGTCGATCCCGTCTTTGGTTGCCTGATCGTAGCCGCAAGCTTCGCCACAACCACCATAACTATTGTTCGTTGCACGAATATCGACACCGCGGAGCTTCATCATTCGGATATAGGCGTACGAATTTACGAGCATTGCCGACGTAGAATCTGTGCCAGCCGGACTATAGATCTTTATCGGCATCAATTTAACATTCCAGTTGACGCCGGTGACGTTGAGCAAATTATTGCCGACAGCACCGATCGTGCCCGCCGTGTGCGTTCCGTGTCCGCCGGCGTCATCGATGGGGTTTGAATCGTTATAGAAAAAGTCCCAACCGTTGACGTCGTCGATAAACCCGTTGCCGTCATCATCGACATTGTTTGCGGGAATCTCGCCAGTGTTGATCCAGGCGTTAGCCGCGAGATCTTGGTGCGTGTAACGCATGCCCGTATCGATGTCTGCAACAACGATAGTCGAGCTGCCTGTCGAAAGGTCCCATGCTGACGGAGCCGCGATCTTGGTCAGGCCGTACATCCCGGTGCTGGTAAACTGTGCGTCGTTTGGGGTTGCGAGGAGATGGTAGTAATAATTTGGCTGTGCGTACTCGACGCCCGACAGCAGATCAAATGTTGCGATAGCATTATCAACGCTCATGCCTTCCGGCAAAGATACACGCTGCCAATTGCTGTCACCCAGAGTTTCGACGGCGATCGTGCCCATCAGGCTGTTAATGCTGCGGGCAAAATTTGACTCGGCTCCGTCCTTAAATTTTACAAGCAGTTCGCCGGGGACGTAAGGTAGTTTATTCTCTATCGGGGCTCCCTTTATGCTGCGTTGTCCAGTGACCGAACCGATCAAGATCAGCGCCAAAAGTGCCATTGATACGAATACCCGTTCCAGAGAAAACTTTCGACGCATAAGATCACCCGTTAACGAAATAAAATGGGGCGGCTAGAGGGATTCGAACCCTCGACATCCTGAACCACAATCAGGCGCTCTAACCACTGAACTATAGCCGCCATAAAACAATGAATAATTGAAAGTGGAAAATGGACAATTTGGAACCATCTTAATTTTCCGTTTTCAATTATCCATTATCAATTTCAAAATGGTACCCCCGGCACGGCTCGAACGTGCGACCTACGGCTTAGAAGGCCGTCGCTCTATCCAACTGAGCTACGGGAGCATATCAAAAAGCAACTTTTGATTTTAAGGTGCGCTCGTTGCTTAAGTCAACTTTTATGCGGCGTTAGCGCGTTTTTCGCTGACCTTTGCGAGCATCTGTTCAAACACCTCGTACAGGTCCAATTCGCTTGTATCTATCACAACGGCGTCGTCAGCGATGGTCAGCGGTGAATCTTCGCGTGAAACGTCGCGTTCGTCACGCTCATTGATCTCGGCGAGCGTCTGCTCGTAAGTCGAAATACGGCCCTTTGCCTGATCCTCGGTATGACGGCGGCGGGCACGCGCTTCGGGCTTTGCCGTAAGGAAAAACTTAATGTCAGCGTGCGGAAAAACAACACTGCCAATGTCGCGGCCCTCAAGCACACAGCCGTTTGGCGCCGAATTGCCGATGATCCGCTGATGCTCGACCATAATCCGCCGCACCTCAGAGATCGTCGAAACAACCGAAGCAGACTGTGCCGCGTCAAGCGTGCGGATATCAACCGACACGTCTTCGCCGTCAAGCATTACCTTCATCGCGTCAGGTTCGCCAACGAGATCGATCTCAGCATTTTCGGCAATATCCGCAATCCGGTCGATGTCGCGAAATGGAACATTGGCACGCGTCACGGCAAGCGCGACCGCACGATACATCGCACCGGTGTCGAGATATAGCAGATTCAGTTTTTTGGCAAGCATCTTGCCGAGCGTCGATTTGCCCGCTCCGCTAGGGCCGTCAATGGCGATGATCATAGACAAAAAGGTTAAGAGGGGAAAAGGGTAAAAGTGAAACAAGATGAACGCGAAGCAAGTGGCAATACCACTTTTTCACCTTTACCCATTTTCACTTTTTATCTTTTCCCTGACCTTGGGTGGTAGTTTATCAAAAACGAGTTGGTATGACTTCTCAATGAGTGATTTTAGTTCGTCCGGCGTTACGGCGCTCAGATCATGGATGCGAACCCATTTATAGCGCCCGACATATGCCGCCGGATCAATGCCTTCGCGTTCGATCAGCTCGTCAAACTTCTCAGGCGTGCATTTTATCGACATTCCGCTTTGAACCGAATCCGCTCCCGTCACGCAAAACATCTTGGCCCCGACGCAAAAACACAGATCCGCACCCCATTTGATATCCTCAGTCGCACCGGGCAATGAGAGACAGTATGTTCGCAATTGTTCGATGTTCATAAGATCTCCTTAAGGACGCTGATGGTCATCTCAACATCCGAACCTGAAACATCTAAGTGCGTCACCATCCGTATCAGATTGCCAAAGCCGATCGCCAATACGCCGTTGTCATCTAAAGCTGCAATGATCTCAGCTGATGTCTTACCGGTCGCGGAGATGTCAAAGATGACGATATTGGTGACTACCTTTTCGACATCGATCGCGATGCCGTCGATAGTTGCCAGTCCTTCAGCCAACCCCCGGGCGTTTGCATGATCTTCAACCAATCGCTCAGGGCCTTCGTCAAGAGCGATCAGTCCGGCTGCGGCAAGGATGCCGATCTGCCGCATACCGCCGCCGAGGCGTTTTCGCCAGATGCGGGCTTCGTCAATAAACTCGCGCGAACCGAGCAGTATCGAACCCGCCGGTGCACCTAGCCCTTTTGACAGCGTGAACATCACCGAATCGCAATGCCGCGTCAGGTTAGCGACACTGTCGTTCAGAGCGACAGCCGCATGAAATATGCGTGCGCCGTCCATATGGACCGGCAGCTCAAGCGCATGTGACCGTAGGCACACATCCTGACACGCCGCCGCCGTCATCACACTGCCGCCGGCAAAATTGTGAGTGTTTTCGAGACAGACGAGTCCCGTTTCGGCTTGAAAATACGGCGGATCGATCTTTAACGCGGGTTTGATCTCGTCCCACGTCAGATGCCCCGAACCGTCAGTACTTTTTACCGCACGAATGGTCACGCCCGATATCACAGCGGCCGCACCGAGCTCGTAATTCAAAATATGCCCGCGGTCTTCGGTAACGATCTCCTGCCCCGGTTTTGTGTGGACCTTGACGGCGATCTCGTTGCCCATACAGCCGGTCGGCACCCACAGAGCGGCCTCTTTTTCAAACACCTCACACGCGCGTTCCTGCAATCGGTTGACCGTCGGGTCGTCGCCAAAAACATCGTCCCCGACCTCTGCCTGTGCCATTGCACGCCGCATCTTGTCGGACGGTTGTGTAACTGTATCGCTGCGTAGATCGATCACATTCGTAATTCTACATCGTTATTGCGAAAGATCGCTTTTTTCAAATGCAAATAACAATGTACAATTAGCCATCCGAAATTATTTTTGACCTAACCGTATGAAAAAAATACTCGTACTTTCTGTCGTTTTGTTTCTCGCTGTTGCACACATCGCCGCTCAGCAGGGTGCTCCCGGTGAGCGTAAAGGTAAAGGCACGGTTGTGATCCGTGCCGCACAGATCATCGACGGACGCGGCGGCGAACCCATCCGCAACGGTGTGATCGTCATCACCGACGACAAGATCGTCGCCGTCGGGGTAAACATTGCCGTCCCCGCCGGAGCGAGGGTGATCGATCTCGGCGATGCGACTCTGATGCCCGGGTTTATTGATGCTCACACGCATATCATCGGGCGTGTGCTTGGCGATCCTGAGGGGGCAAACGGGGCGGTGCACGATTACGAATCGTTTGGAGCGATACTCGCAGTCGAAAATGCGAACAAGACCCTGATGGCCGGATTTACGACGATCCGCAACGTCGGAGCACCAAATTTTGACGACATGGCTATCCGCAAAGCGATCAACGATGGCTGGATCGCGGGGCCGAGGATTCAGACGGCTGGACATTCGCTTGGGATAACCGGCGGGCATTGTGATGAGAACGGTTTTAAACCCGGGCTTTTTGACGGTGATATCAAAACCGGTATCGCGAACGGTGCCGACGAGGTCCGTGCCGCTGTACGTTATCAGGTGAAATATGGCGCTGATGTGATCAAAACCTGTGCGACCGGCGGCGTTTTGAGCGAGGGCGACGCGGTCGGTGCAACGCAATACACATACGAAGAGCTAAAAGCGATGGTCGATGAGGCGCACAAACTCGAACGCAAGGTCGCCGCCCACGCCCACGGCACCGAGGGCATCAAGATCGCCACGCGTGCGGGTGTTTCCAGCATCGAGCACGGCTCTTTCCTTGACGAAGAGGGTGCCAAAATGATGGCGGCAAAAGGCACATTTCTCGTGCCGACCCTGCTAGCGGGTGAAACGGTCGAGCGGCTTGCCAAAATCGGCGTACTCAGAGGATTTCGCGGCGAAAAAGCACTCGCCGCTGCCGCCGCAATGCGTCACGCTATCCGGCTCGCCGTCGCCAACAAAGTGCCTATCGCTCTCGGCACCGATGCCGGAGTTTATCAGCACGGGCTAAATGGACATGAGTTCACGCTGCTGGTCGAATGGGGCGGATTACGTCCGATGGATGCTATTGTCGCAGGCACAATGGGCGGCGCGACTTTGCTTGGATATGAAAAAAGACTAGGCTCACTCGAACCAGGAAAACTCGCCGATATCGTCGCCGTCAGCGGCGATCCGCTCAAGGACATTAAGCGAATGGAAAGCACGGTGTTTGTGATGAAAAACGGCGCGGTTTATAAAGAGCCAAAGTAGCGGTTAATTTGCAACGGTTTTATCTGTGGATGCGATGGTTATGAGTTTCCATTTACCATCGAATTTTTCCCAAACCTCAAGCCAGGCGAAGACAGTGTGATCTGACACTTTTTCGCCTTTTTCATTTTTATTACTCCCGCGAACTCGCTTTTGCACGGTCTTTACTGCCATCGTGCCGTCTTTTGAGATCTTTATTACCGGCGGTGCGATATCTTCCCACTCGGAGAACTTAAAGTTCGAAAAATAGCTTTTGAACCGCGCAAGGTTATCGGCCTTGGTCTTGGCTGATAAAGTGCCGCGTTGCAACTGTGTCACATTTTCGGCAAACATCTCGACAAAAAGCTCGGCGTTATACGTGAGGTGTGCAGTTTTTTGCTGTTCGTGAAGTCGTATCAATTCAGTCAGATCGGCAACACGCGGCGGGACGTTCAGTATTTGTTCATTTCGGGCATTAAGGCGGATCGTGTGAAATCGCAGCGTCCAATCGCCTTGGTTATCGGCGGCTCTGACGACGGATGGCAATGTCACTTTGCCGACCTTTTTCCATTCTAAAATTACATTCCTGATCGTCTCAGTTGAATTTGGGATAAGCAAAATGTATCCGCTGAATTGTCCGGTCGCTTTATCAAAATAGAGATTGGCGGTCATGCCGAGTTCGTTTTTTGAGCGGATCTTGGTGCTGGAACGGCCTTCAAAGATCTCGTTGCCCGCTAACTCCAGTTCGCTAAAAAAACTACGAATATCAAACGCCATCTTTTGATATTCGTGAGCTCGTGCCGCCATGCGTTGAAATGGCGAGGCGAGCAGATATTCATCTGAGTCGGTGATCCGCTCCCAAGCGATGTTGCCGTTGATAAAGGTGCTTGACGGTCCTCGGTATGAATATGTTTGCTCAAAGCGGGTCTTGTTTTCTCGAAACGACGAGATCGAGGTAGTGTATTTTCCCTTAGGGCCAACACAGTCAGCATCGGCCTCTATGTTTTTGATCCGAGCGATGTCCGCCGGGGTGCCCACCGCGGCAGTGGCCGAAGCAAGTACAGTAGCTACATCCAATTTTGATTGTGCAAACACTGATCGAGCAGAAAAAGCAGTTACAGCGAACAACAATAAAAGGGTTAACCGGATAGTCATGGTATGAAAACGCAGAAACGGTGAGATATGTTTTCAAATTTTTGAAAGTACAAGACTCCGTCAATTGTGGGCAATATTCTTAACCCAGTAATGATTTGAAAAACATATCATCAACATAACAATATCCCCAATCTTCGCCCGGCTCATGCGAACGAATGATCGGGTGATGCGTTAATTGATAGTGTTTTGTAGCGTGTTTGTTGACCGAACTGTCACAACAGCCGACATGGCCGCAACTCTTGCATAGCCGCAAATGTACCCACAGATCGCCGGTTTTCACGCAATCTTCGCAGCCGTCGGCACTTGGCTCGACCGGTACGATGGCGGCAAAATGTTCACAACTATCCATATCGACCTGCTCCTCACTTAACGCGAATTTCGTCAATCTTACGCCTGTTGCCCGACCAACTCAAACATCAATTGACCTGCGGCACAAAAAACCATACATTTCAAAATTATGATAGAAAAGTCCACGTTAAATTTCTTAAAAGATCTGTCGGCGAATAACAACCGCGACTGGTTTCAGGCGAACAAAAAACTGTTTGATGCCGCTCAGGACAACGTCACATCGTTTGCCGGATACCTGATCGGCGAGGTTAGTAAATTTGACGATGCGGTCGCCGCTCTAGATCCCAAGGCGTGTGTTTTTCGTATCTACCGCGACGTACGATTTTCAAAAGACAAAAGCCCTTACAAGATAAACCTCGGTGCCTATATCGCACCCGGGGGCCGCAAATCGATGCGGCCCGGCTATTATCTGCATGTCCAGCCAGGAGCGAGCTTTGTCGCGGGCGGTAAGCACATTCCCGACGGCCCCGAGCTGTTAAAAATACGAACCGCCATTGCCAACAACACCGAAGAATTTCTCAAAATAGTCGAGAAAAATAGCTATCGCGATATGTTTGGCGAGTTTCAAGGCGAACGTCTAAAATCCGCCCCAAAAGGCTTTGATCCCGAACACAAAGCCGTCGAATACCTCAGGCTCAAAGAGTTTATGGCGTACACCGAACTGCACGACGACAAATTTCTCGCCTCAGCCGAATTTCCAAAACAGCTCGTCAAAATGATGAAAGAGATGCACCCGCTAGTCGCATTCTTGCGAAAAGCGTTAGGCTGACTGGAGCGGCGAGCATCCTTGCTTGCCACGCCGGTCCATCCGGCGTTCAGACTTTCGTATTTCGCTAGTCCATTTCATGTCGCGAGCTTTAGCGGTCTCTGACCGCTGGCAAGCAGGGATGCTCCAGTCAGTGACATCTTCCGTGCGACTCTTTCAGCAACGTCGCAAGGTCGCTATTCAATTTCCCGGCATCATCCACAACGACCATGTGCGAAATTCGCGGTATTGGGCCGGTCAGCTTTGCTTTCTCGACTCGTTCGTCAAACGGGCGATCGCCTAGGTCGAGTCCTATTCGCAGCTCTTTTGGCTTGATATTCACTGCACCAAACTCACGATTTTCGAGAACCGAAACATAAGTTTTTTTCGGCAGAATGGTCGCGTCCGGGAAATTCTTGGCGATAAACCCAATGAAATCGTCATACAGGGCGCGCATATCGGCGGCCTTAGCAAACTGAGTTTCGAGCAGGTCGTCCGTGCTCGCATATACGGGCTTGCCGCCGTTTGCGTGAATGCCCGCTAGCAAAGACGCATTCATATGCCCAAAGCCGTGCTCGGTCTTGAGCCATGCGATCACGTCATTTCGCTTTTTGCTGCCAAATGTGTCGATCGCGTTTTGCCACGCTGCGAGATCCTTGCCGGTCGAGCCCGCAAGGGCGTCCATAAATTCTTTTTCAAATTCGCCGGATGTTTTCTGTGCCATATATTCTTTGCGGAAACGCAACCGTTAGGGAGCGTGCCTTACACCCTCGTTAACACACGCGTTTCTGCCATTACCTCCAGACTCCTAAAATCAACCCGATCATCGCGAAATATACTGTGATATAACCGCAGTTGATCAAAATGTGCTTTAGCGAACGTTGCTCGAAGAGGCTGATGATCACATACATCGCGATCGCCCAAAACGCCGCGAGCAGGCCCGCAGCAATGCCCCATTGCCACGTTGTCGAACCGTCACCGAGAAAAAATGCGAGGTTATAAGAAGCCAAATAAGCCAAAACGAACGTCAGCCCAAATACCTTTGCCGGGTTCATCTGCTTTAGCTGTTCGTCGCTAAGGCCCGTCTCACGCTGCCAAGCCTTTGCAAACAAAAGCGGCGACCACCAAACGCCGCCTATCACCAGGCTCATAACGGCGCATACCAAAACTGCGATGTGATTGATGTATATGTTTTCCATAGCAGCAAGATTAGCCGCTGCGGAAAATGGTGTATTGGAAAAAATTTACCTCAACCGACCGGGATGTAATTTTGATAATTTGTCTGAATTTCCGCATATTTCGCCGGCGTGAAACCCGCGAAATGCTTGAAATCATTAATGAAATGGGCTTGGTCATAAAACCCGCAATCAAATGCGATCTGCGACCAATTGATCTCGCTGGCGGCATCGATGGCTTGTACCGCTTTTTGAAACCGCATTATTTTCAAATATGATTTTGGCGTCACGCCGACCGAGCGCCGAAACATCTCGGTAAAATGTTTTTGCGAATAGCCGATCTGCGCGTTCATCCGGGCGATGCTGATCTGATCAGGGTTATTTGTCATCTCGCTGACGGCAAATGCAACGCACGGCTCGATCTCAAGCTGACGGTGAAATCTTTTTAGTAAAAAATCCTCGACCATTGCGAACCTGAGATCGATATCGTTGGTCGCGAGCATTTTTTCTCTGAGACGCCCAAAATCACTGCCCCAAACTAGATCAGCATCGACCACGCTGTCGGCGATCTCGTTCATTGGGAACGGGAAAAACGGTGCGGCCTTGCCTTTCTTGAACGAAATCACCATCATCGCCGCATCAGTCCCGGACGGGATAGTTATCGGCTCTGTCCGCAGGCCCGAGGCCCAGACGTGGTTACACGCCTGTATCTCTTTGAGCGTGTCGTTGTCGTAAATATATTGCGGGGCGTCGTGAAAATCGATCAGTATCTCGGTGTCGCCGTTAGGCAAAAACCGGTCAACTTTGTGAGCGTGCTGCACCCCCTCGTAATAGATAAATATCTCGATAAATTGATCGAGCGGGTAACGTGGAATGTGCGCACGAAAGATCATCTGATCGCTTTGACGAGGTTTGCTCCGTGGCCGGTTAGGATAGACCTCATTTTCTCATCTGTCATTTCCGTGCCGTCGCCGTCAAATTTTTGCCCGACAAATGGCACTGCCACTTCCGATGGCAGGACGTACACGCCCATTAAGGAAAACACGGCTCGTAGGTGGCCCATGCATCGCAAGCCGCCAAATTGACCAGGCGAAGCGGTAATGAGAGCCGCCGTTTTTCCTTTGACCGGCTCGTACATCTTGTATTTATCGTTTGCCCGCGAAGCCCAGTCGATGGCGTTCTTAAAACCGCCGGGTATCGATCCGTTGTATTCGGGCGATGCGATCAGAAAACCGTCCGCATCGTTAAATACGTCCTGCAAACGCAGCGCGTGCTCATCAAAAGCCCCGCCGTCCTGCATATCGGCGTCATAGACCGGCATCGGAAAATCGCGTAGGTCGATGACGTTAACGTCGGCACCGGCTTCGCGTGCCCCGTCCGCAGCGATAGCGAGAACGCGTTTGTTGTAAGAATTTTCGCGAAAGCTGCCCGCGATTGCGATTATTTTTGGCATATTAATTTAGGTCGTCTTTTTCGATACCCGCGATCTTTTCCACCCGTTTTTCGTGCCTTCCACCCTCAAAATCCGTTGAAAAGAAAGCTTTTACGATGTTTGCCTGTTCGTCGGGTGCGACAAAACGTCCGGCGAGAGCGAGCACGTTTGCGTTGTTGTGCTGGCGGGCGAGCCGTGCGATCTCTTCGTTCCAGGCGACGGCAGCACGGACGCCTTTGACCTTATTCGCCGATATCGCCATTCCCGTTCCCGAACCGCAGACAAGCAAACCCTGATCGACCTCCCCGCTCGCAACGGCCTCGGCGACCTTGCGGGCGTAGTCGGGATAATCGACCGAATCGCACGAATCCGTGCCCATATCTATATATTCGACTCCGAGCTCATCGAGCGTCTTTTTGATATTTTCCTTTTCCTCGTAACCGGCGTGGTCGGCGGCAAGTGCGATTTTCATAGTTTTTATTGGCTGAAAATCAATTTTAGCCTTTTATTGCCGCCGAGCAAAATTTTTTCACAAAGCGCGAAAAAAATTTGCAAGAACTCAAAACATCTCCGTTCTAAAAGCAAATCTTTTTAGGAGCGTGCACAAATGAAAACCAAACTTTCGATACTTTTCCTGCTGACTCTGTTACTTTCGATGACCGCATTCGCGGCCAGATCGGCCGACCAATTGGCCGTTGAGGCACTTGATGCAGACACCGCGACCTCGGTGCCCGCTGTTCGCGAACTGCGTGCAATGGGTAGTGTCGGGCTTGATGCACTGTTTGCACGGTACGCCGCCGATATCGATCGCTTTGTCAAAACCGGCAATGCGACCACCGAATGGAAACGCATCGCCGCCGCGCTCGACACCGTCGCGATGCAAAAAGACGCCTACACCTCGCACCTCTATTGGTACACCGATCTCGCACAGGCACAGGCCGTCGCGAAAAAAACCAGCAAGCCGATCCTGACGCTCCGGCTGCTTGGCAACCTGAACGAAGAGTTTTCGTGTGCAAACAGCCGCCTGTTCCGCTCGATTCTTTATTCAAATGCGGGCGTCTCGAAATACCTTCGTGACAACTACATCCTGCACTGGAAATCGGTCCGTCCGGCGCCGCGTATTACCATCGATTTTGGCGACGGCCGCAAGATCGAGCGAACCGTCACCGGCAACAGCATCCATTACATCATCGACAGCGACGGGCAGATCATTGATGCTCTCGCCGGACTTTATGGCCCGACGGCGTTTTTGAATTATCTGCAAAAATCGCATGACCTGGTAACCACAACCGCGAAAATGACCGCTGCTGAAAAGCAAAAATCTTTGCTGACATTTCGCAAAACTAACTTCGACACGATCAAAAAGAATCGCGACGCCGCTGTCGCAAACGCTGGTGTCACGTTTTCCGAACCGCAAAACACGACCGCCGCTCTGCCCGTGATGGAACGTGCGATTTCCAAAGCCATCGTAGTTGACGAAGTTTCGCTGCTGCGCGTCTATGACGATTTTTCGCGGTTTGAGCCGCAGATCGATCTGACGGCTTGGAACAAACTTGCAAAAAATTATTCGCCCGAGGCAGGAATTGATGCCGCGTCAAATGCGTTCATCCGCCGCCAAAATCGCAACACCGGCCTTGCGGAAAAAGAGTTTGCGGGACTGTTCACAAAGCTCGAAAATTTCATCGCACTCGACACGACGCGAAACGATTTTCTGTTTCACACCAAGCTCTACGAATGGCTAAACGCCCGCCGTCCGATGAATCTCGACACCTTTAATTCGCAGGTGTACGACGTGCTCTTCAAAACGCCTGACTACGACAAGTGGCTCGGCCTGTATTCGTCGGATGTCTATACGGCGCTTGATGGCAACGGGATCATAAAATAGAAAGTACCGCGTAGCGGTAGATGAATTTAGCCGTGGGTTTTAACCCACGGCAAGATGCCGGTCAGTTCGTTGTCGCGTAGCGACAATTGAATCTGACCGGATTTTTCATTCGTCGCTGACGCGACGCAAAACCAATTTTGCCACAGTCCGTGGGTTAAACCACGGCTAAAATCGTTCGGTCGCTACGCGACTTAGATCAAAAAGTTTGTTGACCTCAAAGAAAGGGCATATAATTCAAGGCAGTAATTACGATGCCGCGAGACCTTGAAAAACTTTTCTTTCTTTTCGTGCTTTTCGTGTGTTTCGTGGGCACAACCCTAGCGCAGGATTTCTTGCCTGAACTCGTCAAACGCATAAAACCCTCAGCCGTCGCGATCGAGACCTTTGACACCAAAGACAACACATTGGCACGCGGGAGCGGATTTTTTATCGCCGCTGACCGCGTTATCACGAACCGCCACGTCATAGAGCGTGCGACCCGCGTCGAGATACATCTGCTCAACGGCAAAAAATATCCGGTTCGCGGCGTGCTGGCGGTCGACGGCGAGGGCGATCTGGCTTTGTTACAAGTCGATGTTCCGCGCGAACTCGCCGTGCCGCTGCCTATAGTAAAAGCGGCTCCGCAAGAGGGTGAATCGATCGTCGTTATTGGCAATCCGTACGGGCTTGAGGGCTCGGTCTCGAACGGCATCGTATCCGCTGTTCGCGAAATTTCCGGTTACGGCAAGATCATCCAGATCACCGCGTCGATCTCGCCCGGATCGAGCGGTTCGCCGGTTGTGAATATGGCCGGACAGGTCATCGGCGTCGCGACCTTGCAGGCGGCCGAGGGACAAAATCTTAATTTTGCCGTGCCTGCCGAGCGCATCTCGCAGCTGAAAGTTTCCGACGTACAGACGTTCTCGTCGCTAGTTGCCGAGACGCAAAAGAACAAGCGTTCATCAGCCGAGCGGCTTTATTCACAGGGCCTCGCACAGCTTTCGCGTGACGATTATTCTCGTGCCTTGCCGTATTTTGAAAAGGCCGCTGAGGCTGATCCAAATTATGCCGAGGCATGGTACCAAGCGGGATATTGTTACGGTGCCCTAAACCGTCACGCTGACGCTCTAAAAGCTTCGCGCATTGCTGCAAAGCTACGGCCCGAATGGTCGGCGACGTATATCAATATCGGTGCGTCGAGCTACGCTCTCGGTGTTTATAAAGACGCGGTCGATGCTTACAGACAAGCCATCCGCCTCGACGACAGCAACGCCGACACGCAGTATTTTCTTGGGATTACGCTTGGCAAACTCTCACGCACCGACGAAGAGATCCTCTCTTACCGCCGTGCGATAGCATTAAAACCGGACCACGCAAACGCCATCGAAAAACTCGGCCTCGCTCTGTTCAAACAAAAACGTTTTGCCGAAGCCGCCGTTGCGTTCGAACAGCTCAAACCGTACAAGCCCGATGGCAAAACATACAATTACCTCGGCGAGAGCTTACTCGAATCCGGCAAAGCTGAGGAAAGTGTCGAGGCTTTTAACAACGCCGTCGGCGCCAACCCCGACATGGACAAGGCCCGCTACAACCTCGGCCGTGCCTACATCAAACTCGGCAATCGCGACATGGCGCAGGTCCAATACGAGATCCTCCGAAACTCCCGCTCCGAATGGACCGACCGTTTGTTTGTTTTGTTGAATCCGTAATCTGGCACGTCACGAAATTCATCCGGTATGGAATTAACAGTAGCGATCACAGGAGCCTCAGGCACAATATACGCACACCGCACTTTGCAGCTACTTGCGGCAAGCGGCGTGGTCGAAAAGATCAATCTGATAATGTCCTCGACGGCGGCGACGGTCGCTCAGGTCGAGATGGGGGCGAACCTAAAAGAGCCCGATCTTGCGCGTATCAACGAATGGATCGGCTTGCCCGCTGATTCACATTTGATCCGCTATTGGCGGCTCGATAATTTTGCTGCAAAGCCCTCGTCAGGGTCGAATAAACAAGTCGGGATGATCATCGTTCCTTGCTCAATGGGCACGCTCGGAGCGATAGCCTCTGGTTCCGGAACAAACCTTATCCATCGTGCGGCGGATGTTTGTTTGAAAGAGGGTCGCAAACTGTTGCTCGTCCCACGTGAAACGCCGTACAACGCCATTCATCTTGAAAATATGCTGCGGCTCTCGCACGCCGGAGCCCGCATTTTGCCCGCAAGCCCCGGCTTTTACCACCGCCCGAAGACCATCGACGAGCTTGTCGAGCATCTGTGTTTTCGCATCTTGGATCAATTCGACATCCCCCACTCGAAAAAGTCACAGTGGACCGGCGAAGAGGTGACGGAGTAGTTTGTTAACAGGATGGACAGGATAAACAGGATTGTTTTCCGTCTTCATCCTGCCTATCCTGTATATCCTGTTTGAATTCTTCTTATGACCAACTCTGTTGAGAGATTTTCAAACCGCGTTGCTAATTACGTCAAATACCGCCCCGATTATCCGCGTGAGATCATCGCGTTTCTCACAGCAAATTGCGGCCTGACGCACGAGACGGTAATCGCGGATGTCGGCTGCGGGACGGGGATCTCGGCTCGCTTGTTTTTGGAGAATTGCAACCGCGTTATCGGCGTTGAGCCAAACGCGGCGATGCGTGCCGCGGCGGTTGAGTTTCTTGCAGAGTTTCCGGTTTTTTCGATCGTTGAGGGTACATCAGACGCAACGACACTCGCCGACAACTCCGTTGATCTGGTCGTTGCGGCACAGGCGTTTCATTGGTTTGACGCTGAGAAGACCCGAGCGGAATTCAAGCGCATCTTAAAACCCGGCGGCTGGGTATTCCTGCTCTGGAACGAACGTCAGCTCGACACAACTCCGTTTTTGATCGCGTACGAAGCCTTTCTAGAAAAATACGCTTACGATTACGGCACTGTCCGTCACGAAAATATTAAGAAGCAGGAACTCGATGATTTCTTTCAAAAAGAGTACGGCTCTGTGGAGTTTCAAAACGTACAGATATTTGATTTTGAGGGATTGAAAGGCCGGATGTTGTCATCGTCGTATATGCCAAATGAGAGCGACGCGGTATTCCCAACGATGATCGAAGACTTGCAGATCCTGTTTGCTAAACACGCCGAAAACGGTAGAATAAAGGTTTTCTACGATACAAGGGGTTACTATTCCCACCTTTGATATATGGCAGTACAGGCAGAAGAAATTTCAGGAATTCGCACGATATCGGTCGCTCATTCGCCCGATTCGGACGACGCATTTATGTTTTACGGGCTTGCGACAAACAAGCTCGAGACCGAGGGACTAAAGTTTGAGCACACGCTCAAGGACATCCAATCGCTGAACGAAGATGCCAAGAACGGCGTTTTTGACGTGACGGCGATCTCGTTTCACGCGTACGCGTATGTATCCGATAAATACGCTCTGCTGCCGCACGGCGCGAGCATTGGTGATAATTACGGCCCGATCGTCGTCTCGAAAGAGCCGCGTGAGGCGAGCGAGATCGGGTCGATGAAGATCGCCGTTCCCGGCGAAATGACGAGCGCGTATCTTGCCCTCAGGATCTACAACAAAGATTTTCAGCACGTCGTCGTGCCGTTTGACGAGATCATCGAAACTGTCCAGAGCGGCATCGTCGATGCCGGTTTGCTTATCCACGAGGGACAGCTTTTTTATAATCAGATGGGCCTCAATAAGGTCCTCGATCTGGGCGAATGGTGGTTTGACAAAACGACCTTGCCGCTGCCGATGGGTGGCAACGTCATCCGCCGCGATCTAGGCAAGGAAATGATGGCCCGCGTGTCAAAGCATCTGCACGAGAGCATCCAGTACTCGATGGACAACCGCGAAGACGCGCTTGCCTACGCGATGCAGTTTGCCCGCGATATGCAGCCTGAGCTTGCCGACCGTTTTGTCGCGATGTGGGTCAACGACCTCACGCTCGACTACGGCGATCGCGGCCGCGAAGCCGTCAAACGTCTGCTCGCCGAGGGGCACAAGGCCGGCATCATTCCGCACAAGGTAAAGATCGATTTCGTCGATTAACCCTCTGCGGCCAAACCTGCGATGGTCAAATTCGACAAACGTTTTCTCCAGCGTCTGCGCGTCCCGCTCGGGTTTCTATTTGCGATAATTTTTATTATCTTTTCCCGCCCGACGCCGCTAATGATCATGATCGGCGGGGCCGTGGCGTTGGTCGGCGTGGCGATACGCGGCTGGGCGTCCGGCCACATCCGCAAGGCCCGCGAGCTGGCCGTTTCCGGCCCATACGCTCACACGCGAAATCCGCTCTACGTCGGCAGCTTTATCCTCGGCCTTGGTTTTACATCAGCTTCCGGCGTTTGGTGGTTGGCGCTTCTATTTATTGCTCTGTTTCTCGGCATCTATTTGCCTGTTATGCGCGTCGAAGTAGATGATATACGCGCCATCTTTGGTGCGGATTTTGACGAATATGAGCAAAATGTTCCGATGTTCATTCCGCGGCTGACACCGTGGAAGAAATCCGAACAGAAATTTGATTTTCAGCTATACTTGCAATATCGCGAGTATCGCGCGGCTCTCGGAGCCGGACTGGCAATAGCCGCCTTGGCGGCCAAAGCATACTTTCAGGCTTATTTTCTTGGGTTGATTTGATGAAAGTCTTTTTCCAAAAACTCCTAGTGCTCGCGACGGTCGTTTTGGCGGCTGTGACGGTTCAGTTTGCCCAGCCTGAGGCAAAAGAATTTCCTGGTAAGAAATTTGCGGGTGAATCCGGCTCATACGAGGCAAAATATAGCAAAATAATTAGCTTTTCGATCGCCGAATTAAAAATCACGGCGTCCCTCGCTCCTAATGGCAAGGACCTCATCGTTACGGGCGATGCAACCTCAAAAGGCACGCTTGCCAAAATGTTCTCGTATAGCTTTGTGCAGAACTACGTTTCGACCATCGATCTAGACGGATTTAAGATCCTCAAAACGGTCAAGCACGACGTGCAAAAAGAGCGTGTTCGCGACGGCGAGGCCGTTTTTGATTACGGTCAAAAACGCGTAACATACGTCGAGACCGACCCCAAAGACCCTAATCGGCCGCCGCGCCGCATCGCGTCGGACATCGACGAGACGATGAATGATATCTCGTCGGCAGTATTCGCTATGCGGCTGTTGCCGCTTGAGGTTGGCAGACGATATGAGATACCGCTGAGTGATTCCGGCGTCGTTTATCGTGTGCCGCTAGCCGTCACAAAACGCGAGCTGGTCAAAACTGATCTGGGAAAACTATGGTGTTTTCGCGTTGAACCGGACATTTTTGGCCCCGGGCGTCTGATCGAGGAAAAGGGCAAATTGGTGATCTGGGTTACCGAAGACGAGCGCCGCATCCCCGTAAAAGCTCAGGTAAATGTGTCGGTCGGCAAGGTCGAGATCAAGATCAAAAATTACAAAAAGACGCCATAATATAAGATAGGCCTTGTTAGTTTGACGCGAAAACCGCATACTTATAGATTGCGGTTTTTTGTTTTATGGTTAAGAAAGTTACAAAAAAGACAACGGTTAAGAAAGAGGCAGCGGTTTCGTTGAAAGACGAGATTGTTGCCGTCGAGGCAAAGCCCGTCAAGAAACGTGCTGTAAAGGCAGTTAAAAAAGCTGCCAAAGACATCGTGCTGGACCCGTTTGCAGAAACAGTCGAGACAGTTTCACCGGTCAAAAAACGAGCGGCTAAAAAGGTGGCGAAGTCAGAACCGTCTGCTGTAGCGACTGTGGAAGTTAAGAAAGTAACAAAGAAAGCAGCCAAAAAAGCGACACTCGATGCGACCGCTGAGATCGCCGCTGTTGAGCCCAAGGTCGAGCTTTCGCCTGCGTTCAAGGCCCTCGCCGATGTCACGTTGCCCGAGCTAAAACGTGAAAATCGCGCCCGTTTGCAGATGCAGACGCCGACGCGTGTTTATTTTTACTGGTCGATAAAAGAAAATCCGTATCAGTTGCTCCGCCGCACTTTTGGCGACGACACCGGTAGCTACACACTGGTCGTAAAACTGACAAATCTGCGGAACGACACCGAAGAAATTCACGCTTGCGAGGCTGAGGGCAACTGGTGGTTTAGCGTTGAGCCGGACGGAGAGTATCAGGCCGAGATCGGTTTTTACGCACCAAACCGTCCGTATTTCCGCATCGTTTATTCAAACACTATCGAGACGCCGCGCCGCTCGCCCAGCCCGCGTCCTGCTGACGAAGCCCGCTGGACCGTTTCGGCGAACAAGTTTGCCGAGGTGCTCGATGTAGCCGGATTTTCGCGTGACGCATTTGATGTAGCGATGGCCGGTGACGACGTTTATGCCGCCACGGACGCGACACAGACTGCGTTCAATACATTTGTCGGCGGTGCACACGATCTCGATGGCGTCTCTGCCGAAGACATCCGCTATGCGATGATCGCCATTGCCGCCGGAGCGACGCTCGACGAGCTGCGTTTTCGCGTAAGCCCCGCGTTGTTTGCGGTGCTCCAGGCAAATGCCGAAAAGCTCAACGCCGGCAAAGCGATGTCCGCTCTCAGCGAGCATTTTGACATTGACTCGGCGGAGTTTGTCGAGGAAGAATTTGGAGCCGCCGTATTTGGTGCGAGCCTCGTCAATTTTCCCCGAACGCTCAAGATCCGAACCGCATCGGCAAAATATTCACCGCGATACAATCCGGTCAGCTCGCACAGTCTCGGGCGATAATGTAGGTTTATTTCAACAGGATCGACAGGATTTTCAGGATATTTGATTTTTATCCTGTTTATCTTGTCTATCCTGTTTTAATATACGCTTAATCGTTATGCCTCTCGGATATTTCAGCCTCATTCTCCACGCTCATCTGCCCTTTGTCAGGCACCCGGAATACCCGTCGTTTCTTGAGGAAGACTGGCTTTTTGAGGCGATCACCGAGGTATATCTTCCGCTAATTTTCATTTTCCAATCGCTGCACGAACAGGGAATACAGCCGCGTCTAGCGATGAACGTCTCACCGCCGCTGTGCGAAATGCTGGCCGACGAGATGCTGCAAGAGCGGTACACTCGCCACCTCGAAAACCTGATCGAGCTGGCGGTAAAAGAGGAGTTTCGCACCCGCAGCGAGTCGCCCGATTTTCACGCCGTAGCAAAAATGTACGTAGATAATCTGTCGGCGTCGCTCGACCTGTGGAACAACCGCTACGAACGTAATCTCGTGAGCGCCTTTCGCGAGCTGCAGGACGAGGGCGTGATCGAGATCATCACTTGCTGTGCGACGCACGGATTTTTGCCGCTTGTCGCAACTCAGGAGGCTCGCCGGGCACAGATCGAGATCGCGGTCGCCAATTACAAAAAACACTTTGGCCGACAGCCCCGCGGCATCTGGCTCGCTGAGTGTGCATACGAACCGGGCGTCGAAGACCTGCTCAAATCCGCCGGCATCGAATATTTTATCTCCGACACGCACGCAATACTTTACGGTGACCCGCGTCCGCGTTACGGCGTCCATGCTCCGGTCGTCACGCCAAACGGCACTGCCGTTTTTGCCCGTGATGTCGAGACGAGCCAACAGGTCTGGTCGGCCGAGATCGGCTATCCGGGCAACGACCTGTACCGCGAATTTTACCGCGACATCGGCTGGGACGCCCCGCTTGATTACATCCGGCCGTACCTCGACGACGACGCTAACCGCAAGCATCTAGGACTAAAATATCATCGCATCACGGGTCGCGACGTGCCGCAGAATCTAAAGCAGCCGTACATCCCTTCGCTGGCGAGAGATAAGGCCGCCGAGAACGCATCGCACTTTATCGGCGAACGCATCAAACAGGCTCACAAGCTGCGCGAGACGTTCGAAGGCCATCCACCGCTCGTTGTATCTCCTTATGACGCAGAGCTTTACGGCCACTGGTGGTACGAGGGGCCGCAGTTTATCGATTTCTTTTTCAGAAAGATCCACTTTGATCAGGACGAGATCCAGTGCATCACACCCGGCGATTTTCTCGACAGCGGCTTGCCCATCCAAGTCCAGCAGCCGACCGCCTCGTCATGGGGCGAAGCCGGTTATTACAAGGTCTGGATCAACGAAGGCAACTCATGGATGTACCCCCACCAGCACGACGCCGAGCGGAGAATGACGGAATACGCGAATAGATTCGCAATGGAGAATGGAGAATTGAAAATGGAGAATGAAGACGAATTCTCAACTCTCAATTCTCAACTCTCAATTCGTATCTTGA
>CAZIZR010000023.1:57563-58841 GCA_964543865.1 uncultured Chloracidobacterium sp.
CTCCGACTGGGCTTTCCAGATCTATCAGGGCACGACCGTCCAATACTCGTCCCGCCGTTTCCAGTCGCACATCCAGCGTTTCAACGTGCTCGCAGAGATGCTCGACACTGGCGAGATCGACCACGACCTCTTGGCCGAAATAGAATCCCGCGACAACATCTTCGCTGAGATCGACTATCGGGTATACCGAAGCTGATAATCTCACCGCGATATTTGCCTAATTTACTGCTTAAAGCTATTCTTATTGTTTTGTATCTCGGAGGAAAATGATGGTAGAGAAAGGTGTGGAGATAGCTCCCGCAGAAGGTAAATTGGGTGTTTTGCTTGTTGGCTTGGGTGCCGTGAGCACGACTTTGGTTGCGGGTGTCGAGGCCGTTAAGCGCGGGATTTCGGCTCCGGTAGGGGCGTTGACGCAGATGGGCACGATCCGTCTGGGCAAACGCACGGACGACCGCAGCCCGCTGATCAAAGATTTTGTGCCGCTTGCAAGCCTCGACGACATCGTCTTTGGCGCGTGGGACATCTTTAGCGACAGCGCCTATGACGCGGCGATGAACGCCGGCGTGCTGGACAAAGACCTTCTCAATCAGCTTTCCGAACCGCTCTCAAGCCTCAAGCCGATGGCCGCCGTTTTTGAGCAAAATTACGTCAAACGTCTGCACGGCGACAACATCAAATCCGGCAAGAACAAGATGGACCTGGCCGAGCAGCTCATCGCCGACATCGCCAAGTTCAAATCCGAAAATAATTGCTCACGTCTCGTAATGGTCTGGTGCGCATCGACCGAGATCTATATCGAAGAAGGCGAGATACACCAGTCGGTCGCCTCGCTCGAAAAGGCGATGTATGACAACGATCCGCTCATCTCGCCGTCAATGATCTATGCCTACGCCGCACTCAAATCGGGCGTTCCGTTTGCCAACGGTGCCCCAAATCTGACGGTTGATATCCCGGCGCTGACAGAGCTTGCCGACCAGACCAAGATGCCGATCTGCGGTAAAGATTTTAAGACCGGCCAGACGCTGATGAAAACCATCCTCGCGCCGGGCCTGAAATCGCGTATGCTGGGCCTCGACGGCTGGTATTCGACCAACATCCTCGGCAACCGCGATGGCGAAGTGCTCGACGACCCTGAGAATTTCAAATCAAAAGAGGTCTCGAAACTTTCGGTTCTCGAACATATTTTCCAACCCGAAACCTATCCTGACCTGTACGGTGATTTTTCGCACGTTGTCCGCATCAACTATTATCCGCCCCGCGGCGATAACAAAGAGGGCT
>CAZIZR010000024.1:0-52146 GCA_964543865.1 uncultured Chloracidobacterium sp.
GACGGTATCGTCGCACTCGAAGCGGCCCTCAGCGAGATCGGCGATGTCTATGTTGTCGCCCCCGAATCGGAGATGAGCGGAGCCTCGCACAGCCTGACGCTGTCGCGTCCGCTGCGCATTCGTCAACGCAGCGAACGGCACTGGACAGTTGACGGCACGCCGACCGATTGCGTCACGCTAGCGATCAATCAGATATTTTCCGAAGCCGAGCGGCCGCATATATGCTGCTCCGGCATCAATCACGGAGCCAATCTTGGTGACGACGCTACATACTCCGGCACGGTCGCCGGAGCTCTCGAATCAACCATTTTAGGCGTTCCGGGCCTTGCATTCAGCCTCGCGTCATATCGTGACCAGAACTTTGAAGAGTCGGCAAAGGTCGCTGCAGAGATAACCAAAAAGGCTCTCGCCGAAGGCCTACCCGTTTGGACTTTGCTCAATGTGAACGTGCCAAAGGGCGTACCAAAAGGCATCCGCATTACAAAACAGGGTTTTAAAAACGCCCGCCCGATCATCAGCGAGCACCTCGACCCGCGGGGCAAGCTCTATTACTGGATCGGCGAGGTACGCGAAGGTTTTCGTGCCGAGGGCGGCACCGATTTCGAGGCGATCGATGAGGGTTATGTCTCCGTCACGCCGATGCGCAGCGATCTGACCAGCCACAGCGGCGTCGAAAAATTACAAAACTGGAACACCAACTAGTGAACGCGACCGCAATCACAGACGAAATGACGATGCAGCGGCTCGCGATGGTAGAGCAGCTTCGCACGACGCACAAGATCACCGACCAGCGTGTGCTCGATGTCATGTCCCGCCTGCCGCGGCATTTGTTCGTCCCGGCTGCGATCAAGTCCCAGTCCTACAAAGACAACGCCCTGCCGATCTCGGGCGGCCAAACGATCTCACAACCATTTATCGTTGCTCGCATGACCGAGCTACTCAAACTATCGGGTAATGAAAAGGTGCTTGAGATCGGTGCGGGTTCCGGGTATCAGACCGCGATATTGGCATCGCTCGCAAGGTCGGTTTTTGCTATCGAACGTCTCGCAAATCTCGCCGACGAAGCTACGCAACGTCTGCAAACGCTTGGTATTACAAATGTTACACTCAAAGCTGCGGACGGCACGACCGGCTGGGAAACTTACGGCCCATACGATGCAATACTCGTCGCCGCTGGCGGCCCTGATATTCCTGAGCCGCTCATAAACCAATTAAAGATCGGCGGCAAGCTCGTCATCCCCGTCGGCGAAGATCAACGGACGCAAACTCTCATTCGTGTTACTCGCACTGAAAGCGGCTCCACCCAGGAAAATTTTGGCCCGTGTTCGTTTGTTCCCCTGATCGGTGAACACGGGTGGTAACCTTGGTCAGAACCGGGAGAGATAGCGACTGTGCTCCTGATGGGTATAATAATAAAGAACCCGGTCGCTACCGCTACCGGTTCCGACAGATCTTATGGAAGCAATCATTGATTTTTTATACCAGGCAAAGGATTTCTTAAATCCCGCAAAGCTCATCGACTATCTGCTGGCTCTGCTCGGCAACTATGTTTATCTTGGGCTGTGGTTCATTATCTTCGCCGAGACGGGGCTTGCGGTCGGGTTTTTCTTGCCGGGTGATTCGCTGCTGGTTGTTTCGGGGTTGTTTGCGGCCGCTGGCAAGTTAAATGTTTGGTTCGTTATGATCGCTTTTTTTCTCGGCTCGGTCATCGGTGACAGTACGGGCTACTGGACGGGCCGCGTGATGGGCAAGACGCTGTTTAACCGCGAAGATTCGTGGATATTCAAACCGAGCCGCGTCGCAAAAGCACATGCGTTTTTTGAAAAATACGGCGTAAAAACGGTCATCCTCGCACGCTTCGTGCCGATCGTGCGTACGTTTGCTCCGATCGTGGTCGGGGCCGCAGAGATGCCTTATCGCCAGTTTTTGCCGTACAGCATCTTAGGCGGACTGTTGTGGATAGGCAGTATGGTGCTCGCAGGTTATTTCCTCGGCGGCGTGATCGAAAACGCTCTGGGCATCAAGTTGCAAGATCATATCGAAAAGGTCGTCATTGTGGTCGTTTTCTTGTCACTACTGCCGCCGATCATCGAATTTCTCAAACACAAATTTGGCAAAAAGCCGGACGTTATCGATGAGATCGCGGAGGTCGTCGAGGACAAATGACATCCGTCAACCGTGATCTCGGCAACACTTACGACGATGGTTTGACTTGGCATCGACGCTCACCTAAACTCATAGATTGACTCAACGGGGCGTAGCGCAGTCTGGTAGCGCGCACGGTTCGGGACCGTGAGGTCGGAGGTTCGAATCCTCTCGCCCCGACCATTAACAAAACAGAGGCGGTCTCGTACGGGATCGCCTTTTTTGTTTAGAGTAATGAACATTCAAGAACTCGGATATTCGCAAACGCCGCTTGGCGACCTGACGTTGCGGCGACGGGCCGAGCCGTTGTTGCAGAATCAAGAGGTTTTTGAGGTTAAGCTCGGCGACGAATACCTGATGTCGAGCCTCTTTACCGAGAGCGAGCGTCAGCTTGCGATACTCGGCCTAGCTCCGCTCGCAGGTGAACCGGATGTCGTCATCGGCGGTTTGGGATTGGGTTATACAGCCGTCGAAGCGTTGAAAAATAAGAGTGTGAGCCGACTGCTCGTCATAGACCTCTTTCAGCCCGTGATCGATTGGCACAAAACCGGACTCGTTCCAAATGGCGAGATATTAACAAAAGACAATAGATGCGAATTGCGGCAAGGCGATTTTTTCGCTCTCGCCCACACCGGCTTTGACATCGAAACTCCTGACCGCAAATTCGATGCTGTACTACTCGACATCGACCACTCACCCGAACGTCATCTCGACCCCGAAAATAGATCGTTCTACACCGCCGAAGGCCTCACCGCGATCAGCCACCAGCTAAAACCCGGCGGCACATTCGCTCTCTGGTCAAACGACCCTGCGAACGAAGATTTCACCGCGCACCTGCTTTCAATATTCGCAACCGCTACCGCTCACAACGTCGAGTTCCCAAATCCATATACCGGCGCGACTTCGGTCAATTCGGTGTACGTTGCTCAGAATGAACAAGTTTAAATCATTTGTTGGAACTAAAACGTGCGATAAGAGTCTAATATACTAGCTATAGCTCTTAGAGTTATCCCTTCAATGCGAATAACCGCCGCTACAATCCTAATGACCTCATTGCTCGCCTTTGCGTGCGGGTCTGATGCACAACTCAAATTTAAAACCGCAGTTGCTCATTCCGCGGAAGCTAATAGTCCCTACGCAGTATTGGAGGGTAGAACTATCAAATTAAAACCCGACGAATTTACTTTTCAGATACCGGAAGAATGGCTTAATCAGGATCAAGAGAAAAAGCTCCATCTTAGTTGGGGAGAATTGGACGGAATGTTTAAGATCCGTCCACATGGAATTGATTTCGATGGCGAAGATGCGGCTGTAATGAACGAAGTAATTTCTTTTGACCGTTGCGCTGCCCACTTTGGAAGCAAGGGATGGAATAATGGCATATGGAACGACTTACAGGGTCGGGCCTACATAGTTGACCTTTCTCCTGATGCTTTTGCTGAAAGCGTCAAGGTACGCGGTCTGGATAAAGCCAAGAAGCTTTTCGAATCTGCGGAATATGTTTCAGTCCACTATCGTGGCTGGCAGCAACATAGCCTCAAGGTTGTAGACGCACCTACGCATTTTATTCTCCATAAAAAAATCGATTTTTACTACAGACAGTTTGGCGATAAGACCATAGTATTTGTTTTTGTTGCCCCTTGGGGATTTGAAGACACAATTTCTGATATCCTCGCATCGGTGAAGCCTCCTCCCTTTTCTTCGCCAACCGCTACAAAACCAAAGTAAATCCTAACTAAACACCCAGTCACATCAGATTCTTTTTAAAAAACGCGATCGTCCGATCCCAAGCCGTTCTTGCCGCCGCAGCGTCAAAACGCGGGGTTGTGTCGTTGTGAAAGCCGTGCTGTTTGCCTTCGTAGGTGTAGCTTTCAAATTTCACTTTGTTTGCTTTTAGTGCGGTCTCGTATGCGGCGATGCCGGCGTTGACGCCTTGGTCGTTTCCGGCGTAATTAAATAGGAGTTGAGCTTTGATCTTTGGCACGTCAGCGACACCGGCCTGGCGGCCGTAGAACGCAACGCCGGCTTTGAGATCTTTGCCAAGACGGACGGCGAGCTGATTGACCATGCCGCCGCCAAAGCAAAATCCGACCGCGCCGAGCTTGCCTTTGCTGTCGGGGCGTTTTTTGAGCCAGAGCGCCGCCGCGACAAAATCCTCTGTCATCTTTTTGCCGTCAACCGTGCGAAACGCCGCCGCACCTTTTTGTTCGTCGCCGGGATAGCCGCCGATCGAGGTCAGACCGTCCGGGGCGTATGCCATAAAACCCGCTTTGGCCAGACGGCGGGCAACATCCTCGATATATGGATTGAGGCCGCGATTTTCGTGGATGACGATGACGGCGGGAAACTTTTTACCCTTTGACGGTTTTACAAAATAGCCCTTGATCGAGCCGTTACCGGCGGGCGACTGCACGGTTTCGTAGCTGGTGACGATGTCTTTGTCGTCCTTTGCGATCGTCTGTGCCCACGCGTAATTTGGCTGCAAACTGTCATAGATCGCCGCAACGGTCAGCCCACCGACGGCAAACTTTCCGATGCTGCGCATAAACGAGCGCCGGTCCATATCACCGTGCTGATATTCGTGAAATAGGTCCAATAACTCCTGCGGATAATCGTCGGCGGTTTTGCGTTCCATAAGTTTTCTCCTTGTGTGAAAAAAGGATACTAAAATTTGAGCGTAATGAAAAAAGAAGGGGCCGTCCCCGTAGGAGCAGCCCCGCTCGGCATACCTAATTGCTCGCTTAGAATTTGAACCGAAACTGAGCCGTAAAGCTGCGGCCCGTACCGTCGATGCCCCAGCTCGGGTTGCGGTATCTTTGATCGAGTACATTCTCAAACGCCCAGAAAATATTGGCGTTTTCATTGATCCTAAATCCGCCGCGAACATTGGCGACACCATAACCCGGCAGGTACGTGTAAAGCGGCACGACCGTGCTGTCATTGACGATCAGCACGCCGTTGATGGTCGCACCGATCGGTAACAGACGGTTTTGCACCTGCGCCTGAGTTTCACCGGTAGCGATCAAAATGCCGCCCGCCGAACCGCAGCCGCTGCCTCCCGGCGTGGTCAGGCCATTAACACAGGCGCCGCGACGGAAATAGTTTTGGATCTGCGAACGCGAGCGCCCCGCACCTGTACGACGGTCGGCAAGGTCGCCGCTCGACAGCCTGTCCTGGCGTCCGGCCAACGTCGTATAAGCCTCGACCCAGAAACGTGACCAGTTGTGTCGCAGGCTGAGGAAAGCTGTCGGCGGCGGAGTTCCGCCCTCGATATTTGGCGGTACGCCAGTCGCTTTGTCGGCGGCTTTAACGTATGTGTAGTTCGCTTTCAGGTTTAACCCGTCCGTGAGCCTCGCGAGCATTTCATACTCGACGCCCCAGATCTTTGCTGCGGTATAGTTAGCACGAACGAGCACAGGGCTGGCCGACGCAGCCACAAATACAGTGCCGTTGGCGTTCTGACTGGTGATAACATCGCTGCCAAGAGATCTGCCAACCGCTCCGGCGGGCAAGATCAGTGCCTGCTTGGTAACGGCATTGTCAATATCGAGGCGAAACACTGTAAAGGTCGTATCGACACGTTTGTGCGTGTAGCGGACCGAGAAATCATAATTGTTGCTATATTCTGATTCCTGTTTAGCAACCGGGATGCCGGTTGTGACCGCTGCGGCCCCGGCGGTCGTTCCGATCGTTCCGCCCAAAGCACCGGCAGTGATGTGATCGACCTCAAAACCGTCGCCCGTGAGCCCGAGCGTGCCGAGATCGGTCATGCTCGGATAACGGAAACCGCGGCTGTAGTTAAAAGCAAATCTCAGCTCATCCGTAGCACGAACGACCGCTCCGATACGGCCCGAAATATCCCCTGTCTGCAAAGTATCGGTGAGCCAAAGCTGGCGGCCCGCGACGACCGGCGATTTTGTGCCGTCAACGTTGTACGACATCGCACTGTAACGCAACGCTCCCGAGATCCTCAGCCGCGTCGGGATGACTTCCCAAACGTCCTGGACATAGACGCCGCCCGAAGCAAATGTAGTGTCATCCGGCACGCGTGGTCGCGAGATGGTGACTACGTTCGAAACCGGGTTCAGGATATAAGCTGGAGAGTTGACCTTTTCGTGGTAAAAATCACCGCCAAACAAGATCGTGTTGTTGCGTCCGATACGCTTATCGAGAAATCCACTAACGCCCCAAGTCGATGTCCGCTCGTATTGATGAGTGATGTCGCCCACAGGGTTTCCCTGTCCGCCCTGATTGACGCGCTCCTCACGCTGGCTGTTGTATGAGCCGGTTAGCGAAAGACTGTCAAACGGGCCGACGTTGCGTTTCACATAACGCAAATAACCAAAATCGAGCATCAGGTTTCGCAGGTCGGCGATCAGATTACCGTCGCCGCCGAGCATCTGGTCAAACCGTTTGCCGTTATCTTGCTGACTCCGTTGATAGAAAAATGTCAACTGCTGGTCATCGCTTGGCGAATATGCGAGCTTGCTGGCAAAGCCGTATTGTTGAAACCCGGTACCCGGATTTACGGTATATTTGACAGTTGACGGCAGGCCTAGAAAACGCGTGATCGCCGAGTGTGTATCAACGCCATCCGCAGTGCGGACATTGCCGATGCGGCGGCCGTTCATATTGACGTAGCCGCCAAATTTGCGTGTTCCGTAGCTGAGCAATGCCGACGTTCCAAAGCTGCGGTCAGCGGTGCCAAATCCGGGGTTAAACTCCCCGTGAAACTCAGGCGTCTCAAATCCGTATGCAGGATTTTTGCTGACCATATTCACCGTTCCCGACAGTGAATCCGAACCGTACTGAGCACCGTTTGGCCCGCGGAGCACTTCGATCGATTGCATTGTGCTCGGTTCGTTGAGGTTAAAAAATGTACTGATACCACCGCGTTGGCCGGCGTGTGTAAAGCGTACGCCATCGACAAAATTTACAACGTTTTTGCCGGTCAATCCGCGGATCACGATCGCCCCGAGCGTCGGGCTCGTCCGCTGATAATTGATCCCTGCCTCTTCTTTACCGGCCTGGCCCATGACGGAAGTAGCACGCTGCATGATCTGCTCAGTGCTGATCAGGTTAACGGCCTGAGGAACATTTTTTGCTTCTTCGGACTGGCCAATATCCGCTGTAACAGTCACACGGCTCTCGCCGATCGCGAGTGATACCGCAACGTTGCTCGCACCCGACTGGATCGACTGCTCGGCAATGGCAAACCCTTGGGCAAGTACCCGCAAGGTGTAAGATCCCGATGGTACAGCATTGAATGTGAACGTGCCCTCACGCGAGGTGACGGTCGTCAGCCCTATGCGGGATGATTCGCTGCTGACAGAAACGGTGGCACCGGCGACAGCGTCGCCGTTTTGGTCCTTGACCGAACCGCTGATGCCGCTCTGAGCACTTACCTGAATAGCAAATGCGGCTATTGCCACAAAACACAATGACAAAAAACGAAGTGAATTTTTCATATTATTTACACAGCTGCGGCAAGCCTGATGCGTTTCTCTAACGACGAGAAACCCCGTAGGCATGCCGATCTTGGTTATCTAAATATTTTTGTTATAGATAGTTTGGCAAGCTTTACGCCGCCCACCTCATCTACTACGAACATTCGTAATTCTAGGGACGTTTCCTATCTACTACCACGATTCGTAGTCTTTAAAATGATCTTTATTCGCTGGTGTAAGTGGCAACGCTGGTGGGGGTTTCAAAGCAGCGAACTTTATACACGCGGACGCGGTCGTCGCTGACGCGGGTATTGAGGTATTCGAGAAAGTACCGGGCGAGGTTTTCGGCTGATGGGTTAAGCTCTTCGTCAAACGGTGGTAGCTCGTTGATGTTGCGGTGGTCTAGGTATTTTACGATCTCGTCAGCGGCAGTTTTTAGATCGCCAAAATCTATAAGCAGGCCGATGTTGTTTAGCTCCTCGCCGCGAGCATAGATCTCAACCTTGTAATTATGGCCGTGCAGATTTTCGCATTTCCCCTTATAACCACGCAGTTGGTGCGCGGACGAGAAATTGCGTTCTATCATTACTTCGTAAAATGAAGGCATATTTATTATTTGGCGGCGTTCAAAACACCATCATCAGTATGGCCGGGAATCAGCCTGTTCACCCGATAGATCATAAATATCGAGAAACACGAAACACCCACCATTATATATCCAAGCGTGTCGTAATGCTCTAGCGGGCTGTATTGGTCAGTTTGGACAACGATCAGTCCGCCAAAAGCCGCGGCTATGCCTCCGGCGATCTGCATCAACGACGAATTTATGCTCATAAACGCTCCGCGATCCGGCATACCCGGCAATGCCGATACGAGAGCCATCGCCGGCACCATGCGGCTAAGTATTCCTGCCATAAAAATCACGTTAAGCACGATGATAAATCCAAACGGTATCGGCACCAGATTTGTGTAGACAACAACCATGATCATCAACCACACCGACGCGCCGATGAATATCCGCAGCTTGCTATAGCTGTCACTCAAGCGGCCGACAGCCGGCATGATAACAAGGGCCGCGACGCCCGAGACCATAAAAAGAACCGGCAGCTGCTGCGGCGTAACGTGCAGATTATTAATGGCAAATGCGCTGCCCCACGGCATCATCATAAAACCGCCCAATGACAACGTCGCCGTAGCCAAAAATCCTATTTGATATTTGCGGGTGCTGATCGTGTGCAGCATATGCCGCATCGGATTTTTATCGCTTTTGATGGCCAGGTGCATATTTATCGGCTGCATCCGCAGCAAGATCAGCAGCCAAACGATGACCGAGATGACGACGATCGCCAGAAACGGGGCCTGCCAGCCCCAAATATTGGCAATAAACAGACTGATAGGAATACCCAAAACCTGGCTCGCCCCAAATCCCATCTGCAAAAAGCCCATAACGCGGCCGCGTTTTTCGAGCGGAAAAAGATCGGCGACAATTGCCATTGAGATCGATCCGATCACACCGCCAAATAATCCCGTCACGATCCGCGCAGCAAGCAGCATCGGATACGAGGTCGTCAATCCGCAAAATAGTGTGCCAATGACGAAGCCGACGTAGAAGAAGAGCAATAGACGTTTGCGGTCAAAACGATCCGCAACCCCTGCGGTCAATAGCCCCGAAATACCGGCACTAAAAGCATATACCGAAACCGCCGAGCCAAATTGTTTTGGTGTCAGTTCCATCGATTTCATCAGCATATCACCAAGCGGCGACATCACCATAAAATCCAGAATGACCGTGAACTGCGTCATCGCCAGCAACAGGATCACGAGGACTTGTTGGCCGGAAAATCGCTCTAAAGGAGTTTCAGGGATATCAGTTTCTTGAGTCATACAAAATCCGGTTCAGCCCTCAAATATACCCGCAACGTCGTTGAGATCAGCGGTTATTTTCATTCTCGGCAGGCTGTTAAGAAAATCACGCCCGTAAGATTTTGTCCTAAGACGCGGGTCCATTATCGCTATGACGCCGCGATCGGTGCGGCTGCGGATGAGGCGTCCGATGCCCTGTTTTAGCGAGATGACGGCTTGCGGTACGCTGTAATCGAAAAAGGATTTTCCGCCGTTATCGTCGATAAATTTGCTGCGGGCGGCAACGAGCGGATCGGTCGGAACCGCGAACGGCAGCTTGTCGATGATGACGCACGACAACTGATCGCCGCGAACATCCACACCCTGCCAAAAACTCGATGTCGCAAAAAGCACCGCGTTTGGCGTCGCACGAAACTGTTCAAGCAGGCCCGTTTTGGACATAGTTCCCTGCAAAAAGCACGGATAGCCGATGCGCGACGAGACAAGCTCAAAGAGCGCGGTCATCGACGAATTGCTCGTACACAAAACGAATGCATGGCCGCGCGTGACCTGTATTATCTTTATTATCTCGGTCGCCGCAGCTTGCGTAAACTCAGGTGTTCGCGGGTCGGGCATCGTTCTTGGCAGATAAAGTATCGCCTGTTTTTCGTGATCAAACGACGACTCGGCCATAAACGTCTCGGTCTTGCTCTGATCGAGCCCGAGCCGGTCGCGAATAAAATTAAAGCTACCGTTCGTCGAAAGCGTCGCCGAGGTCAGGACGCACGTCTCGACTTTGTCAAAGAGCTTTTCCTGTAGCAACGACGAGACATCGACCGGCGACGCTTGCAAGAAAATACCGCGGCCACGGCGTTCAAGCCAATAGACAAAGTTGCGATCTGCCTGTTCAACAATAAATTTGAGATCGAACCGCGTTTGCCTGACACGACGGACGACGCTGTCTGCTTCGGGTAGCTTTTCGCTGAAAACATCCACCTCGGTCTCAAGCCGGGCGAGAGCTTCGTCGAGAGCGTGAAAAGCCTCGCCGAGCGGCGAGAGGATATCTTCGCCGTCGATGCCGCGATGAGAGAATGCATCAGCCAACAGCGGAAAACGCCCATCGGATTCGCGACCTTGCTTGAACCGCACCCAAAATTGCTCGGCAAACCCGTTGATCCGTGACGCCGACCTCACGATCTGCGTTGCCGCAACCGCATCGCTGATCGGCAAAACACTCGCGTCGCGGGCGAGTTCATCAAGCTGAAAATTCGACACCTGAAAGCCAAAATAATCTGCCGCGATGTCCTCGATCAGGTGGGCCTCGTCAAAAATGACGGCGCCGTAATCAGGTATGACCTTGCCAAACTGGTTACCGCGAACGTTGAGATCGGCAAAAAACAGGTGATGATTGACAATTACGATGTCTGCCGTTTCGGCACGAGCACGCATTCGTGTGATAAAACACGGCTCAAAATCAGGGCATTTTTGACCGATGCACGTCTCGCTCTTGGCGTTGATACGGTTCCAAAACGGAAGGTTTTCGGGCAGATATGTCAGTTCCGCACGGTCGCCGGTCTGCGTGTCGTGCGACCATTCGCGGACTTCGCTAAAATGATCGATCTCTTCGACTCCGTCGAGTATCGGCTGATGGTCGGATTTGAGAATGCGGTAGATACAGGCGTAATTTGCACGCCCTTTCATATACGATGCCGTAAATTTTTTGGGCAGTACCTGCTGCAAAAAAGGTATGTCCTTTTCCATCAACTGTTCCTGCAAATTCTTTGTCCCGGTCGAGATGATTATCCGTTTTTTCTTTTTGGCGACGGCCTCTAACGCCGGTATCAGATACGCGAGCGTCTTGCCCGTGCCGGTGCCGGCCTCGACGATGAGATGTTTTTTTTCGTCAAAAGCACGCGATATCGCCTCGGCCATCTTTATCTGGCCGCTGCGATATTCGTAATTTTCGTGATGTTTTGAAACAAGCCCGTCAGGGCCGAAAACCTGTTCCGCCAAACTCTCCGTCATCGTATTATGCCTGTATTTATTGACTTTCGCCCACTTTTTAGGTGATAATCGATCTATACCAAAACCGCTGTGATCTGGACGTTGTCCCCTCTGCCGACCAACCCTGCCGCAGTTTTGATAATCTTAATGCTATCAAATATCAAGGAGTCTGTCTGAATGAGCTTTTCTAACTTCGAGTCCGGACGCGGTACATTTCTAGCTCTTTTTGTGTTGGCTGTTATCACCGCGGTGTTTGTCTTGCCGTTTCAACTGCGGACAAATGCGTCTAAGGGACTGAATCCAAAAACGGAAAGCCATGAGAAGGGACTCGAAAATTACGACATCCGCACTGACAAGGAAGCGATCGAGAAACTAGCGAATTATCGCACCGTAATGGGCAAAAATGCGGTCGATGTGGCCGATGCCCGTGACCTGTTGGTCAAGGGCGAAAACGAGCTGCGAAAACATGTACCGACGCTCAAGGTCGAGTACAACTCAGACATCCGCATCCCCGAGATCATCGCACCGGACGTGCAGCAAGGTAAAGCTGTGTTCACCAACAGATCACGGCAAAAACGCTCGGGCATCCTACTCAACTTTTTGAATGAGAACCGCGAGCTTGTCGGTGCGGGTGCTGAGCAGATCAGCCAACTCAAGGTCGCCGCCGATTACACAAATCCCGACGGCAATCTGTCGTATGTTGAGCTAAACCAGGAGATCAACGGCGTTCCGGTGTTTCGCGGCGAGGTCAAAGCCGGATTTACAAAAAGCGGCGAGATGTTTCGCGTGGTCAACAATTTTGCTCCGGGGCTCGACTATTACTCGATCTCAAAAGATTTTGGCGATCCGGCGACCGCCGTTTCGTACTCCTATCAGCACATCAACGCCGCCGGCACGACAAAAAGAGCTCGGCTTAACGAAAAACTCTCGACCGATATCAAAGCCGTCTTTGGCACCGGCGATTTTGCGACCACCGCCGAAAAGATGTATTTCCCGACCGAGCCCGGCGTTGCCGTCGCCGCTTGGCGTGTGCTCATCTGGCAACCGGTCAACGCATATTACGTTATCGTTGATGCAAATAATGGCACCATGCTCTGGCGAAAGAATATCGGCGAGGATCAAACACAGTCCGCAACCTACAACGTCTATACAAACTCCAATGCGATGATCAACGTTGCCGACAGCCCGTTTCCTCGTACGCCGGGACCGATCTCACCCGACGGCACACAGGGCGCAGGTATTGCCCGCACATCGATAACACGCATCGGCAACGAGGCTCCATATACTTTTAATCAGCTCGGCTGGATCACTGACGGCGGCAACGAAACGGACGGAAACAACGTCGAAGCAGGGCTCGACCGCGACACGACAAACGGTATTGATACGACCAATGGCCGCGTGACTGGAGCGGCCCGTACGTTTGATTTTCCGATCAATCCGTTTAACCCAAATACAAATACCGGCGACTCACCCGTTCCCGCCGGCGAGCCGACCGTGTCGTCAAACACGCCGTATTGCGTATCGATCACCCAACCGCACGGCATGGTCGATTATCAACGAGCCTCTGTGACCCAGCTTTTTTATATTGCTAACTGGTATCACGATGAGACTTACATGCTCGGTTTTACCGAAGCGGCACGTAATTTTCAGAACACCAACTTTACCGGTCAGGGTGTCGGCAACGATAGGATCACTGCTGAGGGACAGGACTGTTCGGGGGCGAATAACGCAAACTTTAGTACACCGGCTGATGGCGGACGCGGGCGTATGCAGATGTATTTGTGGGTAGCCCCGACGCCTGATCTTGACGGCAATCTCGACGCTGACGTCGTCATTCATGAAGCTACGCACGGCCTGTCAAACAGGTTGCACGGCAACGCTTCGGGCTTGCAGCTTGATCTCGCCCGCGGCATGGGCGAGGGCTGGTCTGATTTTTACGCACATTGCATGCTTAGCGAACCAAGCGATCCGATCAATGGCATTTACACGATCGGGGCTTATGACACATTTACCGCGCCGGGCAGCAACAACAACTATTACGGCATCCGTCGTTTTCCAAAAGCAGTGATGGCATTTACCGGCGGGCCGCTCAATCGGCCGCACAATCCGCTTACGTTTCAGGATATCGACGCGACCAAGATCGATCTGTCTGACGGTGCTTTTGCCCCGCGTTTTAACAGCACGTCCGATCAGGTCCATAACATCGGCGAGGTTTGGAGCAGTGCCCTGTGGGAAATACGTGCACGGATGATAAACCGCCTAGGCTGGGCGGTTGGCAATCGCCGCGTGTTGCAATTCGTCACTGATGGTATGAAGCTCGCACCGCTAAATCCAACGCCGATATCAGAACGCGATGCCATTATCGCCGCCGGACTGGCTGGCGGAACAGCATCGGACGTTTCGGATATGTGGACAGGTTTTGCGCTGCGTGGATTGGGTGCGGCAGCGAGCATCCAAGTCTATGGCGGAGCCAGCACAGGCGGGCTCGGCACTGTTCGCGTTACCGAATCGTTTGCCTTGCCAAACCTTTTCCAGACCCCAAATCTGACGTTGTCCGATACGATCGGCAACAACAACGGCGTTGCAGATCCGGGCGAAACAGTCGCTCTGACGATACCGTTGACGAATTCGACCGGACTTGTCGCCAGCGGCACCACGCTACAGATCGTCGGCGGTAATTCGGCAAACTACGGCACGATCAACAGCGGTGCCACCGCAAGCCAGACCATTAACTTTACGATACCTGCGGGCACACCTTGCGGCAGCGTTGTGACCATAACGCTCAACGCCAACAGCAGCCTCGGTGCGACCAGCTTTACGCGCACGATCGCGGTCGGCACACCGGTCGCAACATTTGTCCAGAACTTTGACAGCGTTACCGTACCCGCCGTTCCCGCCGGTTGGGTCGTGACATCAGAGGGAGCGGAAACTTTGCCGTGGGTATCGACTACATTAGCACCGGACACCGCTCCAAACTCGATGTTCGCTGCCGAACTCGACCCGGTTGCCCCAAGCACAGGCGGCTCGACGAGCCTTACCTCACCGGCGATAGCGGTTACCGTGCCCGCGGCGGCGCTCTCGTTTCGTCACCGTTATAATACCGAGCCGGGCTTTGACGGCGGCGTGCTCGACATCAGCATACCGAGTGTCAACGGCGGTGCGTTTCAGGATATCGTCACCGCCGGCGGCACATTTTTGCAAAACGGCTACAACTCCGTTCTGCCCGCAACATCGACAAATACGCTTGGCGAACGTGCGGCATGGTCGGGTGATTCCAGCGGATATGTAACGACGGTCGTTCGTGTACCGGCGGTGGCTGTCGGGCAAAATGTTCAGTTTCGCTGGAGATTGGGCTTTGATTCGAGCGTTACCGTTGCCGGCGGCGGCTGGAACGTTGACACCGTCCAGTTCAACGGCAACGCACAATGTATCGTCACCGCTGCGGGCGTCGATATCTCAGGGCGTGTATTCGCAAGCGGTGGACGCGGGCTTCGTGGTGCGATAGTCAGATTGACGGATCAAAACGGCGTAATTCGCAACACCGTCACCGGTGCATTTGGCTTTTACCAATTTGCCGATGTCGCGGCCGGTGGGACTTATGTCATTAGTATCAGATCGCGTCGATTTAGCTATTCGCCGCAAGTTGTGCAGGTCAATGACAATATCGCCGGGCTCGATTTTATGCCGGAATAGGCCGTGTTCGTATAATTTGATTGACACCTCTATTCGCACGCAATTATCCTTTTCATAGATAGTTTGCAGACTTTTGTGTGAATTAGGCCGTCAAAAATACAGTACGTTTGTTACATTTGTTTCGGAGCTTTATCAAATGAGATCTCACTTACGCAGTTTGGCCGCTATAAAACTAGCCGTCATCGCATTAGTATCAGCGGTGGTTTTGGCGGCGTATTTTTGGATAGATGAACCGGCAAAAGCGTTTTCCAGCGGCCCGCCGTTTGGTTATACAGGAGCTCCGCTCGAGAGCAGCTGCGTCGATTGTCACGGCTCATTTGCCCTTAATAGCGGCTCCGGGTCGGTTGAGATCCTCGGCGTCCCGCATGATTATAAACCCGGCCAGCAATACACAATCTCGGTCAAAACCTCGCAAGAAGACGCGATACTATATGGGTTTGAGGTGACGGCGATCAACCGTCTCGGCTCTCAGGCCGGGACGCTGGCGGTGACAAATGCGACCCGCACGCAGTTTGACGAGGGGCCGGTCGGGCCAAACAACCTCTGGCGTCAGTATATTTTTCACACTTCGTCCGGGTTGTTTGACCCAAAGGTTTTCGGCTCTAATACGTGGAGTTTTACATGGACAGCACCGGCGACAAAGATAGGCAAGATCGATTTTTACGCCGCCGGTAATGCCGCTGACAGCAACGGCAATTCGAACGGCGACTATATCTACACCACTTCGTCGTCAACGCTCTCTGGCTCGGCTCTCGCTAATTTTGACGGCGATACGGCCAGTGATGTAGCATTTTTCCGGCCCGGGCAAAATAAATGGTTTAGCCAAAATATTCAGACTAACGATACGATCAACACGACGTTTGGCGGACGCGGCGACCGCATCGCTCCGGGCGATTATGACGGCGACGGCAAGACGGATAACGCAGTGTTTCGCGGCGGCAAGTTTCGCATACAGCGCAGCACGCTCGGCTATCAAGAGATCACGCTCGGCACCGCCACCGACGTGCCCGTCCCCGGCGATTATGACGGCGACGGCAAAACCGACGCGGCAGTTTTTCGTGCATCAACCGGCGAATGGCTGTTAATGCAAACGACCGCCGGTGCCGCAACGCTCACACTCGGCCAGGCCGGCGACAAACCCGCACAGGGTGACTATGACGGCGACGGCAAGACCGATGTTGCCGTGTTTCGCCCATCAAACGCCACTTGGTACATCACCCGTACCACGCTCGGCTCGACCTCACAGGTGTATGGGACAAGCACCGACCGCCCCGTCCAGGGCGATTACGACGGCGACGGCAAGACCGATATCGCGGTGTTTACAAAAACGACCGGCACTTGGGGTCTAAACCGATCGACCGACGGCAATACGACCGTTACACTCGGTTCGGTCAACGATATCCCCGCTCCGGCGGATTACGATGGCGACGGCAAAACCGATGTGGCCGTATTTAGCCCGCCGATCGCCACCTCTGTCGGCACTTGGCGTATCCGCAAAAGCACCGACGCAACGCTCTATACGCTGAACGCCGGCCTAAACCGCGACGTCCCTATCGCCTCAGGCTATATCGCTCAGTAAAATAGAAAAGGCTTCGCGAAATGCGAAGCCTTTTCTATATTCTGACATCTGTCATCCGCCGCTCACTTCTGTCTCCACCATGCTGCCACTGGCTACTGGCTACTGGCTACTGGCTACTGGCTACTGGTAAGAATATCGCAGAATCGCAGGTCTGACCCCAATCCTTGCACTAAACCTGCTATTTCGTCTTGAGCGATAAGGGGAAAGGCCTTTTGCTTCTAATGTCAACTCTTTTTATTGGCATGACAATTTCGTTGGTTGATTTATCAATTAATTCGATGTACCAAATACCTTCGGGTAACATGAAAACTATTTCCTTTCGGTCTTTAGAAAGCGCAGGCTTAAAGGACGTTTCCGATAGAAGTTTCTTAGTCGTGTCGCGGATCTTGGCAAAGACTTGGTGCCTCTCTATGTTATTTATTGATGTTTCTGATAAATTTGAAACGTCAATTATCGTTTTACCATATCGAACATAATTCATAACCTTGCCAAAATTTTTCCTTTTTGAATATTTGCTAATGGTTATACCCTTGAAGAATTTTTGATCTAACAATTCGGAATTGCTAAGCGGATAAAACCCCTCCGGTCTTTCCTCGAACAGCATCCAAACCTTTGAACCTGGCTTCCATTCGATGACTAGCCCGAAATATCCATCTTCGAAAGTTTTCCAAGATTCGGTCATGTCTCCGATGTGAAAAGGAGGTCCGTGAAAAACTGTGATATTTGCATCCCGAACCGGCGCCCCACCTGTATCCAATAGATAACCACCAACTTCCATCTCTTGTGCGAAAAGTTGCAGAGCAATAGACAGCGGAAATGTTAAGATCAATAGAAACATCGACGCTCGTTTAGGAATCCAGAAAGTCTTATTCATAATTATTCTCATCACTACTCACTAACTATGGCATCTCCGCCGGAGCACTCTGCCCGTAGAGATATTCGTTCTCACCCGTCCGCAGAGGGTGCCCGTCGCCGTCATAAGCCATGTTGATAGTGTTAACAACCGTCGCCATCGAATATTGCCCCACCCGCAGCGTCATAAGTGTTGGTCCGGCTTAGTCCGCAGATCTGAACACAATTCTTCTAATTCTATTCTCTTAATCATTTATTACTTAATAAACACCAAGTGAACACGCAACACTAAACTGAAGAGGAGCGTTCTTTTCATTTTTTTGATATTCAAGGACTGTTATGTAAATATCTTGTTTGAAAAATATCTTTGTAGTTGAACTGCGGTCTTCCTTGTAAATGATCCAATTGCTCAAATTCATGTGTTTAGTCATGTGCTCGTCAAGCTCATTAGGTGTCATATCTGTTTCATAATACGTTGAAAACACTGCCAAGCCAGATTTTATGATTGTCGAGTTACGAACTACTCTAGCGCTTTCCGGCGCCGGGATCGACGAACAAACCGTTCGCATGGATTCCAACATACCATCTGTGAGTAACGGGGTAGTTACTCGATAAGTAATAATTCCCGTCATTGTCAAAAATGTAATGAAACCACCGATAGCGACTAAATACTTAAATCGGTTACTCATAACTCACCATTCATTGCAAGAATTGAAAAGCCTTATGCCGTAACTAACTCCACCAGGGTTAACCCCTGCTCCGGTTCCTAGATTCACAATGTAGTTTCTGTCAGATCCCCCTCTAGCGGTTGGATTAGATATATCTAACCCACCAAAGAGCCGTGCTCCGCCTGCGAAAGATAGAGATTCCTGAAGAAATACCGCTGTTCGATCAGTGGAGTTCATATGGCCCAGATATAGGATTTTTTGGCCCGTCAACGAGCTAGTAATTCGGGGATATGCACTACCGCTTGCAATAGCTTTGGGGAGATTCGTAAAAAATTCTTTGACGAAACTCAATGAACCACCATAGGAAAAAATCACTTCCCCATCCCTTGTATGATGAAATCCCGCGCTAAAGCCAAAAAAACTAGCCTCCGCTTTGACCGCATCCGCAGCCATATCCTGTCCAACGGCGTTTTCGAGTCCGCGAATTACCGGTTTAAGTAAAGCCAGAGTTGGATTGCCGAAAAAGAAACAAGGATCAAAAGCCTTTCTTGGAGCATCAAGGAGAGGTTCCAAAGGTCTAGTTTGAATGGTACCGCCATCAAGAGTTCTAGACACATCGATCGCATCTAGCGGGTCATGCTCGGCTCGAACCTCTATGATCGCTATCTGATTACCAGTAATACACCCCGGCTCGCCTTTCTTGCAGGGAATGAAGCGACAATGGTGTCCCGGAGGACAATTGCTATCATCGACTTCGGCCTTGCTTGTAGTTGCCAGCAAATTAGTCGTCCCACCGTTCTCAGGGGAGCTAGCACCCGGTGGAGCCGGAGGAGGAGGAGGCTCTCCGCCCGCAGGAATCTGCGTGATCGTGTATTTGACACCGTGCATGTCGTCAAAAGTCGCTGTGCCGTTCTCAAGCGCTATCACACGGCACACTGTTGGCTGGTTGAGAAAGCTGACGCCGCTCTTTGCCATTGCCGTACAAAGCCCCTCAGGTTCGTCCGGTGAGCGGATCGCGGTACCCGACGGAGGATCGGGCATCTCTTCATAAGGCTCGACCGGCGAGATAAGCTGTCCGAGCGGCTCGATTTCCTCTTCGGGGTAATATGTGCCGTCCTGACGCACCGTTATGCTGCTGCCCGTCACCGGATCGGCTGATCTCCAGATCACGCCGTAATAGATGCTCTGCTCGGCGATGACGGCTCCGCCAGCCATGACCTTTGTCGTTTTCTTTGCTCCGGTGTAGTCAAGCTCCGTAACGGCAAGATTCAGCACACTCGACCAGACCTGATACCTGCTCACATCCGCCGGAGCACTCTGCCCGTAGAGATATTCGTTCTCACCCGTCCGCAGAGGGTGCCCGTCGCCGTCATAAGCCATGTTGATAGTGTTAACAACCGTCGCCATCGAATATTGCCCCACCCGCCGCCGCGATGTCGTCACCGTCGAAGCCTGCCGCCCCGCAGCGTCGTTTCAAATACCCGAATACCGTGAGCTTAAATTCAAGGTTAACTTCATAGATGACGCCGATTCATTCTTTCTTTCGACCCAGTCGGACTCCCATTATTGGATCTTTTCTTCAGGGGTAACTTCATAGATTATCCCACAAGCTTGCTCCTCGTTGCAGTCCGAAACCCGTGCGTCGGCGCAACGTAATAACGTGAGAAATACGGGTTCGCAATTGGCACATATCAAACTGATATCAAGAACCATTGTTTTACGATTAGAAGCAATTTGATAATCTTTTATCAACAAATCCGAAAAAGGAATATGTGTAATTTTGACTGAATAGACGCCGGGTTTGAGATCGATTCTGTAAATTCCATCCTGATTAGTCTTTGTCTCAAACTTTTTCTTGGTCTCCGATTCAAGGAGTACGTAAGCTGATGGAATAAACGCACCGTCCCTGTCCGTTACTACGCCAGTAAGTGTAGTCACATTATTAGTCTGACCAAAACTTGAACAATTTAGTAAAAAAATGATAAATAACGTTTGCATCCAGCTTTCCTTCATATATTTCCTCTCTTTAATAGGTTAGACGTAATTGTCCGGTATTTTGGGCGATCGGCATCCTTGGAGCAAATCCGCATTCTGCATTATTGGGATTCTAAATTTTTCTCCCGCATTTATGTTAAACAAATCCATTGGATAAAAACTCTCACGTGTCAATCCATTTTTGGTATGTTTTTTGTTAGAAAGTAGCAAAAAATTATGAGTTACGGCTTCGTGCGCAATAATTCGCCCCATAGCCGTACCAATGGCTTGTTCGTTTTTTGAAGCTCCAACTTTTGACGCCTCAGTTTGCAAATGTCCCGTCCACAAACTTCCGTTAAGAGTTCCAACATCAAAGGCGGAGGCCAAAGATAGGCCGGAGGCTCCGCCTTGCAATGTAATGACATAAAAATTGTCCACCCAGGCCTTTGGATCAAAGGTGACTTGGTGACCGGCATCATTAAAAATTCTAACAATCTCATTTTGAGCCGCCTGTAGGGCTCCCGTGCTGGTGGCAATTTTCGTTGGGGGATTATTTGAATTTTGTGCTATACCTATTCTAAATCGGCATCCCATTGGAGGAGTTGGGCTCTGCCCAACAATCCCAAAATTCACGCCGATCCCAAAAGTGCGGATACTGCTTTGACGGAGATAGCGAGACAAATCCACATTTTCGACTAGATCATTTGGATTTATTTGTCTGGGGTCGTGTCTTGGCAGGTTGACCAGAAATCTGCCGCCCGGCAACTCGTGGTCGGGATGGTTAACCGCCGCTATTCCTTGTTGACCATTGCTGTAAGTAAAAACGGCGCTGTTTGCAAAGGTTCCGGGAGCAAGCACCCCTGCCTGTGAGACAGAACCGCTTTTTACGTCGGTGAAGGCCATGCTGTCGCCGCCGGACATGCCCGGTTTATTGATGACGGGAGAGACGACTGCGAGGGTTCCGACATTGTTGCCGAGGGCGTCGAGTTCGGAGCTGGCAAATACTTCGGTTCCTCCCCCGGAGGCATAAGTGGTTCGCGTGCTGAGGCCAGACGGGTCGCGGTGCTCCCAACCCACTGTTTCGGTCGTGCCGCCTTCGTCGATGCCTTGTCTTGCGATCGTAGAGCCGCTAGCGATAACGTAGGTTCGCCTTTTCTTTCCTGTTTCGCTAGCTTCGCTTACATTTTGCCCAAGGACGCTGGAATAAATAAAATATCTTGTCTTCCAGTCTTCCCATTCGCCTTCTTCATCATCAGGCTCGTCCCAGGCCCTTTGAGAGCGTTTGGCTTCGTTTCCCGCACCGTCCACATACCGCAGAGTCTCGTACCTTAGATCCCGCCACGTCTTTATCATTGTCTTTGCTGCGTCGTATTCGAAGTTAATATCCTCACCCAACGTCTGCTGGCCTTCGTCATCGTAAGTCCGTCCCGCAAAATCATATTCAATGAACGGTCGAATTTATCGCTGTAAACGATGTTGCCTCAATATGGTCCAACCATCCGATCTATTATTAAATTTTATCTAACCCACACGGTAACAATACAAGATTTCCTTTGTTCCGAAATCGGAGTATGAGTTCCAACTTTCCGTTCATAAAGAAATTTAACTCGGGAGTAATATCCTTTTCTAACGCTGTCGCAAGCGTTAGTTTTTCTGGCACTCCTAGCTGAGTCTCTCGATGATAAACCGTAAGATATCGCTGAACCTCCCGTAATCGTCTAGTCGCATACCGTCCAGACCCCTCCTTGCTGCCCTGTGAGGCGATAACCATAATATCTCGCCCTTTTTCAAATCGACCGAGAAAAATATCGACTCGTGCCGATGCCTGCTCACACTGAACGGTCTGGCCGGGTTCCAGCACCGCGGGAATTTGAGCCTGAGTAGCCATGATGGTGGACAGAAATACCAAGCAAGATCGCAAAAAGTTTTTCATGATGTCATTTACCTTTCAGAAGCCTAAATCTCTGCAAAACACGCTTCGTGGATCAACCGCTGATTTCTTACCTTTCTTAACACGATAGAAACGCGTATGTGAATGTATGTAGTTTTTCGGTGTATTCGGTATTTCAGTCATTTTACCTGTATCAAGATCGAAATCGATAGTTGAACGTCCCCCCGCACCGCCACCGTCATAAGGACTTCCATCCGCCCCGATGGTTCCTATTAGCACTGATCCCATCGCATTAGTTTTACCGTTCTTGATCGGAGTGGGAACACGATTTTTATTATTAATTGGACCAGAATGAATAAATGAAATTACCAAACCGTCCGCAAAACCATATGCTTTCAGAGAGCCGTTACGGTAGGTTACTTGGATATTACTGTAGTAGGTGCTGAGCATACTTTTTCCCGTATCTGGATTTTCCAAATAGTTGGGATCCATCTTTCCACGTATACTGCTGAAGCCAATAGGCGTAAACAAGTTCCCGTTCGTGCCTGAGGGCGACCCATTCTTATTCGTAAAAATATGAATGACTCCCTTTTTAGGGTCCTCGTCACCTCCCCTAACTCGTATCGGACCATTGGGATCCCCGTGCACGCCGCCTGGCTCGGTTTCTGTTCCTACAACAACATCATCATCTCCAAAGATACGAGCCAGTCGGTTATCACATATTGAACCCTTCTCATCCTCCGGATCAACCCATGTCCAAGTAATATCTTCGTTGCCGTCCACAGTTACTTTAACGCTTTCCCATCTTCCTAGTGCTTTCGTTATTTGCTGAGCCACGGACATGGGCGAACAGCTATTGCGGATAGCATCCTCTACGCTTTTGCATTGACCTGTTCCGACTGCCTCGGGCGCCTGATAAAAAGGAGATATTGTGTTTTCGGCGTCATGGCTGGGTGGCGTATATGTTAGCGTGCCGACCATGCGTCCCAAACTATCGACATCGCCGCTCTCAAGGCCGATCCCGGACGGCTGCCCTCCGGCAGTCGAGGCGTATTGCACTCGTTTGTTGTGAGGGTCCCTGTGTTCCCACGCAACACTCTCTTGCGGTGAACCACTGACGATCTTTATGACCTGATGGGCAAGTACGGTTCCATTCGCGTACACGTAGGTGTGGGTCTTCTTGCCGGTCGCACCGGCTTCACTGACTATCTGCCCGCCAAGTACGGTCGAGCGAATAAAGTAGCCGTAGATAACAGGTTCCCACAACTCCGTCAGGGTATTATAAATTACTACTCCGCGTTTGCTTTCTGCCCTTTCCCCGTCAAAATAACGATAGTATTGGAAGTTTTCCGGTTCTTGCAAGTAGTTGTTTCCCGCAGCATCATAATGGCCCTTTGTCAGGTCCCTGCCGTCATCATCCTCTTGGTAAGACCCTCTTCGATTATTGGTAATTGTATGGGTTTCGCTTCCTTCATCCGTATAGCGTGTCCAGTTGAAATCCACCAGATTGTTGAACGCATTGTAGGTAAAGGCGTGGCGGAAAGGAAGCAAGCTTAAATTCGTCGCTGTGCTGGTGCCATCTGCCTCTATACCGGACTTGGATTTGTTTGGCCGTCCCGCAAAATCAAACGTGACAAGATTGTTGACACCACCCTCAACGTGTCTTACCTCTCCGCTTGGATAATACTCATATTCCTTTTCCATCAATACTGTCGATGATCTGTTTAATTCGTACCTCAGCGGCCTAAGCTGATTGTCATACGACATGTCAACATCATTTCCATTAGCATAGTCAAGGTGTTTCAAGGCTCCCCAGGCACGATACTCAGGATTGCTTGCGTAACTTGTTACAGAAGCAAATGTGCTTCCGGTGACAGTATTTAACCTACCCGTCTTGTCATGTGTGTAATCGATCTCCTGACCGTAAGGGTCTTTGTAAGACTTGAGTCCGCCGGAGAGGGTGTAGGTGTATTCAAGCTTAAACTTGCCGCCGGATATCGGGGCATCAACCAAAGTGTCCGTAAAGTCTCTCGTTTCGTCAGTCATTTGCGACAAAGAGTTGTAGCTGTAATCTACCTGTCCCAGCCCGTCGGTCATTTGTGTTCGGTTGCCAAGGTTGTCGTAGGTGAATGTAACGTCAGTAGGATCGCTAACACCGGTCGCACCGACATTCCATGCGATGTTTGTTACCAACTGCCTGCTGTTGTAAGTATAACTCGTCACAACCCCTCTGCCGTCTGTTTGAGTCGCAACGGTGTCATCAAGGTTGTATGTGTATGTCGTGTATTTGAGCGTGTTTGACGAATTACGCTGCTCAGGCTTGTGCGATTGATACAACCGCCCATGCCCGTCGTAGGACATTGTGGTGTCCTGATATGTCGAACTCGAATCACCACCCTCATACTGGCGAATAAGAGTAGCTTGATCGCGTCCGTTAAAGGTTACCTTTGTCGTGCTGTACGGATATGTTCCGGCACCATCAAGATCCCAAACTTCGGTTTTATACGTTCTGCCAAGAATGTCTTCGTAGATCTTTTGCGTTCTTCTGGCGTCGGTCTGCGGGGTGCCCGTAACATCTATAGCATCCGTTTCCGGCCCGCTAACGGTCGTCACCTGACCACCCGCACAACCGCATCCGGCATAAGAAATTAGCGTGTCTTTACCATCCGAACCCGTTGAATCCGAAGGAACTGTGCGAATTGTTCTTCCTTTCCAGTCGTAGTAGGACTTGTTCCATATCCAGCCGCGTGTGTAATCGTCTCCGGCTGCTGCCCAGCTCGAATTTGTCTCGGTTGGCACTGACGTTCGATAGACTCTACCTAGAACATCGTATTCAGTTTGTACACCCGACCAAGTCGCTGTATCTCCGCTGCCATCCCATGTATGCGGCGAACGTTGCAGTCTGACGCGGCCAGCTCCATCTGTCCAAGATTCAGAAAGAACCTCGTCAGCCGAGTCTGGGCCAGCGGTACTGCCGGGTTTGTCGATGATCGTCGAAAAGATCTTTGAGTGGATGCCAGTGTTTGGATATTCGTAACGTGTGTAGGATTGGACAGTCGTGTTGACCAATACCGAATCCTTTAACAGGCGTCCCGTCGCCGTTTCATATTCCCGCTGTGACTTCTTACCATACGTCTGCCCTGCCGGAGCGGGAGATGTTGCCTCGACATTTGCGCCGATGTCGTACCTGTATTTGATCTCGGAATAATTACCTGCGGGGTCATACACCCTCTTTGGGTACGCGTAAGTGGTAACTCCCGGCGAACTGTTGAAGTTGTCGGTATAGTCGATCTTTACAGTACGTGAAAGCGGATCGGTCTTTGCAACGACTGCCCCGGTGATGTTGTAAAGTATCGTCGAGGTTACAGCGTCCGCAGAGTCTGTCGGGTCGGTCGCATCCCAGCGTTTTACGCTCGTCAGATTGCCGCGTCCCGCCGAGAATGTCGCACTGTAATTGGTGTCGTCATGCTGCACAGCTCCGGTGTTGTTCTGGCCCATCCCGCTTACGGCAAAATCGTCATCGTAATCGTAGGCATAAGTGACCTTAGACATCAGCGTTCCGCTGGTCGTGCCTTGCCAGAGTTTTGTTTCGGACGGCAGGCCGATAATGCGTCTGCTGGTGTATGTGCTGCCAAGCTCGTAAGTTGTCGTCTGTGTCTTAAGGACGGTCGAGAGGTCTGTGTCATAGACCTTTACCTCTTCGGGCAGGCCGTAGCCGTTCGAGCCGTAGCCGATGGTGGTTTTCTTTGTGTTCGAGCCGTCGCCGACGCGGGATTCGGTGACTCTTGGGTTGGTGATATAACTGACGCCGGTGTTGTCTTGGGTCCAGTCTGTCCAAGTCCAACGGAGACGTGTGGCGCAGTTCGACCCGGTGCAGTCTTCGGTAGCGAGTGTGAGGCCTTCTTTGTAGCCGCTGGCTCCGACATATGTTCTCGAATAAAGCCCGTCGGGATGGCCGGTCATCGCAACGTCTATGCGTGTTGCCGAACCGGTGATGCTGTTTGGCAGTGAGTATGTCGCACCGGTCGTGAGCGAATTTGTCACAACGACTTCTTGAGGAGTGCCGCCGCTGAGATTAAAGTTTTCAACCCACGTCTTTGTCTCACCAAAGCGCGGGCAATCCGTCTGGCTGCCCGAAACAGAGGCAAGATCTGTCGTGACGTAGTTCAGAATATGCGAAGTCGAATCCGCCGCTACCTGACTTATCTTTTTGACCTGTATGTAACCGTTGTATTCAAACTTGGTAAAACTGCCGTCCGGATATGTGATCTTTTCCAGCACCTTGACCGTCGTGCTGTTCGCCGGGCCGATCACCGTCAATCCGGAAAAGCTCGTTGAGACAGTCGCGTTGGTATAAGAAAAAGTTGCCCACGTGTGAGTTGTGTTCGAGCCCGAACCGTTCGTGTCTTTCCAAGTCTGCTCTATCGTCGTCGGATAACCACCGCCGTCGCGGTTGATAGTAACGACGCGTCCAAGCGTATCTTCCATCGACGTCAGGCGTCCGCTGGTGTAACCGATCGAGATAATATTGCCATTGCGGTCTTTGATCTCTTCACATTCGTATTTGGAAACGTGGCTTTTCCAAAGGTAGTGCATCATTGTGCCGTCAGTTGATGTAACTGTAAGCTCGATGTTCGCCGCTTTGCTGGTCACGCCGCCGCTTGAGATAACAAGCTGACGATAGCTCGAATCACCCGGTTCAAACGTATTAGTAGTTCCAACCCTGCGAAACTCCGTCCGGCTGCCATCGGGATTGACCATTAGAAACGAATAATTGCTGCCGCCGGTATTGTAGATCTTTTCGATCTCAGGCAAGCCCATCTGAAAGCCCGGGCTGACATTGCTCAGATCGGGGTCGAATATGATCTCGCTGTTTGTCGTGTCTTTGATCCAAACAAGCGAGTTATAGCTGATACCAAATCCCGCATCCATTCCCGCCCGCCCAGGCAAACCGACCAATGAAGTCCCCCAGCCAAAGTTTCGCGAATAAAGATCCGTCCCGCCCGTCGCATTCCCCGGCAGTAACCGCAGGGCCGCAAGATCTGCCGCACTTGCCGACGACATAAACGGTGCAGGCTGCACAGTCGCAGGTGACGGCGGTTCGACCGCTGTTTCCTCTGTTTTTGGCGATTCCTTTTTCGTTGCCGTAGCGGCAAAGCCCAACAATGACGAAACGCCCGAAAAAAACAGTCGTCGCAACCGTCGGCGGAGTGTTTACAACGAACGGTTCCGCAGGCGAAGAAGTATCTGCAACCAGCGGCTTTGCTTTCGCATTTGCTGTGCGAACAGGCCCGATAAACACGATCTGCGTCAACATCACCACAACCATAAACGTTGCAGCAATACGTACAATGCCTATGTTTGCAGAGGTTAGCCGTTTGATAAGGCCGGACACAGCGATACGGTTCTTGCGTTCGGGAGCAATCAGGGGTTTGGACATTGTTTCGTTCCTCGATCATAAAGGGATAAATAAATCCGTGCCGCTCACTACGGCATTTATGAAAGTGATCTAAGGATCGAAGAATCGAATTAGATGGAGCATACGCCCCTAACACCATCAGTGTCAACCCATATCAGACGTAGAACCGTCGGATATCGGGCAAGATCGCCGTAAGTGTATGCCGATATTAGGCTTTACAAAAAAGTACATGCACCAAAACATCGCAAAATTGCGCAAAAGATCGGAGAAATTGCGTAATTTTATCGATAAATTGCGCAATTTTTTAAAGATTTGATATCATTTTGCCGCAAAATTGCGCAAAATTTCCGAGAAACGATATAATTCCGCCGGAAAATTGCGCAATTTTACGAATGTTTTATATAATTTTGCGGGAAAATTGCGCATTTTTGACCGAAATTGCGCAATTTTTTCATAAAATTCCGTAGTTTTTTAGCAAGACTGGACCGGACAAAAAAACGCGAAGGTAATTCCAAAAAAGCAGCCGCCTAAAGGCGGGACTCCGAACAAAGAAAAAGGCTGCCTGATTTCCAGACAGCCTTTTTACGAAGAAAACACTAATTGATGCGACCTAAACCGTTATGGCTTGATCGGCTGGGTTGCGGTTGGTTCCGGTTTGACCACGCCCGGGGTTTGGAATACGACAGGTGACGCATTTTCGACGACCGGGGTCGAGTTTGACGGCGGGTTACCCATCGGTACCGGCTGGAGTATGGTCGCCGGGCGAGGTGCAACACCGGTTTGATTGCCTGCGTTGTAATCAGGACGCGTGATACGCGGCGTGATGAAAAACAGGATCTCGTTGGTGTTACGCGAGACGCCCTTACGCTTGAACAGGTTGCCAAGCAGCGGGATGCTGGCTAGGCCCGGTGTGCGGTCCTGACTTTCACGTTCGTCGTCAAACAGCACACCGCCGACGACCGTCGTTCCGCCATCAGGCACAACGACCTCGGTCTGCATGCTCTGCGTGTTGATCGCTGGGTTTCCTCCGCTGACGACCGAAGCTGTCGAGCTGTTTTCTGCGGTTACCTTAAGTATGACCGTGCCCTGATCGGTGATCTGTGGCGTGATCGCAAGTTTGAGCGGTACATCGAGATATGTGGTTGTCGCGATGACCGCACCACCCGAAGCTGCTCCGGGCTGGATCGTCGTGACCGGTATCTTGGTCGCACTCTTGATCTCAGCAGGGCGGTTATTAAGAGCGGTGACACGCGGGGTCGCGATGACTTTTGCCTGGCCTTTCTGTTCGCCGGCCGTAATGAGCATGCTGAGCTGTGCCGTGCCAAATACGCCTGTCGTCAGTCCGATAGCCGAACTTGCGATCTTTGATACTAGGTCGTTGCCGATGCTTGGGATCGGTGTTCCGGTCGGCGGAGTGATCGCCGATGTCGCACCAGGTAGAGTGCCGCCGACGCCGCCGCTGCCGCGGGCTCCGGTCAGGATCGCTCCGAGCTGGACGCCGATGTCACGGCTAAAGTTGCGGGTAGCAACGACGATGCGGGCTTCGATCTCAACCTGCGGTTCGGGCTGGTCGAGGATAGCGATGAGCTGTTTGATAGCGGCAATGTTCGACGCTACGTCAGTGACGATCAGCGAATTGCTACGCGGATCAGTCTCGATCGAACCGCGACGCGAAAGACGTCGTTTGATGATCGGGAGCAAACCTGATGCACCGCCTCCGCTACCGGAGCTTGATGATGCGGAGGACGATGATTGTGCACTGCTGTCAGTTCCGGCGCTCGGGCCGCTGGGCGAAACCCCACCCGATGCGGTCGAGTAATTCAAACGGATCAATTCGGTATAGAGCGGCGACGTATCGAGCTGATTATTCATCCGCTCGCGATAGAGTTCGCCCTCGGTCGCAAGTGTTTTGTTGTCGGCAACGCGTAGGATCGTACCATTTACCTGAACGCCGAGTTCCTGTGCCTGCAGCACAGAATCAAGAGCGATGTTCCATGGGACATCATTGACCTTGACGGTTACCGGTGTTTCCTTGACCGATTTGTCGATCACGAAATTGATACCGTACTGGTCGGTGATGTACGACAGGATGTCGCGAATGTCGGCATTGACGACATTTAGATTGATCGGTTCGCCGCGAAAACCCGGCTCGCCGTAATGTTTACCTTGCGTTTGCGGCTCGACCTTTTGCGCGACGGCTGTGAGAGCAAGTGTGCTCACGATAGCCAACGCGATGATGGCTTTTTTGGCCGTTTCGCTTAATTTGATCAGTGACTTCATGTTTCCTCCGTACTAAATGGGTCCTTGTGGGAAAAGAACCGGTAAAGAACTGTTTATTTCCCGTTATTCTTGGCAACTTTGACAGGCTTTTTGGTGCCTTTCTTTGGTTTGTCAGCCTCAGTTTTGACAGGCTGATTGTTCATCTCGTCAAGCGGCGAGAGAAACGGGTTTGATGCGGGCTTTGCTCCCGTGTCAGATCCGGTGGCGGGCTGATTTTGTGCAACCTCGACCGGGCGATCGCCCTGAGCCGGGGCCGTGCCCTCGACCTGAGCTTTCATCGAATACTGTTTCAAAGGCTTGTTTTCGACCGAAGCGACAAATTTGCCTTCGCCCGTCTTTGTCACCTTGCGGAAAACGAGGCGGTTTTCTTCGACCGCAACGAGCTGTCCGTCAAAAAACTTTTCGCCGGGATATATCGTGTAAGAGAGTTTGATCGGTGTTGCTTCAACCATCGCGGCATAGCCACGCGGTGTCTTAAAGATGCCTGTCACAGCCATTTCGTTGAGCGTCAGCACACTCGTGACCTTTGGTATCGCTGCACCGTTAGCAACGGCAACTTCACGAAGGCGTTTGTAATATTCGATACGGGCTTCGATCGCGGGCGGAGCATAGCTCATTGCGGCGGCCGGTCCGGTTTTGACGGACTTGGTGCTGACGGTCACCTGCTTTTTCTCTTTTTTGTAGCTCGGTTTGGCAAACGGATCACGCTGGGCGTTGACGTTTGCAAACAAACCACAGAACAAGAGCAGGCCTGCGGCTGCGGCTCCTACGCTGATGTGTCGAAGTATTTTCGATGTGTTGATCATGGCTTTTCTCTCGTAAATCTTTTTATCGGTGGGTTACTTGGATACGGGTGCGGGTGCAGGAGCGGCTGGCTGTCCCGGTGCAGGTGCGGCTCCGGGAGCAGCAGGCTGGCCCGGAACTGCCGGCTTCGCATTAGCATCGGCCGGGGCGGCATAATACGCTGTCAGTACAAATTGTGCGTGGAGCGTCTTTGTGTCGGTCTGTTTATCAAGCTGATTGAGCTTAAAATCGGTGATCGATACGATACGCGGCAATTTGGCCATCGCGTCAAAGAACGCACGCAGGTTGGTAAAATTGCTGTCAACCTCGACCTCGACCGGCTTTGCCATGATCGAGTCCTGCGTCGTGTCATCACGCGGGCTAAACCGCATCACGATCAGCCGGCTGCTGTTGGCTGTATCCTGCAGGCCCTGCAACACGTTGGTGATCTCACGCTGTTCGGGCAACAAAACTTTCAGCTCTTCGTACTCGGCCGATTTGCTGGCAAAAAGAGCGCGAAACTCATTGATTCGCTGCGTCGCAACGCGTGCCGTCTCGTTCTTTGCCTGTAGCTGCGACACCTGATCGTTAATTGCGGTGACCTCAGCTCGCAATTCGCTGGTGTACATATACCAGACGGCCCCGTAGATGAGTGCGGCCCCTGCGACCAGCATCACCAGGTGATAGTGCCACTTTAGATTTTTGATTTTCTCTAACATGTTCGTTTCCTTCTATTTGGCTAGGGTCGATCGACTATTTCTGCGCGACCTGAACTGGAGGAGTTGCTGCTGCCGGTGCCGACGCGGTCGTGGGGTTTCCGTTGTCTGCGTTCGGAGCTTTTGACGGCGTGTAGGCACAGCGGATCGTAAAGTTGACGATCGAGAGCTTAGGAGCTTCGCCGTCGGCTGCTACCTTTTGCGGAGCGTTAGGATTTGCTACGTCGGCTCGTGTCGTCTCGATACTCAGGTTTGAGAACAAGCCGTTTGAAAATTCCAGGCTGCGGCCAAACTGCGTGACCTGTGCCTCATCCGGCGAGTTTCCTTTTAGCACGATGCTATCACCCGTCTGTTCGATATTTTCGATATAAAGGCCCGGGACCATCGCGATGCGTTCGCGCATTGCATCAAGCACCGCACTCGGGCCGGCCTGTGATGAACGAAGCCGCTTGATCGACTCGATACGTGTATCGATATTTGCGATCTTGCCCTCAAGCTCTTTTTGCTCGTTCATGACGGTCTCAAGCTCAGCGGCGATCTGCTTTTGCTCATCGAGCTGTCGCTCGGCCTCGGTCTTTGCCATTGAGGTGCTGATAACATCCCATCCGATGACCGCTGCGAGCAGCACCGAGACGACGACCGACATGAGGATCATTCGCGATTTAGCGCTCGAGATCTTGCGATCGACGGCGACGACTGCACCGCCCTGTCTTTCTGTAACCGAATTGAGTAGATTGATCTTGATCATCTTTTTATTACACTCCCCTGATGGCTAATCCGACGGCTACAGCCATTTCCGGCACGATCTCGTTGAGATAATCGGGGTCGAATTTCTTGGTATCAACATTTATGTTGCGAAACGGATCGAGTACCTCGACCGGCAGTTCAAGACGCTGCGAGAGCTCCTGTGAAAGCCCGGCAAGCTTAGAACCGCCGCCTGAGATGAGGATCTTTTGAACAACGGTCTCGTTGTCTTCGGTCGTCGCGCGGTAGAAATCAAATGTTTTCTGTATCTCCATCGCAACGATCTCGGTGACGTTGTTCATCAAAGGCTCGATAGATTTTTCTTCGACACCCTCAACGGCATCGGCTACGCCGCGTTTCACGGCCTCAGCCTGTTGAAAGTTCAGCCCCAGGCTTCGCTGTAACACGTCGGTAAATTGGCTGCCGCCGACGGTGATGTCGCGGGTAAAGAGCGAGCGCGTTCCCTTAACGATGTTGACGTTCATCGTCGAAGCTCCGATATTGAGCAGGGTGACGACATCGTCTTCGGTCGGGTTGTAATTCACCTCGTAGCAATTTTGCAGAGCAAATGTATCGACATCGATAACGACCGGCGATTTGCCCGCAAGCTGGATTGCCTGTTTGATATTGTCGATGCGCTCGCGTTTGCAGGCAGCGATCAGGACGTTGGTCGCCTCTTCGGATTCGGCGGTTACCTGATAATCCAGGCTGACATCAGCGAGATCGTATGGGATATGTTCTTCGGCGTGCCATTCGATCGACTCTTCCAATTCGTCTTTACTCATTGGCGGCAAAACGATGTTCTTAAGGATCACTGAGTGTCCGCTCACGCCTGTGACGACGTTGGTCGCGTTGACCTGATGATTTGTACAGACGCTCTGGATCACGTCCGATACGACGTTAAGCTCCATGATCTGGCCGTCGATGATCGTGTCACCCGGCAGATTTTCAAAGCCGAGGCTAACCAGATTTAGATTGCCAAGCTTGCCGTCAAGCTCGACCATCTTGATCGAACTGGATCCGATGTCTAGACCGGCTACGCTTTTCTTTTTACCGAACATGTTCTATTTGCTCCTTATTGGCTGCAATATCTTTTTGACTAAAAGTCTTCTTGAGTTCCCATCCGAGAAAAAGCTTGTTTTGATTGATGAAGATTTGTGCCACCCAGTGATAATCGGAAAGTTGGGATCATTCATTCGACAGGTCAACTAACAAGATGTGCCTAAAACCCGCATTTTTCGGATGTTTGATCACGAGTCGTGATCAGCGGAACCTAACTACATTCAAGAAAACTTTGCCGCTTGGTGGCGAAAGGCGTAAGACCTGTAAGGTCATTACTCTATAAAATCTACAGTAATGCTCAACGTCTGTCAACAGTTTTTTACATTGTTTAACGCATTATGAAAGAAAAATATTCAGGCTGACAGGCAAGGTCGGTCAAAATGACGTGGCTTTTTGGGAAACTCTAAATTTGGTAATGGAAAATATAGGTTCTATGTGCGGCCAAGTTCCATCTTTGCAACGGATTCGAGATGTACCTCATCAGGGCCGTCAGCAAGCCGCAATGAGCGGGCGTAGATCCAGAATTGCGCAAGCGGAAAATCCTGAGAAACACCGCCGCCGCCATGGACCTGTATCGCGCGGTCGATGATGTTTAACGCCATCCGCGGTGCGACAGCCTTTATCATCGCGATCTCGCGACGGGCGGCTTTGTTGCCCTGCATATCCATCAGCCACGCCGTTCTCAATACGAGCAATCTCGCCTGATCGATAGCCAGCCGTGCCTCGGCGATCCATTGTCGGACAACGCCTTGAGATGCGACTGGTTTACCAAAGGCGGTGCGGGCACTAGCCCGAGAGCACATCAGCTCAAGTGAACGTTCGGCAACACCGATCAGCCGCATACAATGATGAACGCGGCCCGGGCCGAGCCGCCCCTGAGCGATCTCAAACCCGCGCCCCTCACCAAGTAGCAGATTTTCCTTTGGCACACGAACATCCGTGAACGTGATCTCAGCATGGCCATTTGGCGCGTCGTCATAGCCCATCACGTTTAACATCCGCTCGACTTTGACGCCGGGCGTGTCCATCGGAACGAGGATCATTGATTGCTGCAGGTGCTTTTCGGCGTTACCATCTGTTTTCCCCATAAAGATCGACAGCTTACAACGGGCATCACCACCGCCGGTCGACCACCACTTACGGCCGTTGAGAATATAATCGTCCCCGTCCCGGACGATCGACGCACAAATATTCGTAGCATCGGACGAAGCCACATCAGGCTCGGTCATCGAAAAACACGAACGTATCTCGCCATTGAGTAGCGGCTTGAGCCATCGTTCTTTTTGCTCCGCCGTGCCGTAAAGATGCAGCACCTCCATATTTCCGGTGTCGGGAGCCGAGCAGTTAAAAACCTCGCTTGCCCAAACGACGCGGCCCATCATCTCGGCGAGCGGTGCGTATTCGAGATTTGTCAGGCCCGATTCGGACGGCAAAAACAGGTTCCACAATCCGGCGGCCTTTGCCTTGTCTTTTAATCCTTCGATCAAACCGCTCGGCTGCCAGCGGTCGCCTTTCTCTATCTCGGCACTGAACACGGCTTCGTTCGGATAGATATGCTCGTCCATAAACGCCGCGAGCTGTTTTTGCAGTTCAATAGTTTTTGCTGAATAATCGAAGTTCATAAGGCAAATTTAGCCACAGATTAGCACAGATAAAGACGTAATAAGAATGGCGGAGACAACTCAGGTAAGGCCGGGCGAAGAGCTGGACATCGAGCGTTTGAAAGAGCATCTCGCCTCACGCGGTATCGGCGATGAAACAGATATCCGGGTTGAACAGTTCCCGGCCGGCAGCTCAAACCTGACCTATCTTATTCACCTCGGCGACATGGAGTATGTTCTTCGCCGTCCGCCATTTGGCAATACGGTCAAGACGGCGCACGATATGGTCCGCGAGTTTAATGTGCTCTCAAAACTCTCCGCAGTTTATCCGCCCGCACCAAAGCCTTTACTATTTTGCGACGACGAATCAGTGATCGGTTCTGAGTTTTATCTAATGGAACGCCGCCGCGGACGGGTCATTCGCGGTCGTGTCGGTAGCCCGCACGTAAGTAAGGGCAATTTGTCGGATGAGAAAACGCTCGAGAATTCAGATAAACTCCGGATCGAGGTCTGCAAATCCTTTATCCAAAATCTCGCCGACCTCCACGCTCTCGACTACAACGCCGCCGGGCTTGGAGATCTCGGCAAGCCCGAAGGCTACGCCCGCCGACAGGTCGAAGGCTGGACAAAACGCTATTTTGCCGCCAAGACTGACGAACACGCCGAACTCGAAACGGCGATCGCTTGGCTAAATGACAACATCCCTGCGGACGGCGGAGCATCGCTGGTGCATAACGATTACAAATTCGACAACTTCATGCTCGACCCCGACGATCTCACAAAGATAACTGCTGTTCTGGATTGGGAAATGGTGACAGTCGGTGATCCGCTGATGGATCTCGGCACGACGCTTGGATATTGGATGTCGCGCGAAGTTGGCGATGAGCTACTAAATATGCCCTTTAACCCGCGCGTTCTGATGGAAAATATCACGCGGCAAGAACTTGTCGATATGTACGCCGCTGCATCAGGCCGCGACGTTTCAAATATCCTGTTTTATTATGTTTTCGGCACATTCAAGATTGCCGTCATCGCCCAGCAGATCTATGCGAGATACGTAAAAGGCTTTACTCAAGACAAGCGGTTTGCAAACTTTGATAAATTTGTCGCGGCGCTCGGACGCATAGCGAATCAGGCCATACTAATTGAACGGATTTGAGAAATTTTCAGGCAGAATGAATATTGACGTTCGTAGGACTCACCCATAGTATTTCGTTATGATTAGAATCGCACAGTTTTTTGTCGCGTTGGCTTTATCGATTAGCGTGTCGGCTCAGACTTTTGAAGGCGAAATACGTTACAAGACTACCTACAAGAGCAAGATGACAAATATGACAGACATACAACTCACCTCTTTAATGGGTTCGTCGTTATCCTACTTCATCAAAGGCGACAAATATCTTTCCCGCACTAATGGAACCTATTTTCAATGGCAACTTTATGTCCCCGCGGAAAACAGGATTTACAACAAGCTGTCTAATTCAGAAAATGCGACGCAGATTGATGCCTCACAAGCCGCCGATGAAATCATTAAGATCGCTATTAGGAAAGGCGTGGCTGAAGTCCTAGGCCATAAAGTCGATGAAATTGTAATCACTTGTAAAAATAGTGTTGAAACCTACCTAGTAAGCAGCCGTCTCGGTGCTGATCCGACGCTTTTCAAAAAACACCGGTATGGAAACTGGTTCGATTTACTTTCGGCTGGCAAGGCCTTACCGTTAAAGTGGACGTTTGACGGTCCCCAGTTTTCCCTAGAGACAGTTGCGACCGAAATAATTGAAGGTAAGCTTGAGGACAAGCTATTCAAGCTCCCAGAAGCGAAGAAGCCGGCAAACGTTGGCGATTAATTCCCTGCCGTGCGTTCCCGCCAGCTCTGTGTCGGACCGCCGGCGTCGCGGCGTTCCATGGTGATCGCACCGGGTGAGGGGCAGATGAGATAGCAGAGATTGCAGCCGACACATTCGGCTTCGATGACGCGGGGATAGCGTTTGCCATCGACCGTCTCGAATTCAAAGCTCTGATGAGCCCCGTCTTCGCAGGCGACATAGCAAAGATTGCACTGGATGCATTTGTCTTTGTGAACGTGTGCCTTAACGTCGTAGTTGAGATCGAGATTACCCCAATCGGTCACGCGGTCAACCGATTTTCCGACAATATCGCCCACTGACGCAAAGCCTTTTTCATCAAGATAATTGTTGAGTCCGTCGATCATGTCCTCGACGATGCGATAGCCATAGTGCATCACCGCCGTGCAGACCTGAACATTTCCCGCACCGAGCAGCATAAATTCGACCGCGTCTCGCCAAGTATTGATACCGCCAATGCCCGAGATCGGAATGTTAAATTCCGGATCACGGGCAAGTTCCGAAACCATGTTGAGGGCGATAGGTTTTACTGCGGTACCGCAATAACCGCCGTGAGCGGCCATGCCGTTGACATTTGGGTAGGGGATCAACGTATCGACATCGACGCCCATCACCGAGTTGATCGTATTGATCAGCGAGACGGCATCGGCACCGCCTTTCTGAGCCGCCCGTCCGGGCGGGACGATATGCGTCACATTTGGCGTGAGTTTAACGATGACCGGGATGTCAGACACCTCTTTGACCCACTCGGTCACCATACAGGTGTATTCCGGCACCTGGCCCATCGCGGCTCCCATACCGCGTTCGGACATACCGTGCGGGCAGCCAAAATTTAACTCAAATCCGTCACAGCCCGTATCCTGCGTCCGCTTGGTTATCTCTTGCCAAGCTTCTTTTTTCGATTCGACCATCAAGCTGGCGATGACCGTGTGATCAGGATATTTCTTTTTACACTCGGTCATTTCCTTGAGATTGACCTCAAGCGGACGGTCGGTTATCAGCTCGATATTGTTGAGCCCGATCATCCTGACCTGTCCCTGATCAAGGGCCGCGAGCCGCGAAGAAACATTTGTGATCGGCTCACCAAGCGTTTTCCACACAGCTCCGCCCCAACCCGCATCAAAAGCCCGCTCGATCATCGAACCCATATTCGTCGGCGGCGCCGAAGCAAGCCAAAACGGATTTGGAGATTTTATGCCTGCAAAATTTGTAGTTAGATCTGCCATAAATATTTATCTGCGTCATCTGCGTAAATCTGCGGCTAAATTTCTTAGTGCGGATTTGGATCAACCGGTGCCTTCGGCGGTTCGCGTAAAATTGCTCCGGCAAACTCGACCTTTTCTCCCGTCAGCGTTTCGTGAATGCCCATAGCGGCATGTTTGCCCATTTGCGAGGCATCCACCGCCTCGGCACCGCCATTTGCACAGTCGCCACCAGCAAACACCTTTGCATCCGATGTCTGCATCTTATCGCTTACGACAACGCGGCCTTTTTCGTCTACATCGACGCCTGCAATGTCGGTAAAGAACGACGCCATTTTTTGCTGGCCGATCGCTTTGATGACCATGTCGCAATCGATATCAAATTCGATGTCACCCTGACGAACACGCAAGCCGCTTACGTTGGTATCGCCCGTGATCTCGACCGGGATCGTCTCCCACATAAATTCGATACCGTCCTTGCGGGCAAGCTCGAGTTCGTACTCGTATGCCGGAGCATCTTTTTCAGTGCGGCGGTACATCAATGTAACTTTCTCTGCACCCAAACGTTTTGCTTGTGTCACGGCATCAATTGCCGTATTTCCAGCTCCGATGACAACGACGTTTTTCCCAAGCGGGACAGATCTCCAGTCGCGGGTTTTGATCTTTTCAATAACTTCGAGAGCATCGTACACGCCGTCGAGATTTTCGCCCGAGATGCCAAGTTTGTTGGTCTCGCCCAAGCCGACCGCGAGAAAAACGGCATCGTGCCAATCTCTGAGCATCGCCATGCTGACACGATTGACCTCGCCCAAAATTTCCGTCTCGTCATCGCCGCCGGTGATGAGCGTGTTAAGCATAAATTTCACGCCCATTCGTGCAATATGATCGACCTCGCTTAGGCTCACCGTTTGCGGCATTTTGTATTCCGCCATGCCATAGGTGTCGAGTCCGCCGGCTTTTTCTTTTGCTTCATAAACGGTTACGTCATAGCCGAGCCGTGCGAGATATGCCGCACACGAAAGCCCCGCGGGACCCGAGCCGACGATGCCGACAGATTTACCGTTTGGCTCGCCTTTTTCAAATATCTGCTTATCGACCGCCATCGCGTGGTCGGTGGCATATCGCTGGAGCCGCCCGATCTCGATAGGTTTCTTAATGAGGGTTTTCTCAACGCATGCCCCTTCGCACAGCACCTCGACCGGGCATACGCGGGCACAGCTTGCACCGATAGGATTTGCGTCAAATATCACTTTTGCCGAGCCTATGACGTTGCCGCTCGCGATCTTTTTGATAAACGCCGGCACATCGATATGCGTCGGGCAAGCGTGCATACAGGGCGCGTCAAAGCAATAGAGACAGCGGTTTGCCTCTTGCATTGCCTCGGCGGGAGACATTGCCGGGTTGATCTCAGCAAAATTGTGCTCGATCTGTGTTATGTCCAGCGGTGTGCAAAATACATTATCCATACGTCTCTCAACTGACCTTTACAAAATATTTGCCGTCAAAACGATAGGTGATAAATTTGCTTGTGACGCGTCCCTGCGGTGTGCGTTTATCCTCGATAACGACCGGAAATCGAAAACTCTTGTTAGTCTCGTTATATGAAAACAGCCTGACAGGCCGCTCAGGATGATCGGCGACCGTAAAGAAATCAAAGGCAAACCCGACCGAATTTTTGATGCCCGACGTCGTTTTGATCACCTTTGCATCGGTGTCGAGCTTTTCGCCGTTAATGCGAAACGCTTTGATCGTCTGTCCGGCGAGCGATGTCGAACCCATAAAGGTCGAAACGCCCAAATAGATCGGCCCGCCGGTTGTGTCGGTTTGAAATATCTGGTGATAAAACACGCCCGCACTCTTATCTTCTAAATCTTCAGACCAACTGTATATCTTTCCGCTCTTGCCGCGATATTGAAAAACGCTCGTAAAATCGTGCATCGTACCGCCGGTTTCGAGGTCCCAAGAATAGATACGCAGCCGCCCGTCCTTTGACGTCGTGACGTACATCTTGTCTTTTAGGCCGGGGAAACCAAATTTGAGTATGTCCGCACGCTTGCCGTATTTGAGCAGCTTGTCTCTGAGATCGGCGTTGTTTTTAGACAGCTTTTCGTCGTCATAGCCGCCGCCGTAATTGCCGTATTTGGAAATATTGTCGAGATACCCGATTAACTCGCCCTCGACAGCCTTCGGCGTTTGTGCAAATGCCGAAGTAGCAAAGACGAAAATAAGAATAACTAAAATACTGTGTCTCATTGTTTTAGTCGTCGATGATCGGGCCGTACGCATCAGGCCGGCGATCACGGAAAAACTGCCACGTATTCCGCACCTCGCGGATCTTGTCCATATCGAGATCGGCGACGACGAGTTCGTCTTGGTCGCGGCTACCGACGGCTAACATCTGGCCGCGCGGGTCGCAGAAATAGCTCTGGCCGTAAAACTCGCCAATGTTCCACGGAGCCTCGGTGCCGACACGATTGATGGCTCCGACAAAATAGCCGTTCGCGACGGCGTGAGCAGGCTGCTCTAGTTTCCAGAGGTATTCACTCAGGCCGGCAACAGTTGCCGACGGATTGAAAATGATCTCCGCTCCGTTCAGGCCCAGGCATCTTGCTCCCTCGGGAAAATGCCGGTCGTAGCAAATATAGACGCCGATGCGGGCGTACGCCGTGTCAAAACACGGATAACCCAGATTGCCCGGTTTGAAGTAAAATTTTTCCCAAAAACCCGGTGCGACGTGCGGGATGTGTGTCTTGCGGTACTTACCAAGGTATGTGCCGTCGGCATCGATGACCGCGGCGGTGTTGTAATAGACGCCGGTCTGCTCTTCTTCGTAGATCGGCACCACGATGACCATGCCGTGCTGTTTCGCGACCTCTTGCATCAATTGGACAGTCGGGCCGTCAGGAATGCGTTCGACCGCCTCGTACCAACGCGTCTGCTGTTCGGCACAGAAATACGGCATCGTAAAAACTTCCTGAAAGCACAGCATCTGCACGCCTTGCTTTGCCGCGTCCTCGACCAGCGTCATCTGATGATCGATGTTCGCTTTGCGGATCTGCTCGATCGGAGCATCAGTCGGGGCAACGTTATGGGCCTGTATCAGGCCGGCTTTGATTATTCTAGACATACGTTTTTTTCCTTAAAACTATTTCTTGACCGCAGGTGCGGCAAATTTATCATCGCTGACTGTAGCGTTATTTCTTACTTCGACGATCTTTCGTATCCACTGTATTTGCGGCATCGCGTATTTGATCGTCGCCGGTAGCTTAACACCGCCAAAATCTTTGTGGTCCTGATAATCTACCTGAAAAACATGATTACCAAAAACCGTCGGGGTCGAAGCAGTACGCCTGACAAGAAAGCCCGTCGCGACATCAAAATAAAGCCGTTCGCGGCTATTATCGGCAAGCGTGCCCAAAACAAGATAAACATCACGGCCGTCGAGGCGGTCGAGGAACCTGAATTCGAGCTTGGCATAGACCGGCTTAAGGTCCGCATTTGCAAAGAGCTGGGCCTCACGGCGGATCCGTTCTGTCTCGTCAGGTTTTAGCTCGATCGGGCTGCCGCCCCCATTTTTCCACGCAGATTTTCCGTCAAAAACTTCGCTGACGACGTATTTGCCGTAAATTGTATTCGCCGCAACCTTTTGACCTTTTTGAAATATCTCTTCGGATTCTGTTGTTTTACCGTCCGGCTCGATGCGGGTCGCTTTTATTTCGCGTGACTTCACCTTGGCGATATTTGCGGCTCCGCCCATCGCGGCTTCGTATTTAGCAAGTATCTCCTCGGCGGTCGGTTTCTTTTCCGGCCGCTTCGGCCGCTCTTCGGCAGGTTTTGCAGCTGTTAGCGGAAAGCTCGGCTGCGGATGCGATCTGCCGTTATGACATGTGTTGCAATTGATCTCAGGCCGCCCGTTAAAGTTGACCTTGTTCAGATCGAACATCATCGTCATCATCTTACGGGCCATGTCTTTGTGCTCAAAACCCTCTTTTTCGTAATCGCCGTCATTCGACGCGTGGCAAAAAGCGCAGTTGACGCCGAGCGACGCCGACATCATATTCATGACCTTGCCCATCTGATCGGCGGGCATATCGTTCAGCACCTTGATGCTTTTGAATTTCTGCCCGGCAGTCTCGACCTTGGTTTGAGTCTTACCAACAGGCACAACAAGAGCGAGGGCACTTACGAAAAATCCAATAATTATTAACAGCTTTAGCTTATTCAAGTTCTTTCTCCAAATCATTTAACTCATCCAATTGACGCCGGCCTCGGGGTTCCATTTGGTGGTTGTTTTCTTTAATTTTGTCCAAAATTCGATCGAGCTTTTGCCTGTAATGTCGTTGGCTCCAAACCGCGAATCGTTCCAGCCGCCAAATGAAAAAGGCTCGCGCGGCACCGGCACACCAATATTTACGCCGATCATACCCGCGCTTGCGTGTTCCATCACATAACGGGCAAGCCCGCCGCTCTGGGTAAATACTGCCGCGGCGTTGCCGTATGGATTGGCATTTTCGATCTTGATGGCCTCGTCGAGCGTGTTAGTCCGCATGATCGAGATGACGGGGCCAAAGATCTCCTCGGTCGCGACAGACATTTCCGGCGTCACATGATCGATGACGGTCGGGCCGACGTATGTTCCGCCCTCTTTGCCAATGACCACAGCATTGCGGCCATCGACGAGGATCTTGGCCCCGTCGCGTTCGGCCTCAGAGATGAAACCTTCGATACGCTCTTTGGCGGCTTTTGAAATAACTGCCCCAAGATTCTGACCGGGCACGACCTTGCTTGCCTCGTCAGCGATCTGGCTTACGATGTGATCGACATCGCCGACCGCGAGCATCGCCGACGCAGCCATACAACGCTGGCCCGCACAGCCCGACATTGATGCCGTAACATTTGTCGCTGTCATTGACGGATTTGCGTCAGGCAATACAAATAAATGATTTTTTGCTCCGCCGAGAGCAATGCAGCGTTTCAGCGCATTTGTGCTTTGCTGATAGACGAGCTTTGCGACCTTGGTCGAGCCGACAAAACTAACGGCTTCGATATCGGGATGGGCACAAATGCCCTCGACGATCTCTTTGCCGCCGTTTATGACGTTGAAAACACCGTCCGGCAAACCCGCATCTTTTAACAATTGCGCCATGCGAATCACCGAAAGCGGCACGAGCTCGGACGGCTTCATTATCATGGTGTTGCCAAGAACGAGCGCATTAGGCATTGTCCAATTTGGCACCATCAGCGGAAAATTGAATGGGGCGATCGACGCGACAACACCGACCGGAAAGTGCTCTGTCCGGCATTCGACACCACGGCTGACCTCCAGCACTTCATTCGAAATAAGCTGCGGCATCGAACACGCAAATTCGGTCAGCTCGATACTCTTATCAACCTCCGCCTTTGCTTCGTCCCAAGTCTTACCGTTTTCCTCGGAGATGAGCGCAGTCAATTCGTCCGAGTTTTGTTCGAGCAGATTACGGTAACGGAAAAATACCTGAACGCGCTCCTTGATCGGCTGATGTGCCCACGCTTCCGATGCCGCCTGGGCAGACGCAACCGCTGTATTCAACTCATCAACCGTCGACATCGGAACGGTCGACAACAAATTGCCGTCCAGCGGCGATGTGACCTCAAGGTCATTCGACGAACTGCTCTCGACAAATTCGCCATTGTAAAAATTATTAACTCTTTGATACTTCATACTTGTTTTGCCACAGAGAACACAGAGATTTGGAGATATTTTTATTCTACCGCCATTAACCCTTTAATTCTCCTCCGTGGCCTCTGTGCTCTCTGTGGCTATTTCTCTTTCGGGCGGAAACGTCTTCATCAACGCCCAATGAACAAAAAATGCGACCCCAAACCCAACAAACCAACCGTAGTCGTAAAGCGTTATTAGACTTGGAATTATGAGGCCTATCCACGCAAAAAAGCAACCTAAAAGGGTGGCAACTATGGCCCGCCAATTCCATCCGGCGTATGTTCCTTTTGTGCGATAAAGATCACCAAGCTCAAGTTCCTTTCGGCGAACCAGCCAATAGTCCGCGATCAGCACACCGGCTATTGAACCAAGCCCACCAGAATATCCGACGAGCCAGCCAAAGATATAACCCGACGGATCAGCAAGCAGTTTCCACGGCTGCATCAAAATGCCGATTATTCCCGTGATCAGGCCGCCGGTGCGAAATGAAATGAGCTTTGGAAATGCGTTGGCAAAATCGTTCGCAGGTGAGACGACATTTGCCGCAATATTGACCGAAAGCGTAGCTACAACGACCGTGAACATCGAGATCGCAACAACGACCGGCTGCGAAAACTGGCCAACGAGTTTGACCGGGTCCCAAGCGTCTGCCTTATTCATATCAGGAAACACGATTATCGCGGCAGATGTAATAACGACACCCATTGCCGCAAAAACCGTCATCGTTGTCGGCAAAGCGACGACCTGGCCGATGGCCTGCTCTTTCTGGCTTTTACCAAACCGCGTAAAGTCCGGCATATTAAGCGATAATGTCGCCCAAAAACCGATCATCGCTGTCAGACTTGGTACAAAGACCGGCCAAAACTCGCCAAATGTAGCAAATTTCCCGGGCTCTTTTAGCAAAAATCCGACGCCGCCGGCCTGATAGACTATCCAGCCCAGCAGCAGAGCCGTCATCACCAGCACATAGGGAGCCGCCCAATTCTCGACGATCCGCAGCAGGTCCATGCCCTTGTAAATGATCGCGATATTCATCGCCCAAAAGATGAGGAACGACAGCCACGTCGTCGGAGTATGGCCGCCGATCGGGCCGCCCAGCAGCGAGTCCCAACCGGGAATGAAAGCCTTGAAAAATGTATTGAGTGCCTCACCACCGATCCACGCCTGAATACCAAACCAGCCGCAAGCGACGATCGCACGCATTAGCGCGGGCAGATTCGACCCCATCGTGCCGTATGCCGCCCTAGCAAAAACGGGAAACGGAATGCCGTATTTTGTGCCGGGATGCGAATTGAGCAATATCGGAGCGAGCACGATGATATTGCCAAGGAGGATCGCGAGCAGAGCCTGCCACCAGTTCATGCCCGCCGAGATCAGCCCGGACGCCATCATATAAGTTGGTATGCAGTGCGCCATCGAGATCCACAGGGCGGCATAGTTATACGTCGTCCAATTGCGTTTCGCTACAGGAACCGGAGCAAGGTCCTCGTTATAGAGCGAAGAGGTCTCGATACTCCTTAAAGCATCGTCGTTTAGCTCAACGCGTCCGTCGTCGTGTTGGATAGTTTCGCTCATACTCTTTTATGCGGGGCTATTTCACCCGATGAAAGTCCAGATCGTGAAAATCGTAGCTAAAATCGGTCAACGGCGATATGGCTTTCATCGTAAATCCGCTTGCCTTGCCCTCCTCATCGAGGCTAAAGGTCATAAATGCGTCGGCATCCATACTGCGGTCGTCCCATTTTACGACAAAAGTGTTGGCCTTGTAGGGCAATATTTCGCCCGTCAGGTGCGGCGAGCGTTTCGAGTCAAAACGGTATTTGCCGCCGCTGCCAGAGATCGTCACGTTGCCGAGCCATGCGTCAGCATACGTACCGGCAAATGCGGCCATGTCGGCCTTGCCACCGGCTTTTTGTGCTTCATCGATCTTTTGCCAGATCGAATCTGTCAGTTTCTTGGCGTCGGCCACTGCCTTCGTGCGATTGGCGGAGAGGTCCGCGACCCAGTCGTTCCCGGTTTTGCCAAAGTAGCCGTCCTTGATCTGATTGGTGATCGACGAGAATGCTCCGCCTTCCTGCTGATTGGTGAGGACGATGATGCCGAGATTCAATTCGGGGATCATTGTGATCTCGGTAACCATGCCTTCGAGGCCTCCTGTGTGTCTGACCTGTTTATAGCCGCTCACATCCGTCAGGCCAAAGCCGAGGCCGTATGCAGCAAAATGTGTATTATATTTGCCCGGGCCGCCGACCGGAATGATCGTCTGCGGCGACCATAGTTCTCGCAGGACCTGCGGCGAGATAAACGGCTTTCCGTCGGGGAACTTACCGCCGGCGAGAAACATCTGAACCCATTTGGTGAGGTCAGTGATATTCGAATTGATGCCGCCGGCCGCAGCCGCGACGCCGACCGAACTGCGGGCTATGACCTGGACCTTGCCGTTCACCGGTGCGTGACCGTCGATGATGTTGCTCTTGTCCTTTAGCCGCGAATATAGCCCTGCCGTTTTGCTCATCCCCAATGGCTGAACTATCCGCTCCTCGACAAACTCTGCCCAGCTCTTGCCCGTAACACGTGCAATAACCTCGCCCGCAACCACATATAGATTATTGTCGTAGTCGTACTTGGTGCGAAAACTCGATACCTGTTTGAGATAGCGCAGATTGTGGATCACATCTTTGACCGTAAAATCGCTGCCGTCGGGGAAAAACATCAGATCGCCCGCACCGAGGCCCAGTCCGCTGCGGTGTGTGAGAAGATCGCGAATGGTAAATTCGTCGCTGACATACGAGTTGTAAAGCTTAAATTCGGGAATGTGATCGCGGACCTTGTCGTCCCACTTGATCTTGCCCTCATCGACGAGAATGCCTAGAGCCACGGTTGTAAAGGCCTTTGAATTGGACGCGATACCAAACAGCGTGTTCTCGTCCATCTTTTCCTTTGTGTTGAGCGAGCGGACGCCATAACCACGTGAATGCACGACCTTGCCGTCCTTGATAACGCCAACCGCAATGCCCGGCACGTCAAACGCCGCCATCGACCGCGCAACAAGCGCGTCTATCTGTTCGGCAGTCAAGGGCTGAGACTGGGCCGATACCAGCCCGACTAAAAAGACCGTGAAGATGATCGTTACTGCAAACGGCCGCACAAAGTTAATTTTCATAGTCTTGACCTCTCAGCCTAAAACGTGAACTCGACCCTCATAACCATTTGTTTAGACAAAAGTCATTGTAAGGTAACTCCGATCTAGAGCATCGTTTCATAGGTTGATGTGCAAAGTTTTTCGCACATCATTCTAACCTATTTTCTGCCATTTTGTGCGGGTATATGCGATGTTAAAGCCGTTTTTCTGAGCGTTGGTCTGCGACTGGCTGCCGGGAGCGGCGCCCATAATCGCTAGGGTGCAGCCTTTGGACGCGGCGAACTGAAGGCGATCTTCGAGCAGGGCGGTTTGGGCGCCTTGGTTGCGACCGCTGACGATCGTGCTGGCTCCGGCGAGCATGCAGATGTCGTCATGAATTAACAACATTCCGGTCGCTATCGCGGTGCCGTCAAGCTCAGCGATGTAGGGAAAAGATCCGCGGCACGATGCACTGATCGAACCAAAATTGAACATAAATTCGGCGAGAGCCGCGTGTTCGGCCGTCCAAGCATCCGCCGACGTTCTCGCCCACAGATCGACCTCACTTTCGATTATTACGCGTGTGGACAGTCCGGGCTTTCTCTCACGCTTTTTAATAGCAACGTCGAGTTCGCGATACATCACGCTCGTGAGTTCGAGCGGCTGATAACCGCGTCCATTTAAGAGAGGCATCAACGACGGATCGGCCAGCGGGCTGACCTCATGAAAAACGGGTGCCCCACGAGTCGTAAAAAATTGCTCGATCTCGTCCAGATGTTCGGGTGTTGTTTCTTCGAAAACGCCAAGCCCGAAGGTCTGCGTCAACGGCGATTCGACACCGTCAAACATCGCATACGCCCCGCCAATCTCGATCCACGCCGCACCGCTTTCCGGCTGAAGTCGACCCCGTGTTTCGACAAAATCCGCATTCGCACGAGCCTCGGTTCGCTCAAGTTTTTGAGACAGTGTTTTATCGGAATATATCAACCTAACAGCTCCTTTGTGTCTGTCACTGTGATCGAATAGCGTCGGAGATCGGCAGCCTTTTCCGGATTGTTAGTGAGCAAAACGACGGACTTGACCTGTAACTCCATCAATACCTCAGCCGCAGGCCGATAATCACGGGCATCGGCCGCAAAACCAGCCATTTTGTACGCGTCGTTTTGGCTGTGACCGGCTTTTTTGAAAGGAATACTCTTCATCAAGGCAAGATGCCCGTTACCTTTGCCTTCTTGGTCTAGATAAATAATGACGCCTTTTCCAGCTTTCTGGATCGCCGCTTGAGCCGCTGCCATTTCGTCAGCACATTCGCATTCGACGCTGTTAAAAACATGCCCGCCGATACACGCCGAATGAATGCGGCAAAGTACATTTTCTTCGTCAGCAACATCGTCCATAACGAGCGCGATCGATTCGCTGTTGCCGTCGTAGTAAAGCACTTCGGCAAAGGTGCCAAACCGCGTTTCGAGCTGTCTTAGTGCGAGTCGGATATTCATCGATTCAGTTTTTGTGCTTTGCTGCAAGTTCGCTCTCAACGTTCGTGCCAGTAATAATGTAAGCGTCGAACGTGCCTGAGCTCGTTGAGGTGACGTATTTGAACGGATTTTTGGTTTTCAGGCCAAAGAATGTATCGATGTGATTCGTTTTAATACCGCCACCCACATCGGCCGCAAAAAAGTAGCCGTCGTGTTTTGCCCTGTCCCCATTCGGAAGCGTGACGATAACGCCAACGGCCTGCGGAACGAAGATCAACGTGCCGATGGGTATAAAGGCCTTATCTACCGCGATCGTGCGAAACGGCACGAGCTTGTAGCCCGAAACGCCATCGCCAAACTCGCCGCGTGCCGGTGCCCAGAGCGTGTAGCCGATCTTTTTGTTATTGTAATTCGCGTATTTGCCGCAAGTTGCCTGGCAATCGCACTGCTGCTCGGTGCTTACCTTCGCGTAGTTCAGCGTAACGGCTTTGCCGGTTGCGTCGAACGTTCGGACGGTGCCCTCGATCGCAGCGTCGCACCAATCGCAATTCGCCAATTTCACACCCGTGGGCTTTCCATCCGCGTCATTTAGCGGCAATCCATTCTCGGCGTATTTGGCTTCGTGAACGTAATAAAAAGTTGACCACAAGGATAATTTTTGCGATTCCAAGAGTTTCGGCGGAGCGTAACCAAAACCGTTGGCATCAAGCGTTTGGCCGATTCCCGAAATCGAAAATAGCAATGCTCCGATGATAGTAAAACTGACTCGGAACATTGCTCTCATATTTTGCTAATTTGCTATTTAGTAGCCGCTCTTCTTTTTAGGAAAATTGGCGTTCGCCTTGACCTCGAGGATCTGTTTTACGTGGCGCTCGGTGTGCGCCGACAGGAAAATGATCCATTGATAAGCGTCGAGCTCGGCGTTGAACGCAGGGTTCATAAAGAAATGCTCCCGCATGTCGTCGTTGCCTTTGTCAACGAAATTGATCGTCGTTTCACGTCGCTGCTTGAACGCATCCATCGTCGCGGACATCGTCGTCCAAGGCGATTTGTCAGGGCGAATAGGCTCAGGTGCCGGAAATTTTTGCGACCGGTCCGGCACCTTTTGCATTATCAACTCAATTGAGACGCCGGATGTTTTCGCCGCGTTTGCCGGAGCTTTCATCACCGCACCGTTGATCAGGTCAAACAGGAACGTCTCTGCCAGAGCGATATGCTCGGAAACCTCGAAAACCGACCATCTGTCGGGAGCCGCTTTCCATTTGAGCTGCTCTTCGCTCAGGCCTTTGACCGCATCTCGAAAGAGCTTTTGCGTGTGTTTCAAATACTTGACCGCCGCCTTCCGTTCTTCTTTGGTGACAGGCTTAGCAGAAACCGAACCAACTCCGGTGACAAAGAACATCAAGCCGACTACGAGACTTATAAGAATTAAATGTTTCATTACTTCTCCAAACTGATAATTATGTTTTCACGCATTCACCACGTTTGATAACCCGTGGTTCAATTGCTTTATCAGTTGCACGCAGGATCGATGGAGCGGCTGCACTTGGTACATTCACCGATCACTTCACCTTTCTAGCCTTTGCCAATGTTTGCGTACCGCGCCTGACGACGAGATCGGTAACCTGACCATTCTCGCTTTTTAGAAAGTTATACGTAAGTGATGGTTCGTCATTCACAAAGTAGTCTGTTTCGCTTTCGGGCAGCAATTCTTGCTTTTCAGTGTCCGGGCCTTCTTGCACCATCAACTTTCGTCCTTCGCGGGTGATTATCACGATGAAGTTCGGGTTTGACGGATTAGGCTGATAGTGTCCGACAAATGGATCAAATATTTTGGGATCGACCTTTGCCACCGTTCGATTCGGAAGCACGTCGGGAATATATTGGTCCGCAACGCCAGCGGCAATCGCGGCAGCATTTGCACCGTCCCCATTTGTCAGCACAATTACCGACAGTTTATCGTCGATCAATCTTGTAAACTCAGCTCGAAATCCGGGCAGGGAGCCGCCGTGACGAACCTGTCTGTGATTTCCCGCCGGCTCCAACTGCCAACCGAACCCATAAGGATACGTCTCGCCATTGTTCAGCTTGACCGGCGTCCACATCTGATTACGCGTCGCTTTGGTCAAAAACTTATCGGTATAAAGGGCAGCGTCCCATTTTGCCAGATCATTAACCGTCGAGAGAAATGCTCCACTGGGTCGGAGTGCAAAATAGATATCGGCGTTTTGATACTTACCTTTCGCCCATGCGTAACCGTTTGCGCGATTTTGGACAAGATCCGTCATCGAAGTCGTTCGCGTTGAGTTCATTCCGAGCGGTGCAAAAACGCGTTCCTTTAGAAAATCACCCCACGGCTTTCCGCTGACCTTATGAATAATCTCAGCGAGCGAAAAATAGCCTAGATTGCAGTACTGCCATTTGTCGCCCGTCTTAAAGACGAGCGGCACACCATACGCCGTCTTGATGACATCGGCATCGCTTTGTATCTTGAGCGGATCAAATCCGGGAGCCTCGCGAACGAGCCCTGAGGTGTGCGTCAATAGGTGCCTGATAGTAATATCGTTCCAAGTATCGGGCGTGCCCTCGAGAAATTTGCTGATCTTATCATCGAGACTAAGTTTGCCATCCTGAATAAGCAGCATAATTCCGGTCGCGAGAAACTGCTTGCTGACAGATGCGATCTTAAAGACAGTGTCCGGAGTTGCGGGAACATTAAGTTCGACATTTGCCATCCCGTATCCCGCCGCCTTTATGACCTTTCCGTCTCGAACGACAGCGATCGATACGCCAGGGACGTGCTGTTTCGCCATCGCCGCACGGACATAATCATCAACCTTGTCGGCCCGCACCGCGACTGTCGCGGCAAACATAAGTATCAAGACAAAGACGCTCGGGCGCGGCAAATAACTGGGTTTCATAATATATTTCTAGTAGTCTATATCTTCCTAGCAGAATCTTACGGCGATCGCGGCAGACTAGTTCTGATTTTCTATACCCTTACACACTCGCCGCGTTTGATGAATTGGCCGTCGCCTTGCTTGCCGGTGTGCTCGCCGTTTTGGATCACGACGTTACCGCGTGAAAGAACCGTCTCGACTTTGCCTTTGATGGTCCAGCCTTCGTAACTGGAGTAATCGACGTTCATGTGCTCGTGCTCGACGCCGAATTTCGTTTCGCCCTCGGGATCGAAGATAACGATGTCTGCGTCGGAACCGACGGCGATCGTTCCCTTTTTCGGGAACATACCGAACATTTTCGCCGCAGCGGTCGAGGTTAGTTCGACAAAGCGATTGAGCGAGATGCGATTCTCGACCACGCCGCCATTGTAGATGAGCGGCAAGCGGTTCTCGACGCCCGGAGCACCATTCGGGATCTTGGTAAAATCGCCCAGCCCTAATTCCTTTTGCTCCTTCATACAGAAAGGGCAATGGTCGGTCGAGATGACCTGCAGGTCGTCCATCTTGAGGCCTTTCCAGAGTTCGGCACAGTTGTGCTTTTCACGCAGAGGCGGCGTCATCACATATTTCGCACCGTCCCAACCGTCGCCGTAATCGTCGATCGAGTGGAACAGATACTGCGGACAAGTCTCAGCAAACGCCGGGATGCCGCGATCGCGTGCCTGACGCACCTGATTGAGCGCATCCGTGCAGGACAAATGAACGATATACACCGGCGACTCCGCCATTTCAGCAATGGCGATGGCACGATGAACACCCTCGGCCTCGGCGATCGTCGGACGTGTCAAGGCATGATACTTCGGAGCCGTCCGTCCATCTGCCAAAAATCGCTTGATGATCTCGTTGATCACGATGCCGTTCTCGGCGTGCATACAGATCAAGCCGCCACGTTGGCCCGCAGCCGACATCGCACGAAAGATCGTCGCGTCGTCCGCCAAAAACACGCCCGGATACGCCATAAACAGCTTGAACGACGTGATGCCTTCGTCCATCAACGAATACATCTCTTTCTCATTGCCGTCCTCAAACTCGGTGGTTATCAGATGAAAACCGTAGTCGATCGCCGTCTTGCCCTCGGCCTTTTTGTGCCAGGCGTCAACTCCCGAAGTCATCGATTCCCCC
>CAZIZR010000025.1:0-50271 GCA_964543865.1 uncultured Chloracidobacterium sp.
GGAAAAGGTTCGTGATAAAGAGTGGGTCAAAAAGATGGGCCACACGCCAACGCTGATGGACTATTCGCGGTTTAATTATGTCGCACAACCCGAGGACGGCATCGCACTCGAAGACCTCATCCCCGGCATCGGCCCATACGATGTGTGGGCAACAATGTGGGGTTACAAGCCCATCCCTGCGGCCCGCACATCCGACGCCGAGAAAAGCACGCTTAACGAATGGGCAAAGGCTCAGGACACAACACCTTGGCTGCGATTCTCGACCGATGGTTCGGCGGGCAGCGATCCCGGCGAACTGACAGAAGCAGTCGGTGATGCCGACGCGGTCAAATCGTCCGGTCTAGGACTACTTAATCTCAAACGTGTCGCAAAACTGCTCGTTCCGGCAACGACCACTCAGAACGGTGATCCGTATGACGATCTGGCCGAGCTTTACGGGCGCATGATCGGCCAGTGGACGCTGGAAAATAACCACGTTGCCGCGATCGTTGGCGGTTATTATTCGCAGCAGAAACACATCGGTCAGATGGGCCCGAGATTTACGGCTGTTCCAAAAAGCCGTCAGGTCGAGGCAGTCAAATATCTGAACGAAAATGCTTTTGCGACACCGACCTGGGCAATCGATAAGGACATTATCCGCAAGATCGAGCCCATCGGTGCACTGAACCGAATTCGAAATTCGCAAAACAGCACGCTAAACAGCCTGTTGTCGAGTTGGCGTTTTGCCCGTCTTATAGAGCAGCAAGCATTGGACGGTAACGATGCTTATTTGGCCGCAGATTTTCTTGCAGACGTTCGCGGCGGTCTTTGGGGTGAGCTAAGCGCTTCAAAAGTCTCGGTCGATGCTTATCGCCGCAATCTGCAGCGTGCGTATCTAGACATTGCCAACACAAAGCTAAACGCACCTCCCGCTGCCGTCCCGCAAGGGCTGCCGCCGGGATTTGCCGCAAACCTCATCACCAGCGGCGATGAAAAGGCGTTTTACCGTGCAGAGCTTCGCACGATCAGTTCGATGGCTGGTGCCGCTCTTGCTCGCTCCGCAGACAAAGCAACGCGAGCACATCTGGAAAGTGTCCGGGATCAGATCGCTAAGATCCTAGATCCTGAATCGGCAGGTACTGCAAACCGTGCCGGATTTAACGGGATGGACATCTTTATGCAAGATGCAGATAGCTGTTGGCCAGATTATATCGTCAGACCTTAACGGCATATTTTGCATATTATTTTTTGGGGCGGCACATCCGGGCTGCCCTTTTTTCATTGTCAAAACAATTTGTCCAACCATCCGTAAAAAGCTATATTCTAATCATCGACGACAGGAGAAACCCGAAAAAATGAAAACACTTTTTAGCTTGAGAACTGCGGCTGTAGCCTCGATCGCTATGGCGGCTGCGATATTTATGACGACTAACAACGAGATCCAGACGAATGCCGCCTCGCCTGCGGCGGCTAATCCCCTAACGGACAAATGGACCGGCCCCTACGGCGGCATTCCACCTTTTGACAAGGTAAAGGTCAGCGATTTCAAACCCGCTCTCGAAGCCGCGATGGCAGAGAACCTCACTGAGATCGACGCCATTGCCAATAATAAATCGGCCCCGACATTTGAAAACACCATCGCCGCGATGGAGCGCTCGGGAGCGATGCTCAGCCGCGTCATCACGATCTATGGTATATGGACCGACAATATGAGCAACGACGAGGTTCAGGCGATCGAAAGCGAAATGGCCCCGAAACTGGCTGCTTTCGGCGATAAGATCTCTCAGAACGAAGCTCTTTTCAAACGTGTCGAGGCAGTTTATAACACGCGTAACAAATCAAAATGGACATCTGAACAAAAACGTCTGGTGTGGGTAATCTACACAGGTTTTGTCCGCTCAGGTGCAAAACTCGGTGCGGAACAGAAAAAGCGCCTTTCCGAGATCAATCAACTACTTGCCGGACACTTCACAAAATTTAGCCAAAATCAGCTTGGCGACGAAAGCGAGCTGTACGTCGAGCTTGCGACCGATGCCGATATGGCAGGCTTGCCACAGCCATTGAAAGACGCCGCTGCAGCAGCCGCAACCGGCAAAAAGGTCAATGCCGCCGGCATCATACGCAATACACGTTCGTCGGTCGATCCATTCCTGACTTACTCAGACCGCCGCGACCTGCGTGAAAAGGTGTGGAAGATGTTTATCAATCGCGGTGACAATGGCGGTGCACGCGACAACAACGGCGTTATCCCGCAGATCCTCCAGCTTCGTGCCGAACGTGCAAAAATGCTTGGTTTCCCGACGCACGCTCATTGGCGGCTTGAGAACGCGATGGCAAAAACTCCTGAGAACGCGATGAAATTAATGGAAGGCGTCTGGCCCGCCGCGATCGCACGTGTAAAAGAAGAGGTCGCCGATATGCAGGCACTTGCTAACAAAGAAAAGGCCGGTATCACGATCGAACCTTGGGACTATCGCTATTACATGGAGAAGGTCCGCAAGGCTAAATATGATCTGGACGCCAACGAGGTAAAGCAATACCTACAACTCGACAAGATGCGTGACGCGCTGTTTTTCGTCGCCGGAGAGGTGTTTAATTTCACTTTCACGCCGGTAAAAAACGTTCCGGTCTTTCATCCTGACGTGACCGTATATGAGGTCAAGAACAAAACGACTGGCAAGCACGTTGGGCTTTGGTATTTTGATCCGTTTGCACGCGATGGCAAACGCTCGGGTGCTTGGATGAACGCTTACCGCGAGCAGCGTCGTTTTGACGGCGAGGTCTCGACCATTGTTTCGAATAACTCTAACTTTGTTAAAGGCAAGCCGGGCGAACCTGTGCTCATCTCTTGGGACGATGCGAGTACGATGTTTCACGAATTCGGCCACGCACTGCACGGCCTGTCGTCCAACGTCACGTACCCAACCTTGTCGGGTACGAACGTCGCCAGAGATTATGTCGAGTTCCCGTCTCAGCTTCTCGAACACTGGCTCTCGACGCCTGAAGTGCTTAACAAATACGCTCTGCACTATAAAACCGGCAAGCCGATCCCGCAAGCTCTGGTCAACAAGATCAAGGCCGCGGACACTTTTAACGAAGGCTTTGCGACGACCGAATATCTCGCTAGTGCTCTCGTCGATATGAAGCTGCACCTTGCAGGAGACAAAAAGATCGACGCCGATGCGTTTGAAAAGGAAACGCTTGCCGCACTCGGCATGCCAAAAGAACTGGTGATGCGACACCGCACGCCGCAGTTTGGCCACGTGTTTTCAAGCGATGGTTATTCGGCCGGATATTACAGCTATCTCTGGTCGGACGTTATAACGGCTGATGCGTTTGGTGCATTTACCGAAGGAAAAGGAGCGTATGACAAAGCCGTTGCAAAACGCCTGATCAAATACATCTTCTCGGTCGGCAACACGATCGATCCTGCTGAGGGGTACCGCAATTTCCGCGGCCGCGATCCGAACGTGGATGCGTTAATGATCAAACGTGGGTTTCCTGTGAATAAGAAGTAGAGGCAATTAGCCGCTGATGGCACAAATCGAACAGATAGGAAATTCCCATCCGTTTTATTCGTGAGATCGGTGGCTAATTTATTTTATCCCCAAATTCCGCATTCTGCGGTATAGATGGCTGCGGTCGACGCCCATGTCTTCCGCAGCCTTTGCTACGTTGCCGTCGAATTCAGCGAGTTTGTGTTGGATAAACTCGCGTTGATATGCATCGGTCGCGTCCTTGAATGTAGGAAAGCGAAAGCTGATCGCGGGTGTCTCGTTGGTAGTGTCGAGTTCGGGTAGATCGTCCGCCGCAACCTTTGTCTTACCGGACATAATGATGATCCGCTCAATTGTATTCTTTAATTCGCGAACGTTGCCAAACCAATCATTTGCCTGCAGCCTCTCGATCGCATCATCGGTAAATTCTTTTGCCGCCTTACCATACTCAGCCGAAAACCTATGGTTAAAATGCTCGACGAGCACCGGAATATCCTCGCGGCGTTCGCGTAAGGGAGGCACCTGAAACGGGATCACATTGAGCCGGTAAAAAAGATCCGCTCGAAAATTTCCGTCATCGATCAGCGAATCGAGAGGCTTATTCGTCGCTGAAATTACCCGTACATCGACGGACACCGGCGTATTACTGCCGACCGGCTCAAACCGCTGTTCCTCCAACACGCGCAGCATCTTTGCCTGCACTCGGGGCGACATATCGCCGATCTCGTCGAGAAAAAGCGTCGCGCCGTCCGCCACTTCAAACTTCCCCTTCTTTGCCTTCAACGCACCGGAAAACGCACCCTTCGCGTGGCCAAATAGCTCTGATTCGACGAGTTCCTCAGGGATCGCGGCAGAGTTGATCTCGACAAACGCCAGATTTCGCCGCTTTGATTGTGCGTGGATAGCTCTCGCGACGAGTTCTTTGCCAGTACCGCTTTCGCCTGATATAAGAACGCGGCCGTCGGTCGGGGCGACGATCGATATTTGCTTTCGCAGGGCACGCATCGCCACCGATTCGCCGACCATCACATACTGCTCGGCGATCTCAGATTGCAATTGTTCATTAACACGTTCGAGATCGCGTTGACGAAGGGCATTTTTAACGGTGATGACCGTGCGGTCGAGACTGAGGGGCTTTTCGATAAAATCAAACGCCCCAAGTTTTGTCGACCTCACCGCCGTCTCAATGTTTCCGTGGCCGGAGATCATCACGACCGCTGCGTCAATTCCCTCTTCTTTCAACTTGGCAAGCGTATCGAGCCCGTCGATGCCGTCGCCGAGCCAGATGTCGAGCAGGATACAGCCAAAGTTTTTTGTTCGGGCAAGTTCGAGTCCGGCTTCGCCTGACTCAGCCGTTTCAACAGCAAAGCCCTCGTCCTCAAGCACGCCTCTCAGCGTGTCGCGGATACCGCGTTCGTCATCAATTATCAGTATTAAATTCTGCATTTACTATCCGTTGACCGGTATCTCGATGGTAAATCTCGCCCCCTGCGGTTGATTTGCGGCAACCACGATCCGCCCGTGATGCTCTGTAATTATACGATTAACTATCGCCAGGCCCAGCCCCGTGCCGCGTCCTTTTGTCGAAAAATACGGTTGAAAGAGCTTTTGCAGGTCAGACGGCGAGATGCCTTTGCCGTTGTCGGCAACCTCGGCGACGATAATGTCGCGTGCTTGGTCATGCCGCGTCGAGATCTCGATTCGGCGGTCGCTTTGTTCGGCGGCAAAAGCCTCCGCAGCGTTTTCAATTAGATTAATAAAGACGCGCTTTAGCTGTTCCTCGTCAAGCAATACCTCAGGCAATTCGCCGCCCTCGGCAAAATCGATCACTACGCCCGAAAACTTGCCCTCAAACGTTGCGACCGCCTGATGAACGACCGAATTAACATCACCGCTCTCTAGCTTTGCATCCGGCAGGCGAGCAAACCGCGAAAACTCATCGACCATCGTTTTTAACGACGTGACCTCACGCAAAATAGTCGCGGTACTTTCGTGCACGACCTCGCCGAGCGGGCCTTTGTCGTTGAGACGTTTTCCGGCTCCAACGTCTTCGTGCCCTGTGCGGTCAAACCGTTTTGCGATCCGCTCCGCCGAAAGCTGAATGGGCGTGAGCGGGTTTTTGATCTCGTGAGCCATACGGCGGGCGACTTCTTGCCATGCCGATGCCCGCTGCGCAGCGATCAACTCCGAAAGATCCTCGATCACCAACACGACGCCGCTTTCGGCGGGTAGTGCCGACGCTGTGATGGCTACCGTTCGTCCGTCTGTCACATCGCCGTTACCGTTTGAATTTGCAGGTTTTAGGACAGTTTGGTCCGACGCATTGCCAACGCGGCGGGCACGTCCGATCAGCCTTTCAAAAACTTTCAGATCGTCGCCATCTGCGAGACCCTCGACCGGGACTCCTGCAAAATCATCGCCTTTTAGCCCCAATATCTCGATCGCGGCGCCATTAATAGTGCTAACGTTGTCATTCGGATCAAACGAGATCACGCCTGTCGGCAGCGTATCGAGAACGGTCTCGATATAACGCCGCCGTTCGGCTATCTCGACGGCGTTTTCCTCAAGCTTTGCCGACATGTCGTTAAACGCATTTACGAGGATCGCGAGTTCGTCCTCGGCGAGCACATCGACGCGATGTGAAAGATTCCCTTTGGCGATCTCACTCGCCCCTTCGGCCAAAGCCTTGATCGGCGTCGTCAATCCCCGAGCGACATAAAACGCGACCCACGTCGACGCAAATATCAGCAAAAACGTCAGCACGCCCAGCGTCAACAAACCAATGCGGCGGATCGTCGCCTGTTGCTGGCCGAGCCGGTCAAGCTCAGCCAGCGCGTCGCGGACGGCGGGCGATTGCTCGGCTGTGCGCGTCTGCTGCAAAACCTGTTGCGGAATTTGCGAGAACCAGCGTTCGAGTGCGCGGTTCATAAATAGGTATGAAAATGCCGCCATCGCGATGATCGGCAACAAGCTGACGGCAAAGAAATAAACCAACAGCCGCGTCTTGATCTGCACCCCGAGCTCAAATGTGCGGCGTTCGCGGATCAGCTTAATAATGCTTCGCAAAAAGATAAAGCCAAATACGACGAACGCAATAAAATTGAGGCCTGAAAGCGCGTAAAGCATTATCAGATCGCTCGACGATTCGATCGCAAAAGTCTTCCAGAGATTTGACGATTGCAGCATGACGAGCAGCGTCAGCGACGCGACCATCAACGTGCCGACCACCCACGGCATCTTTCGCCTTTTTACTTTTACTGCCGTGTTTTCCACGAGTGCAAGTTTAACACAAAGATAAGGGCAGAAAACGCGACCGTTAGGGAGCGTGTTTTCCGCGTTGGCACGCTCGTTGACACTCGCGTTTCTGCCCTAGACACCATGTGCTAAAATCTCGGGAACACATGCACACAATTTTCTTCGACCACAAAGGACAAATACGCAGCGGCTGGCGGGCCGTAACGTTTCTATTCTCATACTTACTGATCGCCTATGGCCTGATCCTTGTGAGCCTAGCGATAATGGCTCAGTTACAGGAAACCGAATCGATCACCGGTTACCTGCCGCTACTTATTCCGTTCACGATCTCGTCGGCGATCGCGATACTGCTCGGCTGGCTGTTTGGTAAATTGTTTGAGGATTTGCCGTTTCGAGCCCTCGGCATTTCTTTGCGAGACAGTTGGCTCAAGAATCTTTTACTGGGTCTCGCACTCGGCGGCATTGCCATCGGCAGTGCGGTGTTGATCGCGGTGATGTCGGGCGGAATGAGCCTGTCGATAAATCATGATTCGTCCGGGTCGGCAATTGCGACAACGCTCGCGGTGACGCTGATAATATTTGTCGTCGGTGCGGTTTCCGAAGAGGTTCTTTTCCGCGGCTATCTACTACAAACTTTTGCCCGCTCAAACCTCGTCGTCTTCGGCGTCGGGTTCACGTCACTGCTCTTTGCATTTGCCCACAACGCCAATCCCGACGCCGGACGCCTATCGCTGCTCAACACATTTCTCGCGGGCGTGTGGTTCGCAATGGCGTATTTCAAAACCCGCGATCTGTGGTTTCCGCTCGGATTACATTTAGTGTGGAACTGGCTGCAGGGTCCTGTGTTTGGAATAAACGTTAGCGGCATCGCTCAGTTCAGCCCTGATCCGCTTTTGCGGGCGACTGATGCTGGCCCCGTATGGCTAACCGGCGGCAGCTACGGCATCGAAGGCGGCATCGTCTGCACGATCGCGATCGTTATCTCGATGGGATTGATCTACTTCCTGCCAAGACCTAACCACATAGAAACATAGAACACATAGGCCAGGAAATTGCTCCTAACTATGTGCCCTATGTACCTATGTGGTAAAAATTCCTAAGCAGTCTGTATCTTAAACGAAATGTCCACCGCTCTCGCCGAATGTGTCAGCCGTCCGACGGAGATCAGATCGACACCGGCTTCGGCGTATGAGCGGACGCGGTCGAGATCCATGCCGCCGGAGGCTTCGATGAGGACGCCGGGATTCATACCGCGTGCCATTTGAACAAGCTTTGCGGCTTCCTCAGGAGTTTGGTTATCAAGCATCACGATCTCGGCACCGGCGTTTATCGCCTCGCGAAGCTGTGCCCAGTTCGTCACCTCGACCTCGATCTTATGCAGATGCCCGGCGGTCGCTTTTGCCGCATTGACGGCCTCGGTAATGCCGCCCGCAAGCGCGATGTGATTGTCCTTGATCAAAATGCCGTCGTCGAGGCCCAAACGATGGTTCTTACCGCCGCCCACGGTCACGGCGTATTTCTCAAGCATCCGCAAGCCCGGCGTCGTCTTTCGCGTATCGACAATGCTCGCTCCGGTTCCCTCGACAGCCTTGACATAAGCACGCGTCAGCGTCGCGATGCCCGACATCCGCTGTAATAAATTCAGCGCGACGCGTTCGCCGGTTAGCAAAACGTCGGCGTAGCCTTTGAGCGTGCCGAAAACGGTGCCTTCTTCGACCTCGTCGCCGTCGTTAAAGGTCGTCTCGATCTCAGGGATCTCAGGATCCAGATGAAAAAACACCGCTTCGGCGACGTCAAAGCCGCAGATCACAAGAAATTCCTTCGCCAAAAAGCGCCCTTGCCCGCGCGTATCAGGCGCGACGGTCGCCCGCGTAGTAATATCGCCGCGGCCGATGTCCTCCGCCAAAAATTCGCCGATCGCCGACATCACATCGCCATTTTCAAGCCAGTTCATATTCAATAGATTATCAACTCAAGCACGGTTTCCCGCAAGCTCGCCACTCTTGCCTTTATCATCGGCTCGGTATATGCTCACTCAAACCGTTACAAAGGAGAAACCATCGTGAAGAATCTATCAGGATTAGTGATCGCAGCAATCGTTTTGTTCACCGCCGCCTGGGCGTGCAACATGAGCACGGCAAATATATCGAGCTTTAAGACCTCAAAGGACCGCGAGGGCAAGCAGGAATCGACCAGCTTCAAGAGCGGCGAGACCATTTACGGCCGTGCCGTCATCTCGAACAACGGCGGCAAGGTCAAGATCAAACTGCGGGTCACCGTTGACGACGCTGAGGACATGACCAAAGGCGATATGGTCAAAGGCTCCGACGTGACCATCGATATGGACGGCGACGGCACCGGCATCTATTCGCTGCCCGTCCCCGCAGGCGTCCAAAACGGCAAATACATCCTCACCGCCGATATGGTCAACGAAGCCGGCGAAACAAAGGACACCAAAACCGTCAACCTCACGGTCTCGGACAAATAAAATCGGCACATACACACGACCGAGAGGAACGGCATCACGCCGTCCGCTCTATTTAGTCTAATGAATCCAGATTGTTATTCAGCGTCGCGATCTGGGTGTCGAGTTCGGACTGGCGGTCGCGGAGTTCCTGGACCTTGTCAGCCGGGGCACGTTCGACGAAGTTTGCGTTTGATAGCTGGCCGTCGAGCCGCGTTTTCTCTTCGGTGAGCTTGGCGATCTGGTTGGCGAGCCGCTCACGTTCCTTGTCGAAATCAATTAGCCCCTCGAGCGGCACAGCGAGCCGCGCGTCGTTCGTCACGGCCTTTGCCGAGGCACGCGGAACGTCCAGTTCGTCTCCGATAATGAGCGTGTCGGCCTTGGCAAGCTTTAGAATTTGAGCTTCGTTGGCAAGAAACACGTCCTGAAACGCCGCATCCGCCGCGATATGCACCGTAAATTTGATCGCCGTCGGGATATTCATCTCAGCACGGATGTTTCGCACCTTTTTGATCAGATCAATGACCGCCGACATCTCCGCCTCGGCCCGAGCATCGATCGCCCGCTCGTCCCCCGGCGGAAAACTCGCGAGCATAATGGTCGCATCGGCTCCCGCGTACGCCGCATGATGCAGGCCGCTGGACGTACCCGGCAATTTCTGCCAAAGGTCTTCGGTCAGATACGGCATAAACGGATGCAGCATCCGCAGTGCGATCTCCATGATCGTAATGATGCGCGTCGTCGCCTCAGGGCTGCCCGCCGTGATCTCGTTTTTGACCAGCTCAATGTACCAATCGCAGAAATCGTCCCAGAAAAAGTGATAAAGCAGCGAGACGGCTTCGTGAAACTGATAGGTGTCGAGAGCACGATTGACCGCGATTGCGGTTTTATTTAGCCGAGAGACGATCCATTTGTCCGCCAGCGCATCAACGCTCATCAAACTCGCGTGATCGACCGCCGCTCCCTCGGCGTTCATCAGACAAAAACGCGTAGCGTTCCAGATCTTGTTGGCAAAGTTGCGATACATCTCGACGCCGGTGTCGTTCCAGCGGATGTCCGCACCCGTCGCGATGCTCGCGAGATAGATACGCGTCGCATCAACGCCGTATTTATCAAACATCTCGATCGGATCGACGCCGTTGTTACGCGATTTGCTCATCGGCTTGCCGTCTTTGCCAAGCACAGTGCCGGTGATCACGCAGTCTTTGAACGCGGTCTTATCGACAAACTTTTTCGTCAGCATCATCATCCGCGAAACCCAAAGGAAGATGATGTCGCGGCCCGTGACGAGAACGTCGGTCGGCAGAAATGCGTTGAGATCATCGGTCTCAGTGATATCGCCGTTCCAACCGAAAGTCGAAAACGCCCACAGCCCGCTTGAGAACCACGTATCGAGTACATCGTTGTCCTGCGTTAATCCTTTCCCGCCCGCTTTTTCTTTTGCTTCTTCGGCAGTGCGGGCGACATAAACATCCCCGTCAGCGTCGTACCAAGCCGGGATCTGATGCCCCCACCAAAGCTGCCGCGAGATGGTCCAATCTTTTAAGTTCTCAAGCCAATTCGTATAAACCTTTTCGTGCGGGATCTGCGGCGAGAAATGCGGAACTCCGTCGGCTTTCATGAGATCGAGAGCCATATCGCGCATCTCCTCCATCTTGACGAACCACTGTTCGCTCAAGATCGGCTCGACGACCGTCTTGCACCGCTCACACACCGGCAGAGTGATCTCGTAATCTTCAAGCTTTTCGAGGAGCCCAAGTTCGTCAAACATCGCAACGACCTTTTCCCGTGCGGCAAAGCGGTCCATCCCGTCAAACTCAGCTCCGGCGGCGGCGTTCATCGTGCCGTCGAGATTCATTACCAGCAGTTGCTCAAGACCATGACGTTCGCCGACCTGATAGTCATTCGGATCGTGTGCAGGCGTGATCTTGACCGCACCCGTGCCAAACTCGGCATCTACGTATTCGTCAGCGATGATCGGTATCTCGCGGTTCGCAAGCGGGAGCAGGATAGTCTTGCCAATAAGGTCCTTGTAGCGTTTATCACTGCCGTTCACCGCAACGGCGGTGTCCCCAAGCATCGTCTCGGGCCGCGTCGTCGCGACGGTGATCGTCTGATCGCTGTCCTTGACCGGATATTTTAGATACGTGAGCTTGCCGTCTTTGCGCGTCTCTTCTTTGACCTCGAGGTCAGAGAGAACGGTCATATCTTTTGGGCACCAATTGACGATACGCAGGCCGCGATAGATCCAGCCCTCGTCGTACAGCCTGCAAAAAACATTGCGAACAGCGAGCGACAAGCTCTCGTCCATCGTAAATCTGTGCCGCGACCAATCGACCGATGCACCTTCGCGACGCATCTGCTCGGTGATGGTGTTGCCGTACTGCTCTTTCCACGCCCAAGCTCGTTTAATAAACTCTTCGCGGCCGATGTCAGTCGGTTTTTTGTGCTCGTCCTTTTTCAACTGCTCGACGACCTTGCGTTGGACCGAGATTCCCGCATGATCCGTTCCCGGCAGCCACAAAGTGCGATAGCCGAGCATTCGTTTCCAGCGAATGAGCGAGTCCATTATCGTGTGTTGCAGCGCGTGGCCCATGTGCAGCGAGCCGGTAACATTTGGCGGCGGAATAACGATCGAATACGGTTTTGCATCCGGATCTGTGTTGATCTCCGGCGCAAAAAAACCGCTGTCTTCCCAGCGTTTGTAGTGATGTTCTTCGGCCGATTTGGGGTCGTAGGCCTTTTCGAGTTCCATAAATGTAAATGCAGAAACGCGACTGTTAAGGAGCGTGCTGTGGCCTGCACGCTCGTTCACACTCGCGTCTCCGCCGCATTATTCCTTTTTATCTTGCTCAAGAGCCTCACGAATGAGTTTTTCGGCGATACGCGGCACGGCGTCTTGGGCGATCTCGCGGATAACTTTGTCTGACAGCCGATCGACGACACGCTGCGCGATCAGAGCGATAAGTTCTTCGGACGGCTCTGCGGCGGGTTCGACCGGAGCGGCAAATGGCTCTTCGACCTGTTCGTGTTCATCCGCTGTCTCCGCAAATGCAAATCTCGGTTCAAACCCGGACGCGACAGGTTCTGCCGCAGGTTCGGGTATTTCAACGACCTCGTCGGCGGGTTTCCATTCAAAATCTTTCACCGTCGCCTGGATCGTTTCCGCAGAATGGGCCGTCTCGGCGTCGCCATTAGAATGCGGCCGCAGGGCCTCGATCATTTCGTCGTCAAACGCCTCATCGTCAAACGTCGTGTCCGACGGGGCAACATCTTCCTCTGTCGGATACGTGCTGCTAAATGGGTCTTCTTCGGTGTCGTAATCCTGTATCGGCACCGTCTCAGCAAAGCTGTTTTGATACAGCTCCTCGATGTCGGCAGTTTCCGGCGTAGGTGCCGGCGATGATGAATTCATGCCCAAAAGATCGGTGACGCGGGCGACGAGATCATGGATCGACTGAAACGGTTTTGTTAAAAATCCGTCGGCCTCGACCCTCTCGGCTTCGGTCTGGTCAAACGGCTCGAACGATCCAACAAGCAGAAGCACCGGCAGATGCCGCGTCGCCGCATCCTGTTTGATCATCTCGCAGATCTGATAGCCGCTCGGCCCGGGCATCTCGACATCAACCAGCACAATATCCGGCTGCACCTCGATAAATTTCTGCATAGCGGCTTCGCCGCTGTCGGCCGAAAACACTTCGATACCGGCGTCGATAAACGCCATCTCGACGACCTTTCGGATCGTGACCGAATCGTCAGCCAGCAATAATTTCGGTTTTGTCACAGCTTTTTGAAACTATCCAGCTAGATTTTAGCAGATTTACGAGCGGTTACGCGACTGTTTCGCAAGGTCGGCGGCGAGCTTGATCGCGGCGACTAGGCTCGATTCGTCCGCGATGCCTTTGCCCGCGATATCGTATGCCGTGCCATGATCGACGGAGGTGCGAATAAGCGGCAAGCCAAGGGTCACATTAACGCCCGAACCAAACGCCAGTGATTTGACGGCGATGGTCGCCTGATCGTGATATAGAGCAACAACCGCATCAAATTCGCCGCCCGCACACCGCCCAAAGATCGTGTCCGGCGAATGCGGACCGCTGACATTCATTCCGGCCGCTCTGCATTGCTGGATCGCGGGAATGATCTCGTCCCGCTCTTCGCTGCCAAACATCCCGCCCTCCGACGCATGCGGATTTAATCCCGCGACTGCTATCGCGATGTCTCGCCCGAGCAGTTTACTGAATTCACGATCTGCAAACCCGATCAGATCGACGAGTGCTGCCGTTTTTACACGTTCTATAGCCTTTATCAATGGCAAATGCGTCGAAAGCAGTACGACACGTAGCTTATCCGCAAAAAAGCTCATCCGAAAATCCGTCGTGTCGGTCAGGTCCGCAATAAATTCTGTGTGTCCCGGATAATTATAACCGCCAAGAGCGATAGCCTTTTTGCTGATAGGGGCGGTGCATATCGCATCGATCTTGCCCTGACGCCACAGCTCGACCGCCTCTACGATATATTCCGCCGATGCTTTCCCGGTAACAGCCGCATCGGCGCCGATCTCCAACGCAGTCGGCAGATTATTAAGATCAATGATCTCGACATCATCCAACCTGATCTGTAATTTTTCCGCAAGCCCCCGCAAATGAGCCGCGTCGCCGATCAACACGCATCGGCACAGATCGGAAGCGTCACCGCTCGATATCGCCTTTAACGCGATCTCAGGCCCGATACCAGCGGCATCGCCGACCGTTATGCCTACGGTAGGTATACTCGATTTTGTTAGTTCCGATACCATTAGAAAAAGAATAACAGAAAGGCCTAAATGGAGTAATTCGTGGTGTGACTCCAAACAAAATTAGCCGCAGATTTAACAGATGACGCCGATAAAAAATTTCTTATCTGCGTTATCCGCGTTTATCTGCGGCTAAATATTCTTAAATACCTTAGTCCGCGTGCCGACGCATAAATGTCGGAACATCCAGATTTTCGACCGGCTCTAGATCGTCGGCGACGTACGGGATATGCCTTGGAGCAACCGGTGCCGGAGTAGCCGCGGCTTCAGCAGCTTTGGGTGCAGGCTGCGTCACAGCGACCTGCGAATCAAAACCCGTGGCGATGACCGTGATATTTATCTCGTCGCCCATGTCGTCTTTTATGACGCTGCCCCAGATGATGTCGGCGTTATCGTCGGCCTCGGACTCGATCATGCCGATCGCGTCCTCGACCTCGCCAAGCACCATGTTCGGGCCACCGGTAACGTTGATCAGAGCGGCTTTTGCACCCTTGATCGAATGTTCTTCGAGTAGTTTGTAATCGAGAGCCGCACGCATCGCTTTTGACGCCGCATCTTCGCTATCGCCCTTACCGATGCCCATTAACGCAACGCCTTTGCCGCGCATGACGGTCGTCACATCGGCAAAGTCGAGATTGATGATACCCGGAGTAATAATTAGATCGGTAATGCCTTGCACCGCACGAAGCAAAACGTCGTCAGCCCGGCGAAACGCTTCCATGATCGTAATCTTTTCCTCGACCTCACGGAGCTTTGAATTTGGGATCGTGATCAGCGTATCGACACATCCACGCAGCTCAGCCAAGCCCTTTTCTGCCTGAGCCATCCGCTTTTTACCCTCGACCGCAAATGGTTTTGTTACAACAACGACCGTCAAAGCCCCAAGCTCGATCGCCAGCGACGCAACCACCGGAGCCGCACCCGTTCCGGTTCCACCACCAAGCCCCGCGGTGACAAAAACCATGTCAGATCCCTCAAGCACGTCGAGCAGTTTTTCGGTGTCCTCGAGAGCCGCAGCACGCCCGACATCCGGATTCGATCCAGCACCAAGCCCGCGAGTCGATTTGCTGCCAAGCTGGATCTTCATCGGTGCTTTCGAAGCGTTGAGGGCTTGCAGATCAGTGTTTGCGACAATAAAATCGACGCCCTTGATACCCGCGTCGATCATGCGGTTGACGGCGTTGCTGCCGCCGCCGCCAACGCCTATCACCTTGATCCGCGCGCCCGTTATTGGCGGTTCGTCGATAAACATTTTTATGCCGTTGGTGTTCATTTCGAGGTCATCCATTAAGGTAAAGTTTCCCATAGCGGAAATTACAGATCAGTACAAAAACTCAAATTCAGGGCGTGTTACGCAGTAGCTAGATATTGTGTTACCGGGAAAATATCATACAACCGTTTGCGGTATTTTCAAAACCCGCCGTAACATTTATTTAAACTTATCGCGAAAATTTCCAAACCAGTCGGCGACTTTTCTAACGGACGATCTATCTTCACGCCCGCCGTATCGCAACTGCGTATGCATCGACCGCAGAGCAAGCCCGCAAGCCGTCGCCCACGCGGGACTTTGCACCTCTTCGACCAAGCCGCCAAAGTATGTCGGTTCGAGGTATCCGACACGCGTCGGAGCATCAAATATCTGCTCGGCGATCTCGGGCATTCCGCGAACAAGCGACGCTCCGCCCGTCAGAAACACTCCGCCCGAAACCTGCGCCTTGGCCTCTCGCAGCTCCTTTGCGATGTGCTGCGTCAGCTCGACCGCACGCGGCTGCATGATGTCGCAGAGGATCTCTTTTGACAGCTCACGCCTCTCGCTCCGGCCAAACGATTCGATCTCGATCAACTCTTGCCGTTCGTCATCACTAATAAGAAACGACGCGACACACCCGTGCTGATGCTTGATCTTGTCTGCCTCGGGGATCGACACGCGCAAGCCCGTCGCGATATCACGCGTAAAAAGCATCCCTCCAAACGGAAACACAGCCGTATGCTGTACCGCCCCGCGACCAAATATCATCAGGCTCGTGATCTCAGAGCCCATATTTACGACGGCGCAACCATATTCTTTGTCGTCATCGGTCAGCACGCTCTCAGCGGCCGCAAGCGGCTCAAGCACGAGCTTTTCGACCTCGATCCCCGCACGTGTAACGGCCTTTTCGAGGTTTTGGCGAACCGCACTTGGACTGGTGACAATGTGAACGAGAGCTTCGAGCCGCGAGCCATTCATCCCGACAGGCTCTGTAATACCGTCTTGCCCGTCGATGATAAATTCCTGCGGCAGACGGCTGACGATCTCCCAGCCGGGCGTCATCGGCATTGCGCTGGCCGAATCGACCGCCCGCTCAGTATCCTCGTCCGTGATCTCTTTGTCGGGGCCGGCGACGGCAACAACGCCGTTCTTATTCTCGCCACGCAGATGCTCGCCCGAGAGATTGACGGTCGCATAATCGACATCCAGCCCGCTTACGCGCTCAGCTTCAGTAACGGCTTTTTTTATAGCCTCCGCGACTGCCTCGGTCGATGTCACAACGCCACGCCGCAAGCCTTTTGATTCGGCCTCGCCTGCTCCGACCACGTTCATTTTGCCACTCGGGTCATATTCGCCGATCACGCACCGCACCTGATCAGTTCCAATATCGAGCCCAACGGCCTGTATTTCATTACTCATATCGACACTCAAAATTCGAGATACTGTATCACCGGCGAAGCCCCACCAACATTGACCGATTTGATCTTTGCACCTTTGCCGGTAACTACATCAAGCGCGGTTTTGAGGCTTTTGCCGAGGTTGTCTTTTGCAAGCAGGACTGATATCGGACGGCCCGAATCCTCGACCACAGCGGCCGGTTCCCGGACATCGGTCAGGTCAACCTGCTTCACCCGCGTCATCAGATCAAACTGCCGCCATTCATCAAGCATCTTTTTATAAAGCTTGAGACGGGCAATATTTTCAGCCGGGGCTTTTTCCGTTTTTGCTTCATCCCAGCCGTGTAGGACGAAGGGAAAATCCTTATCGGCTCCATTCATTGCCGAGAGGATCGTGCCTTCGCCGTCAACCAGAAAATCGCCCGCTTTTAGATGAACGATCGCCTGCGGCACACGCTCGACGATATCGACTCTGATACCCGCCGGCAGCATCCGTGAAACAGACGCGGACTTAACAAAAGGAAATTTCTCTATTTTCAATCTGATATTCGCTAGATCGGCGTTCCATACGCCGGGCTTTTCAGTTTCAGACGCGACAATACGGCGAATATCCTCAGCGGGCGTGCGGTTGGTGCCGCGAACATCAATATTGCGGACCTTAAAAAACTGTGAATCGGCGGCAGAACGGTAAAACGTAAACCCAAGCACCGTAATAGCCACGATCAGCACGCCGCTGATCGCAAGCGGCAGCCCAAAACGGCCAAAATTCTGCGACACGCCGCCGCGTGACAGCTTTGACGAAGTAACCCGCCGCTTTGCGGGCGTCGTCCTGGATCTGGTTGTTGCTCGTTTCTTTTTCGCCATAACTGCGTAAAGGGGAAATGTGAAAAAGTTAGGAGCCAAAGACTGGTCCAACGAAAGCTTTTCCCCTATTAAACATTTTCACTTTTCCCCTTCTGACCTTTTGACCTTTTTAGTTCTTCCACGATCTCATCCGACAGCCGGGTCACGCTACCCGCACCAAGGGTGATAACGAGATCACCAGGCTGAAGATGTTCGCAAACCTTTGCCGTCGCGGTATCGATATCGCCGATGTACGAGACGCTTTTATGCCCAAAACGCTTGATGTTCTCGGCGAGCACCTCAGCCGTGATGCCCTCGATCGGCTTTTCGCTGGCCGCGTAGATGTCGAGCAAAAACAGTACATCGGCGTTGTTAAACGCGACGACAAAATCGTCCATCAGCTCCTGCGTTCTCGAATATCTGTGTGGCTGAAATACTACGACGGTCCGCTTGCCGCCGGAGCTGTTTTTTGCCGCCGACAGCGTCGCAACGATCTCGGTCGGATGATGCCCGTAGTCGTCCACAACAGTCACGCCGCCAGCCTCGCCTTTGAACTGAAAACGGCGGTTTGCGTTCTTAAATCCTTCGAACGCCGAAACGATCTTTTCAAACGGCACGTCCATCTCAAGAGCTACAGCCGTCGCTGCCAAAGCGTTATACACATTGTGTTTACCGGGAACCGGCAGATGCATTCGGCCAAGTTCTTTGCCCCGTTTCAGGACTGAAAATGAAGAGCCAAACGCATCGTCATATTTGATATCGTGAGCCGAAACATCCGCCTGTGCCGTCATACCATAGGTGACGCGGCGGCGTTTGATGTTCGGGATTATCAACTGCACATTCGGGTCGTCAAGACAGATGATCGCCGCTCCAAAAAACGGCACTTTGTTCACAAAATCGGTAAAACATTGCACGACATCGTCCATGCCCTTGTACGATTCCATATGCTCTTTGTCGATGTTGGTCACGACCGCGATCGTCGGATAGAGCATCAGAAACGAGCGGTCGCTCTCGTCGGCCTCGGTCACGAACCAATCCGACTGTCCGAGCCGTGCATTCGAACCCAAAGTCTCGACAACACCGCCAACGACCGTTGTTGGATCAAATCCGGCGTGGCCCAAAATTGTCGCCACCATTGACGTTGTTGAAGTCTTTCCATGCGTGCCCGACACAGCGACCGCATATGGCTTTAAGACCATCAACTCAGCCAACATCTCTGCACGCGGGATGACGGGAATTCCCTTTTCCTTAGCAATGACGACCTCGGGATTGTCTTCTTTGACTGCTGACGAATACACTACGACCTGTGCGTCGCCGACATTTTCAGCCGCGTGGCCGATGTAGATCTTTATCCCGCACTCCGTCTCAAGCCGATCAGTGTTCTTTGACTTATTTGCGTCAGACCCGCGCACCTCAAAGCCAAGATTGGACAAAACCTCAGCAATGCCGCTCATCCCGATGCCGCCGATGCCGATAAAATGTATGCGTTTTACGTGTCTAAACATTGATATCAACCACTTAATTTTTGTTTTGTTTCACCTCACACGCATGAAACAAACGATCCGTTAAACGCTCCTTTTCAATTCTTCAATAATATCTACCGTCTTTTCGGCGGCATCGCGTCGCCCCAGTCCTCTTGCGGCGTTTTCCATAGCGGTTATCGCGTCCGGCGAACCGATCAGCTCCGCAACAACTCCGGCAAGTGCTTCGCCCGTCAGGTCGGCTTGCAGGATCATTTTTGACGCTCCGGCACGTTCTAGTGCCTCAGCGTTTTTCCGCTGATGGTCATCAGCCGCCGTCGGAAGCGGCACCATTATCGACGCTTTTCCGGCGGCCGCTAGCTCTGCACAGGTCGTGGCACCGGCACGGCAGACTACGAGGTCGCTCTTGCCAAACTCAACAAAAATATCTGAGATATACGGCCGCACATCCGCCGTCGAAAATGCCGAATCGGCATACGCCGTCTTAACATTATCAAAATCCGACTCGCCCGTCTGATGCGTGATGGTCAATTTCTCAGCAAAAGGTTTTAGCGGTTCGAGCCCCGCTGTCATCGCCGTATTTATTGCCTTCGCACCCTGCGAGCCGCCAAATATCAGAACGTGAAACTCATCGGTGCGTGGCTTTGCGGCTACATCAAAAAACTCCTGCCGCACCGGATTTCCGGTAACAACGCCCTTTTTGCCAAAAAACTGCAATGCTTCGTCAAAAGTCAGGGCAGCCTTATCAACAAACATCGCGAGCCGACGGTTTGTAAAACCCGGCAACGCGTTCGAGTCCATCACCAGCGTCGGCACGCCCATGATCGCCGCCATCAGCAACACCGGCCCCGAAACATAACCACCCGCACCGACTACAACATGCGGACGAAACTGGCGGATGATACGCCGTGCCTCAAGAAAGCTCTTTGGCAGCACCGACAACCCCTTGATCTTGCCCACGAGCCCGACATTCTTTAACCCCGCACTATTGATCAACGAAAGCTGAAAACCGTTATCAGGCACGATCTTCTTTTCCAGGCCGCGGGCCGTGCCGACAAACAGCACTTCGGACTCAGCGTCGCGAGCCATGATCTCGTTAGCCACAGCAATTCCCGGATAGATATGTCCGCCGGTCCCGCCGGCTGCGATCAATACTTTCATTTTCTCTTGCTTCGCCTTCGCTGCGGCTCCGCGTCTCCGCGGTCAGATTCGCCCGCAAACCTCGAGATACTCAATAATATCCCAACCCCGATCAGTGTCACCACAACCGACGATCCGCCGTACGAGATGAACGGCAGCGGTATGCCCTTTGCGGGCAAGATCGAGATCACGACGCTGATGTTAAACAGCGCCTGTACGATGATGCCCGTGATAATCCCGATTCCGAGCAGCATCCCAAATCTGTCCGGCGCCATCACCGCCGCTCTCGCTCCCCTCCACAACAACAATCCGAACGCGATGACGACCGCCAAAGTTCCGACGAGTCCAAGCTCTTCGCCGACCACCGAAAAAATAAAATCCGAGTATGGATACGGCAGGTAATAGAGTTTTTGATGCCCTTTGGCAAATCCTTCGCCAAAAACCCCGCCTGCTCCAATTCCCATCAGCGACTGACACACCTGATACCCTGTCGCACCGGCATTTTCAGGGCTGCATGGGTCAAAAAATGCCATCAACCTGGCAAATCTCCACGGGGCAAGTAATACCGCCGCCGCACCGCCGACGAGGAGCACCCCGACCACGCCGAGAATATATACAAGCCTCGCGCCAGCCGCAAAATAAACCGTCGCAAAGATCGATGACAGCACGATGACCGTACCAAGATCGGGCTCAAAAAATATCAACCCTGCGATGAGGCCAAAAACCAGCAAACACGGCAACAAGGTCTGCCTAAATTCGCCAACCAGATCCTGGTTACGCGTCAGAAAATACGCAAAAAATATCGGCAAGGCGATCTTTGCAAGCTCTGACGGCTGAAACGAAAAACCTGCTAACCGAGTCCAACGTCGTGCCCCGTTGATCTCAGGAAAACCAAATACGGCAACGAGCAAAATGCACGTAACAAGCAACCCTCCGAACACGACCCACGACTTCTGAAAAAAATGATAGTCGATGCGGCTGACGGCATACATCGCGACCAGGCCGATCAGCGTAAAACCTATTTGCTTGTAAAAATAGGTGTTTTGACTGACGCTGTCCGTCTCTTTGAGCGAAAACATCGCCGACGCACTATAGACCATCATCGCGCCAAACAAGGCGAGCATCGCCGCGATGCCAAACATAAACCAGTCTATGTTTCGTTCCTGGGCCATTTCCTAAAACCCCCCTCCTTACGAAGGAGGGGTGGCGGCGGCTTCCGCTGACGGGGTGGTTCTCTGTGCTAGTTTATTGACAGCATCTTTAAAAACCGTCCCCCGCTCCTCAAAACTCTTGAACATATCAAAGCTTGCACACGCCGGAGCGAGCAAGACCGCATCACCGTTCACAGCAGCGTCAAAACCTTTGCTCACAGCGTCTTCCATCGTTCCCGCACGAATTATCTCAGCGTGGCCGGTTAGCTGCGATTCGATATTGTCGGCATCCTCGCCGATCAGTATCAGAGCGCGAACAGAACTTTCTATCAGCGGGATGAGCGGTGCGTATGGCGCGTTTTTGCCTTTGCCGCCGAGAATCAAAACCGTCTTACCTTCGCCGCCGCTCAGAGCTTCGAGTGCTTTTGAGGTCGCATCGACCGATGTCGCTTTTGAGTCGTTGTAAAATCTGACGCCGTCGATCTCGGCGACAAATTCGATACGATGCTCGACGCCTCTAAAATTCTTGACTGTCTCACGCATCGATTCCGGGTCGGCTCCGCAAGCAAGTCCCGCCGCAAACGCCGCGAGAACATTCTCCACATTGTGCAGCCCGCGTAAGAAAATATCTTCGCGCGTTGTCAGCATCTTTTCCTTACCGTTCGCACGGCAAACAAGCTCATTTCCACGCAAGAAAAGCCCGTCCTCAAGCTCGCGTTTTACGCTAAACATCACGACATTTGCGAGCAGCCCGCTTGCCCAGTCTGCCGTTATCGGATCGTCAGCATTTAGCACAGCGACATCTTCCGCCGTCTGGTTCATAAAAATGCGGTGCTTTGCGAGTGCATATTCGTGAAAGCCCTCGTAACGGTCAAGATGATTTGGCGTCACGTTTAGACAAAGCCCAACATTTGGCCTAAAATCGACGATCGTCTCAAGCTGAAAACTCGACAACTCCGCCACCGTCCATCCGTCATCCTGCGAAGTTTCCGCCAGCGTCAGCAACGCCGTGCCGATATTGCCGCCTACCTGCGTCGGGATGCCCGCATCTTTTAGCAACTCGCCGATCAGAGCGGTCGTCGTTGTCTTGCCGTTCGAGCCGGTTATGGCGACGATGCGGCCTTTCATATGCCGGTACGCCAGCTCGACCTCGCCGATAACCTCGCCGTCTTTGCGGTCAACGTAGCGGGCGGGGATCGTGTTCGTCGGCACACCAGGCGAGATGACGACCAGATCGATCTGATCGAGCAGCCACGACGGAATATCGCCGCCGATCAGCCCGACATTCAATTCAGTTTTCAAAGATCTAGCCGCGTCAGACCAGCTTTCGACTTCGCGTTTATCGTGCAGAGCAACCGTCGCACCGCGTTCCGCCAGGAATCTCGCCGACGCTACGCCGGACATTCCCGCGCCCAAAACAAGTGCTTTTCTGCCCTCAATATTCATCAATTCCCGATCTTGGTCCACCTTGGTCCACTTTGGTCCACTTTGGTCCACCTTGGTCCGGACCGGACCAAAACTACCTCAAGTTCAACGTCGTCAGGCTCAGCAGAGCAAATAATATCGCCACGATCACGAACCGAAACACGATCTTTGGCTCTTTCCAGCCCGACATCTCAAAATGGTGATGCAGCGGCGTCATTTTGAATATTCGCTTGCCCGGTTGACCGCCGCGTTTTGTCAGTTTGAAAACCGAAACCTGCATCATCACCGACAAAGCCTCGATAATAAATATGCCGCCGATAAAAGGCAGCAGAAATTCCTGCTTGGTCAAAATAGCTACAGTTCCCAATGCCCCGCCGATCGCCAAGCTACCGACATCGCCCATAAAAACCTCTGCGGGCGGCGCGTTATACCACAAAAATCCGAGACTTGCCCCTGCCATCGCTCCGCAAAATACCGTCAATTCTGCCGCCGCCGGATTGTGCGTAATGTCCAAACGCTCAGCCCAACGAGCATCGCTCGCAACATAGGTCAACCCGGTCAGAGCAGACATTGCGATAAATGTCACGCTGATCGCAAGCCCATCAAGCCCGTCCGTCAGGTTCACCGCATTGGACGAGCCAAGCAAAATAAACGCGATAAAGAGCAGATAAACACCTGCCGGTATCACACTAAACCCGAACGGCAACGCCGTGTCCTTTAGAAAAGGAACACTCAAATTCCACGAATAGCTCGTAAAGAAATACAACACGCCCCACACGAGCAATGCGGTCAGCAATTGCCCCGCCAGCTTTTGCTTCCCCGTCAGCCCGAGGCTGCGTTTTTTGACGATCTTGATCCAGTCATCGGCAAAACCAACCGCCGCGAACAATGTAGTCGCACCAAGAGCAAGCCACAGATAAAGCCCATCGAGCTTTGCCCACAGCACCGTCGAGATGAAGACCGAACCGATGACCAGTATGCCGCCCATTGTCGGCGTGCCTTTCTTTTCGTGATGCGACGCAGGCCCCTCTTCGCGGATCTCCTGGCCAAATTTCAGGTCGGAGAGTTTGCGGATGACCTTGCCGCCAAATAGCAGCGAGATCAACAGAGCCGTGATCGCGGCTATCGCCGTGCGAAACGTCACGTACTGGACAACGTTAAAAACCTTGTAAAAATACGGCGAATCGTATTCGGACCCGTAATTTCTGAAAAGAAACTGATAGAGGAAGTGATATAGCATTTTGCGTCAGGCCTTGCCCGTATCCTCCAATGCAAATTTTTCCAACAACCGCTTGATAACCTTTTCCGTACGCACACCGCGCGAACCTTTGACGAGGATGACATCTCCCTTTGCGGCCAAACCGGCGACCAATTCTGCCGCAGAGTCCGAATCGTCCGCAAACTGTGAATCAGCAAGACCCGCAGATATTGCACCGTCAACCAATTCCTTTCCAAATCCGCGAACCCCGATCAACATATCAACGCCGCTTTGCGCGATCGCTTCGCCCGTCTCTCGATGAATATTTGCCGCATCCGGCCCAAGCTCAAGCATCTCGCCCGCGACGACGATCTTTCGCTGATCGCCATTACTTCCCTCAACAAGTGTGCTAACCATCGAGAGTAAAGCGGTCGGATTTGAATTGTACGAATCGTTAATCACCGTAAAGCCATCGGCAAAATGCAGAACTTCGCCGCGTTGTGGTGGAGGCTCGACCGTTTTGAGGCTCTCGGCAACTTCGCCAACCGTCATGCCAAAACTGCGTCCGACCGCCGCCGCCGCCAAAGCATTGAGGATGTTGTGTTTGCCGTTCAGTGGGAACGTCACCTTTGCCCTGTCATCACCAAACACGAGCGTAAATGTCGTCTCGCCAAAACGCGCAAACCTGATATTTTTCGCCCGAACATCAGCCGTGCTCTCGATGCCGTAGGTGATCGTCCGACCCTTGCTCAAAGGCTCCATTGCCGCGACACGCGGGTCATCTGCGTTCAATACGGCGACACCGCCGACCTTCATCCCTTCGACAAGCTCGGCCTTTGCCTGCTGAATTCGTTCGATAGTCCCCAAGTGCTCGATATGTACCGGCAGCACGTTTAGCTCGACCGCGACATCCGGCGGCGTGATCCGGCAAAGGCGGGCTATCTCGTTATTCGGCGTTGACATTCCCATTTCCAAAACGGCAACGTCATAGCTTTTATCGTATGCCAAATTGATGACCGTCAGCGGCAGTCCGAGACCATTGTTGTAGTTCTTGATATTACGCAGCACTTTGCGTCCGCTTGACGACAAAACGTGTGCCGTCAGCTCTTTTGCGGTTGTCTTACCGGCGCTTCCCGTTATCGCCACGACCGGTTTGTTCCATTCTATATAGATGCCATGAGCCAAACGCTGAAACGCCGCGATCGCGTCATCGACAAAGATCAAACGGTCGCGAAACGGCTCTAATGAAGTTTTGTGTTCCTCGTATCTATCCTCGCGAACGACGCAAACAATCGCACCTTTTTCAAATGCCGATGGGACGAACTGCGTCGAATCGTCAAAATCGCCGTTGAAACAATTGTCCTTGTATTCAGGCTGCGAGAGGGCGAAAAACAAGCCGCCGGGCTTAACTTCACGCGAATCGATAGCAAAAGAACCCACTTCGCGGTCACGCAAAGCGGGGTCTAGTGTGAACGCTATCGCGTTCATATATCCGATGACGGTTTCAAGTTTCAAGTTTTCGTGCCGTTTGGTCCCAGTATCTCTCTGAGCGTCATCCGCCGTTTCAATATGGCGGTCATTTTTCCTTTTGCATCAAGCTTTTTGTCGGTCGTTTTCTTGATGTCTTTTGTCTTGTTCTTATCTGCCGGGTCGGTCGGCTTTGCAGTTCCCTTTTCGGTCTTGTCGCTCGTTTTTGGCTTGACCGTATCAGCCGTCGGCGTCTCAGGAATTTCGGTACCTGCGACCATCGTTTCCTGTTTGAACGGCGCATCTTTCGCGACCTTCATATCCTCCAGGATCTGCTGTGCGACTTCGCGAAATACAGGTGCCGAGACCATCCCGCCGTCGCGTCCGCCGTTCTTTGGCTCATCCATCACGACCGCAACGACGATCTCGGGGTTATCAGCCGGAGCCATTCCGATAAATGACGAGATGTATTTGCTCGAATCGACCGATTTCGACTTCGCGTTAAATTTCCACGCCGTGCCGGTTTTTCCCGCTGTCGTATAGCCGTTTAGCTGTGCCCGCTTACCGGTCCCCGTCAGCACAACTTGTCTCATCATCGTCCTCAGATCTCGCGCAGTTTGAGCGCTGACCACCTGCGTTTGCTTTGGTTCGGTGATCTTTTTAGCTTGCTCATTTGAGCCGCGAATTTCCTTGATAATATGAGGCTGGACCCGTATTCCGTCATTTGCTATCGTCGCAAAAGCCCCTGTTATTTGCAACGCTGTCACATCAATTTCATAGCCGATCGACATTGACGCGAGCGAGTCGCCATTCCACTTTTCAGGTGACCTGACAAGCCCTTGCACCTCGCCCGGCAGTTCTACACCGCTTTTGGCTCCAAACCCAAGTTTTTGCACCATCGAATAGAAATCATCCTTACCGACGCCGAGAGCCGTTTTGATAGCGCAGACGTTACTGGATATCGCAAAAGCCTGAGCATAATTGACGCGTCCAACGCCATGCGGATCAGTAAATTGCCGATCCGCGACCTTGATCGTGCCGTTTCCGGGATCGATCATATCGTTTGGCGTAAACATTTTTTTCTCTAATCCCGAGCCGTAAGTGACCAGTTTGAATACCGATCCCGGTGAATAGACAGACTGTATCGCTTTGTTGCTGATGTGCTCTGCAGCGTTCTCAGTAATGATGTTCGGGTCAAAAGACGGATAGTTTGCCATCGCGAGGATCTCGCCCGTTTTTGGCATCATCACAATGACCATTCCCGATTTTGCACCGGAGGCGCGAACCTGCTTTTCCAGCGACTGCTCGGCCATATATTGATAGGCAGAGTTGATGGTCAACACGATATCGCTCGGCTTCTGGCGTTCTGTGGTTGTCTCGTCATAAACGCGGCCCAGTCGATCTCGCTCCTGCAATGTCCTGATAACTGCTCCGTGAAGAATATCGTCCTGCGACTGTTCGACACCGGCTTTGCCCTCGTCCTCGGCATTGCTAAACCCGATAACCTGTGCGGCGAGCGTGTTATATGGATAACTTCGTTTTTGATCCTCTTTCCAGTGAAGCCCTGTAAAATTGGGCAGATCGCCTTTTTTCAGATCGGGCGTGTCGAGGGCCTTGTTGTATTTTTGAGCTGTCTCGTCGTCAAGCTTTTTCGCGATGGCGACGTATTTTTTGTTACCCTCTTTCCCCTGTCGGAGTTGAGCAGCTAGCTGTCCGGCATCAAGCCTGAGAGCTTTTGCGATCGACTTTGCCGCTGCATCCGTATCGGTGATCTCAGACGGGTTTGCGTAGAGCGTTTTTACCGGCAGGCTCATCGCCAGAGCACGCTCGTTGCGGTCAAAGATCGTCCCGCGCAGCATACGGTCTTGCTTTACATCCTGACGCAGGTCAACGGCTTTTGCTTTGAGCGCCGCGTGTTGGGTAACTTGTAGCTGAAAGAGCCGTACGCTAATACCGCCGATCCACAGCACAAACACCGCGACGATCAGCATAAAACGTGTAAAAGCGACCTGGCGGAGATTTTTCTTGCGGGGTTTCGGAGATCTTTTCATTACGCTGCTTTTTTTTGAATTAGATAGTTATTCGGCTGACACTGTACGCTTTTCCGTTTTTACGCCTTTGTCGTTCTTAACAAGGGCCGTCGTCGATGCCTGAGCCGGCTTGACCGAAGCGGTCCGCACGACCAGCTCCTTGTCAGGAGCAGCGGAGGCAGTTGTGGTTATTGGTGGAACAGCCTTGTCCTTTGTGGTCGAGGTCATCTGTGCAACCGGAGCCTGTACATCCGTTTGCTCACCAAACCCTATCTTTTTAGCAGCTTTTTTTATCTCCATTGGCGACGACGAGATCTCACGCGCCAGCAGCAAGCGGCGTTTTTCACTTTCGAGGTCGTCTATCTGCTTTCGCAGACGCGAATTCTTCATCCCGTAGTCCATTGACGAGAAATGCTGACGTCCCGCAAAAAAGAACCCCGATACGACGAGCAGGCCGCATACCAGGATCAACGCGTATGTCCGCCCGCGTTGTTGTTCGCTTTTTCGTCTTGCCGCCGCTTTTCTCTTTGTCATCAGGGGTTCCTCCGGGTTTGTCTTTTTACTGCTCTAATTTACGGCACGCTCTAAGTTTTGCACTGCGTGAACGTGGATTTTCCTGCAATTCGTGTTCGGTCGCCGTGACGGGCTTTCGCGTCAATATCTCGACCTTTTTCGCGGCACCGCACACGCATTGCGGCAAACGCGGCGGGCAAAAACACCTGCCCGAAAGCTTTTGGAACGCCTGCTTGACGATCCGGTCTTCCAGCGAATGAAAGGTGATGATCGCGAGCACACCGTTTGTTTTCAAAATATCGACCGCATCCCCGACAAACTGCTCGATAATGTCGAGTTCGCCGTTGACCGAGATCCTCAGAGCCTGAAACGTCCGCGTCGCGGGATGTATCTTGTCCTTTGGACTCGTGCGAACCGCCCTTCGGACCAGATCGGCGAGCTGCGTCGTCGTTTCGATCGGCTCGCCCTGCTCTCTTTTTTCAACTATCCACTTCGCGATCTTTCGCGAAACTCGTTCTTCGCCGTGCTTATATATAATGTCGGCGATCTCTTTCTCGTCCGCAGTCGCGAGCAACTCGGCGGCCGTCATCCCGCCCGACTCCGTATCCATTCGCATATCAAGCGGAGCTTCAAACCTAAAACTAAACCCCCGCGTCTCGCTATCAAGCTGCAGCGACGAAACCCCAAGATCCGCCATGATACCGTCCGGCTTATCTTTCCCCACCGCCGCTCGGATCTCAGAAAAATTTGCGTGGACAAACTTTACCCGTTTGCCAAAAGGCTTGAGCCGCGTTTTTGCAAGCTTGATCGCAGCCGTATCCTGATCTATACCGATGGCCGTCGCATCAGGCGAAGCCTCAAGCATTCCCTCAGTGTGGCCGCCAAGCCCAAGCGTCGCATCAACATAAAGCCCGCCTTTTTCCGGCTCAAGAAAACCCAGAGTTTCCGCAAGCAGAACTGACCGGTGTGCATTTGCGGCGTCAGTTTCCGGCATATTCAAAGATCATTTCTCGGGCATCATTCGTGCAATTAAGCATTTTGAAATTCGTGCGAACGGTTCCCGGCGCAATTGTTTTTGGCGCTTATAGTCTTAAACAGTTGTATTAGGTGTTGTGTGTTTACCCCGAAAGCCATATCGAGGTTATTTATACAGCAAAAGAATAATACGTCGAGTGTTCGTCCGCTGTCAAGAGATTATTTCACCAAAATACTTAATCATGCGTTTAAATTCACGAGTATCAAAAAAACTGCGCATTTTTGGTGGTTTTTGTTTTTTTTGGCCGCGCTGATATAGGATAAAGGTCGGCCTCGCGTGACGCATGATGACGCCCTTGTTTATCCAATTAATGATCTTTGGCTTGCTTGCCGGGGCGGCGAACGTTTTTGGCGGGCTCGTGCTGTTCCCTTCGCGATTGCATCAAAGCTACAAGCGTTTCCTCAAATACCTGCTCGCACTCGGTGCCGGGTTTATGTTGGCTGTCGCTCTGTTTGAGATCTTGCCAAAAACCATCACGATCTGGCAGGCTGCAAATCCAGGCGACCCTGAGAATCTTTATATGCCGATGCTACTCCTGCTCGGCGGATATCTTCTCACGCAATTTGTCGAACACACCATCGCTCCGCACTTTCACCTAGGCGAAGAGATGCACTGCGACGACGACGATCATTCGCACGAACTGATCTCGACCCGCTCGGCGTACACGGCGGTCGGCGGTCTGCTTGTGCATACTTTTTTTGATGGAGTGACGATCGCCGCAGCTTCGCAGATAGATGTTAAGGTCGGGTTTCTTGTCTTCATCGCCGTCTTTCTGCACAAGTTTCCCGAAGGATTTACGATCGGCTCAATGGTAATGGCAGCCGGCAAAGGCCGTCGTCAGGTGATGATCGCGACTTCGCTAATGGGGCTGACGACGTTTCTCGGTGTGATGATATTTTACTTTGTCGGCACGAGTGCCTCGTCAGCAGTCCAATACGCCCTGCCCGTCGCCGGCGGCGTCACACTCTACGTCGCCGCCAGCGACCTTATCCCCGAAGTCAACCACCACGGCAACAACAGCGTCTGGGTCTCGCTAGCAATATTCGCCGGCGTCGCTCTATTTTTCGGCACCCACGAGCTGCTCCACATGGCGTCGGGTCAATAGGATAATATTTGGTCCGGTCCGGACCAAAGTGGACCAAGATGGACCAAGTGGACCAGCCCGCCATCGCGCGATCAAATTCCTGAAACAAATCGTTCCACGCATCGTAAATATTTACGGAGGCAGATCAGACACGAGATGAGAGAACCTTTGTTGGCTGGCATACTTAGTTTGCTGATACCCGGGCTGGGACAGATCTATAACGGCCGGATACTTATTGGCATTATTTGGTTGATACTGACCGGTTTTTCGTGGATCGGTTCCGTCGGGGTGCTTGGATGGGTGATCCATCTGATAGCGGCTTGGGCTGCTTATAGCTACGCAAAGGAAAATCCCGTCAGGGTCTAGTTTGGCTTCACGATCCTCCTCTTCGCCCGGTGTCCGATGATGCCGGGCTTTTTATTGGGCGGAAACTCACCATAGAGAACACAGAGAATTTTTAACGCAAAGCCGCAAAGATCGCTAAGGAAAGACTTTGGACTTTGGACTTTGGTCTCGGGACATCTGTATCATTGAGCATTGCATTTATGTCTGGGGAAACGCAGCGGCTAACGCCGCCGCTACTGACCACTGACTGCTAACTACTGGCGTCTAAGAAACATGGTTCGAGAAGGGATACCTTTTATTTTGATACCGGTCGTGATCGCGGCCGGATTTGGGTGGTTTGGGCTGTGGCCGGTAGCGGTGGTCTTTGCGGCAGTCGCGCTGTTTATGATGTACTTTTTTCGCGACCCCCAGCGCGAAGTGCCTCAGGACGACGGGCTGATCGTTTCGGCGGCGGACGGCGTTGTGACACGCATTGACCTGACCGATACGACAAAACTCGTGAGCGTTTTTTTATCGCCGCTTGACGTTCACATAAACCGCTCGCCGATCACCGGCACGATCAAAGAAATTAACTACACACGCGGCAAAAAGATGCCCGCGACCAAGGACGAAGCCAGCCTGGTGAACGAACGCAACGCGCTCGTCATCGAGGGCGAAGGCGTGACCATTACTTGCACACAGATCGCGGGAATACTCGCACGGCGGATTGTTTGTTGGCCAAAAGCAGGTGATAATCTGATTCGCGGACAAAAATTTGGCTTGATCAAGTTTAGCTCGCGAACCGACTTGTTAATGCCCGCCAGCGTCGAGCTGATGGTCAAGGTCGGCGACCGCGTCAGGGGCGGAGAAACTATCATTGCGAAGCGATAGCATCTATGGCAGACGAAAAAGACGACAGACCTCCGCATAAGGGCCTGAAAAAAGGGCTTTATGTTATACCGACTTTGTTCACCGCCGCTAATGTGGCGATGGGCTATTTGGCCGTGCTGTCTTCAATACGAGGTTTTTCAGTCTCGGTGTCGAACCCCGAACTTGCCGCAAGCTACTTTAACAGCGCCGGACTCGCGATCGGGCTTGCGATATTATTTGACACGGTGGACGGCCGCATTGCGAGAGCCACGAGGACAGCGACCGAGATCGGCGTCCAGTTCGATTCCTTGGCCGATGTTTTGACATTTGGCATCGCACCGACGGCTTTGGTCTATGCCTGGGCTATCGCACCGGCCTTTGCCGAAGGCTCATTTGGCCACAACCTCGGTGTATTTTTGTTGTTCATGTTCCTGATGTGCGGTGCATTTCGGTTGGCGAGATTTAACCTACAGGCAACGCGGCCCGTCAAGCTGATCGAAGGCGCAACTAAGGTCGATAAAAAGGCCTTTGTCGGCTTACCGATACCACCCGCCGGCGGCTTGCTTGCCGCACTCGTGCATTTTGCTCCTGCTCCACTTATCGCTTACGGGCCTGTGCCAGCTCAGTACTACACATACGCCCTGATGGGGCTGATCGCAGTACTGTCGGTGCTGATGGTCTCTACGATCCGCTACACGAGTATGAAAACCGCGGGTAAAGGACCGCAAGGGATGTTTCTCGTGCTGGTCATCGCCGGTGCCGCGATGGCGGTGTGGCTATATTCGGAATATGCCCTGCTTGTACTAGCGGCTTTGTATGTAGGACATGGCGTCATTTGGTGGTTGTTTCGATCTTTATTCTCAAAAGGTAGTGACGACGAACCCGAAACCACTGGTTAAAAACCCTTTTGTTGATCCGTAGCAAAAAAGAGCGCACTGCCGAGATAATCAAGCGGCTCAAAAAGGCATATCCTGATGCGCATTGTGCGCTAATTCACACTAATGCTTTTGAGCTGCTGATCGCGACGATCTTGTCGGCTCAGTGTACGGACGTCAGGGTGAATATTGTCACGGCCGATCTGTTTCGTAAGTATCGCGGGCCGCAGGATTTTCTTGAAGTCGCGCAGACTGAATTAGAAAAAGACATCCATTCGACCGGCTTTTTCCGCAACAAAGCAAAGAATATTCAGGCCGCCTGCAAACGCATTATCGAGGTCTATGGCGGCAATGTGCCGCAGACGATGGACGAGCTATTGACGCTCGGCGGAGTTGCCCGCAAGACGGCGAACGTCGTTATGGGCAATGCTTTTGGCATCGCTTCGGGTGTCGTTGTCGATACGCATGTGTCACGGCTGTCGCAGCGGCTGGGCCTGACAAAAGAAAAAACGCCCGAAAAGATCGAGCGTGCATTGGCATTGCTTGTGCCAAAAAGAGATTGGGTGATGTTTCCGCACTGGATGATCTATCACGGACGGCAGGTCTGCGACGCCCGTAAGCCAAAATGCATTGAATGCATTCTTGCCGATATCTGTCCGAAAACTGGTGTAAAAAATTAGCCGCAGATTTACGCGGAAAACGCAGACCGGACCAACTTGTCCGATCAGCGTTTTCTGTTTGTATCGACTGCCAATACCCTTAAGGCCTTGGGGTCGCCGCGGGCGACGGAGCGGGTGTGGGAACCGGTGTCGGCAGCGGCGGCATTTCGGTCGGCTTAAACCTCGGCAGCATCTCGTCGCGCATTGCGAGCGTATATACCGCAGCGGCGAATATGATCGCCGACGTCTTTGCGTCGCTCTCGATGATGCGTTCGTACGTATCCAGATTGGTGTGCCAGGTGACGCCAAAATACTCGATCGGATCCTGCGACGCTCCGATACCCGGCAATCCCGCGGCATTGAACGACGTGCTGTCCGTCCCTCCAAGTCCGCGTCCGCGCGCACTAGAAACACCGCCAAATCCAAGATCCGAAAACGGCGCGAGAGCTTCGCGAAGCACGGTGGCGGCTTCGGGCGGGCCAAAAATACTCAATCCCCTCAACTTGCCGGTACCGCTATCAATATTGAAATAACCGTTAAACTTACCAAACTCCGCCGTCGGATTTTCAGCCGTGCCAAAATGCTTTTTGACGTAGGCTTGCGAACCGAGCAAGCCCTGCTCCTCGCCGCCCCAACAAGCTACGCGTATTGTGCGGCGCGGTTTAACGCCGATGGCTTTGAGGATACGGGCAGCTTCCATCATGGTCGCACAGCCGACGGCGTTGTCGGTCGCACCAGTTGCCGAATGCCACGAATCCAGATGCCCGCCGAGCATGATGACCTCGTCCTTTTTATCCGAACCCCATATCTCACCGATCATGTTATAGCTGGTAACGCCCGACGGGATCGTGCGGGTTTGAATGTTGAACTCAAGCTTGACCGGAGTCTTATTGGCGAGCAGACGATAGATGCGGCCAAAATCTTCGTTACGCATCACAACCGTCGGGACGACCTTAGTGATGTCGAATGTGCGGTTGTTAAACGCTCTGACGGCACCGCGATCAAGCTCGGATTCGTTAATGCGAACTTGAACATTATTCTCTACTAAAAATTTATCGATCTGCTCGTTTATCTGCGCTGCAGACAGAGCTCCGGGCCTCGGTGCCACGCCGGCACCGGCACCGCCGCCGCGTGGGCCTCCCGGACCGCCGGGTCCGCCACCGGGTGTGGTGTTTGCAGGATCAAAACGTTTTTTATTGTCTTCGTCATTGATACGTTTTGCCGGAGGTGTGTTGTCTTGAGCAATAAATCTCGGTTTCCCGACGATCACGATCTTGCCGCTGACGGCGGCTTTCATCGAATCAAAATAAGCGGTCAGCTCTTCCTGCGTCGCGTTTTGCATGATCTGAGGATTGCCAGCGGCGGGAAAGGTTGGCACCACGAAACTGACAACATCCGCCGTCACCGCCCCTTTGGTCGAAGGCGTCCACGCCAGAACTTCGTACGTCAAGGTATCAGGCTGCGGCGCGATCATCACGCCGGTGTTTCTGACGTTAGCCCAACCAACGTGGCCAAATTCCCAGGGCTCAAGCCCGGCAAAATCAAATCCCCAAGATGTCATTTCGCGGGCTCCCCATTTTGCTGCATTGACGTGATTGTCGCTGCCGGTCAGACGCGGGCCGTAAACGTCTGAAAAATAATGCATTATGTGCATGATCTTGCTGTTTTCAGCCGCCTCTTTGCGGATCGCGGCATAGACCTCGGCCTGTTTTGTATCCTGTGCCATCAGGGCAGCGGGAAGTAAAAATGACTGGAGCAGCACGACGACTGCCAGTAAACGGAACGCGTGTTTCATAGTTTTTCAGTAAACCGGCCGCGTCTTTCGACACGCCGCTTTTAATAAAAAGTCAGCTTGATATTATCCGGCTCTTCGCACCGGTCAAAAGGTTTAATAGGATTATACAGTAACCACAACAAAAAGGTTTCATGCCCGAAAAATGATATTGTTTAGTTATAGTAAGCAATGAGCGTCGTACAGCGAAGATTATCAAGGTCGTTTCAAGCATTTTTCCATTCGGAAAGATCGAGTGGGATCTTGTTGATCGTCTGCACGATAGTGTCGCTTATCATCACAAACTCGGCACTCGGCGCGGGCTATCTCGGTTTTTGGCAAAGCTATTATGGCGGTTTGAGCGTTGAGCATTGGATCAACGACGCGCTGATGGCGATCTTCTTCTTGCTGATCGGCCTCGAACTCGAACGCGAACTTTACAACGGCGAGCTCTCCAATTTTAAGAACGCTCTGCTGCCGATCGTCGCAGCAATAGGCGGCGTTGCCGTTCCAGCCCTGATACACTTTGTCCTAAATCGCGGCACCGAGACACAAGCCGGCAAAGGCATTCCGATGGCGACGGATATTGCATTTGCTCTTGGCGTACTGGCGATACTTGGCAGCCGAGTTCCGGCGTCGCTAAAAATATTTCTGACTGCACTTGCGGTCATCGACGATCTTTTTGCGATCATTGTCATCGCCATTTTCTACACGGCAAAGCTCTCGATACTATACCTCGCCGGTTCACTAGCTGTTTTTTCGGCGCTGCTGCTACTGAACCGCGTTCTCGGCGTAAAGCGTTTGCTGCCGTATATGATCGGCGGTGTGTTGATGTGGTTTTTGATGTTAAAGTCGGGCGTCCACGCAACGATCGCGGGAGTTTTGCTGGCATTTACGATTCCCTTTTCCGCCAAAGAAGACGACGAAGATTCGCCATCGCACAAGCTCGAACATTTCCTGCACATGCCCGTCGCGTTCATTATCCTGCCGATCTTTGCCCTCGCAAATACCGGCATCGTCATCGGTGCCGATTGGTTTCAGTCGCTATCAACCGCAAATAGCTCCGGCATAATTTTCGGGCTCGTCGCGGGTAAACCTATCGGCATCACGCTCGCAAGTTTTGCGGCCGTTGCATTTGGCATCTGCCGTCTGCCGCTCGACCTCAATTGGAAACATATATTTGGCGCAGGATTGCTCGGCGGTATCGGGTTTACGATGTCGATCTTTATTACAAACCTCGCGTTTACCGGCAATGCGTCGGTAATTAACGCCTCCAAAATGGCAGTTCTCGCGGCATCGCTTACGGCGGGGACAATAGGCTTTTTATGGCTCAAGCTGTTTGGCAAACCGACCGAGTCCGACGACGATCCGGACACGATGGATCTTGCGGAGTAGTTATTTCGTATCGAAAATGGATAAAATTGGATCTATGGAGAATGGCTTGGCAGCAAATATCAACGCTGAGATCGATCTGGCGGACAAATGCCTCGAGGGCAACGACGTTAGCGGTGCGTTCCGGCATCTCGAACGTTCTCACGTCCTCGGCCAAGCTTCGACCTATCAGCACACGCGTATTCATTGGCGGATGTTCAAACTCGCGCTGCGGATGAGATCGCCGCGAGAGATCTGGGGACAGGTCATCAGGATCATCGGTGCCTCGACGAAAACGCCGCTCGGGATCTATCCGGCGGGCAACACCGGCGGTGCGGATGTTTGGTTCTTTAAGCCAATGCCGATCCCGGACGACTTGCAGGAAATGCTCGACAAAGCGAAGGTCAATTCCCTTTTGCAACCGCCAAAAGCCTAAATACTCAGAACAAATGCTCTCAATTTTTTAATTCGATTATGATTGAAAGGTATGAGTATGTTTAACAAGATCAACGGAGCGTTGCCGTACTTTGCGTGGATGACAGCGTTGTTCGGTGTCGCGGGCAGTCTGTTTTTTAGCGAGGTGATGCTGCTGCCGCCGTGCGTTTTGTGTTGGTATCAGCGAATAGCACTGTATCCGCTGGTGTTTGTCATCGGTGCGGGCATCATCTTGCGCGACGCTCGGATCAAGTATTACGCGCTGCCGCTGTGCATCGCGGGGCTCTTGATCGCGGTTTATCACAATCTGCTTTATTACGGATTTATCCCCGAGAGCATCACTCCGTGCAGCGAAGGCGTGCCTTGCAACGCCGTTCAGATCGAGTGGCTTGGGTTTATCACAATACCTTTGATGGGCCTCGCGGCGTTCGTTTTTATCGCCGCTTGCCTGATACTTTATGAACAAGAGGAGCAATAATTTATGCGAAAGGAAGTTAAGATACTGGCCGCCATCGTCATCGTGGTCATCGTCGGCGGGGTTTTTGCGGCAAACTGTTACCGAAATTCGGTCCAAAATACGCCGGTCACGGGAAACACCAACAGCGGCAAGCCAAAGATCGATCCGGCGACACTTGTCCGCCCGGACAGCCCGACGCTTGGCCCGGCGGATGCTAAGGTGACGCTCGTCGAGTTTTACGATCCTGAGTGCGAATCCTGCGCGTCGTTTGCCCCGGTCGTCAAAAAGATACTTGCCGATTACCAAGGCAAGATCCGTCTGGTCACGCGATATATGCCGCTGCACCCAAATTCGATCACGGCGGCAACTTTCACCGAAGCCGCCGGTGAACAAGGCAAATATTGGGAAGCCCAAGACCTGCTATTCAAAAAGCAGCCCGAGTGGGGCACAAAACACGGGCCCGCGACAGGTCCGCCGCCGCCGCCGATCAACGAGCTTTTTGACAAATACGCCAAAGAGCTAAATCTTGACACGGTCAAAGCCGCCGCCGCCATCAACGAAAAGCGTTTTGACGCCAAGATCGCCCAAGACAAAAAAGACGGCCAAACCCTCGGCGTCCGCCGCACCCCGACGTTCTTCGTCAACGGCCGCGAACTCGCCACATTCGGCGAAGCTCCACTCAGAGCCTTGATCGAGGATGAATTAAAGAAATGACAGCTTGATTGATAAATTTATTATTCGGCGGAAAGCCAGACCGAGTTTTTACCGCCCTTGTTTCTGACAAAAGCCGTGAGCAATTTGCCGTTAACGCTCACCGCTGTGGGTAGATTCGCGTCCGGCGTTTTAGTCTGCGAGATCGTTGTCGTCGGTTCGCCCTGCCATTTCGCGGTTACTATACCACCGTTGACATCTGCAAAAACTGACGTCGCCGCGTTTCCCTGCACGAGCAGAACAGGTGTTCCGCTGGTCGCTTCGTTACTGACCAGAACACGCGGGCCAAATGTTTGTCCGCGATCAGCGGAGCGTGCAAAATACATACCGGCCTGTCCCGCGCCACCCGCCGTGTACCACATCACATCGAGGGTATTACCGTTTGCCGCAAGTACCGCTCCAGACACGGGACAAGCATTTATCTGCCAATTGTCGTCGCTGACGATGACGGGCTGTGAAAAAATGATTTCCCCATCCGTTGCCATAGCGTTCGAACGAGCAACTGCAATGTGCCGGTGATCGCCTTTCAGAACCTGACGCCATGCCAAATAATACATTCCGTCATCCGCTGCGAGCAGCGTGGTTTTGCAGCACGGACATACATCTGAGGCGACTTTCTTATTTTTTGCAAAAGTCTTGTTATTAGTAAGCGAGTAGGTGTAAAAGATCTCGCTATTTGGCTCAGCGTCTTCGTGGTGCGCCATTGACGCTCCCATCTTTTCCATATCGTGCGGCTGCACAGAAATGTTGCGTTCATCTAGCCAAGCAATATAGATCTTCCCGTGTTTCGTAACCGTCAGCGAGTGCATCCCGTGCGAAGCGGGTTTTGTATCGTCGTTGACCTTCGCGGGTTCGCCAAATGTCCGCCCGCCATCACGCGAAACCGATAGCACCAGGTCATTGCCTTTGGCATTTTCATCCGCGAGCTTTCGCGTCCAGCCGATATAGATCGCGTTGTCTTTGCCAATGGCGATGGTCGGCGGATCACCTTTCCAGGCCTTTGCCTCGCCAGCCGCCGGATTGACCCGGACCTTTTCGCCGGACGGCTTTCGTGTCGCGTCGAGCCGTTGTAGGATCACATCCGCCGTTTTGCCCGAATGCTCGACATATACGACGAAGACATTACCGCTTGCATCAGCCGCAATCGCCGGCTCAGCCGCATCTATCCCCTCAGCAGAAATTCGTATAGCCGCCCCCGCAACGCCGCTGTTCGCCGCAACATTTGCAGATCTGTCAGCGGTCTTTCCGCAGCCAGCGGCAAGAAGAGCAAAAGTGATTACGACTATGAACCATTTGGCAGATGTCTTTTTGACCATACAAAAATGTTTGCACATCTTCGCGGCAATTTAAAGAAAGAGCCGCGAACATCACGCTCGCGGCCTTTCGATTGTCTTGCATTATAAAAACCCAGTCGCTACCGCTCCCGGTTCTGACAAGGTTACGGCATTACGATGTCGATCTTTGTCGCCGAGGCGTAGGCGGCGGATTTGCCGTCTTTGGAGATCAGATTTATCTGCTTACAGCCCTTTTCTTGAGCCGCCTTTAACACGAGCTGAACAAATTCCTCACGCTTTTCTTTTGTCAGGACGTCCCAAGACGGCAGCAACTGTCCGTAGAAAGTCTCGCCGCTGATCTTTGCGATACGCAGATGCTCTTGGAGCTTGGTGTTTTCGATCTCGACCTGGGCGACACCCGCACGGGATATATTTTCTTCGGCGGCAAAGTTTGCCCACGAATACAGCCCGATAGAAGCTACAATGATCACAACAGCCGCCGCAATAAACCACGGGCTGACGCTAAACGCATTAGCCTTGAGCCGCTGGATAAATGACGTTTTATCAACGGCCTCAACCGGAGTTTCTACCTCAACGTCTTCGTCGTATTCGATCTCCGGTTCGGGCTGCACTTGGGCCAACGGAATCTCAACCTCGACCTGCTGAGACAGTTCGTGGAGCAGTTCTTCGAGCCCCAGCGAACGGCCGGTCGCCTCAGATATCGCCATCTGGTCGATGTTTTCGAATTTGGTGTGCATCGCGGCGACATCCTGTCTGCGTCGCTCGCGGTCGATCAATTCGACATAAGCGTTGCCAATACGGATGTTGCAATCGATCGCCGCGGCGGTCACCTGCGGTGCGTAAAACAGTTCGCTAATGCCCTCTTTGAACATCCGGAGACGGCCAAAGAAATCGCTCTCGATCAACTGGTCGAACGCAGACGCATTTTCAGCCTCAATGGCGAGATCCTCAAAACTAAGCGCCGTGAGCATCACCTTTGATTCGTCATCGTCAGCCGCGTATAGCGATATGCTCGACCAGTCGCTGTAGAGCGTGTTGATGTGGCCAAGCATCTCGTCGCGTTTGAACAGGCAGATACGTTTTTCATGTGCGACCGCTCGCGAGAAAAGCCGCGTGATTACAAAGTCGAACTTAGAACGGACGGCTTCGCTGTACGGCAGATTGCGGTAAAAACGAGCCAAGGCAAGCAACGCCTGTGAGCTGAGCGCGGGACGTGAGTTTTCGCAATATTGACGCAAACTCGACACCGGAATATCACGGTCACGTGCGGCCAGTGCCGAGCACCACGATTCGGTTTCCTGCATCAGCGTGAATTCCGCCCCGGCGTGTTCCTCAGTATTTTCGTCTTCGGTCACCTTTAAGAAGATGTTCAATGCCTTTTTCGCATTGAAATCGTCATAAGCACGAGGCATTATCTTGAGATACTCGCGCTCGACACCCGTCAGGACGTGCTCGACCATCTGGAGGCTCGACACCTCGCCCATCGCGCGTTTTTTAAAGAACTCTTTCCCTTTTTGGATCCGTTTATCCTGTGGCTTTTCGGCAGGAACCGCTTGCTCGACGGGTAAGGCGGTTTGCGGTTCGTTCTGGGCTGGCTGCTCGTCGATTATCTGCGTACTCGCGAAATGTTCCGGCACCTGGTCATACGAATCGAGTTCGATTTGTGTCTCGCTCTCCGCATTATTGAACTCAGAAATGGCCGGCTGAACCTCAGGCTCGGCAACGACCGGCTCCTCGGTGTCGTGTATTGAGTTTTGGTTTGACGCGGCAACATATTGCTCCGAATATGACAACTCGTGCGCAACCTTGCCATGGTCATTTTGACCTTCGGCATTGGCGGGCACGCTTTCGCCGAAAGCCACGCCGTAGCCATTGTTTGGCATTTCCGATACGTCCATCTCGTCGTAGTATTCAGGCTCGGACTGATCTGACGACTGTACGCTATCGGGTTTTTCGAGTAGATTTTCCTCTTGTAATTCAACAACGAGGTCTTCGAAGACATTCATTTTTGGCACCTTGCTATTATTTCAGGGCTGGAAATAACTAGGGAGATATTTTGATCCGTTAAGGCAGGATCTGCCTGATCTCACCGCCTTGGGTAAGTTCATAGACATAGGTCACGCCTTCGCCGGCGACATTACGAGTTGCCGTGATAGTGTAACCGTTTCGCAATTCAGCATCGGTAGGTGCTGCGGGCGACATTGATAGCACAAATTTTCCGCGGTTTACGTTATTGCCAGAATTGGTTCCGACACTACTTGAGAGCAGGTTGTTAACTTCGGTGAGGCGGCCAAAGCGGTTGTTCTGCGAGAAATAGTTAACCTGTGTCGAGGCAATGGTTCGCATGGTGGCAAAGGTATTGCCGTTCTCGGCCGCGCGTAGGCCTTTTTGCAATGCCGGAACGGCAACCGACGCAACTATGCCAATGATCACAACAACTATCAACAATTCGATTATTGAAAATCCGCTTTCCCTTTTGTTCTTCATCCTTTGCACCTCACTTATGCCATCAAAGTGACATTTTTTGGCACCTAAATTTTGACAAGATACGGCATATTTGCCCGATTGATTATCACAAAATCCAGGTTTTTCATATATTTACGGGGATCTCGGCGTCAAAACCTTGTCCCCCGAGCCAAGACATTGCAAGCATTATGCCAAAGTACTTGCGGGCAGCATGATGCCCGTAAAACCGTTGAAATCCCCTGTGTTTATGGGGGTGTTTGTTTTTTGAGAGTTTTTTTATAAGCTATATGTTTTTGCTGTGGGCAAATTCTCAATAAAGAGGGCATGAATTGGCATCTGTAACCGAACAAACCAGCGAGACATACGGGATCGACAATTGGGGATCCGACTATTTCGGCGTCAACCGAAAAGGTAATCTCATCGTTCATGCTCCCGAAAACGACAATTACATTGCCGATGTCAAAGAGATCATTGATGATCTAAGAAAACGCGGTGTCAACACGCCCATACTGCTTCGCTTCCCTCAGCTTTTGTTCGGCCAGATACGAAAGCTCCAAACTGCATTTAAGAAATCGATCAAGGAATTTGAGTATCAGGGCGGGCATCTGTGCGTCTTTCCGATGAAGGTCAACTCGAACCGGGCTGTCATCGAGGAATACCTTCGCGAAGGGACGCGGCATAATTTTGGGCTTGAGGCGGGTTCGAAAGCCGAACTTTACGCCGCTCTCGGTGTCGATCAGGCGAAAGACAGCTTACTGGTGCTAAACGGCTTTAAAGACCGTGACTTTATCAACCTCGCGTTTGCCGGCGCAATGGCCGGTAAAAATGTCGTGATCGTCATCGAAAAGATGAGCGAACTCTACCACACGCTCGATATCGCTGCGAAATTTGCGAAAGAAGCGCCTGATGCTGCCCTGCCGATGGTCGGTGTCCGCGTAAAACTTTACTCAAAAGGCTCCGGCAAGTGGGAAAAATCCGGCGGCGAAGCGGCTAAATTTGGACTCACGACAACCGAAATACTTGAGGTAATCCGCCGTCTCCAAGAAGCCGGGCGGATCGACATGCTCAAGTTGCTCCACTTTCACATCGGTTCACAGTTGACCGATATCAAACGTATTAAGAACGCGATGAAAGAGGCGGCACGTACGTACGCCAAGATCATCAAAATGAAGGTGCCCATCGAATATCTCGATGTCGGCGGCGGTATGGCTGTGGATTATGACGGTTCGCGAACCTCGTTTGAATCATCGGCAAATTACAACGCCCGCGAATTTGCAAACGACGTAATTTATGTGATCAAAACCGTTTGCGACGACGAAAACGTGCCGCATCCGACGATCATTCAGGAATCGGGCCGCTATCTGTCGGCGTATCACGCGATGCTCGTGACCAATATCCAGGACGAGATCGAGACGGTCGTTGAGCATCACGAAGCCGACATGAACCTTACGCCCGATGATCCGCCTATAGTTCATGAGCTTCACGATCTGCGTGAGACGATCAACGCAAAAAATTACCGTGAGTATTATCACGACGCTCTCGAGAACCGAGATGAGTTGTTCACAATGTTCAATCTCGGGCTGGTCTCGCTCGAAGCAAAAGGAAAAGGCGAGGTCCTTTTCTGGGATATTTGTGAAAAAGCAGATCAATTTGCACAGCAAAAGAAGTATGTAGCGGAAGAATTTGACGAGCTGCGTCAGCTAATGTGCGTCAAATATCTCGCAAATTTCTCAGTATTTCGCTCGATGCCGGACAACTGGGCTCTCGAACAGCTCTTTCCCATCGTGCCAATACATAAACTCAACAAAAAGCCTTCGGAATATGCTACGCTTTGTGATATAACCTGCGATTCCGATGGTATTGTGGACAAGTTCGTCGACCTTCACGACGTTAAACCTGTGTTGGAATTGCACACGCTTGTAAAAGGCGAGCCCTATTATCTGGCAATGATGCTGGTCGGTGCGTATCAGGAAGTTATGGGAAATAACCATAACCTTTTTGGTGTTCCGCACGAAGCTCACGTTTTTATTGGCGAGGACGGATACATCATAAAAAAAGTGGTCTATGGCGCAACGCTCGGCGATGCTGTGACCTCGGTCAGGTTTGAACCGGGCCAGTTACAGGACACATTTAGGCGAGCCGTGTTGCAGCGAATAAAAGAGGGCAAGCTCTCGAATGATGAGGGCAGCAAAGCCATCAGATTTTACGAAGATCAGGTTGAAAGTTATACATATCTGACCCCTAACGGAAACAAAGGGGAAAAGTAGAAAAGAGGAAAAGGGGAAAAGTTGGTGACTCAAACCCCGGGTGAAAATAAAAAAGTAACGTGCTTCGAAGACCTTTTCATCTGGCAAAAAGGTATCGAATTTGCCAAGGAGATCTATTTAGTTACTGAAAAGAAAGGGATCAAGACGGATTTTGGTTTGAAAAATCAGATGCGAGATGCATCGGTCTCGATCCCGACAAACATTGCCGAAGGTTTTGAACGGCGTTCCCGCAAAGAGTATCTGTACTTTTTGAACGTAGCAAAAGCCTCTGCTGGCGAGATCAGAAGCCTCTTAGTCGTGGCTTATGAAGTGGGATATTTGGAAAAAGGTGAATTCAGTTTTCTGCGTGAGAAAGCTAAATTTTTAAGCGGATCGATCAAGAATCTTATGAATTCGTTGGAAAATTAGGAAAGTTAACTTTTCTTCTTTTTCCCATTTCACCTTTTTACCAAAGTTTTTAATTTAATCTGTTGGAGAATTTATGGTAGCTCAAAAGAAGACAAAAGCCTCAAAATTTCTGACCGTCCCAACGCGGCCGGTCCCTATCGATCGCGATCGTTCGGTGGCGGGGCTTTTGGAGAAAATGGAAGGTGCCGGTTTCGGCGCAAAACAATTGGCCGAGGCACACCGCATTTGGTTAGATATGCTCGATGATAACTCGACTATTTACCTGTGCGGTTCAGGTAATCTGATCACGTCAGGCATGCGTCGGCTCTTGTCATATGTGATCAAAAACCGTTTTGTCGATGTCATCGTCGTTTCAGGCACGGTCATCTATAACGACATCCACGAGACACTCGGACGCAATCATTATCAGGCTCATCCGAGCATGAACGACGAAGAGCTTGATGCTTCGGACGTAATGCGTGTCGGCGATGTGCTTTCAAACCGCGAGGAATATCAGGAGGCTGACGAATGGATCGGCAGCGTCATCAACCAACTGGAATTGACCCGTCCTTATTCAATTCGCGAATTTCTGCACCTAATGGGACGCGAACTGTCAGAGATCGCCCACGAAGACGGCATCCTTACCTCAGCGTTCAAATCGCGCATCCCTGTTTTCTGCCCGGATCTGCCGGGTTCGGAGATCGGTATCGGTATTGCCCGTGCAAAATTTGATAAAAAGATCCAGATCTCGCTCGAAACGTCGCAAGATGTGCTCGAAATGATGCAGATCGCTCAACGCACGCGCAATTCCGGCATCATTACCCTTGGCAGCACATCTAGCCAAGGTATGGTCAACGTTGCTGAGATCGCTTCATACATCACGCGAACCAATCCGCGCGGCCATAAATACGCTATCTCGATCGCGACCGACTCGGCACCGCTTGAGATCCGCACACCGACGTATGGTGCAAATCACACGTCGATGTTTGGCAAGTTGCTTCGTGGAGCCATCACGGCTTATGTTCCGTGCGACCCGTCGATAGCTCTACCGATGATCATCACCGCACTGTCGCAAACCGCTGCGAAGTTTATGAAAGGCCGCAAACGCCCGTCATTTAGCTTCTCTGGTCGCGACATGCACATTGATGTGCCGTAAATAAATGGAAAATGAAAAATGGAGAATGGAAAATAACTGATCTTTGATTTTCCATTTTCCGTTTTTCGTTTTCACTTAAAGAAAATGTCTGAATCCGAATCATTACCAATGAACTTCGGTGGTATCGACGAGGAGCGTTATTCAAATTTTGATGACGCTCGCGTGCTGATACTGCCTGTTTCGTATGAGGGTACCGTTTCATATGGCACCGGAACGGGTGCGGGAGCGATGGCTATTGTCGATGCTTCGCGAAACATGGAGCTTTACGAAGAGGAGACAGACGCCGAGGTCTATAAGATCGGCATCCACACGCTGCCGGAATTTACGGCTCGCGAAACTCCTGCAGAGATGATGTCCGACCTTTACGGTTATTCGAAACGAATGATCGAGGCAGGTAAGTTTTTGTGTATGCTCGGCGGAGAGCATTCCGTTTCCGCCCCGATAATCCGAGCACACAACGAAAAATACGACGATCTGAGCGTGTTGCAGATCGATGCTCACGCGGATCTTCGCGACACCTATGACGGAACGCCGCACTCGCACGCGTCGATAATGGCCCGCGTCGTTAAAGATATGCGGATACCCTCGGTGCAGGTGGGTATTCGCTCGATATCAGGTGAAGAGGCCCGTTCGCTGAAAGAAGGCCTGCCGACCAAAATATTCTGGGCTCAAGATATTGCCGGAAAAACTGATTGGATCGATGACGCTATTGACGGCCTGACCGAGAACGTATATCTCACCATCGATATCGACGGCCTCGACCCAAGTATAGTGCCGACCACGGGCACACCGGAACCCGGCGGATTAGGCTGGTATGAGACATTAACTCTTATCCGCAAACTTGCTGAAAACAAACGAGTTGTCGGCATGGACCTAGTCGAATATTCGTACTTTGAAAACTACGATTCTCCGGCGTTCCTCTGTTCAAAACTCGTCTATAAATCGCTTGCCTACATATTTGAAAAAGACACGCCAAAGATCTCATGAATTTGTTCAATATATGTGAACAAGTCTCACCCGTTTATCGTAAAATACACATTATTAACGGTTCTAAAATAAGATCCGTGCTATCGCATTTCTATCGATCCATTTGGAGTATTCTTTGATGTTAAATAAGAAACTTTTAGCAATTGCACTTATAACAAACGCATCTTTCCTGTCAGGCTGCAAAGCCGGGCTTTTTGGCGGCACTGAGGCCGCTCCGGCACCGATACCGCCTCCGGCTCCCGTTGTTGTTGACGGTATGCGGACGTCATATGCAGATGTAGTTGAAAAAACGTCGCCCGCGGTAGTTCGCATCGAAGCCGCTCACAAAGAAAAGGCGACACCGCAGGGACAAAACCCCTCGATGGACGATTTTTTCAAACAATTTCAGGCGCCGCCGCAAAACCGCCGTCCACAGATCGAGCGCGGGGTTGGTTCGGGTGTGATAGTTAATGCAAACGGCACGATCCTGACGAATAACCACGTCGTCGAGGGTGCGGAGAAGATCACCGTCGCAATGAGCGACAATAAGACCTACGACGCAAAGATCGTAGGGACCGACGTGCCGAGCGATCTGGCGGTGATCAAGATCGAGGGCGAAAACCTCCCTTTTCTTACGCTTGGCAATTCTGACGGCGTACGCATCGGCGATATCGTGCTTGCGATCGGCAATCCACTTGGTATCGGGCAATCTGTCACATCGGGCATTATTTCCGCCAAAGGCCGCAGAACAGGCCTTAGTGACGGCAGTTTTGAGGATTTTCTGCAGACTGACGCCCCGATCAATCGCGGCAACTCCGGCGGTGCCCTTGTAAATCTAAGCGGCGAATTGATCGGTATCAACTCACAGATACTGTCGGGCGGCGCGGGCGGCGGCAATATCGGTATCGCGTTCTCGATACCGTCAAATATGGCCAAATCCGTCATGGAACAGCTGGTCAAAGACGGCAAGGTTCGACGCGGAATGCTCGGCGTCAATATCCAGAACATCACCGACGACACTGCGAAAGCTCTAGACATCAAGGATAAGAACGGCGTGCTCGTGAGCAACGTCAAATCCGGCAGTGCCGCCGACAAAGCAGGTGTAAAACGCGGCGATATCATCATCGCGATCAACGGCGAAAAGATCGAGGACAGCAACGTTCTGCGAAACAAGGTTGCAGGGACTGCTCCGGGGACGACGATCAAGCTGACGGTCGTTCGTGAGGGCAAAGAGACCGAACTGTCGGCAACGCTTGACGAATTTGCCGCCGCAGATGCCAAGAACGCTGGTCCTGGCACCGGTAATGATGACAAGGGCGGTGCCGAAAAACAAAGCGGTAAGCTAGGCGTTGGCCTCGAACCGGTCACGCCTGCGGTTGCAAAGCAGCTGGGCCTCGATTCTGACAAAGAGGGCATGGTCGTGACTGAGGTTGATCCAAGTGGCCCTGCGGCAGAAGAGGGCGTATCACGCGGTGATGTCATCCTTGAGATCAACAGAAAGCCTGTCAATTCGGTGGCTGACGTTCAAGCCGCCCTGAGTGCATCAGGCGACAAACCGGTGCTATTGCTAATTTCACGTCGCGGACAGACGATTTATTTGACTATCAAACCTGAATAAAATCAGATTCCGTGTTATAACCCTAGGTATATGTGGAGCAAAATATACCTAGCGATCTTGGCCGTCGCAATCGTCGTGATGGCCTTTTTTACTTTTTATTCATGGAGTTGGCTACAGAGTATCGGGCTGCCCGCCGCTGCCGTCGCCGGATATGAATATCATGCGGAACTCGCCTGGCCCGCTCTATGGATACTCACGATTGCCCTGCTGGTGCTTGGCAATGCGGTCCTATGGGCAAGCGGACGGGCGTGGGCGATGTGGATCACCTTTATCTATTTCGCGGCCTTTGTCATCATCCGCTATTTCTGGCTTGATAAAGCATTTCTCGGATTTCGAACCACACATGGCTTGACCGATAGTAGTTTTTCGGTGGCTCCGCTAATGGCTGTCATTCTGGTTGTGCTAATGGCAGCGATCGTGTTTTTTGACCAATTTATAGTACTTCGGTTGCGGACTAAGACCTACCCGTCGGCGGAAAAAGAAGCTTCACCGGCGGAATCGCTAGAAGAAGAAAAGGCTCCCGATCCAGAGTGATCGAAAGCCTTTTTCTATATGGTCGGGACGGCGAGATTTGAACTCACGACCTCTCGCACCCCAACCAACCTGAGGGTGAATCATAAGTTCTCAATATCTCTCAAAACCAATCAAAATCGGCTATATGCGTGTCACTCACAGGTTGTGAGTAGATGTGCGTCGGCAAAAGTGCAACCATCTTGCAACCAACTAGTCGAGATCATTCCCTTCTAGAATGTTGATAAATGTGTCGCGAGAGAAGATTAAAATAACACATTCTGATCGAAAATAAACACCAATTTTGCTGTCTGGTGGTTTGTGACATTTATTATTACTAAATGTCACAAACCACCGGGACAACCTTAGTTGTTCTGGCTCATTAATACACCACCGCGGTGGACAATATTTCTAGTCCGTTAGAACAGAACCTCATCCACGATTTCGCAGCAATACTTTCCTGTAAGCGGTCCCAGCGTCAGATCGTCCCACGATAATATCAATATGACGCAGATCATGTTTTCTCGCCGTGAGAGGTGCGACCTTTAATGTTGTCGAGAGAGATCCGGAATTGAACTTCGGCCAAGACGATTGGCAAACGGCAAACAAGTAGTCATGACCGTAAATTGGACGCAGGATTAAGAAGAGCGGCGGAAGAAGGGGAATGTTGATTGATTCCTTCAATCGAAGAGTCAAAGACCTTCGCGTATCAGTGACGGATCGCTGTAATTTTCGATGTTTCTATTGCGATCCAGACCCGGCCCCTTGCACCTCAAGTGATCCGAATCTTTTGACCTTCGACGAGATACACTTTCTCTGTGATGTGTTCGTCTCTCTCGGGATTGAAAAGATACGGCTGACCGGCGGCGAGCCCATGGTCAGAAAGGGACTCGATCTACTTGTTGCTGGACTCTCAAGCCTCAAACGCCATGGCCTTCAAGAACTCGCGATGATAACCAACGGTAGCAACTTCGCAAGCAAAGCCGCCCTGTTACGATCGAGTGGCCTGAACCGCGTTACATTCTCGCTGGACAGTCTAAAACCCGGCACATTTCGTTCAATTACGGGCTCCGACAAACTCTCCGACGTGCTCGACTCGATCGAGGCCGCCCGATCTGCCGGATACCCTAATATAAAGGTCAACGCTGTGATCGTCCGGGGCAGAAACGACGATGAGATCGTTGACCTTGCTCGGTTTGCCAGAAGAAACAGTTTAACCGTCAGATTCATCGAGTTCATGCCTCTTGATAGTGGGCGTATCTGGGATCGCAAACATCTGGTCCCCGCCACTGAGATCTGGGAAACAATAAATTCGGCCTTTCCAATAGTTCTTATAAACCCGTCCCGCAAAGGTGAGACAGCGTGGAGGTATCGCTTTGCTGACGGGACAGGCGGCGAGATCGGTCTGATCGCTTCCGTCACAGATGCCTTTTGCGGCGACTGTTCGCGAATTCGACTGACGGCCGATGGGCAGGTAAGAACATGTTTATTCTCTACCCAAGAATATGACGTAAGAGAATTGCTGAGAAGCGGCGGATCTCGAAGCGAGGTAACCGAACTAATTCGTTTTGCTGTCGCGAGAAAGGAGTACGGCCACAAGATCGGTTCCTCGACATTCACAAATCCCTCACGGCCGATGAGTTCGATCGGTGGCTAAATATATTCGTCAAAACATGACTTAAGTCATATTCTGAGCAATCCAACCCGCATAGCATTCCAACTGTTTCACTCATTTTGTGACAACAGAAGACTATGATGCGGCTCAACGTTCACGTCCCGGACGCGAACTACCATCGAAACCTGATCTCGTGCCAAGTGGCGTGTCCCGTTCATACGGACGCACGCGGCTATGTGCGGGCCATTGCTGACGGCCGGTTCGAAGAAGCATATCTAATAGCACGCGGTCCCAATCCGTTTGCCTCGATATGCGGCCGCATATGCGGAGCTCCCTGCGAGATCGCCTGCCGCCGCGGAAAGATCCCCAAAGTAAATGATGACGGCATGTTCGTCGGCCAGGACCGCCCGATCGCGATCCGTGCGCTCAAGCGTTTTGCATGTGATCAGTTCGGGCCGGAGGCGAGGCCGACGAGTGAAGTGTTGGACTCGATCAGGAATTTTATCCCGCCCGT
>CAZIZR010000026.1:0-50139 GCA_964543865.1 uncultured Chloracidobacterium sp.
GTGTTGCTGTGATCAAGGTCGGTGCCGCTACCGAGACCGAGATGAAGGAGAAAAAGGCTCGTGTCGAAGATGCAATGCACGCAACCCGTGCTGCTGTCGAAGAAGGCATCGTAGCCGGCGGCGGCGTTGCTCTGGTCCGTGCCAGCAACGTTCTGACCGATCTCGAAGGTGACGAAGCCGACGAAACAGTTGGTATCAGCATCGTTCGTCGTGCTATCGAGGAACCGCTTCGCCAGATCTCGCAGAATGCGGGTCAAGAGGGTGCGGTCGTCGTGGGCAAGGTCCGCGAAGGCGACGGCCACTTTGGCTTTAACGCTGCTACCGAGAAATACGAAGACCTCGTCGCAGCCGGTGTCATCGACCCCGCAAAGGTCACCCGCACCGCTCTGCAAAACGCAGCTTCGATCGCAGGCCTCATGCTCACCACCGAAGCCATGATCGCCGACGCCCCTGACGAAAAGGGCGGCGACCCAATGGCCGGCATGGGCGGCATGGGCGGCGGCATGGGAATGGGAATGTAAGACTGGAGCGGCAAGCATCCGTGCTTGCCTCTTGTCAGAACCGCGAGCGATAGCGACCGGGTTCTTATATCAATTGACAACAAGGCTTCGTCTGGCAACAGGCGAAGCCTTTTATCTACTTAATATGGATATCTATTTTTCGGGCGAGTTTCGCTCTCTTACGCCTTTTAAGTGGGTCGATGTTCCCCGCTTTTCTGTGATTACCGGCCTAAATGGAACAGGTAAATCGCAGCTACTAAAGTTGATACATGCGACGGTGGTCAACGAACAGCACATCAGGGAACGCCTAGAGATTAATGGCGAAACGTTTGCCCCTGAAGACGTGCGATATGTGGTCGGTGAATGGCATCTCGAGAACATAAGTGCAATGACCTTCGGACGGAACCAGCAGGAGGTAGATAACCTTTTCGGCAATTTCCGGAATGCTCAATGGCATATAAACAATACCCGCGAGCGAGTCTTGGCAGCTGAGTTCGGTCGGATTCTGGAACGAACAGGTAAGGATCGACAGGCCGTTACCAGAGATGAATTTCGTAGCCTTTTCCCCGAATACCTTCTTGAGAGTGAGGAGCGACTTCCCTATGCCTTATCTAAGGCGTTCTACGACTATCGACTCAATGAAATTAACCTCAAATCCCAAGGGAAAACTTCGGATGACGTCATCGCGGAAATCGGAAATCCGCCTTGGAAAATTGTTCGCGAAATACTTACAGAATCGGAATTACTATTTGACATAAACGACCCGGAGGACCTTTCACTATTCGAGGAATTCGAGTTGACGCTTACGCATCGGCCTACAGGGAAACGGGTTCATTTCAGTGAGCTATCATCAGGGGAGAAAGTTCTGGTTTCACTAGCCTTCTATCTCTTTTCATCGCGAGAAAAGAACGCGTATCCGAAGCTCTTATTGTTAGATGAGCCCGATGCCCACCTTCATCGATCGATGACGAAACAGTTTCTTGAAGTTGTCGAGAACGTGCTCGTTAAACGGTACGGTGTGCGGGTGATTATTACGACGCATTCACCTTCAACGATTGCCCTCTCGCCCGAGGACGCAATCTTTACAGCAAATAGCTTAGGGGAACGGATAACAAAGACGAACCGGGACGCGGCACTAAAACTTCTGACGTCGGGGGTCCCTTCTTTCAGTGTTAACTATGAGAACCGCCGACAAGTATTCGTCGAGAGCAAATACGATGTCTATTACTATGAAAAAATATACCGTCGAATTCTAAGCTTCCTAGAGCCGGAGGTTTCGTTAACCTTCATCTCATCTGGGGAATCACGCACTGATAAGAACGGTCAGCCGATTTCTAGTTGCGAACAGGTTATCAACATAACCACAGTGCTTCGAGAAGGTGGTAATAAGTTCGTATGGGGCTTGGTCGACTGGGACGAAACCAATAAAGAATCGGATTTCGTGAAAGTGATGGGAGATGGCAAGCGCTATGCAATCGAAAACTATCTTTTCGACCCACTGCTTGTCGCCGTTCTCCTTCTTCGCGAAAAGATTATTACCAGAGACCTGCTGGGCCTAGACGAGTCACAGACCTATGTCGACCTCAAGTATTTTGCCCCTTCACGGCTACAGACAGTCGTCGATTTTGTTACAAATGAGGTGGGGAAATACGTTAATCCTGGGTCAGATAATGCAAGTGAGCACGTACTTCTTAGTGGTGCCGTCATTAAGATTCCGGATTGGTATACAAACAACCAGGGTCATGAACTCGAAGCGAAGGTTATCGAGGCGTTTCCTAAACTCAACGCAATAAAAAAGGGTACGGAACATCAACTCAAGACCGCCCTGATTGATAAAGTCATCGATGACGTACCCGACCTTCTTTCGATGGATTTTGTTGAGGTTTTTCTCAAACTGCAAGCCGTATAAGAGTAGATTGCAAGGGTCATGAAAACGGGGTTAGGCCTGCGACAAAATAACGAACAACGAACAGTGAATAATTCACCGATCTGGGCGATTTTGCATGTTTTATTGGAAAGAGGGCGGGTCAGGCCTGCGATTTTACGTTCGAAGAGAATCGTTCTATCGCAGGTCTGACGACAGAGCCTCGCTAATTTTTCGTAACCAGAGGTATTTCAGGATTGATATTAGTAATCTTCACACATATGAAGTCGCCCGTTACAATAATTGTTTTGCCCTGACGGTACGCCTCTATTTTTCCGACATAATCTTGTCGAAGCGTCCCTGATGGGTCCAATAGCACCTTCATACGCAAGCTCTTTCCGTGGTCCCTGTCGAGTTCTAAAGTCGACATATTTGTGCCAAGAGTTATCTTTCCAGCAACACTTGGGGGCAGGTCAAGAGATAGCTTCGAGTAAGTCTCATTCGAATTACCAAATTGTATAGCAGGAGCTATACCCATTGCCACCGTACAATCTGTCGCACCATCGCTCGAAAAAATGTTCAAAGGTTTACTCAAATTGATCTTCGAGATCCTTGCTTTACAAGCAGCCGTGTACGAACTCAGAGCAAACACGCCTGATAAGTCAGTTTTGAAGTTGTACTGTTTGGTATGTTTCCTCATTAAATTAACATAAAGCTCAGCGACTGCCGATTGAACTGCGGAGCTTCCAAGGTCTTTGTAAGCAATCTCCATGCAGGATTTGCAGGTCTTCGACGGGTCACAGCTCATCGGGGGCACATCAGCATTTGCTGGTCTAGTGAATAGGCAATTCGAGTCACCGAGTTTGCAGGCCTCCTCAATCAGCCAACGGACATCGCGCCGAACCCCGTCAATAATTTCCGATGAGCAACCCAGCCTCGTGTAATCAGATTTTTGAATTGTTCGTAGGTGCGAATAACTGTCGACCGGTAATACTGGGTGCCAAACCGAGCCGCGCTCCGTTTTTTCCAACCACTCCTTCTTGAACGTCGCGTACACGTCATACGTATTGGTATTGTGGCCGACTAAGTAGTTATGCCCACCACCCGACGGATCGGTGTAACAATTGACGTTATCCGTCTCAACATAAATACAGCCCACCGCGTCAACGCAACCTGACGGCCCACCGCCGAGTATTCCGTCACCAATTGGTTGACATGAGCCAGAACATGAATTCAGAAAAAGACACAGAGCAATTAGCACTATAGTGGGTCGCATATGCAAGTTCTCCTATTTTTGTAAATTTGTGACAGATTTGAACGACTTGTTTATAGCACATTTATTAGCGGATGAATAGCCCAAATCATCTACAAGACAATTTGGTCAGCCACCCAACCGTTATCCGATCTGGGCGGTTTTGGCTTTTTTATTGGAGTTAACACAGAAGAATCGGGTCAGACCATTTACAAAAGGATAAAGGCGAAAGGATAAAGGATAAAGGATAAAGACAACGAAAAAGATCTCTCGGGCCTTATTTCCGCGATTTTGCCTGTTTTATTGGTGTACACGGCTTTGAAAACGGTTTACGCGGCAATTATTTGGGCGGTTAAGGCAATTATTTCCGAAATAATACCGTTGATCAGGGAAATAACGACCGTTATCAGGGGAATAATACCCTTTATCAGGGAAATAATAGCCTTGATCAAAGACATAAGAGCTTTGATCAATCACGTAAAGCCCTTGACCAAGGACGTGAGAGCTTTGATCGAAGGCATAAGAGCCTTTATCAAACCCGTGGAGCCCTTGATCAGGGAAATAACGGCTGTTATTTAGGAAATCAACACTGTTATTTTGGAAATCATGGGCGTTATTTTGGAAATAATCGGCGTTATTTTCGAAATAATTGCTGTTATTTAGGGCGTTACGGGTATTATTTTTGAAATAAAAGCGTTGACGGGAGAAAAAAAGTGTTGATTTAAACGAAAAAGTGGCATATTATTTGGACGTTTAATTGCGGCTTCGAGGATACGGTGTTCTGTGGAACGCCGGCATGGTCTCGAAGCCGTTTGCCGTTGCTCCCTGCTCCGCCTCCTCACTCAAAGCCAAGAGCGAACGCTCCACGGGTTCGTTTCCCCCCGACGAACACGTCTTAAGGGCTTCGGGCCCGTGGATAATTCTGATCTTTAGCAAAAGGAGAAAAATTATGCCGAGACCAAGCCAGACTTATTACCCGACAAATTTACAGGATCAGGCGGCGTGGCACGTTGTTTTTGCGGCTCAGGCGGCGATCGACGGGACGAGCTACGGTTTGACCGCCGGTGAGGTGACGCAGATCGAAGCGGACAAAGATATGGTCGTTTTTCTCGCGGCGGCGGCGAATACGATAGATACGTTTGTCGATACGGTGCGGACATTTCGCAAAGATGTGATGGAGCTGCCGGTGGACGGCAGGACGCCGGGTTTTCCCGCGGCGCTCTCGCTCTCGCCTCCGGCTGATGTTCCGCGCGGCATCTGGGAACGCGTCACGGATTTTGCGAATCGTATCAAGGCTTCGGCGGGATATACGAACGCCGTCGGCGAAAGCTATGGCATCGTCGGCACCAAGGGCGACGCGCCGACGCCTTCGCTCGTCCAACCCGAGATCGACCTTGCGGGAGCATTGCACGGCTATCTATTCTCGGTCGTCGTGTCGAAACGCGAGGAATCGGACCAGTGGCAGGCGTGGCTGCGGCCTGCAGATTCGGGCGGTGCATACCAGCTAGCCGCGACCGGCACCGGCAAAGCCCTCGATATTACCTATTCGCCCGCGACTCCCGGCGAATCCGTCCAACTGCAGGTCTATGTGCAGCTAAGAAAGAACAACGAAAACTACGGCCAGCCAAGCGAGATCGGATTGGTCACGGTGAATCCGTGATCGGTTGTCGGTTGTCGAAAGCCTCGCTCAGCAGACTAGCCGAGCGAGGCTTTTTAAGGTAACGAGGCCTACTGAAGCGGAGGTCTTTTGGTGCCATAAACGTACCATCGTACCTTTAAGCTCCTTCCTGTCGGATCCTGATTCTTGAACTTCAACTTGATCTGTATCGGCGGAGTCTTTAGAAATATAGATCCCCCGGCGGGCGTGCTTCCTGAACTCGGTATATTCTCGATCGGTACCTCGTCACCGTCGAAAATACCGATCACGGTGACCAAAGGAGCCTTAACGGCACCTTGGGCGTCATAAGCGATCCGCACGTCGTCGTATTCGCCAAGATCTACGACGCCTGGTGTAGTGTATGTATTTCCGCCATCCACGATCACCCCGGTCAATTCGCTTGCAACCTTACCCGATCGCGGGTAGTACGGCATATCGCCATAGATCCCAACCTCACAGGACACGGCCGTGCCATGATTCGCAAGGACAAAATCCGCCTTTATAGCCTCGGTGGGAACATCGATTACTATGGTCGCCGTGGTCCCCATGTTAGCAGCGGTTTGGTTGATCATTCCGTCGCCAATCGCCACGTTGCGTGAATTTGTAGTTACTCCCGTCAATTGCCAGCTAATATTTGGCAGAAGCCCAATACCCGGAGGGCTATTGTACTGGCACGCTATCGTGACACGGGCCTTCGAAACGCCGCGAGTATGTAGCGGGCCGGTAGTTCCGTTATTTGTTAGAGGTGGAAATTGAACCGTATTGCGCGCGATCTGTGTGACCTGTGCATTTATCATAAGCGAGGTCATGCTGAAAAATAGGCCAAGCAGGACCATTGGGAAAAGTCTCTTCATTTGAGTGTCTCCTTTTGACGTGATTTTTTTAGGTAAAGCAACGGAAGCATATCACGAACACCAAAAAGAAAGAAGCATATGGGAAGCATACCGGGGTCAGACCTGCGACGCTGCGATTCTCTAGTCCGCGAAGCGGACGGCATATTTGTGCCCCATGTGAACTCCCACCACCCCGTCGGCGAAACGCCGCCACCCCTCCTCAGGCAGGAGGGGAGCTGCGGAACGTGGGGTTTTATGCATTAGTTGACCGAAGTGCGTGGAACACACGGCATAGCTCGATTTTGGATTTGTGATTTTGGATTTTGGATTTCGGACCACATATCGCTTGCTCCCCAAATTCCCATTCGGGGTAACAACGACCACACGTTCCGGCGTTGCCTGCACGTGTGGCTACCAATATGTCACCGCCTATGACGGTTGAAGAAAGTATGAGGTCAGGCCTGCGGTCGAGCTTTACGTTAAAAGCGGGACGAATGCGCCTTGGATAGAGCGGCGGGGAGTGTCGGTCAGGTTTGCGGTATGTCCGTGCCAGACCGACCCGTCGAAGACGATCAGCGACCCCGGCTCGCCGCAAGCCATCGTGACCTCGACCTCAGTTTCGGCTGCCCCTTCTGGCCTCGACGGCCATCTATGCGAACCCGGAACAAATCCGGTGGCTCCGTTGTCTTTGCGAAATTCATCCACCATAAAGATAAAACTCGCGAGCGGAAATCTGTCTTCGCCTGGCCCGAAATCTATATGCAGATCCTTTGAAGCAACATTCGCGTGCAACGTCCGCGAGTGTATCGAACTGAGCCTGAACGGCCCGCCGATGATGCGACTAGCTGCCTCAAGCAGCGACGGGTGGGTAAATAGAACTTTGAGATCGGCAAAACCTTTGACGCGCGTCGTCGTACTGCCGACCCTTATATCGTCGGACGTTGCAGATGCTATGACGCGATCGTACATCTCCGATATCCTCGCCATCTCGTCAACGTCGAACGGACAAGGTATAACGACAAAGCCATGCTCGTCCAGATCACTGAGAGCCTTCGTCGAACCCGCTCTGATGTTGTCGAACCTGTAGTCCACAAAATAATTGTATAGGACGAAATCATCGTGGCAAAAGATCACGGCCGATCTGTGACGTCGCAAATGCACAGTTCATAATGCACAATGCGCTCCCGATGCAGAATGCACAATGCATAATGCATAATGTTCAAGTCCCGACCGGTCGGGACGGCATATCTTTAGCCCCATGTGTTTTTCACCTTTGGCGTACCGGAATACGATCCTTGTCCCTGAAAGGGACGAAGATAATAGCGTAGGGTGCAACTCTACGATAACCGCCACCTAGTCGTCCGCTCGCTGTAAGCGAGCAATCCCGATGGCGTCGGGATTTGTCCCCGTCAGGGACATGGGTCCACCGACGATCCGCTTCGTAGGGTTACGCTTCGCTCACCCTACGCTATTTTATTTGTCACCTACGGCGACGGTATGGTGAGGACGATTCACCGATCTCTACGAGTTGCCCTTACTCACGTGCGGGCTACGGACACAGCTCCGCAGGATTTCCCGAAGGGCACGTAGCCACGTCGTTTACGGCGTGGTCAGGATCGGAGCGACGATTGTAGGGCGTTTCTGGCCTGGCAAAACGCGGCCAGTGTTGTGGTAGGCCCACAACCGTAAGGTCCTTGACCAACGGCGGCTTAAGCCATCGGAAATAAGCCCGCTGAAACGGGCTAACGACCAGATCACAACCGTAACCACGCCCTAAAGGGACGTGGCTATGTGCCGCCTTGCGGTTCGATTGAATTGCCACGCAGTTCTGGCCTTGAGAAAACTCGGCCAGTGCTACCTGTATAGAGCGTGGATAAATGGTGAACAAACTCCCCTGGCTTTAGCCGAACATTGGGCTAAAGCCCGAATTCTTTTTTACCTCGCGACCCCTAGCTAAAGCTAGGGGCAACTCAGGTGAACAGCGGCGATTTGGTCGTCGCTCACGGTTTTTCAACTTCCGATATGCCGGAATAAACAACCGCTTAATTTAAGCGGTCCACCTTGGTCCACCTTGGTCCACCTTGGTCCACCTTGGTCCACCTTGGTCCACCTTGGTCACCTTGGTCCGGACCGGACCAAGAAACCGCCTAAAGGCGGGACTCCAAACGAAGAAGGCCGTGGGCGAAAGCACCCCTCCTTACGAAGGAGGGGGGGCATCGGCTTTGCGATGACGGGGTGGTTCTCTGTTTGTTGCTGGTCCCGACACATTGAGAGAACCACCTGCCGGCTAAAAGGAACCCCATCGCCATACTCCTCCTTCGTAAGGAGGAGAGCAAGACAAGAAAGGCCGCGAATCCCGACCACTCGGGACTCGCCGCCTTTCCTATTCTGGCTACTGACTACTGACTACCGGCTACTTGCTCCTGCATCAACCTGCGGAAGCTGGTGCACGTTTACGTCCGAGGGCGTCCTGCAGGCGGTTTTCGAGCACAGTCGATGACTGCTCGCCGCTGATCAAATTGCGTATCGTGCGAAACACGCGGCTCGGATGTGTCGCGTAGCCGACAAAATAATTGAGCAGCATAAAGCACACCCTGACGGCAGCGAGCTCAAAGTTGGTCATGTTCGGGTTTGACGTTCCCTGCGGCTTGAGAAAGTTAAACTTACCGTTAAACGAGATGAGCGACATAAAATAGTCGTCGTTTAGCGTGACTTTCCCTTCGCTGTCTAGCTGTTTGAAAATGTCGGTGCCGGGATACGATGAAAAGATGAAGAATGGCACCTCTTCGACACCGAGTGCGGCCATCTTGAGCCCGAACCATAGCGTTTGCAAAACGTCGCGGCGCGTCTCGTGCGGAAAGCCGATTATCAGATTTGTGCGGACGATCAGCCCGAGCCGGACCGCGGTCTTGAGCGACACGATCATGCGGCCGAGATCGACCTTTTTGTCGATCATCTTTAGCGAACGGGGCGAACCGCTCTCCGGCGCATAAGCCATGTAGCGGCAGCCGGTGTCGCGGAGCAGCGTCAGTATCTCTTCGTCGAGAACTTCGCTACGGGTGCCGCTCGGCAGCGACCACGCCATGCCAAGATCCTCCTGTTTCAGGCGGCGGCAAAATTCGAGCGTCCACGTTTTCTTAGTAAATACGGTCAGATCGTAAAACTGGAAAGAGGTTATCTGATACTTTTCGCGATAGTGTTTGATCTCGGCGATCAGGTCGTCGATGTCACGCAAAACGTATTTTGTCGTCCACATCTGCGGGCTCGAACAAAACTTGCATTTGTAAGGACATCCTCGCGAACCGAGTATCGGCATGTCGCGTTCGGACGAAATGCCGTAAGATTTACCGGCTTCCCAAAAGCGTTCGAGATAGCCCTCGGGCCAATGCGGCCAAGGGATATCATCGATGTCCTTTATACGCGGCAGGCCGCCGTTGTCGTGAAGTTCACCGTCGGCGTCGAGATAACAGATGCCGCCGACCTGACTATAGTCACCCGCCGACCAGGCATCGATCAGCTCGGTCAGCGTGTATTCGCCCTCGCCCTTGACGATAACGTCGAGTGCGGGACAATCGCGAAGGCTGTATTCCGAAAGTGCCGTAAAATGCTCACCGCCGCCGACAAGTAACTGTCGAGGAAACCGGTCGCGAACACGCGTGATGAGGTCTTTTAGCAGAACCCACTCGCACGAGAACATGCTGCTGAAACCGATCACGTCGGCATCCGCAGGGATGCTTTCGACCAGCTCGTCGAGATCGATGCCCTGGATCTGAAATCCGGGATATTCTTTCAGGGGACGAACCGTACCAAGATCGGCTGCCGTGCCGTCAACGATCTCGACTTTGTGGCCTTTTTTGAGAAGGTATCCGGCAATGTAGGCGAGCCCGATGGCCGGCGATGCTTCGTTATTGAGCGAGCCTTCGCGCGATATGAGCGGTGCACGCACGAGCGCCACATTTAGCGGGCCCGTGGGTTTCGATTCATTAAGTTGATTATCTGGTATTTTCACCATGCACAAATACATAGCTATTCGGCACGTTTTCCCAGAAAATCAACAGCGAGTCTTCATGATACGGATGTGATCCTAAACGAGCGGTTCAGTTAATGCGTTCTAGAAGGTCGGGTTGCGGGCCGTCGAATTCCTGATAGCGCTTGCGGTCCTTTTCGGTGAAATCGACCATCAGTTCGATATGAGAGCAATGCACGCAGGCGCGGACCAACACCTTTCGGCTACCGACGCCAAAGACACTCTTAAACAACGACGTTTCTTTCAAAAGAAACGCAATACTGCCACCGCCGCCCGTTTCCATCAAAGATCCCTCAACAACAGCCGTCGCCCCGCATCGTACACATTCCATAACTTAATACCACTCCATTTTTTATCAGTATCGCACATTCGTTGTAGGTTTCGTCGGCAGCGGCAAAGCCTGCCGTTTAGTTGACCCACAAATCTTTTCTCGACTAAATAGTGCGTTGCCGCGTCTTTACAATGCGGCAAAATTCGCATATAAGTATTGCGTCATCCCGCACACGATAAATTTATCTTTTAGGAGAAAAGAATGTTGAAAAAATTATTCATTATTTCGTCGGTCTTATTTGTACTGAGCATCGGTACATCTGCCGTTTTGGCTCAGAGTTGGGACAATCTCGGCACTCGCAACGTCTTGGATCGAGCCGATCATGATGTCTGGAACGTGGGAGCGGGTAGAGGCGAATTTCGCAAGATAAAGCTAACCGTTCAGCAAAAAGCGGTGCATTTTATTAAGCTCAAGGTTACGTTCACAAATGGGCAGACTCAGGACATCGAACTACGTAATAACATTCCGGCCGGCGGCTCGACCCGTGTTATCGATCTCGTCGGCACCGACCGTCATATAGACAAAGTCGATGTGTGGTACGAGGCTCAAACGTTTCGCCGAGGCGCCAGAGCGAAAGTAACCCTGCACGGGATGAAATGATGAGTTTGATTATTTCAAATGTAAAAGCCCCGCCTATTTTAGACGGGGCTTTTTTTAACTTGTAAATCCAGTTTACGCTCTGCGGTTAGCTTGTTCCTCGAGAAAATAGCCCGCCAGAGAGACTACGATGAGAGCAAGGCCTGCAAACGCAAACGAACGAGGCCCGCCAAATATCCCGATAAAAAAGGCAATCACGCCAACCGCCGCCATGAGCGAACTCAGCATACCAATCATTTTTCCACTACTGCTAGAATTGTCCATGCGTCAAAGATATCAGATTCGGGCTATGTTGCCAAAGATCACGTTCTAATTCGATTTTGGTGCCGGCGGAGGCGTGCGCCTCGCGTTCCATTCGGCCCCCTCGCCACTTGCTCCAAATGACATCGAACCGCTCATGTTGTCACCCGTAACGGTTCCTCCAAAACTGAGCGTAAGAGCGTTGTCGTTATAGTTGATGGTGTATTCAAACGTGATAGCGTTGCCTTTGATAGTGCCGGTGATCGGCACGTCGCCGCTCGAACGTTTTACGGTGCCGGTGAGCTTTTCACCATCGACCTTTAACATAAGTTTGAACGGCCTGGGTCCGCCCGGTGTATTAAATGAACCGTCCCATTCGCCCGCGACCGACGTCTGGGCAGACGAAACTAACGCACCAACCAAGAGAATGGCTGCGACAAAAAATGTAGAAATGAATGCTTTTCTCATATAAAACTCCTCATATAAAGTATGTTACCGATATCGGTCGGCGTATGCCAGTCAAATTACAGGCGAACCTGCTTGACCAGTATTACGGCTTCAATATTCTTAACGTTATCGAGCGTCTCGTCGTTGAGCGGCGTGTCGATCTCGACGACGGCGAGGGCTTCGCCGCCTTTTTCCTGACGGCCGAGATAAAAGCGGCTGATGTTGACACCATTTTCACCAAGTATGGTGCCAAGCTGACCGATCACCCCGGGAACGTCGCGGTTTTTGGTGATGAGCATATAGCCGTGCGGCACCGCCTCGATCGAAAAGCTGCCGATGCCGGTGATACGGCCTTCGCCGTTGGCAAATACGAGCCCCGACGCGGTCTGTTCGCCGTCGGTGGATGTCACGCTTGTCAGGATGTCGGCGTTCACAGTCTTGCCCGCGGTCGTGTAGCTGGCCGTGACGCTGATGCCGCGTTCCTCGGCGATGAGCAGAGCGTTGACCACGTTGACACGTGCCGACACATCGCGGAGCAAACCGGCGAGGAAAGCCCGCGTTGCCGGTGCCGCGTCGGTTGCGGCTAATGCTCCGGTGTATTCGATGCGGACATTGGAAATCGCACCTTCATCAAGCAGCTGTGCCTGAAAACGGCCAAGCCGCTCGGCGAGATCGATAAACGGCTGCAAAGCCTCGACCTCAGCCGCCGCCATCGACGGTGCATTTACCGCTCCGCGAAGCGTCCCATCGATCAAATAATCACGCATCTGCTCAGCAACGGTAAGAGCGACGCCCTCCTGTGCCTCGGTCGTCGAAGCCCCAAGATGCGGCGTGGTGATGATCTTTGGGTTGCCAAGCAGCGGCGAATCAGTGGGCAGCGGCTCGGTCGAAAAAACATCGAGAGCGGCTGCGGCGACCGTGCCGTTATCGATAGCTTCGAGCAACGCAGTCTCGTTAACCAGCCCGCCGCGGGCACAGTTAACGAGCCGCACACCTTTTTTCATTTTGGCAAACGCGTCTTTGCCAATGATGCCCCGAGTTTCGTCGGTCACTGGCGTGTGGATCGTCAGAAAATCAGCACGTTTTAACACCTCATCGAGCGTGCTGGTCTCGATTCCCAGTTCTTTTGCATGTTCGGCAGATGTAAAAGGGTCGAATGCGACTATCTGCATCCCAAAGCCCCGCGCGATCTGAGCAACGTGCTTGCCGATACGCCCCAAACCGATAACGCCAAGCGTCTTGCCGTTCAATTCGACACCCACAAAACTCTTTTTATCCCACACGCCTGACTGTAATTTTGCATGCGCCTGCGGCACGCTGCGGGCCATCGAAACAAGCAAGGCGATGGTGTGTTCGGCGGTGGTGATGGTGTTGCCATCGGGAGCGTTCATTACGACGATGCCGCGTTGCGTTGCCGCTTTGACGTCGATATTATCGACCCCGACTCCCGCACGGCCGATGACTCGTAGGTTTTTCGCCGCGTCCATTAGCTCCGCAGTAATGTGCGTTGCACTGCGGACGATAACGCCATCGGCATCGCCCAAACGCTGTGCTAGAGTAGCGGCATCAAGCTTTGTCTCTTTGACAACCTCGATGTCGGCGTCGATGAGCGGGGCCAATTTATCTTCGTTGACATCGTCGGCAACAAAAACTTTCATAGGTATGTAGGTGTGAGTTGTTCGTAAGTGATCTTTTGGTAGAATCTTAGCATTGGTAAATTGCCGTCACAAATTAACGGCGGCAATGACTTTAAAAACCTTAGTAAGATGGAAATTTTTTGCTACAAAAAAGGTGCGGACAAGGTCGAAGAAGGCTTTACGCGTGAAGAACTACCTGCATTGCTTGCGGATCCGGAAAACGTCGTATGGGTAGATCTACAAGGTGAAACAGACGCACACCTCGATGTGGCTCGTGATGTAATGCTCAACGTCTTTGGCTTTCATGCCATGACGGTCGAGGAGTGTTTTGAGACCCGCCGTCAGCCAAAGATCGAGGGCTTTGACGACTATATTTATTTTGTTGTTCACGGCATCAAACCGGGTGAGACAAACGCCGCAAATTTTGTAACAAAAGAGCTTGATGGTTTTTTGGGGTCTAACTATCTGGTGACCTTTCACATTCAGCGCTTTCTCAGCATTAAGACCGTCAAACAACGGATCCGCAACAGCACCTTTGTCTCAAAACGCGGTGCCGCCTATTTGCTGCATCACATTTTGGATGAGTTGATCGATCTGTATATGCCGATAGTAGATGATTATGATAAGGCGATCAATGAACTTGAGGACCGCGTCATCGATATGAAACGGACCAACAATGACATTCTCGGCGAGGTGATGGATCTTCGCCGAAGCGTAGCGCGGCTCAAGCGTATATCATCGCGGCAATTGGACGTGCTTTATCGTATGTCGCACGGAGAATTTCCGCAAATACCCGAGAATGTCCTGCCTTTTTTCCGAAACGTCTACGATCATTTGCAGCGGATATCGGACCTGGCTGAGGGCTATCGCGATCTGGTCGCAAGCTTGTTTGATATACATTTCGCCGTTGTCGGTAACCGAACGAACGATGTGATGAAAACCCTCGCCGTAATGTCGTCGATCATTTTGCCACTCAGCCTGATCGCGGGTATTTACGGTATGAATTTTGAAAATATGCCCGAACTCAAGTCCCCTTTGGGCTATTTTGTCACGCTCGCGGTAATGGCCTTGATAACGGTAACGCTGTTGATCTATTTTTGGCGGAGAGGATGGATCTTTCAAAATGAAACCGATATGAAAAGCTTTGACAAGCCGTCACATCACAAAAAGGGCTAGGGCACGACTTGATCGAGCAGCCGCTCAACCTGTAGATCGCCATAACCATAAACCCCGGCTCGTTTTTTAAACTCGGCAAAGATCTTGCCAAAATCGGTCTCTCCGCCCGCGGTGATCGCTCTAATAACTTCGAGCGGTTCGATGCCTTGGTGAATAGCAGCCGCGACGACCTCGCCGAGATATGGAAACGCGTCTGTCTGGCCCTGAGCGAGTTCTTTTAGATCTGTAAATTTTTTGAGGCGATATGCTTCCCAGAGGTTGGCTCCGAGCGCGACGTCATCATCGGTGAGTTTGGTCCGCATCTCATGGCAAGCCTTCAGATCATCGGCCGCAAACTTGCCAAAACCATCCCAGCGGTCTTCTTCATCAAGTCCGATCGGCTCGACTCGGTAAACTGTCGCACCCGTAGCTTTCAACAGCGACAGGCAACACCACATATTTACGCTACAAAACAGCTCGTACTCGAACCAGAGATTAACCTCATCGTCATCATTTCGGTCAGCAAGCTTTATCAGCTCGTCAGCAACCGTCTCGTGATAGACGATCTCGTCCTCGCCATATTCGGCAAGGATAAATTTCGCCCGCTCGTCCCAAAACTCCTCGGGCGTTTCAGCATCGAGCGGACCGGTTACAAACACCTCGCGACACACGATCAACTCACCTGCAATACCTGTTTTTTTGAATTCCTCGACCTGAGCATCGCCAGGCAAAACATGATAGATCATATCAATATCGTGACCGCGTAAGCGATCGAGAGACACATACCCGCATAAACTCCGGCCACCAGATCGTCAGCACATACCCCAACGCCGCCCGGAAGATCCTGCAGGCTATCTATCGGATATGGTTTCCAAATATCGAACAAGCGAAACAAGCCAAAACCCGCTAGGACGTAGATCCAGCCTGCACCCTGCGGTATGAAAAGCAGCGTGACGAGCTGGCCCATCACCTCGTCGACGACCGCCTCGTTCGGATCTGAATTTCCTAAGATAGGGATCGTTTTACCAGACGCCCAAATGCCGACAATTATGAGAATAACGAGCAATATCGAGTTTGACGCCCAAACCAGGGCACTGATCTGTTCGGGAGTATAACCTGCCGTGAAGAATCGAAGCCCCGCAAATACATCAAACCAGACAACACCAACATAAATCGCGACGCCCACCATCGAGCCAAACGTCCCCGGCATCAGCGGCAAATATCCCACGCCCCACGTGGTCAACGCCAACGCGACATAGTCAGCAATGCCGGATGCTTTTCGTTTTTCGACGGGTGTTTTCATTAAAACTCAATTCCCTGCTGGGCAAAAATACCTGCGTAAAAGGGATGTTTTATCTCCCGCATCTCTGTTACAAGATCGGCTTCGTCGATCATTTTCGTAAGTGCGTCATCGACGTTACGGCCTGTTAAAACGAGGTGCAAGTGCGGTTGTTTTTCACGAATGGCTTGGATCTCGGCAATTACCGCATCAATGTCAAGAAACCCGTAGCTCAGGACATAGAGCAACTCGTCGAACACGAGCATATCGTAATCGCCACTGTGCATTTTTTCAACGCACAATGCCCATGTTTCTTCGCTGGTTTTGATGTCTTGGGTTTTGTCCTTCGTGTCCCAGGTAAAGCCGTCGCCCATCGTGTGGACCTCAATGCCGAGCTTTTCAAACGACTCATGCTCGCCGTAGCGGTCGCCTTTGGCTTTCATGAACTGGACCATGCAGCATTTCAATTCGCGGCCGGCGGCTCTGACCATCAGCCCGATAGCGGCGGTCGTTTTGCCCTTGCCGTCGCCGGTATTGAGCATGAGCAAGCCCTTGGTCTTTTCGCGGTAATCGTCACGCCGCCATTTGTAACGCTTTTCAGCCATAGATCTTTGCGGAAGCCCGCGCGTGAGCAAGGGCGAAATGACCAACGCTGGATGTTACGCCCTTGCTTACACGCGGGCTTTCAGCACTAAGAGATAGTGGCATAGACCGCATCTCGCAAAGCTGCTACGATCTCGGCTTCTTTTTCGTCCCAGTCGCCCTCGATGCCAAGACCCGAGGCATTTTTATGCCCGCCGCCGCCAAATTTTTCTGCGACCTTTGCTACGTTGATATCACCTTTTGAGCGAAGGCTGCAGCGGTATTTACCCGGCTCGATCTCGCGCATATAGACAGCCGCAAGCACATCTTTTGCGGCAAGCGGGATATTTACAAAACCGTTATTATCACCGTCGATCGCCTCTGCAAGGTTCTGCATTTCGATGGTCTGTCGAAGTGTGGCGATGCGTCCCGAGGCGTCACGTTTGACGGTTGCGAGCACCTGACGCATCAGTTCGATACGCGACCAAGGGTAGTTGTTATAGACGGCTTCGCCGATCTTTGCGGGTTTTGCACCGGCTTTTACAAGCTCGGATGCGACCTTTAGCGTGCGGTCGGATGTGTTTGAAAAGTGAAACGAACCTGTATCGGTGACGAGCGCCATATAGACGCATTCGGCGATCTCTTTGGTAATACGTCCGCCGATAGCTTTGCAGAGATTGTAGATCATCTCGCCAACAGCCGATGCGGTCGAATCGATCCAATTTATCGTCCCAAAATGTTCGCTGGTGGCGTGGTGGTCAATGTTGACGGTGAATTGTTTATCGAGCCCGTCAATGCCGGGTCGGTCGAGATCTGAGCATTCGATAACAAATACAGCGTCGTATTTGCCGTTGACATAAGTCACGTCTCGGATCTCATCTGCTCCGGGCAAGCTGCTGTACGCCGGCGGCACATCACCGCGAACAATGACCTCAGCATCCTTTCCTAGACTGCGAAGCAGCCAGCACAATCCTAAAGATGACCCGACACCGTCGCCGTCGGGTTTGATATGCGTCGTAATTCCAAACGAGTGTTTGGTTTCAATTAACTCTACTACTTGGCTTAACACGTTTTTGTTAGTGAACAGTTAATAGTGAACAGTGAATAGTAACTGCCAAATCTTCTGGTCGATACACTATTCACTGTTAACTATTCGCTATTCACTTTCATTCCTAATTTCACCCTTGAGCGTCAGATCGCTCAGGATCTCGTTGATACGCGAAGCATTTTCTTCAGCGGTATCACGGACAAAATGCAGATGCGGCGCATGGCGGAGCGATAGGTTCATCGTCACCTGCTGCCGAACAAAAGCCGATGCGTTTCGCAGGGCTTTTAGTGCTTTATCAATATCCTCGTCAGTGCCAAGGATCAGCACATAAACCTTGGCGTCTCTGAGATCTTCCGCAACGACGACCTCGGTAACCGTCGTCGTTTCGAGCCTCGGGTCGTCAAGCTCAAACCCAACTACCTCAGCGATCTCTTCTTTCAATGCCTCGGCAAATCTTTCGGGCCGTCGCATAACTCTACAATTCCGTTGCAGCTATCTTTTCGATCACAAATGCCTCGATCTCGTCATCGATCTTGATGTCGTTAAAATTGACGAGACTGATACCGCATTCAAATCCGTTTTTGACCTCGTTAACATCGTCTTTGAAACGCTTGAGCGTCGAGATGTCGCCTTCCCAAATGACAACGCTGTCACGCAACAACCTTGCTTTTGCTTGTCGGCGAATAACCCCTTCGGTAACGCGGCAACCGGCGATGGTGCCGAGTTTCGATACTTTGAACGTTTCTTGAACCAGTGCCTTGCCGAGGATCGTCTCTTTCTCGATCGCGTCGAGCATACCGATCATTGCGGCGGTTATTTCTTCCTCGACCTTGTAAATGATCGAGTGCAGACGGATGTCAACATCTTCGTGCTTGGCAATATCAGCAACGCGGGCCTCGGGCCGGACGTTAAATCCGATAATGACCACCGCTGTCGAAGCATCGTCCGCCTGCGTCGCCGAAGCAAGCAGAACGTCCGATTCGGCAATCGCACCAACACCGGCACGAATAACGCGAACCTTGACCTTTTCAGTCGAAAGTTTTTCGAGCGTTCCCTTGAGCACCTCGACCGAACCTTGTACATCGGCCTTGAGAATGACCAGCAATTCTTTGATCTCCGCCTGGCCGAGCGACTCGATACCACGCTTGGTGGTTTTGAGCATCGCCGCCTGACGGGCGTGCATTTGACGCTGTTGTGCAATGTCCTGAGCACGATCTACGTCAGCAACGACCTGGAAAGTATCACCGGCTTGCGGCACGCCTTGCAGTCCAAGTATCTCGACCGGTGTTGCCGGTAGTGCCTCATCGACAGCTTCGCCGCGGTCTGAGAACATTGCTCTGACCTTACCCGAGAACTGCCCCACGATGAACGGATCGCCGACACGCATCGTTCCTTGTTGGACAAGAGCGGTCGCGACGGCACCACGGCCTTTATCGAGTTTTGCTTCGAGCACGACACCGGACGCACGACGCGTCGGGCTGGCTTTGAGAGCCAGGATATCGGCCTGCAGCAAAACTGTCTCTAATAATGTGTCAAGATTTTGACGATTCTTGGCCGAAACCTCGACCATCTCCGTTTCACCGCCCCAATCCGTTGGCTGCAGCCCAAGTGCTGCCAACCCATTTTTTACGGTATCGACGCTGGCACCTGGCTTGTCGATCTTGTTGATCGCGACGATGATCGGCACGCCGGCAGCTTTTGAGTGCTCAACGGCCTCGACTGTCTGCGGCATGACGCCATCGTCAGCGGCGACAACCAGGATAACGATATCCGTCGCTTTGGCTCCGCGGGCACGCATCATGGTAAATGCTTCGTGGCCCGGTGTGTCGAGAAAAACGACGCGACGCGGCTCGTCCGGATCATCGGCGTTCGGCACCATCACGCTGTAAGCACCAATGTGCTGCGTGATACCGCCGGCCTCGCCCTCGGCGACGTTTTCCGAGCGAATGGCGTCGAGTAAGCTGGTCTTACCGTGATCGACGTGGCCCATGACGGTAATGACCGGTGCACGCGGCAACTCGACATCGTCCGCGTCAGCAGCGATCAGCTCCTCAAATTCCTCTTCGATGACCATTTCTTCGAACGGTACAAAGCTGAGGTCAAATCCGTAGTCAAACGCCATCTCAGTCGCCATCTTTTCACCGATCGGCTGATTTAGCGTGGCAAAAACGCCGCGCTTAATAAGCAGCTGCACGATGTCACGCGGGGTGATGCCGAGAGCCTCGGCAAACTCACGCACCGTCGCCCCCTCAACAAGGCGAATGACCTTGAGATCGTCGTTGGCGATGGTGCCGACCTGCTCAAGGATACGTTCCTCGAGCGTGCGTTTCTGCGGTGCATCGAGATCGCGTTCGGCAAATCTGCCTGCCTTATCGGCTCCTTTTCGTCCTCCGCCACGGCCCGGACGGCGGCGGTTATCAGCCGGCGGCGTATAGGTCATCTGCGGAGCGGCATTTTCGCCGGGCGTTCCGCGCAGTCCGCGTTGACCGTCACCCGGACGTCCACGTAACGGTTCAGCCACAAGCCGGCCCGTCTGTGTCGGGGCGTCTTTTACGAGCTTGTCGCCGGCTTTGATGCCCTTATCGATCGCAACTTTGGTAGGCGTTAGAGTTTTTACCGTCGTTCCGGTTTTGGAAACCGGTGCGACCGGTGCAGGTTCTACAACCTCCGCGGGCTGCGGTGTTTCCGCTTCCCGCTCGACAATCTCAGCCCGAGCTAGCTCGTCCGCCACATCGGCTTTCGGCTTTGCTACACGTTTTGGCTCAGTGGCCTCAACCACTTCTTCGGATACGGGAGCGGCGACGGTTTTTTTGGTAAGCGTTTTTACGTTTGGCTGTGTGCCGGGCTTTTTCTCCTCAGCCTCGGCCGGCGGAGCGGTCGGCTCGGCAACGACGACAGGCGTAGCGGCAGGCTCGACTTCGGCTGGAGTTGCCTCGACCGCCGGGGCGTCCGGTGCGACAGAAATATCGGTCTCCTTAACGGCCTCATCTGTCTTAGGCGCTTTCTTGATGACTTTGATCGCGCGTTTTGGTGCAGCCTCGGTCTTAGGAAAATACTTGCCGCGAACCTTTTCAGCGACCTCATACGGGACGGAGTTGGACGCAACGCTGACGTCGACGCCCTCGCGGCGCAGGTCTTCCATCACACGTTTTGTGTCCTGCTTGACCTCTTTTGCAAGGTCGTATATTCGAATGCTTTTGCCGATCGCCATATTTAACTTTATCGTTCATGTGCCACCGGAAATAAACGCGGGTGGCTATTACTACTCCGAACTACGCATCTTTTGCTTCGTCCGCATCGCTTTCCGCTACCGGAGATGTCTCTTCTGCCGCAACTTCTTCCTCAACAGTTTCCTCTGCGGCTGTTTCAGCCTCAGGCTCTGCCTCTGTCTCTGTCTCTGTCTCTGTCTCTGCTTCTGCTTCTGCTTCTGCCTCCAGGGCTTCTTCAGCCACAGTCTCCTCGACAGCTACAGTTTCTTCAACAATCATTTCTTCAGCAGGTTCTTCGACGCCCATTTCGACGTTTCGGGCTCTGACTATTTCAGCGGCTGCCGCTTTGATCGACTCAGCCTGGTCCATACTGACGTCAAGGAAATCGACCAGATCATCGACCGACGCAGCGGCCAGAGCCTCAACATCCTTAATACCTTTTTCAGCCAACGTCTCTGCCTGAGGTGCAGTCACACCCTCAAGAGCGGTGATGGGAACGGCCTCGCCCGACGCCATCATTTTACCCATCTGCTTGGTGATCTCTCGCTTGATCAGTTCTTCGCTGACGATCTTGATCTCCCAACCTACAAGCCGTGTCGCAAGACGGACATTCTGCCCTTTCTTGCCGATCGCAAGGCTCAACTGATCCTCACCAACGATAACTTCCATCAGACGGTTATCGATATCAGTAATGCGTACCTGCGAAACCTTTGCCGGTGACAGCGCGTTTGCCGCAAAAACCGACGGCTCCTCGCTCCACTCGATAATATCGATCTTTTCGCCGCGTAATTCTTTGATGATCGCCTGCACACGCGACCCTTTCATACCGACGCAGGCTCCGACCGGATCGACATCCTTTTCGTTGGATGTAACCGCGATCTTTGCACGATCACCCGGCTCACGGACGCACGATTTGATAACGACGGTCTCGTCGTAGATCTCAGGCACCTCCATCTCAAAGAGCCGTTTCAGCAGTTCTGACGAAGCACGCGACCCCATGATCTGCTGGCCTTTTTGCTCACGCGAAACGTCAGCGATGACAACGCGGATACGTTCGCCCTGATTCCACATCTCGCCGCGTGACTGCTCTTGTCTGGGCACAACAGCCTCGAGATTATTCCCAAGGTCGACGATCATATCGCCACGCTCAAAGCGTTTGACAGTGCCGTTGATCAGCTCGCCCTTACGGTCGATGTATTCCTCATAGACCTTTTCACGAATTGCCTCGCGGACCTTTTGAACCAAGATCTGCTTTGCAGTCTGAGCAGCAATGCGGCCCATTTCCTCACGGTTGAGCGGAAGCAGCAGCATATCGCCGATCTCGATCTCGTCACCGGCAAGCTCCTGAGCCTCTTCGAGCGTGAGTTCGGTCAGCGGGTCTTCGACAGTTTCGACAACGGTCTTTTCGGCCGAGACTTCGATCTCACCTTCCTCTTGGTTCCATTCGACCTGGATGCTGTCGCCCTCTTTGTCCTTAAACTGCTTGCGAGCGGCCGCCTTAACGGCTTCCTTCATCGCCTCGATGATCATGTCGCGGTCAAGCGACTGCTCACTACACAAAAGGTCTATACTCTGTCCGATGGATGATGTCATAACTCTTTACTCTATGCCGTTTTAACGGCCAAATTCTTTCGCAAGATCGATCTTTAGATTTGCTTTGGATACGTCCGCGTATTTGAACGTCACATTGCCCCGCGTTCTGTCATCGATCACGATCTGATCCTCGCTTGCCTCTACTATATTTCCGACAAATATCTTTTGTCCGTTGATAGCCTCCGTTGTTTTCACTTTGGCGAGCTTGCCGGTAAATTTAACAAAATCTGCCAGCGAATAAAGCTCGCGTTCGATGCCGGGACTCGAAACTTCTAATACATATCGCGAGGGAACGATGTCCTCAGCGTCGAGTATTTCCTCAGCAGCCTTAGAGAACCGCGAACAATCATCAAGCGTCACGCCTTCAGGTTTGTCGATGTAAACCCGCACGACCATGTCGTGTTTAATACCCGCGATCTCGACATGCACCAGTTCGATGCCGCTATCCGCCGCGACCTTGGCCGCAATATTTTCAACCCGCTCGATAATGAGACGCTTATCCATCACTTTCAACCCAAAAGAAAAAGTGGGTGCGAAACCCACTTGACACGATTCCCGCGCATCTCAGCAAACGAGTATATTACTTGAACTTGTGTATTTGTGCAAGTATAAAACGGATGCTCAGAGCCCTGGTTCTATATTGGTTGTAGTCGCCGAAAAGCAGATCTCGCGGCACCAAGCAAGCCAGCATTGTCGCCGAGTTTCCCACGAACGAGTTTGGCACGGTTGGCCGCGGCAGGGTAAGCACGAGCGTGTATTTCAGCTTCGACGCGAGGAGCAAAAGCGGCCCAGCCGTCGGTGACGCCGCCGCAGATGACAAACATTTCGGGGTTTAGCGTATTTGCGAGCCCCGCAAGCGTTATCCCTAGATAGCGGCCCATTGAATCGAATACCGATTTCGCTCGTTCATCACCGGTCTGCCATGCTACGTAAACCTGTTCCGCGGTCGTAATGCTCATCCCTGCCGCAGACGCCATCCGTTCTATCGCAGTTGCCGAAGCATATTGCTCTATACAACCGTGGCTGCCGCAACCACAAGGGCGGCCGTCCGGTTCGACGCAAAAATGCCCGATCTCCCCGCCCGTACCGTCAAGTCCACGAAGCGGCTCACCATTAATAATGATGCCGCCGCCAATTCCCGTGCCGAGCGTGACGCAAACGGACGTGTTGACGCCCCGTGACGCCCCAATCCAATCCTCGCCAATTCCGGCAGCTGTCGCATCATTTTCAATAATGACTGGCAGATGAAACAGGCCGTCGAGTGCGGCTTTCAAATTCATCCCGACAAGTGAGGGTAGATTTGGGAGCTTTGTCAGCACGCCGTCAAATTCTTTTGCCGCAGGTGCAGGGGCCGAAAAACCGACGGCATCGAACGAACCACATTCCGCCGCCATTTCCCGAACCAGTCCAATAAGCTGGTCGGGCGAAACGCCGTCCGGGACAGGACGTTTGACTAAATGCAGGATCTTGCCGCCGCTATCGACCGCTGCGATCCGCAAATTTGTTCCGCCAAGATCGGCGGCTAAGACGACGTTCGCCATATCTATAAAGGTTAGCTAGTCGGCTTTTTTGGACGATCTGCTTCGGGTACGTTTTTATAAACATCGTCGTACTTTGCAAAGCCGTCCTTAATTACGGTGTCCATCAGATTTGCCTTATCGACGGATGTCACCTCAAGCAAAATTGAAGGCACTTCTTTTTTCAGCACGTCGTTCATAAAAGGCTTTGTTTCGAGCTTTTCTTTTTTGGCAAGTTTGACCGCAGCCTCGACGGCGGCGTTAGCCAACGGAATGATGGGCTTATAGACGGTCATCGATTGTTTACCCTCGGCGATATTTTGGAGGGCTTCGAGTCCTGCGTCCTGTCCGGTGACAAGTACTTTGCCCGCGAGCCCACGTTTTGCTAGCGCCGAGATCACACCGCCGGCCATACCGTCGTTGGAAACAACAAATGCCTGGATATCATCATTATTTTGCGTAAGGGCGTTCTCAGCCATCTTCAACGCCTCTTCCGGTTTCCAGTCAACAATGAAATTATCAGCGACGATCTTGATGTCTCCTTTATCGATCGCCGGTTGCAAAACCTCTAGCTCTGACTTTTTCATTATGACTGCATTATTATCAGTCGATGCCCCGTAAACCATCACGTACTTGCCTTTTGGCACCTTTGACAGAGCGTACTCGGAAATCTTCTTCCCGATCACCGGAACTTGATGTGATATATAAGCGTCGATCTTGTCCGAATTAATAAGCCTGTCATAACTGATGACCGGCACGTTCTGCGCCTTTGCTTTATCGACCATCGACGCGGCCTGGGTCGCATCGTGCGGAGCGATCACCAGTACATCGACGCCCTGCGTCAAGAGATTATCGACGTCGTTCGCCTGTTTGTCAGCCTTATTGTCGGCAACGGTCACTACGCAATCTGCATTGAGATGTTTGCAGTGGGCCTCAAAAGCATCCTTATCCCGCTGCCAACGTTCCTCCTTAAGCGTGTCCATTGCGAAACCGATCTTTATCCGCTTTTCCTTAGGCCCGTTTGAACAAGAGGCCGTCACGCCGATCGCGAATAATACTATTAAAAGGAAAATTCCTTTGACTTTCATACCGTTAGTGTCTCCATAAATATATTCCGAACTGAGGGAATTAGAACAAAAATTGCAATGGCTGGCAACAGAGATGCCGCCACGATCTAGCCGCACTTGAGATCTTGCAAAAACCTGCCTTGTTACGTTTGCAAAAAATATTATCTTTTTCTTGTTTTGCCTTTGATTAAGAAAAGAATTGTGCTATAAATATGAATCAAATCCTTGCTTAGACAATTTTAAGCCACGGGAAACATTTTTCTCTTTATCTTTTCGGTTGACAGCCCTGATTTGATTGACACGAGGCATTATTTCGTGTAAAAGATTGAGAGAGTTGATTTTTGAGACAATATCGCAGATTCTGAAATACGGAAATGCTAGCTATTTAACATAACGTCTCAAACAGTTATATATTTGAAATAGGATCGATTTTCAGGAGGAGATTAAACCAGATGCTAGGCAAAAACATTGCTCGTAAATTAGTCACTTTAACCACCCTTGCAACACTTATTTGTGTTTCTTCGATGATTGCACTCGCTGGACCGTTAGTTGCCGGTGGCGACATCACCGTGACCGGACAGGTTACTGTCAACGGCGCGACTGCTGTTTCGAACTCAACGATCATATCGGGATCGACGATCACAACCGCTAAAGGTTCGAGCGCTGTTGTCAGCCTCGGCAATCTTGGACGTATCGAAATTTTGGAAGAAACAACCGTGACTCTGGATTTTTCCGATAGCGGCATCATCGCAATGCTCAGCTCGGGTAAGGTTCGGCTCTCGACAACAACTGGCCACGCCGCTACGGTCACCACCAAGCACGCAACAGCTATTGCTGATTCGAGCCAGGCGAACAACTTTTTTGTCCAGACTGCCTGTGCTAACACCTGGGTTGACACCGTCTCCGGACTAGTAATAATGCGTGAAGGAGCGAATGACAAGCAGGTTGCTGCTGGGGCATCCGAAATGGCCGGCACAATGGGTCAGGCAGGTTGCAAAATATGTATGCGTCCTGGTTCGGGAACGCCTCCGGCATTCGCTGGCTATCCTTGGCTGATCGCTCTTGCAGGAGTGGCGGGGGGTATTGGCATTTGGCTCGGAACACGTGACGGTAACCCTGGCCAAGGCGGCGGAGTGACCGTTGTTAGCCCAACTCGATAATCACCTATTTCAACCTATAATTATGCGGGTCATGTTTTAGACGTGACCCGCATAATTTTGCCCATTTTTGATCCTATTGATACTTTATTATTTTCTTGCTACCTAATTGATCCTCTATGCACATAGCAGTAATCGGCACCGGATATGTTGGCCTCGTAACAGGGGCGTGTTTCGCAGAGTTTGGCGTTGACGTCACATGCGTCGATGTTGACCGGGAAAAAGTTGAAAACCTAAACCGCGGTATTATCCCGATCTACGAACCGGGACTAGATAAGATCGTCGAAAAAAACGTAGCCGCCAAACGGCTCCATTTTACGACGGATATCAAACACGCGGTCGAAAACGCGCTCGTCGTGTTTCTAGCCGTTGGAACGCCGCCCCAACCTGACGGCACTCCCGACATGAGCTACTATCGCCAGGCGGCAAAAGATGTAGCTGAGGCAATGAACGGCTACAAAGTGCTGGTTACCAAATCGACGGTACCGGTTGGAACCGGCAAGTGGCTGCGAGAATTTGTTACTGCCAATCTCTTGACTGATACTGAGTTTGGCGTCGCCTCTAACCCTGAGTTCTTACGCGAAGGAGCGGCGATCACCGATTTTATGCGGCCAGATCGTGTCGTGATCGGCAGCAACGACGCTCGTGCCATCGACGTGATGAAAGAGCTTTACCGCCCGCTCTATCTGATAGAAACGCCGATCGTTATCACCTCGCTTGAGGCCGCCGAACTTATTAAGTACGCGGCAAACGCTTTTCTGGCAACCAAGATCACATTTATTAATGAGATAGCCAATCTTTGCGATGCTATCGGATGTGACGTTCACGATGTCGCTCGCGGAATGGGCATGGATAACCGTATCGGACGCAAATTCCTGCATCCCGGCCCCGGATACGGTGGATCTTGTTTTCCAAAAGACACACGAGCTTTAACGACCGTGGCAGATCAGTTTGGCGTAGAAACGCGTATCGTCGATGCGGTAATTGAGGCAAACGAGCGCCAGCGTGATGCGATGATCGCAAAGATCGAAAAGCTAGTCGGCGACCTTAGCGGAAAACGGATCGGTGTTCTTGGTCTTTCATTCAAACCCGAGACCGACGATATGCGCGAGTCTCCGGCAATTGATATCATTAAAGCAGTGATCGCTCGCGGCGGCAGCGTCACGGCCTTTGACCCGGTGGCGATGACCGAAGCAAAACATTACCTGCCGGATATCGCCTACGCCAATGATGAATACGAAGCCATCGACGGAGCTGACGTGCTGGTTCTCACGACTGAATGGAATCAGTTTCGTGCCCTCGATATGGAACGGGTCAAATCACTGCTTACAACGCCAAAGATCGCTGATCTTCGCAATATTTACGAGCCGCAGGATATGATCGAACTGGGGTTTGAATACGTCGGGGTTGGACGTTAATAGAAATATGTCGCTATCAAGCAAAGTCTTAGTTACAGGCGGTGCCGGATTTATTGGCTCAAACCTTGCCGGGGAATTGATCCGTCAGGGGGCTAAGGTCACGATCATCGATAATCTTGTAACCGGATTTCGCGAAAACCTTGATGAGATCGACGGCGATTTTGATTTTGTCGAAGGCGATATCAACGACGATGCCGCTCTCTCAAAAGCCATCGATGGATGCGAGATCGTCTTTCACGAAGCCGCTCTGCCCAGCGTGCCCCGCTCGGTCGATGACCCTGCCGAAACTCACGAAGCCTGTGTCAACGCCACGCTGAAGCTGCTGATCAGATCAAAAGAGGTTGGTGTCCGCCGCGTTATCTACGCCGCCTCCAGCTCGGCATATGGCGATCAACCTGTTTTACCTAAGGTCGAGACGATGCGTGCTGACCCGCTCTCGCCTTATGCCGTCGCAAAGCTCACGGGCGAATTTTATTGCCGCTCATTTAACAACGTCTATGGATTAGAGACGATGTCGCTTCGTTATTTCAACGTCTTTGGCCCGCGGCAAAATCCTGCATCAATGTATTCCGGCGTTATCTCTCGATTTGTTGATGCCCTGATGACCGATACAACACCGGTGATTTATGGAGACGGCGAGCATTCACGTGATTTCACTTATATCGACAACGTCGTGGATGCTAACATCAAGGCGATGAATGCTGCAAAAGGAATTGGCGAGACCCTAAACGTCGCGAACGGCGACCGCATCACGCTTAATGAATTATTGAGCGTTCTAAAGAAAATTACCGGTAAAGAGAATGTCCAAGCCGATCATCAGGCTCCGCGCAAAGGCGATGTCCGCGATTCTCAGGCGGACAATACCCGAGCTGTCGAATGGCTCGGGTATGAACAAAAAGTAGGTCTAGAAGAAGGGCTTCGCCGCACTATCGACTGGTGGAGATCCAGTCGTTTCGCCAAATAATTCAATTATTTAGGTATCGCAAAAGCACTCGCGTCCATCTGCGGGTTGACTAGGATATCTTTGGTCTTAAATGTTGCATAGGCCGTGATAGATGCTAGATCAAAACGCTGCGAATATTTCTTTGGCACTACCAACCCTTCGACCGTCTGCATTTCATCCACCTCGACTGCTGTCGTCACCGTCCGGTCGCCAAAACTATAGCTCGACTCATACCCTTTGAGCAGGCTCGTCTTTTCATCGACATAGAAATCCGTGTAATAGCCCTCAGGTGTCGTTATACGAAATCCGCGCTTTTTCCTTTTCAATTCCGGCAAGGCAGTGATGACATATCCGGTATCACCGATCCGCTGCAGAACGGGAAACCCGAGCGTCGTCAGCGGAGGCAGCACAAAGCCCTGAATTGACGAATAGGTTTGCTGGCCGTCGTACACCTGCTTTAACGACTGGGCGACACTGTTTATCTCAAAATAGTATTTATCCCCGTTCACCGCCGTCGAAAAAGCACCCGGCATCGACTGGCCAAAAACATTCATATCGACCGAACCCTTTGTAACCAGTGCCTGCAGCTTTTTCAACTTATCGCCCCCGTGTGCTGCAAGGGTCGCTTTGGCAATATCCCCGGGCAGAGTTTCTGCCGATGCAGCTTTTTGCGGCGCAGCCGGTTTTGCCGCTTCACCGGGTTGCGAAAAACCTGACAATGTAAAAACAAACAACGACAGCGAAAGGATCAATATTTTTTTCATTTAATGTTTATTACTCCGAAAACATAGCTTTGATGTAAAACGACATTATACCGTTGTTTGTTTCATTCCCATAAAAAAGACGGCAGCCAAAGCCGCCGTCGTCAGTCAATCTCGGAGGAAATTGTTATAGATCTTAGAAATTAAACCTTAACGAAAGATCGACACGCCTGTTAGCAGACCCGCCGCCACCTCCGAATGGCCCAAACCCGCCGCCCGTCGAACGCGGAACGCCAAATGACGGTGAGGTCAACGAACTGACAGGGTTACTCAGATTAACCGTATTAAACAGGTTCTGAACATTAACACCGAAAGTCAGGTTGTATGGTTTGCGGGCATCGCTGCCGCCGCCCATACCCATCATACCGCCGCCACCGCCCATCATGACCATCTGGGGACCGCCGCCACCGCCACCGCCACGTTGTCCGCCGCCGCCCTGACGGCCGCCGCCGGAGGATGACGTCGCGCCGTCAGCGCTGCTTCCAAACGAGAACGTCTTGCTAAGGTTTAAGTTCGTCACGAACGAACCCGGGCCCTTACCGTAGTTACGCGGAATGATCGCATTCATATTCGCCACTCCGTTCATATCACAGAACGAATTCGTAAGGTTCAATTCTTGACAACGTTGGCTCAGTGCCGCAAATGTCGGACGTTCAAAAAATAGTGAATCGTAATTACTGTCGATACCGGTCGTTATATTAAACCGGCGTCCGGTCGAGGCAATGACCATAGGATTTGCACGGATGCCCCACGGCAACGTGATCGAACCAAAAAAGAACAGCGAATGCCTCGGTAAAAATGCTGACGGGCCATCTTCGCCTGTCAGATCATAGCTGTACGCCGGATATCCGACCGTGTTTACAGCAAATCGCGGGCTGCTGAGGCTGTCAGTGTCGCCATTGGCCCTGCCGAGTGAGTAACCGCCGTTAAAGTTGACCTTTGAACCGATCGCCGTACGAAAATTGATCATCAGCATCTGGGTATTCGCGTATCCGCTCGATTCGATGCGATAGATATTACCTGCGGTCGTGTCGGGCCTTAGAGCCTGTACCTGTGCCTGAGTGAGTCCTGCCGGACAGACAGTCGTGTTTGGGCAAACAGGTGCGTTGATATTGCGGGTACGCAACGTATTCAAAGATTTGGCCCACGTCCATGTCGCACTTAGTACCGTGGTCGGCGTGATCTGGTGTTCAACACTAAATGCTGTTTGAACTGAATATGGAGCACTTAGCTTGCTGTCGATCCGATACGGGATGCTCGTCAATGGCACGATCGCTCCAAGTTGAGCTGCTGTCGGGACATTAGTGACCGTACCGTTTGTGTTAAAAACAGCCTGTCCTAGTATCGCCGGATTGTTAGTGACTATGTACTGAAGCTGCGAAACACCGTCGTTGCGCCTTGCCCTGAGCGTCTGACCCTCGTTAAAGCGGTCAAAGAATACGCCGCCGCCGCCGCGAAACACGGTCTTAGGTGCCCTCGCACCACCCGCGCCGGGCGACCACGCGAATCCGACTCTCGGAGCAAAATTCAGATTGCTATTGAGATTGGTCTGATTTTCGTAACGCAGGCCAAAGCTCAGCGTCAGGTCTTGTCTAACTTTCCAGTCATCTGTAATAAAAGGACTGTAGTCGATCTGCGAGACCGAAGCCACAGGATTACCCGACGTGATCGAGAACTGTGTCGGATTGTACCTGTCGCCCGGTGTACCCAGTGCTTTACAACGATACTGTTCAAGCGATGATACAACGAGGTCATTGTTCAGATCACAGGCATCTCCGCCCGGAGCCGCAAACCCCGAAAAGAGGAACGATCCGCCGTAGTTACTTTCCGTACGGTCCTGGATGTTGACCCCACGAACACGGATACCAAATTTGATCGCGTGCTGCCCGAACGATGTTGTTGTGTAATTCTGCAGTTCCCAACGTTTTGTACGGTTATAATTATCACCCGTCTGAGCTCCACCGCCATTAAAAGCGCTCGAAACATTGATCGCCGGGATCGAATCATCCCCGGTCGTTTCGCGGTTGTTAAAATCATACTGAAAACGCGTCTCGTTGACCGTTTTTGCGTTGATGATCATTGACTCGGTCAACTGAACACCATGTTGAGTAGATCTAGACTCGGTCGCACGCGAAGCTAGCGTAAAACCACCGATGCCTTGATTCTCTGAGCTCGAACGCGAGAAATTATAGCGTCCCTGCAGCGTATTTTTGTCGTTGATCGCAAAATCAAGCCTAGGGCTAAACGAAAACCGCCGTGTTGGAACCTTAACGTCTTGATTGATCCGCACAAAGTTACCGATGTTATCTATCGAATCAGCCGAGATGACCGAATTTTCGTCTCGCGAACCTTGATTGATATCCAAAAAGAAAGACGATTTCTTAGCCGAGATCGGTCCGCTTATAAATCCTCCAAAGTTACGGGTCTGGCTCGGTGCACGATTTACAGCAAACGGGTTACGCGAATTGAGCCTTGCGTCGTTAAAATTAAAATTGGCCGAGCCACGAAACTTGTCAAAACCGGGGCGCGTGAGCACTTCGATACGGCCAAAACCGATCCTTTCATACTCAGCCGAAAATGGGTTTTGATTGATGCGGATCTCGCGGATAGCCTCTTTCGGAGGCATTCGGCCGCCCGTAAAACCATCGATCGTGATCTGTCCGCCATCGGGTCCTGCTCCGGCACCGGCCATTGCCTGCAAAGCGGCAGCGAGTTCATCCGGGTCGTCCGGCAAAGCATCGAGGTCTTTTTCCTTAAAGATCGTCGCCGATTTATTGGCATCGGCGTCGGTCGAGACCTGATTGTTCGAATCGACATCCACATTTTCCTGTACACCGCCGACCGTTAGCACGACAAAAAGTTCGTTCTTTTGGCCGGATGTAACTTCGACCTCGGTGTTCTCATAAAGAGAGAATTTAGGTGCTATCGCCTTGACCGTATATTTACCCGGAGCAAGTGCCGCAATGGAGTATTCTCCGCGTGCATTTGTGATGGCTTGTTTTTGCGTTCCGTTCGGGGCAACCGCCGTGACAGTAGCACCGACCACGATCGCCCCGAGAGCGTCCGTGACCGTACCTCCGATGCTGCCTGCTGTCTGGGCGATGATCGAACCCGCCGAAACGGCTACAAACGTAGCTATTAAAAGAAATGATCTAATGAGTTTCATAATATTATTGCCTTTTTATTAAAGGTTTTGGGCGGCAGTCGTTAGCATCTGCCGCCCGGTTATCATTGATTTATTTAGGGGAAACCGGCTCCATCTAGGCCCGGTATATTGATATCTATTCCGCGTCCGCCGCCGCCGCCGTTACGGCCAGCCTGTGCTTGTGCCATGCGGATAAACGGCTCGACGCCTGCCAGAAGTTTAATTGCACGAATGCGGTCGGGTGTTGCTCCCTTTGTACTCGAAACAGCGATCATATCGCCAGCTTTAAGATCGGCGATCGTCACACTCGGAAATCTCTCGAGCATATCGTCGATACCGCCGCCGCCCGAACGACCACCCATTACTCTTGGGCCATTTCCGCCCGGTTGGCCTTGTCCGGTTCCTGTTGGCGGTTGGCCCTGTCCGCCTTGGGTCGGTGGCCTAACGACCTGAACACCGCCCGGACCGCCCATGCCTGCTCCGCCGCCGGCCTGCATACCGGCCATACGCTCCGCCATTTCAGACGGAAACTTTTTCATTACAGACGTGCTGCCAAGAGCGACGGTTACATCCTTATTTGTTTGTAGGTCTTTGATCACGACCTCGTTCTTGGTCGGGTCGGTCGAAACGATCGTTCCGGCCACGGTCAAAAATGCTCCGGTCAGCACAGTTTCCGCCGTCATCGCGGTTCCCTCGGTATTCTTATCACCAAGTGCACGGATCGTATCACCGGCCTTTATCTCGGCGAACGTGCTTGGTTTTGCCTCTTCAAATCTTTCCGAATCCGGAGCGTAGCGGATAAATTTCGCATCCGCTTTGGGCGTGACCGTCAATGTAGTGCTGCCCATCAGTCCGCGGATATCGACCGTGATCTGGTTGGTCTGAGCATTTACGGCAGTTATTTTTCCGGCGATACCGCGACGTTGCCATTCGGCAACGTCTTTAGCATTTTTTGCTGCAATATCTGCTTTAGAGACAAAATAAACTGTGCGTGCGTTCATGGTCTTGCCGTCAGCGGCTTGTAGAGCCGAAACAGTCACTTGGTCGCCTGCGACGACATCGGCCAAAGCTCCTGCGGTTGCCGTAGTCAGACTCCGCGTCTCAGCCGAGACTTTTTTGAAAGCCGTCTTATCGCTGAGCGCTACCGCGACGGTACCGGTTTTAGTGGTTATGGAAAGAGTCGTTGCGCTTATGGCGGCGACATCCCCCGAAAAATAGGTAGGCTTGATAGCCGCATCGGGCGTCTGTCCAAAGACGAGTGCAAAGACCCCTGAAAATAGGAATATCAACACAGAAATAAGTATATTTTGCAGCATAAGTAATAAATTCCCTTGTTTTATACGCTTTGAAAACGCGTTGGTTGCGTGCTTCAACAGTATAAGACGTTAATTCTATCAGTAAGGTTCGAGGCTATTTGTAAAGAAATGTAAAATTGTGCAAGCGTAGCACTTAGCCGTTTTGCCACTTGTTTGTCGAGCGTCCGGTGAGGATCAGCCCGATGCCAAAAGCAAAGACGGTAAAAAGTGCGATCAGCCACACATACGGAAGCGAAAGCAGGAGTGTCCAACCCGCTACACCCAACAGCGTAGCGAGGGTCTCGGAGCGGTTATTTTCTGAGAGAAATCGTTTTTGTATCATCTTTCCCAGGCTAACCTGCAAGGACACTCTGCCAAAAACATAGCCAAGAACAAGCAGTAACATCCCCATCAGAGCGAGCGTTGCACCGAGATAGTTTGGCAGTAATAATGCAGCAGCGATGATCGCACTCATTACAAAAAGAAATGCCCCGGCACCAAGGGCACAGACCCTAAGCCATGAGAGTTGAATGCGCGCGACGGCGCGGCCGACCGCACCGGGAGCAAGTGTTGTAAAAACGATCGAGATAATGAACCAAAACAGAGCCACGACGACGCGTTGGGCGATAAAACTGATCGAGAACGTCGGCGAAAAGACTTGTGTCGGATTTTGCCCAAAATTACGCAGCTCTTCCTCAAACGCCCCGAGCGTCACCGTTTCTTTTCCCGGCACACGCGTGCTGCCGTCGCCCTCTTGCTTATAAACGCCGCCTAGCACAAAAACGTCACCGCCAATGTGCGACTTGTCTGCCTGCGTGACATTACCGCCGATCGTCGCCACATCTTCGGCGACAGTGCCCTCGACCGAAACGTCACCGCCCACGGCCAGTGCGCTCTTTGCACGTTTTTTGATAACGATAGATTTGCCAAAGACGATGATGTCCTGATCCGGAGCGTCATTGACGATGACCGTCATTTGATCTTCGGATGTCGTGATCTCTGGATTTGGTTCCAGCCCAAAGACGCAAACCACCTGAGCTGCAAACAGCAAAAATGCAAACGTGAGCAATCTCTGCGGCAAGACGCGGCTTGTTAATGCTGTCTTTGTTAAATAGTTCACTGTGGAGTAGGGGTTAGGTTTTGAGTGTCCTCAAAACCCGTTGCGAGATAAATAAAGCAAAGGCGGCAAATATCATCGCCATCGCACCGACCGCGAGGACGCCGATCTGTGCCTGTCCGGCAATGCTGCGAACTACGATCGCAAGCCCGATAAAGAGCGAATAGACCATATGGCCAAATATGCCGCCGATCGCAGCCGTCTGGGCGATCGCATCGGCAGCTTTGTCCAATATTGTCCCGGCTTCGGCTCCCATTGCAAATAGCACAAACAGGGCAAGCGCGGCACAGATAAATAATGCATTAAGCCGCTCGCTCGGACGCCTCAGACCGCTAACAGTGCTTTCGGCGTTGGCAACGACCTGCTTTGCAAAATTTGCCGGCAGTTCGATCTCACGCTCAGAGCCCAGGCTGGCATCGAGATTCAGCAAAAATTCTTTTTGATGATTAAGCTCGACCGAGCACGCCTTACACGACGCAAAATGCAGATCCATCTGCATCTCAAGCGCGGCGCCAAGCTCGCCATCCACATATGCGGCGATCTCGTCGGTCGGGCATGGTAATTTTTGCGTCTGCATCAAAATCCTGTAAACCCCCGCTCGATAAAGATATTTCGCATCATCTCGCGTGCTCTAAACAATCTGTTTTTCACCGTTCCAAGCGGCAATCCCGTCACATCGGCGATCTCGTCATAGCTCAGATCACGCGAATGTCTGAGCAGGATCAGATCGCGATACGCCGGCGGCAGACAGTTAACAACCGCGTCGATCTCGGTCCGCCATTCGCGCACTTCGTGATCTTTTTCCGGCGACGGATTTCCACACTCAAGCTGTATCTGATATGTGCCGTCGGCGTTTTCGGCCTCGATGCTCTGCGGCGTAACCGAATTTCGACGTATGTGATCTATCGCGGCATTATGCGCGATGCGATAAAGCCAGGTCGAAAATTTATACTCCGGGCTGTATTTATTAAGCGAGTTATAAACCTTGATAAAGACCTCTTGCGTGACGTCGAGGGCCGAATCGTAATCGCCAAGCATACGAAAAACGTAGCTCGTGATCTGTCGCTGATAGCGGTGGACAAGCTCCTCAAAACCGTCAGAGCGTCCGCCAATGGCGCTGATTATCAGCTCGCCATCTGTCAAACCCTTGATTCCTTCGATTGAGATCGCTCGTGTCGCCATCGTGTAGGGATACTACGGTAGTGTCCGCGAAATTGTTTCAATCCGCAAGAAGCGGGAAAAGAAATTTAACCGCGAAAGATGCGAAAAGACGCTAAATGTAAAATAAATATTCAGCGTCTTTTCGTCTTTTTCGCGGTTATATCTTAAAAACTAAGTGCAGCGAGGCCCGCGGGAGATGCCAGATCGTTAAAATTGAGTCCGCCTCCGGGCAATATGAGCCCGACATCATCGGATGATAAGACCCTGACATTACGACCGAGAGCCTCCGACGCGATGCTCTGGACCCGAGCCGGGAGAAACTCACTGCCAACGACCATTACGCTATCCAGCGTCCCGGCGGAACCGAATCTGTCGTTGTAAAACATTACCAGCCGGTAAACTTCGTCGTCGATCTCGTTTGCAGTGCAGGTTACCGAGCGAACGACTGCCGGTTCATCGCCTCTCAGCAGCAATGCGGTAAATCCATCGTTGTTTGAACTGATCAGCAGCGAATCGAGTCCGCTCTGGCTGCCCATCAGCCAATTAGCCTCGCCCATCGCCCGCGGCACGATCAACCCCGCTTTCCAGCCCATCGACTCAAAAAGCGTCTCGTATTCATCGATCACGGCGAGTTTGACCGCCGTGGCAAAATACCGGACACGGTTATTGCTGTCCGGCGAGATCTTTTCCATCGCGATACGCAGATGGGCCGCCGGTGCACCAAAACTCTGCTCGGCTTTCCAATCGAGTATCTCTTCGCGTTCGCCGGCAGATGCGGGTTCGCTGTCGAGCGTGAGTATTGCCGCACGTGCCGTATTACTCGGCAACGAGATCGACCATTTTTTCTGGTTTAACAGCCCCGCGATCTCGACAACCTCGCGCAGGGCCGACGAAAATTCGTACGGCGCAATAATATTTGTTTCCAAAAAGCCCGGTTCGAGCACACCGTCACCGAGGGCAACGGTCGCCGCTTGTTTAATGCCCAGATTACGTCTGCTGCCCTGCAGGGCAACTGCCGAGATGTTGTTCTTATCTATACCAAGAGCAGCATTGGGAAAGCTGGGGCTGGTTATTGCAGAAAACATATATTAATACTTACTAAATGGGACATCGTTGCTGTCGACACCGTCCGCAAGGCTTTTGACATCCTTTAGGCCCTGTCCGCCCTCAGACGAATTCGGGTCATCACCCTGTATCTCGTCCCACTCGGTCTTTTCTAATATCGGATCGACCGGTCTTTCACGCAGATATTTCCCCTCGATGAGCGAATCGATATTTTGCGGCAGCTTACCCTTGTCCGCAGTGTATTGGTCAATTGCTCGCCTCATCTGCCAGAGATTTTCTTTCAAAACAGTCTCACGGGCCTGGCGAACGCTCCGCTCATACGTCGGCACAGCAATAGATAGCAAAATGATCACAATAAACATCGCGATCATCAGCTCAAGCAAGGAAAAGCCTTTCTGATTGCGGATTGCGGATTGCGGATTGCGGGATGAAAAAGATTCCTCTTTTCTCCTTTTATCCTTTTCTCCTTTTCTCCTTTTCTCGCTTCTACCAGTCACTATATTTCTCCTCGTTCATAGCCTCATCATTTGATGCTGAACGCACGTCAAAAACATTGATCTCATCCCAGTTGTCCGAGTCCGCCGATTGATACGACGACCGCAGTTTCCAGTCTTTTTCACCCGTGATCGGATCGATCGGTATCTCTCGCAGATATACTTTGATGACCTCTTTTTCCTCGTTGAGTTCGGTTGCCTGTTTTGTATCGTCGGTGATGCCGCTACCCGCCCTGATATTTACGCCTCGGGCACGGACTCGAACGCCTTGTACAAGCGTATCTAAGCTCGGCGGATAGCGGTCGAGGTTATCACTCTCAAAGATCTTGCAATCATCAATAACGACGCGGCTGCGTGGATCGGCAGGCGTGTTAAATGTCGAGTTCCCTGCCGTTGGGTTTCCGGATGTGATCGCCCCTTGCGGACACGCACCATACGTGTCGCGTTTAAATTCGTCTATCGCACTACGCAGTTGTCGCAGCGTCTCACGCAGCTTTAGTTCCTTTTGCCGCTTGACCGAATTTTGTGCGAGCGGGATAGTGCCGACGACCATGATCGCCAGTACGCCCAGCGTAATTATCAATTCGAGCAGGGTATAGCCCCCCGATTTCGGATTGCGGATTGCGGATCGCGGATTCACTGGTTTAGTCAAATTTTACCTTAAAGCTCTTGCCGTCAGCGGTCATAAAGTTGAGCACATCGCGGTCAAAAGTAATATCGGGCCGTCCGGCGACGAGCGCTTCGATCTCGATATAGGCAAAGGTCCCGGTCGCGTTGGCATCATCCTTGGCTGTTAGCGAGACATACATCTTGCCGTTTTGATTGAGAAACGGTGTTGCCGGCGAATTTGCCGCGACGCCAAACACATCCCCATACGAAACGCTGCGAACCGCAACCTTTTTCGCATCAAATTTTAGCCCCATCACGGCCGTTCTAAAATTACCGGCTCCGTCGATGATCACTGGTATTTTCAAACGCTCCCCTGCTTTCATCTCAGGTAATTGGATGCCGAATACAGGAGCGATCGCCGATGTAGGCTCAGTCGTGACAGGATCCTGAACCGTCTTTACGGCCGTTGTCTGAGCCGATGTGTCAGATGTCTGATTTAGCTGCAAAGTCTTGACGCTATTGTCGATCGGCTTGAGATTTGGCACGTCAGATGCGTCGGTTTTTGCCGAACCCGTTGCCGCGGCGTCGGTTTTGACATAATTAGGCGTTTCAGCCTCGCGATCAGGCAATTGCACCGCCGTGTTGGTCGGCAGACGACGCATTGCCGCCAGATAATCTTGACGGTCTTCTTCGACGATCATCGCCTCAAGCGAGCTGTTCGTCGGCACCGCGAGGCTGCCCGTCGGGCGCTCGATCTCGTCCTCAGGCAGGATGGCCGGCGCACGGATGACACGCGGCGTCACCGCGATAACAATATCGACCTGACGATTATCCCGCGTGGGAGCCGTAAACAGCCGTCCGATCAGCGGTATCAATCCGATCAGCGGCAATCCTTGTCTGCCTTTGGTCTCTGTCCCTTGCGCAACGCTCGCCAAGAGCAGCGTCTTATTGTTCTGTATACGGGCTGTACCTTTAATAGTACGTTCGGTAAATGTAGGCGTCAGCGTTGATGCTCCGGCGACATCTTTCGACTCGATCTCCATCGCGACCTGAACATCCTGATTTGGGAAAACCAACGGCTTAAATTTCAGCGTCAGGCCAACCTGTTCATAATTGATCACATTAGAAACGACACCGGCATTACCTGTCGTCGTACCTGCACCGGTCACAAATTGTGCACTCTGCACGGGTACACGCTGACCGATACGCGCCGACGAATCTTCGTTATTAAATGCGTGAATCTGTGTCGAAGCGATGAGCTTAGTATCCGATTTGTTCTGAAAGGCTGACAACGTCATCGCGGGAAGGATAATGCCCGTCGGAACCGCGTACGGCAATGCCGTTGCGGTTGCCGCTCCTGCCACTGTTGTCACAAGTCCTTTGGGCCCGAGACCGACAAGTGCTTGTTGCGAACCGCCGAGATTTGTTAGCTGGCTCTGGTTGCCGATCTGATTGCCGATCTGTAGCAGGTCTGTCTTGTTGACCTCATAGATCGCAACGTCCATCACGACCTCTGCACGGTCTTTGTCAAGCGAGGCGATCAGGCTGCCAATAAGTTGGATATTCTCCTGCGTGTCGCGGATCGTGACGCTGTTGGTCGCATCGTCGGTCAGCACAATGGTTCCACTGCGGCCCGGTTGCGCGGGAATAGCAGTCTGGACTACCTTGGCAACATCTTTCGGTGCAGCATTTGCGAGATAAAACGTCCGCAGCACAAGCTGTTGAAACTTGACCCGCTGAGCCTGTGTCGCGACCATTATCGTACGCGGCCCGACCTTTTGAAAGAAAAGTCCCTCTTGCAAAAAGATATAATCGAGAGCACGTGCGGGCGTTACACTCTTAAGATCGATAGTGGTTTTGCGCCCTGCCGCCTGAAAAGATTCGCGGTCAAACAGTACATTTAGGTCTAGGTCCTTTGCCAGTTCCTTAATGATCGCCTGCAGGTCGATACCTGTTGGAAATGAGACATCACGCAGCCGCTCAAGCTTTTGCGGCATCTGAGGCTGGCCTTTTGGATCTGTATAAGCCGTCTGGACAAGCTTAACGTTTCCTGTCTTTGGATCAACGTCCGGATCGGTCAGAGCTTTTTGCAGCCGGACCATACGATCCATTTCCGTCCTAGCAAGCTCATTTGTCGGATCAAAAGCGTATGCACGTCTAAACGCCGCATAGCCCGCCAAATAATCTTTTTCGTTCGCCGCGATCGCTCCCTTTTTCATATAAAGCTGAGACGCATTAAACAATGCCCGCACCAAATGCAGCCTATACTCAGGATTTTTCGGCGCCTCGGCAACCGCAAGAGCAAATGATTCGACAGCCTTGTCCCATTCCTCAGCGGCCTCAAACTTCATGCCTTCTTTGAAATGCTTTTTGTCATCACCAAACGCAAACGCCGCCGTAGGCATCAGCATCGAGAAAACCAGTAACAGAGTCACAAAAAAGGTAATGTGAGTTGATCTTTTCATATTGATATCGGAAGTTTCCGAAAGTAAATTGCGTAAATCCACTTGTAGCCAGAGATTATCACGCCGTACGGTAGGCAAAGTTTCAAAAAATACTGGGTTAATTTTCGGTTTATTAAAGGAAAAAAGCAACCTCTTAGCTCCCCTCCTTACGAAGGAGGGGTGGCGGTCCCGATGTCTTCTATTGGGACTGCCGGGGTGGTTCTTTTACAGAATGTTTACTTGCTTAGCTGCCGCCTCAAATAATCAAGCGCCGCCTGGCTCGAACGCCACCGTATCAGATATCTATCGCCGGGCAGCACAAACTTTATCGATTTCACACCGCTCGCACCCGCATAGCCTATAAACACAGTTCCAACAGGCTTTTCGTCAGATCCACCGTCCGGCCCCGCAATGCCTGTGATCGAGATCGCGTGGTCGGTCCCCGCATATTGCCGCATTCCGGCGGCCATTGCCTCGGCACACTCGGCACTAACGGCACCGCGTTCTTTTAGGATCTCAGCCGAAACACCGAGCGTCCGCATTTTCGCCTCGTTAGAATAAGTGATCGCACCTTCCATAAAGTACGCAGACGATCCGGGCACATCCGTAAGCCGCTGGCCGATCAGTCCGCCGGTACAGCTTTCGGCAACGGCAAGCGTCTCGCCGCGTTTTATTAAAAGCACTCCGACGACCTGCTCCATCTTGTCGCCGTTGGTCGAAAATACAGATTTGCCGAGCGCCGCTGCCAGTTCATCAGCCAGTTTGTCAGCCGTCGCCGCTGCTTCGTCGGCATTATTCGAACGAGCCGCAACGTGTATCTCGACCTCGCTCTTATTGAACAATATAGAAGTCTGCACATCTTTATAAGACGTATAGATCGGAGCCGCGATCTCATCGACCGCCGATTCGCCAAGCCCCGAGACCCGTAATATCCGCCGCCTAACATACACTTCACCGGCGATAGCTTTCAATTTTGGGAACACATGCTCCGTGAACATCGGCTGATTTTCACGCGGCGGACCGGGCAAGATAGCCAGGATCTTGCCGTCAACTTCTGCCATCATCCCGACCGCCGACCCGTTCGGATTCGGCAGGATATCGGCCCCATCGATGACATACGCCTGACGCTTATTGATCTCAGGCATCTCGCGTCCCCAGGCCCGAAAACGCTCACGCAAATGCTGCTCGATATCGCCGTGATAAACCAGCTCGCGATCGACCGCCTTTGCAGTAAATTCACGCGTGATATCGTCCTCTGTCGGCCCCAAACCGCCCGTCGTTATCACAATATCCGACCGCCGCAGAGCATCGCTCACCGCCTCTTGCAAACGCGCACCATCGTCGCCGACCACCGTCTTGAGCATCACCTCGATACCAATATCATTCAGCTCACGCGTCAGCCACAGGCTGTTCGTGTCCGTCTTATCCGGCGTCAGCAGTTCCGATCCAATTGCAATGATTTCAGCAGAAAGCATAAGAGTTTAGCCCACGAAATACACAAAAAACATGAAAACAAAAGGCTGCTTTTCTTTATTTAGTGTCTTTCGTCCGTTTCGTGGGTAAATCATTTCTGAACGTTGAGATAGTCCCTGACTAGCTTCATGTCTTCCCAAACCTCACGTTTTTTATGGGGGTCGCGAAGCAAATACGCCGGATGAAATGTCGGCATCACTTTTGTCCCCAAATAATCATGAAAATGCCCGCGAAGCTTGCCGATCGGCACCTTTGTCTCGAGCAGATTTTGCGCGGCGGTCGCACCTAGAACAACGATGACCTTTGGCCTGACGACCGCGATCTCACGTTTGAGAAAAGGCTTACACGCGATGGTCTCGTCCGTTTCAGGAGCACGATTTCCGGGCGGGCGGCAGCGATTGATATTGCCAATAAACACCTCATCGCGGCTCAGCCCTATACTCTCGATGATCTTGGTCAAAAGCTGTCCCGCACGCCCGACGAAGGGCTTACCCTGCTCGTCCTCATCCGCCCCCGGAGCCTCGCCGCAAAACATCAGTTCAGCGTTAAAATTACCCGTGCTATGCACGACCTGCGACCGCCCAAGTGTGCTCAATTTACACCGCGTACAATCCGGTCCGATCTCCGCACGGATCTGCTCGATCGTTTCCGCAGGTTCCGGCAAAGTCGCCAATTCGACAACATTTATCGCGGCAGAGGTATTTTCCATATCGTCTGGTCCACCCTGGTCCACCTTGGTCCGGACCGGACCAGAACCCGAAAGTTTTGATAACGAAGGCAACGAAGCAAGCCGCGAACCGGCGGGTTTTGATTCCACTGGCTTGGCACTTTCCGATCTCAAATTTGAAATGGGGTCGGACTTTGAAATTTCAGATCTCAAATTCGAGCTCTGTTCGCGGTTTGGCGGGTTTATCTCTCCACCCTCAACCCTCAACTCCCCACTAAACCCCAAGGTTTCAACCCCAAGCTCCTCGAGATACAGCACTTGCTCGCGCACATCGGCTATTAACTCAGTGATCTCTGTGTTCTCTGTGGCTGGCATTATCCTTTTCGCAATCGCACGATCTCGTCCAATATCCGGTCCGCCATTTCGCGTTTTGACATCAGCGGCAATTCGACCTCACCGCCGTTTCGCGTGAGGATCGTCGCGATATTTGTATCCGTATTAAATCCGGCACCGGCTTTGGTAATGTCATTGGCGACGACCAGATCAAGCCCTTTCTTTTCCATTTTCGAACGCGCATAGCCGACGACATCATTGGTCTCGGCAGCAAAACCCACAACGAGCATTCCGCCGTGACGGTTTTTCGAAACCTCCGACAAAATATCCGGCGTCTTTTTTAGTTCGAGCGTCATCACATCGCGGCCGTCTTTTTTGATCTTCGCATCCGCTGCATTCGCGGGTGCGTAATCCGCAACCGCGGCCGCCCCGACAAAAACAGTCGCATTTACGATCTCGTCCTTGACGGCGGTGTGCATATCCTCGGCAGAAACCGCTCGGATAACACGCACATTCGCGGGAGGCTCGACCGTCGTTACACCCGCAACAACCGTCACCTCTGCACCTCTCGCCGCCGCGGCCTCAGCAACCGCAAATCCCATCTTGCCCGACGAGTGATTTGAAATGAAGCGAACCGGATCGATGGCTTCTCTTGTTCCACCGACAGTAATGATAAATCGTTCGCTTTCAAGGTCATGGCTCCCCTCCTTACGAAGGAGGGGTGGCGGCGTTTCGCCGACGGGGTGGTTCTCTCCATCGCGAACCTGAAACCCAGCCGCTATCGCTCCCGGTTCTGACAAGAGAGCAAGCGCCTGCTTCACAATGTTCTCAACATCCTCAAGCTTCCCTGTCCCTACCGTCTTACAAGCCAATTCCCCCTCCACAGGCTCAACAAAATTAACACCGTCGGCCTTTAGCTGAGCGACATTTCGCTGCGTTGCGGGCTGCTCCCACATCGTGGTGTTCATCGCGGGGGCGATCATGACCTTGGCGGTCGTCGCCAGATATGTCGAGGACAGAAAATCATCCGCAACGCCGTTAGCAAACTTTCCGATAACATTCGCCGTCGCCGGGGCGATCAGCAACAGATCGATCTCCTGCGAAAAATTGATATGAGCGATCGGGTCGGGATTTTCAGGGTCGTAATCGTCAACGATGACGTGTTTGTTCGTGAGCGCACGAAAAGTCAGCGGCTGCACAAACTCCGTCGCGTGCCGCGTCATCGCAACCGAGACATCGCAACCCGCCTTTTGCAACAGCCGCAAAACCTCGACCGCCTTATAGGCCGCGATCCCGCCCGTCACCCCTAAACCTATGCGATATTTCGCCATAAACAGGATTATTCTACACGAAACGGTGGTCAATTAAAGATTAGAGATGAGTTCGTTAAAGCGGTGGTCTGCATTGAGCAACTCGACCTCTTCCCTTGCCCACGGCGAATATCCGTTAGCCGGGTCGGCAACATCCTCGACAAACTGCCCCCAACTGACCCAACGGACATCATTGACCTCGTCGGGATTAGGCGCAGGCACAGCATCGCTAAATCCAACAAGCACAGGGCAGATCTCGTTCTCAACCACACCGTCTTTTTCCGCCCGATAGCGGAAATCCGGCAAGATAACCTCGAGATCGACGCCTACAATGCCGAGCTCGTATTTGAGCCGCCTTTTCGCGGCATTAATGACCGTTTCGTGCAGCATCACATGCCCACAGCACGAATTTGACCAGACGCCGGGCCAGGTCTTTTTGGTCAACGCACGCTGCTGTAACAAAAGTTCGCCCTTGCTATTAAAAATAAAGATCGAAAATGCTCTGTGGCGTTTTGTATCGCCATCATGAGCGGCGAGCTTTGGAGCGGTGCCGACGGCGTTATTGTCTTCGTCAACATAGACGATCATGTCGTCAAACGCGTAGTGATACCACACATAAAACGCCGCCAGCATCAAAAGCACGACAACGCCGATCATGAAAGGGATCCACATTGCGGAAAAAAAGGCGATCGCCGACCAAAAGAAAATAATAAAAAAGCTGCTCGAAATAAGCTGCGCCGGAGCTGGCAACAGCGGCTTCCGGATAAACGTAAATAGCTCTAATAGAATTGCTCCGATAGCTCCCGAAAATAGCCAACCGGCAAAATTAGAAACCGGCACGCCGTAAAACACACCGCCGCCTTCGTAACGCCAAAATCCGATCTTGACCGCCCCGGGATCCAACACCAGATCAAAAACGACGAGTATGATCGCGACCACAATTATTCGCACTGCCCACAACCGCCCGCCGGCGGCCAATCTTGCCGCAATGCCATAAGCAGCCAGCACAAGCGGCGTCCACGCCAGAAAAACGGTCCAGGGCGTTAGGCCAAACAGCCGGTAACCAAGCAGTTCCGAATAGCCAAAGTGCCCGTAAGGAAAGCCCGTGATCATCGCCGACGTTTCTATCGCCAGGGCGAGCACACCCAATATCCCAAACAACAAAACCGCATCGCGTCGCCCCAGCCACATCATCGTTGCCCAAAACACCGGTATCGCAAACAAGATCACATTTATGCCCGACACAAAATGTGCCTCCGGCGGAATGACGACATTCGCCATAAAAAACGCCCCCGTCGCGAGCATCACGAGAATCGCCCCGCCGATGATCAATTGAGTTTTGGTCAATAAGTGTCTCAAATTGTTAATTAGTAATTACTAATTGATAATTAGTAATTAGCTTTTCCGGAGCCTCAACGTAATATGCGATTTTTGCTAAAAGTCAGCCGGCCGCGATTTTGGTTTTACATCTTTGGCCCATATATCGTCGGGCTCGTGGCAGCGGTAGAATACCCGCAGCAATTGTATAAGCTGACCTATCTCTTATTCGGTATCTATTTCACGTTTCCCGCAAATCTGCTCATTTACGGCGTCAACGATATTTTCGATTATGAGACCGACAAGCTAAACGAAAAAAAGGGCGATTACGAAACGCTCGTCGCACCTGATCGCCGTTCAAAACTTTGGCTGGCGATCCTAATAACAAACATCGCGTTCGCGGGTATTTTTTTCCTAGGCAATTGGCCCGCAGTCATTGCCGGTGCCGCATTTCTATCTTTCTCGGTCTTCTACTCCGCTCCGCCGATACGGGCAAAAACAAAACCATTTCTCGATTCGGCATTTAATATTCTCTATGTGATGCCGGGCGTTTTTGCTTACTCGCTTGTCAGCGGACAATTTCCGCCCGAATCGATCGTTATAGCAGCCGGATGCTGGACCGCCGCGATGCACGCCTATTCGGCAATTCCCGATATCGACGCGGATAAAGCGGCGGGGCTGAAAACAATCGCGACCGTCTGCGGGCCGTATTTCACGCTCGTAATTTGCGCGATGTTGTATGCAATTGCCGGCATTATCGCCTCAGAATATTTAGGCTTGGCCGGCATCACTATCGGTTTCGCCTATGTATTGTTAATGTTCGCGTCCGCAAGATCTATCAAAACGGGAACACTTTTCAAACTCTACCGGTCATTCCCGCTGATCAACGTCGTTGCCGGATTTGTGATTTTCTGGAGCATCGCTCTCGATAAACTGCTCTAGAGCGACTCTAACGGCTCTGCGGACGTAATGTTGTGCACACGTTTATACGCAAGCTCCGCACTAATTAGGCATATCTGCGTACCGATGCCCGGATTGGTTCCCGCTCCGACATAAAATAGATTATCGACCTTTTTCGATCTGTTCTTTGGCCGGAATATCGCCGTCTGACGCAGCGTATGCGCGAGTCCAAGTGCCGAGCCTTTGAAAGCATTGTAATCAGCGGCAAAATTCTCGACCGTGTAGATCCGTTTGTATTCGATCTTTTCACGCAAGCCGGGCAGGTTCATTTCCTGCTCCATCAACGCCAAAACACGGTTCGCGTACGTCTCTTGCTGCTCATTAGTGATATCCAGATCCGATGCTATCGGCACGAGAACAAAAAGATTTTCCTTTCCCTCAGAAGCGACCGTCGGATCGGTCACGCTCGGAGCACATACATATAATGACGGCTCGTCGGGCAGACACGGGTCTTTGTAGATCTCGTCAAAATTCTTTCGCCAGTCTTCGCTAAACAGCAGATTGTGATGGACGAGGCTCGGCAGCTTTTCCGAAACGCCGAGATACATAATAAATGCCGACGGGGCCATCGTGCGTTTTTGCCAGTACTTCTCTTTGTGCGTTTGCTGCGAAATATCGAGCAGATGCGTTTCCGTAAACCACATATCCGCGTTAGAAATAACCATATCCGCGTCGATGATCTCACCGCCAACGAGCCTTACGCCGACCGCTTTTCCGTCTCGAACGACGATCTTTTCAACCGGCGAATTAGTCCGCAGAACCGCACCGTTTTTCTTGGCGATGTTTGCGAGAGCTTTGATCAGTTCGTAAAAGCCGCCCTGCGGATAAAAAACGCCCTGGTTAAAATCCATATGCGACATCAGATTGTACAGAGCCGGCGCCTCGTACGGCGACGTGCCGAGGAAAACCATCGTGTATTCCATTACCTGTTGCAGCTTTTTCGAAGAGAAAAATTTCGAAACAAACCGATGCATCGTCGAAAAAACCGACAGCTTTTGCCCCTCGGTCATCACCCGCTTATTGAAAAAATCCCAGATGCGGTCGTAGTTTTTGAACATAAAACTCTGCGTCGCGACCTCATATTGATACTCTGACTGCTTGAGGTACGCACGCAGTTTTTCGCCCGCTCCGGGTTCGATCGCTTCGAATGTCGCGGTATCTTTTTCAATATCCGAGTTGATATCGAGCGGATCTCCGTTGTTACGGAAAAATATACGGTACGACGGCGAGAGCCGTTTTAGTTCGAGATGATCCTCGACCCGTTCGCCGACGAGATTAAAGTAATGCTCAAAAATATCGGGAGCAAGATACCAAGACGGGCCCATATCAAACTTAAAACCATTGTGTTCGAATATATTTGCACGCCCACCGAGATTGGCGTTTTTCTCGACCACGGTCACGTCGTAGCCTTTGCGGGCAAAAAGACCGGCGGCCCCAAGACCGCCGATCCCTGCTCCGATAATGACAACCTTTTTATTCATATACGCCGACCAATGCTTTCATCGAAAGCCACAGTTTTTGCCGCAAATTTGTTCGGACGCGGCCAAGATAAACATTATAGTTTGCCCGCTCGACTTCTCTTAATATGGCTTTGTAAAGGACGTACGACACCCGAACGGCAAGCCGCCCACGCCACGCAAGCATCGGAATACCGGGCAGAGCCTCGCGATAGACCTGGCGATTTCGTTCGATCTGAAATTTTACAAAATCGACAAACCTTTCGTCGTACACGCGGTTAGAAATATCATCTGACGTGAGCCCAAATCGCCGCAGCTCATCTTGCGGCATATAGACGCGGCCAAGCTCCTCATGGTCCTCGCGGATATCACGCAGAAAATTGGTCAATTGAAATGCGTAGCCGAGTTTGATCGCATATGGAAACGCGGCTTCGGATGAAAATCCGACGATCCGCGTCACCATCAGCCCGATCACACCCGCCGAACCGTACATATAATCTTCGAGTTCTGCGTAATTTTCGTAAGTGAATTTCTCCTCGTCCATAAACATCGACCGCAGAAAAGCCTCACCAACCTCGACCGGGATCTCGTATTTATGAAACGTGTGGACGATGGCGTTCATCACCGCATCAGAGCTGCCGCCGACAGCCATCGCGGCAAGCCAGCTTTGCCTCCACTCGTCGAGCTCAGCGAGCGTCTCTTGCTTCGAGCCCTTTTGTGGGTCGTCAACGATCTCATCGGGAATCCGTGCAAATGCGTAGATGGCGTAGATGCCGTCACGCGTCTCGCGTGGGAAAAACTGGGTCGCAAAGTAAAAACTCGTCCCGTACTTACGAGTGATAGCCTTGCATTCCTTCAAGCCTTGTTCGATCAACCTTGAGTCTGTAGTTCCTGTATCTAACAACATTCTATTGAGATCGCGAGGCATTACTCCGGCGTGTTTCTCCATAATAATTTGACCTAAACCACATATATTCGGACGTGTGACCAAACTGGATTCACTTTTTTGGGGAATCGCTCCGCGTGTTACAATCGGGTTCTTCGCTTTTGCTTATGCCTACAACTTTATCATCAAAAACCATTTACACGGGACGTATTTTTGACCTCCGCGTCGATAAGATCCGCGAGGGCGAGGCTGAATACGAGCGTGAGATCGTCGCTCATAATGGCAGTGCGGTCATAGTGCCGGTTTTTGAGGACATGACCGTCGCTCTTGTGCGGCAGTATCGTCATGCGGCGGGTAAATATCTGCTTGAAATACCGGCAGGGACGCTTGAACTTGGCGAGGACCCGCGAACCGGAGCGATCCGCGAACTCGAAGAGGAGATCGGCGTCACCGCAACAAACGTCGAGAAGCTCTGCGAATTTTACATCTCGCCCGGCTTTCTGACCGAAAAGATGTACGTCTATCTCGCCACCGGCCTGACCAAAACATCGCAAAATCTTGACGCGGACGAATTTATCGAGATCGAACGCCTGTCGTTTCCCGACATTTTTGACCGCATCCGCTCCGGCGAGATCGAGGATGCCAAAACCATCGCCGGAACCGCTCTCGCGGGTTCGCGTTTTGGCTTTGCGCTTTAACGCCTATCCACTTGACCTCAGTCAGCGTTTTCGATATCCTATGCGTTCGCTTATTGGCGGATATTTCTATTAGTGTGTGTGTAAATATGAGTAATACATATTTTCCTAGCGGAAAAGGTTTAGCAGAAAATCGCAAATGGCTCGTCGTTGATGCCAAGGGCAAAACGGTCGGACGTCTGGCTACCGAGGTTGCACGGATCCTGTCGGGTAAGAACAATCCGGCCTGGACGCCGTTTATGGACATGGGCGACCACTGCGTCGTCATCAACGCCCGTCACGCCGTGTTCACCGGTGCAAAAAACGATCAGAAGATCTATTACCGCCACACGCTGTATCCCGGCGGCTTGCGTGAAACGACCGTCAAGGAAATGTTTGAAGCCAAGCCCGAAAAGGTCATCGAGCTCGCCGTCAAAGGCATGCTGCCGAAAACCAAACTTGGCAAAGCAATGGCAAAGAAATTAAAGGTTTACGCCGACGCCGAGCATCGTCACATTGCTCAAAAGCCTGAGGCAAGAGAATTGTAAAAAGATATGGCAGACATTCAGTATTACGGCACAGGCCGCAGAAAAACTTCGACAGCACGCGTTTATCTTC
>CAZIZR010000027.1:0-48550 GCA_964543865.1 uncultured Chloracidobacterium sp.
TCTTCGACCTTTGGGCGGCCGCCGGCGAAGCCTGTGACGGCGGGCGGGCCGGTGAGGATGAGCGGGGCGATTTCTTTGGTGAAGCGTTCGACGTCGGCACGGTTTGGGCCGCGGACGGCGATGCGGAGTTGGACCTCGGGGAGGGATGAGGGATGAGGGATGAGGGATGAATCGGAAGAAGAAGCGAGATGTCCGTGGGTGGCGTTGACGCCGACGAATTCGGTTAGGATGAGGTCGAATTTGAGGCCCAGGTTGTCGAGGCGTTGGCGTAAGATCTTGTCGGCGGCTTGGGCTTTTTCCAGGGCGTCGGGCCAGGCGTAGACTAGGGTGCCGACGGATTTGTAGCCGTCTTGGTAGGCGATGCTCACTTTATAGAAGTCGGTGTTTTGGTTGCCTTTGATGCTGTGGACGCGGACTTTGTCGGTGCCGGCGTCTTCGAGTTGGATCGACGAGAAATCGGCGACGACGTCGGGCGTGATGTAGGCCTTTGGGTCGCCCATTTCGTAGAGAAGCTGTTCGGTGACGGATTGGACGTTGACGCGGCCGCCGGTGCCGTCGTGTTTGGTGACGATGAATTCGCCGTTCGGCGAGACCTCGACGATGGGGAAACCGATGTTCGCCATGTCGGGAATTTCCTGCCATTTGTACTGGCAATTGCCGCCCGAGACCTGTGCTCCGCATTCGATGATGTGGCCCGCGATGGTGCCCGCGGCGACGCGATCCCAATCGTCAAACTGCCAGCCAAATTCGTGCATCAGCGGGGCCAACGTCAAGCCCGTGTCCGTCAAACGCCCGCCGACGATGACGTTCGCACCTTTGTCGAGGGCTTCGACGAGCGGCGCGGCTCCGAGATAGACGTTGGCGGACTGGACGCGGTCGCGGATCGCCGACAGCGGCGTGCCGTCGTCCATCGAATTGATCTCGACGCCTTGTGCAAGGAAATCGTCGAGCCGATCGAGAATGTCATCGCCCGTGACGACTCCGATCTTTACTTTGCCCGCAAGGCCGAGTTCGGTGGCGACGTCTTTGATAGCGGCGGCACAGCCGGGGACGTTGACGCCGCCTGCATTTGAGAGAACCTTGATGTCTTTGGCGACAATGTCGGGCAGGATCTCGCTCATCAAGCTGACAAAATCGCGTGCGTAACCGGCATTCGGGTCGCGGAGCTTTTGTTTCTGGACGATCGACATCGTCACCTCGGCGAGGTAATCGAGCATCAGATAATCGATCGGCCCCTTTCGCACCTGATCGATCGGCGCCGTCAAAAGATCGCCCCAAAACCCCTGTCCACCTGCAACACGAACCGTTTGTTTCATAAGTTGATTATCGTAGTTTCCGGCAAAGACCGCAAAGTGAAGAGTACGCCCTTACTTACGTGCGGGCTACTGACAAAACCCATTAGGAGTTTCACGCAAAGCTCGCAAAGGAGGACGCAAAGACCGCAAAGAAATAGGGTGGTCAATTGATGCCTTACATCAAAGTTGACCACCCGAAGTGAAAGTAACGAAACGCCGATTACATATTGCGACGCGGTTTGCCCGTGAATGGGCGTTTTGCTTTGCGATAGACCCATTTGGTGCCGTTGACGGTTTTGACAGCGACCCATTTGCCGCCACGCCACGATTTGCTCGCGACCCACTTGCTGCCGTTCCAGGTCTTGCCGCCGACGGTGTGGCCGACGCGTAGGCCGCGCTTGACGACCTTTTTGGTCGTGTCAGCAGTTGCGGTGCCAACCTTTTTCATCATCGTTTCCTGAGCATTTGTACTCGATGCAAACGAGATGGTGAAAGCCAAAGCGATAGCGAATATTGCGATATTTAGTTTTTTCATAACTGAATTCCCCTTGATAAATGATTTGAGATCCGTATTTAATTCCAAAAATATTGTTCCGCGTTACAACTTAATGTTAAATCTGATGCACTATTGTGAACGCACGTTCGCACGAATAAACGTCACGATATCCTCGGTCGATGTGCCTGGCAAAAAGATCTCGGAAACGCCATTAGCTTTTAGGGTGGCGATGTCCTCTTGCGGGACGATGCCGCCGACAAGCACTAGCGTGTCGTCCATGCCGTTCTCCCGCAGCAGTCCCACGATGCGGGGGCAAAGCGTGTTATGAGCACCGCTGAGGATCGAAATGCCGACGGCATCGACATCCTCCTGGAGTGCGGCAGCGGCGATCATCTCGGGCGTCTGGCGCAATCCGGTGTAGATCACTTCCATACCGGCGTCACGCAACGCTCGGGCGATGACCTTTGCTCCGCGATCATGACCGTCGAGACCGGGCTTGGCGACGAGTACTCTTATCTTACGTTCACTCATTGCGGCAATTATACTAGCGAGCGAACTTACTGAGCAATCCGCCGCTCTTAATAAAAGGCTTTAGCTCCGCCCACGTCAGGAAAAACTCGCCAGTTGGCTGTATCCCCTGAGCCACGTGTGGAAAGCCGTAATCGTGGTGAAAGACAACGCCTTTCTCGTCAATGTGAAACTCGTCAAGTGATACCTTGTGATACTCCTCAGAGTCGCTAAACAGCACCGAAACATCGTCGTCCTTTGTTTCAGGGTCGGCTTTTAGGTCCGCAATGGTTTTCTTGACCTCGTCGTCTTTCATTCTAGTGAGAATCGCGAGCAGGCCTTTTGTATTGGTGAAAATATCAGATGGACGAACGATCGTTCCGGTCGATGTATTGACGACTACGTATTTTGTCGAACCGGACGGATAGGCCCCCGAGCCTTCGATCGACAGCGCGACGCTGAGCATACTGTCGGCATTGTATTCGATTGTGTAGCCGGCGTCTTCGAGCCATTGTATTTCGCGGATCTCTTCGCTGATCTTGAAATCAAAGGCCTTCTCATAGCTGAGTGCCGCCTCGATCTTTTTTGACAATGCGGGTGTTGCGGCTTTTACTTTTGGATAGGTCACCGTGAAACTCTTTTTGTGATCGGCAATAGGTTTTGGACGTTCATATGTGACCTTCTTCGGGTTCAACATCGTGACCGATTGTGCGTAAACACCGGCACAGGCAAAGGCCGCGATGGCCAACAGTAAGATAAATTTAGCTTTCATAGGTTTTGTAGATAAGTCGATGTTTAGAAACGATAAACTATTTTGCCACTTGAGCGAGTAAGCCTCGGCTCTTAATCAATGGTTTTAGTTGTTTCCAAGAAAAGAAAAACTTTCCGGGAGGTTGAGTAGCTTTCGTTACATGCGGAAAGCCATAGTCAAACATAAAGGTTATCCCATCCTTGGCAATTGAGAAGCCGTCAAGATTTCGCAGCTCTAAATGTTTTGGCGCGGGATGAAACTCTTCTCCATACAATTCCGCCTGAAGTTCGTATTGTGTTTTACCGTCTGGATTATCTTTAAGTTCTTTAGCCATCGCGAGTCTTAATTTGCCCCTCAATCTTTTCATTCCTAACGTAGTAAACAAATCTTTTATGGCCAATCGTTTACCCGTCCGTGTATCAAAAACGAAATATTTTGTACCTGAGTCGGGATATGCACCGACCCCATCCGTCGTCAACCAAATAGCAAATACATGCTGGTCGTTGTATTTAACCTCGTAGTCAAAGCTACTAAGCCAATGATCGTCCCGAAGATTTTCGCGGAATGACATCTGAAAAACTCTCCAATAGTCTATTTGCCGCTCAATCTTCTTCTTCGCTACAAAAGAACCCTTAATTACAGGATATCTTACGTCAAATGTTTTTTTGTAATCCGGAACATTAGCTCCTGTGCGCACATACTCAATTTTGTTAGGCACTACAACTAGACGACTGGGTTGTGCAAGAGCAAGCGAACTGAATACAAGAATGGGTAAAGATAGAAATGCTAGCGTTAGTGATTTCATTGCTTTAGTCCTTGATCCATATTTGGCGAGGCGAATATACATTTTAGCTTGCCCGCGAAAGAATTTTGCCGCCGCATTGCCTGCCACATTTCAACCCAGCCGTGAGTGTTGATCCAAAGGGGATTGTAGCTTTCGATCGGCTTAATGATGCCGTATCGCGGAGTTTCGTCTTCGACAACGAACGAACCGAACATCCGATCCCAGATTATCAACACACCCGCGTAATTTTTGTCGAGATACTGTTCATTAACGCCGTGGTGGACGCGGTGATGCGATGGCGTATTGAATATAAACTCGAACCACGCGGGGAATTTATAGATGACCTTTGTGTGTATCCAAAATTGGTAGATCAGGTTAAAACCGTGCATCGTCGCGAACATCCACGGAGCAAAGCCGAGCAGCATCAGGGGTGCGTAAAATATCCAGTGCAGAATGCCTGAAAACCAGCTTTGGCGGACAGCGACCGAGAGGTTGTATTGCTCGCTAGAATGATGGACGACGTGAAAATTCCAAAACAGGCGCGATTCGTGACTGACTCTGTGAAATATGTAGTAGAAAAGATCATCGGCAAAGAACAACAGCGCCCACGTGTACCAAGCATCGGCAGGGAATTTGAATGGTGCGATCTCGTATAGATATGTGTAGAGCAACCCGGTCGCAAGCCCAAATAAAGCGCCAAAGACAACGCTCATAAATCCCATGAATATATTGCCCCAGGTATCTTTTTTGTCCTGATATTCACCCGAACCTTTGCGGAAATGCCACCACGCCTCGACTGCGATCATCAGGGCGAAAAAAGGTATGGCTAAAACAGTAGGCCGCAACATAAAAATATATTACGATAACAAGATGAAAAAGGCATTGAAAATAGCCGCACTAACGTTAGGAATAGCTTTTGTAGCGATACAGTTCTTTCAGATCGACAAGACAAATGCAGAGATCGTGCAGGCTGAGACGCTTGAGTCGCTGGTCAATGTGCCGCCGGATATCAAGATTATCCTTGGTAAGGCATGCAATGATTGCCATACCAACAACACTCGTTATCCGTGGTATTCGTATGTCCAACCGTCGGGCTGGTTTCTCAAAGATCATGTCGAACACGGCAAAGAGCATTTCAACATGAGCAAATTCGCGACCTACGATGCCAGGAAACGTGAGAAAAAGCTCGAAGAGATCTGCGAAGAGGTCGAGGCAGGCAAGATGCCGCTTCCGTCATACACTTGGATTCACCGCGATGCTGTTTTGACCGAAAATGAAAAAAAGGCACTTTGCGACTGGACGGTTTCTGGAATAGCGTCAATTAAGTAATATCGTATCGCTGGGAAATTTTGGATAAAGATAATTAATTCGTAAAATAGTCGAATGTCGCTGTTAAAAATCGTTCATTTTCCGGATCCGGTGCTGCTCGCTGTCGGTAAGCCCGTCGAGGACAACGAATTTGGCCCCGAACTCGAGGCTTCCGTTATGGATATGTTCGAGACGATGGAAAAAGCTAACGGTGTTGGACTCGCGGCTCCGCAGGTTGGCATTTCCAAGCGTCTATTCGTAATGGACACGCCAAATGATGACGGCACGAATGAGCGTCACGTGCTGATAAATCCTGAGATAATCAGCGTCGAAGGTGAGCAAACGGGCGACGAAGGCTGTCTCTCGTTCCCGGGGCTTTATCAGGTTGTTAAAAGAGAAATGCGCGTTATTGCCCGCGCTCGTGATATAAATGGTGATGAATTCGAACTTGACGTCGCAAACCTTGCCGCAAGATGTATCCTGCACGAGACGGATCATTGCGATGGCATCGTTTTTCTTGACAGGATGTCGCCTCTAAAACGAGAACTAGCAAAACGAAAGATCAAGAGGTTGCAAAATACAGGGAAGTGGAACTGAATTGAATATTCAAGAGACCAAATTGACCGCCGAGGTCGGATCCAGCGGCGAACTTAACAAATATCTGAGCGAAGGCTGGGTGCTGATCCTTAGCTACGTTAAGCACAAAAGCGACTCGCAGCAGCCGCGGTTTGTTGTTGCGTGGCAGGAAAACGGGCCGCCGGTTTTCCCTGAGATACTTGACGAATGGGAACGTCGTGAGATGGAACGTCAGACGGGCCGTTAGGTCGCCGCGTTTACTTGGGATTCTCTCCGAAATGGTTTAACATATCGCTGTAAATCATTTGTAATTTGATGTTTGGCGTTAGCTTCCTGTCCCGAAGCTTGCTGGACGACACGTTTTTAACAAGATGTGCCGAAACGGAGATATAGGTATGTCGAAACCGGCTTCTTTTACAATTAAGTTAACGATATGTTTATCCGTCATTTTTGCTGCGGCCTCGATGGCTTCGGCTCAAATGACGATCTTTAACATCCCGTCGACAGATACCCTTGAGAAAAAGGGCTTGTATTTTGAGGCGGACTTTGTCGCAAAGCCCACTTCATACGACAAAGGCGGATTTCAGACATATGGCTATCGTGTCGTCTATGGCCTTAGCCACACGACCGAGGTCGGGGCAAACTTTTATTACACGCGGGATGGCGGAGATGCAGTGGCGGAATTGCAGGTCAACGCCAAACAGACGCTATATCAAAACGAAAAGCACGGCATTGCTGCGACAGCTGGCGTAATCGCTTCGACGCCTCTTAGAGACACTCGCGGGGCAAAACGGTACGCTCTGGTTTATTCAAACATAAGCAAGACTATCGAGCAGCTAAACGGATTGCGGGTCACCGGCGGAGCTTACACAGTTATTGGCGGCGGTCGTGATTTTGGTAAAAAGACGGGTGCGATCATCGGTGTCGAACAGCCGCTCACAAAACGCATCAGTTTTCTCGCTGATTGGTTTTCGGGTAAGAACCGTTTTGGTTATGCCTCGGCAGGATTAAATTTTGCCATAACGAAAAAGCAATTTATCCTAATGGGATATAATTTTGGCAATTCCGGGGCCGGAAACAATTCACTTGCAGTATTTTACGGTTATACATTTTGAGCCTAATTTTGTAGTTTTAAGTTATGCAAACTCAACGAACATTGGACGAATTTAAGAACGAACCTTTTATAGATTATTCACAGCCGGAGAATGCCGCTGCGATGCGTGCGGCTATCGAAAAGGTGCGTGGCGAACTTGGGAAAGAGTATCCGATAGTTATCAACGGCGAAAAGATAGCGCTTGACGCTAAATTTACGAGCAATAATCCATCGGAAAAATCACAGGTTGTGGGTGTGTTTTCTGAGGGGGATACAAACACCGATCTGGTCAACAAGGCTATCGATGCGGCATCAGAGGCCTTCAAAACGTGGCGTAATGTGCCGGCGGCTGAGCGTGCCGAGTATCTTTTTAAGATCGCGGGAACGCTACGGGAAAGGAAGCATGAATTTTCGGCGTGGATGGTTTTTGAGGTATCAAAAACCTGGGCTGAGGCTGATGGCGATACTGCCGAAGCGATAGATTTCCTGGAGTTTTACGGCCGCGAAATGCTCAAATGGTCAGCCGAACAGCCGATAACTCCTTATACCGGTGAAAAGAACAAGTTTGAATATATTCCGCTTGGCGTCGGAGCGATAATCCCTCCCTGGAATTTCCCGCTTGCGATCATGGCAGGTATGACGATGGCGGCGGTTGTCGCCGGAAATACGGTCGTACTTAAACCTTCGTCGGATTCGCCGACGATTGCGGCAAAATTTGTCGAGCTTGTGGAAGAAGCGGGACTGCCCAAAGGTGTCGTCAATTTTATAAGCGGCAGTGCTGCAACCGGCGAAGCGATGGTGACGCATCCAAAAACGCGATTTATCTCTTTCACGGGGTCGAAAGGCGTTGGGTTGCATATCAATGAAGAAGCTGCGAAAACGCGCCCCGGCCAGATCTGGATCAAACGTGTGGTTGCCGAAATGGGCGGCAAGGACGCGATCGTTGTTGCTGATGATGCAGCGGACCTCGATGCGGTCGCAAGCGGCGTTGTAGCGGCGGCTTTTGGTTACCAAGGACAGAAATGCTCGGCTTGCTCGCGTCTGATCGTCGATGAAAAAGTACACGCGGAACTGATACCAAAAGTTGTTGCGTTGACCAATGCCCTGAAGATCGGACAGCCGACCGATGCTGATACTAATGTTGCCGCAGTTATCAACAAGCGTTCGTTTGATTCGACGCTCAAATATATTGAAAAAGGCAAGGCCGAGGGCGGTGTCGTCCTCACAGGCGGTAGTGGTGATGAGACGAATGGATATTTTATCGGACCGACGATCATCGATAATGTTCAGCCGGGCGCAACGCTCGAGCAAGAAGAGGTGTTTGCACCCGTTCTAGCAGTGATAAAGGCCCGCGATTACGATCACGCGCTGGAAATCGCCAACGATACCGAATTTGGGCTAACCGGAGCGGTATATTCTGCATCACAGGAAAGACTCGATCGTGCGGCTCGCGATTTTCACGTTGGAAATCTTTATCTGAACCGTAAATGTACAGGAGCTTTGGTCGGGGTTCATCCGTTCGGCGGATTTAACATGAGCGGTACTGACTCAAAAGCCGGCGGCCGAGAGTATCTATTACAATTTATGCAGGGCAAATCGATTGCACAAAAGATCTAAGAAGCCCAAGTTTGTTAAGTAACAAAACAAAATGAAAAATATAAATGTTTTAAAAGGCCTGTTCGCGGTTGCGGCACTTTCGATATTGTCGATGGGCGTTGCTGCTCAAAAAACGGCGGCAAAACCTATTATTTTTGCGGTTCTCAATGATGGTAAAACGCTCGAACCGATCGCATATGTTAATAAAGGTAAGCTTGATCCACCGGTGAATGGCAGCGACGAGCAAAATCTCATCACAGCATTCACAAAAACGTACTACAAATCCGGAACGGTCTACAGACTGATCTTTGGCGGAGCAAATGCGGGTAATGTGACCGTAAAAAGCGGTAATGCGACGTCGGATTGTGCCAAAAATATGGGCACGGCTACGACTTCATCGACTAAGACAACGCTCAGAGGTCTGGTAATGGGGCTTGCGACAAACGTCGCGTCAAAATCAACTAACGCCAGCTATCGCCGCAAACCAACCGCTGCCGAAAAGACTGAGATGGACGCTCTTGCAAAAGCGGAGTTCATCAAACAAAAACTCTCGCCAAATAAACTGAATTATCAAAATCTTACGGCCCTTGATGTCGATAACGACGGCAAGGCGGATTTTGTGGGTTCATATTGGGTCGAGATCGATAAATTGACACGAGGCTTGTTATTTTTTATCGCCAGCAAAGGCAGTAATGGAAAATACTCGCTTGGTTACAGCGAATATCATTCGATCGATCAGGCAAGTGTGATGAGCGGTGAGATCAAGGCTGTCGACGAAGGTGTATATCATGAATTGCTTCTTGATGTATTTGACTATGACGGTGATGGCGTGGCTGAGGTATTCACCTATATCCAGTCGTTTGAAGGAGCCGGTTTTAATGTTTATCGCCGTGCGGGAACCAAATGGACGCAGGCCTTCGAAGGTTCAAATTATCACTGCGGATACTAATTTTTCCGCTAAACATAAATTCTATTTTCCGATTCCAAGTGTTAAGTTCTTAATTGAACTTAACACTTTTTTTGTCCTCAACCTTTTATGAATTTGATGTATCAAAAGCTTATGTCTTTCGTCTGTGTCGTCAGTTTTGCGGTAGCCGCTTTTGCCCAAAATACACAGCCGATCTATCCGGTGAAACGCGTCGAAAATCAGGATATGTGGCGAACCGATGGCTGGAATGCCATTGAAATGGCGAAAAAGACCAAGATCAGAAAAAAAGCCAAAAATGTGATCCTGTTTGTGGGAGACGGTATGGGAATATCGACGCTCACCGCTGCGAGGATCTTTGAGGGCCAAATGCGAGGCGAAAGTGGCGAGGAAAACAGATTAAGTTTTGAGGAGTTTCCCTTTTCGGCGCTCTCTAAAACCTATCAGGTCAATCAGCAAACGGCTGATTCCGCGCCGACAATGAGTTCGATAATCACAGGCATAAAAACTGATGAGGGTGTTATTTCAGTCGATCAAAACGTGCGCTATGGGGACCACACATCGGTCGCAGGAAACGAGACCAAAACGCTCCTCGAATATGCCGAGGATGTGGGAAAATCTACGGGTGTTATCTCTACCGCACGGCTAACGCATGCAACGCCTGCGGCTTGCTATGCCCACACTGCGGGACGTGACTGGGAATCTGATGCAGATATTCTAAAGGCTAGTAAGGCCGCGTATGACGCTAAATTTCCGGATATTGCGAGACAGTTGATCGAGTTTAAGTATGGTGACGGACTCGAGGTCGCATTGGGTGGCGGGCGGTCAAAATTTCTGCCGAAAGAAACAGTTGACCCCGAATTTCCAACCCGTACAGGCGAGCGCCTCGACCAACGCGATCTGCCGCAAGAGTGGACCGCAAAGCACAAAAACTCTGCTTATGTATGGAACAAAGCTCAGTTTGACCAGATCGATGTTAAAAAGACGGACCACTTGCTTGGACTCTTTGAGCCGTCGCATATGAAATATGAGCATGACAGGTCAAAAAATACGTCTGAGGAACCTTCCTTGACCGACATGGCGACGAAATCGGTCGATCTTCTTTCGCGTAACAAAAAAGGCTATTTTCTGATGGTCGAAGCCGGTCGCATTGACCACGCACATCACGACGGCAACGCATACCGGGCACTGCGCGACACGGTTGCTTTGTCTGATGCAGTTCGAGCGGTAGCCAAGAAAGTTAATTTAGAGGAAACTTTGATCATAGTGACAGCAGATCATAGCCACACCTTATTTATTCAGGGCTATCCGGCTCGAGGAAATAATATCCTTGGACTGACACGAGGTGTCGGAACATTAGGCGAGCTCGACAAAGAAGATTCAGTTGATTCGAACAAGAAACCATATACAACGCTTGGGTACGCAAACGGCCCCGGAGCGAGAAAAGGGGATCGTCCGGCTCTAACCAACGAACAGGTGATGGATCCGGATTATAAACAGGAATCAAATATCCCATTCACTTCTGAAACTCACGGCGGAGAGGACGTGGCGATATTCGCCATCGGGCCAAACGCCCATTTGATACGCGGTTCGATGGAGCAAAATTGGATATTTTACGTGATGGCTGACGCCTTGAAATTGGGCCGAAAATGAAAATAGTTTTTATGGGGACGCCGATGGCGGCGGTGCCTTCGCTTGAAAGATTGCTGGCAGATGGTCACGATGTATGCGCTGTTTATGCACAGCCCGATCGTCCGTCCGGACGCGGCAATAAGATCACCTTTTCGCCCGTAAAAGAGTGTGCGTTACGGCACGATATCCCGGTTTTTCAGCCTGCAAAAGTAAGAACGCCTGAGGCGTTAGTGGAATTCAGATCGCACAATGCAGATGTCGCGGTCGTGGTCGCTTATGGGCGTATTCTACCCGAAACATTTCTTGCCGCTTTTCCAAAGGGTGCCATAAATGTGCACTTTTCACTACTGCCGAAATATCGCGGAGCCGCTCCGGTAAATTGGGCGATCGTCAACGGCGAGACTGTAACGGGGGTTACGACAATGCAGATGGATGCCGGTCTCGATACCGGCGATATTTTGCTGCAACGTGAGACTGCTATTGGTTCTGACGAGAACGCGGTCAGCTTGATGGAGCGGTTGTCGGTTATTGGTGCAGAGCTTCTGTCCGAAACGCTTGATATGCTTGATGCCTTGTCTCCTGTACAACAAGATCACGAAGCCGCGACTTTGGCACCGATAATGAGACGCGAAGACGGCATTATTGACTGGCAAATGTCCGCGCGGGACATCGCCAATCGCGTTCGCGGGTTTCAGCCGTTTCCGGCGAGTTTTACACATCACGATAAGTCAAAGCTGACTGTGTGGCAGGCAACTCCAGCCGACGAGCGTGTGGACGTGGCCGCTGGCGAGATTTTGACCGCAAACGGTGATATGTTTGAAGTTGCATGCGGCGGTGGCAGTGTTCTGAGGATCGGTGAAGTGCAACCTGAGGGGAAACGTCGAATGACCGTAAGAGATTTTTTGAACGGAGCTAAGCCGCAGGTCGGGACCGTGCTGGGTGACTAAATGACTGAAAGTGGACAGATACAAATCATCGCATTTTACGAGTTTAAGAAACTCGAAGAGGCCGCACTGCTCGAGGATCTGAAATCGTCGTTTCGCGAGATCTTTCAAGAACTTGGAATTCGCGGCACGTTAATACTCGCCCGCGAAGGCTATAACGGGATGGTTTGCGGGGATCGAGAGGCGATCGCAAACTTTGTTAAAAAAACCGAGACCCTTTTGCAAACAACGCTTGTCTATAAATCCTCATTTTACGAACACGCTCCTTTTCGGAAGATCGACGTAAAGATAAAGCCGGAGATAGTAACCCTGAAACGTGAAGTCGATATTTCGTTGGGAGCGGGAACTCATGTTAAACCGGACGATTGGAATGCTATTATTTCTGATCCCGAAACCTTGCTGCTCGATACGCGTAACGACTACGAGTACAAAAGCGGCACATTTCGTGGAGCGATCAATCCAAAAACCAGTAAATTTAGCGAGCTGCCTGATTTTGTTGCCGAAAACCTAGATCCGTCCAAGCACAAACGTATCGCGATGTTTTGCACCGGTGGCATTCGATGTGAAAAGTTTGCTCCATATATGAAACAGATAGGTTTCGAAGAGATCTATCAACTCGATGGCGGTATCCTGAAATATCTCGAAGAAACCTCGATCGAAGAAACGATGTGGGAAGGTGAATGTTTTGTCTTTGACGAACGCATTACTGTCGATGCGAGCCTCAGCAAGGGAAGCGGAACCGACCATTCACAGCGTTTTTCAAGCCGCAAAAGGTCTCAGTATAAATCACCGGAATGAAGATATCACCGGCACGTACGGCCGCATTTGACGCTCTGTTATCTATTGAGACGGAGCGTGCATTTTCGTCAGATGCGTTAGCAAGAAACGAGCAGGGTCTATCCGTGATCGACAGCGGGCTTTGTCATGAGATCGTCCTTGGTGTGTTGCGTCGGCAAATTTACCTCGATCAAGTCACGGATGTTTTTACAAATGGAAAAACGCTGGATGCAGAGGTTCATGTCGCTTTGCGGATCGGGCTCTATCAATTGCTTTTTCTCGATAAGGTGCCGGATCATGCCGCTATTAACGAAAGCGTCATGCTCGTCCAGCGGGCTAAGAAAACGTCGGCAAAAGGCTTTGTGAATGCGGTCTTGCGGCGAGCAACAAGAGAGTCCGTTGAACTGGATTTTTCATATGAGATCGAAAGAATATCCGTCGAAACATCTCACCCACGATGGCTTATCGAACGATGGATATCTGAATTTGGCATGGCCGAGGCTGAGGCGATCGCGAAAGCGAACAATATTGTTCCTACAGCGGCTTTCAGGTCACTTAGATCGGGTATCGATACTTCGAACTGGACCGCGTCGGATCATGTTAGGGGAGCGTTTCTCGCCGACCGCATAAGTCCGGAGTTGCGTGAGGCAGAGGTTGCCGGGAATATCTATTTCCAAGACGAAGCGTCGCAAATGGCAGCTCGAGCGGTAACGGTGCCGACAAATGGCACTTTTCTCGATGTTTGTGCATCGCCGGGTGGCAAGACAGGGTTGATAGCGGCCCGTTATTCAAACGAAATCAAATTAACGGCCGCCGGAGATATCTCATCACGCCGGGTCGAGTTTTTACGGGATAATTGCGTCCGTCAAGGTGTCGATGTAACTATAGTCCAGTATGACGCCGAGGCAGGATTACCGTTCGCGGAGGCGGTATTTGATACGGTTTTCGTTGATGCTCCATGTTCCGGAACCGGAACGATCCAGCACAATCCTGAGATAAGATATTTTCTACTACGGGATGACTTTGCTAGTTTTGCTGACAAACAACTTCGCATACTGATCGAGGCATCAAAGTTGGTGAAACCGGGTGGCTCGCTTATTTACTCGACTTGCTCGCTTGAGCGCGAAGAAAATGAAGGTGTGGTTGCACACTTTGTGACAAATAGTCCAATGTTTACTGTGGTTCGGCCGGAGGTGCCGCAGAAGTTTTTGACAGCCGAAGGTTTTGCCAGAACCTGGCCGCACCGTGATGGAATGGATGGATTTTTTATTGCAGGCATCGAGAAAGGATGACGCCGGTGAGATCGCTCTCTTTACGGTCTGATGAAATTCCTTGTTTGGGGCAAAAGTGTTAAACTTTCGTTTGGTTTTTAGGAGATCTGAGTTGTGAGTATTGCTAGTTCAGGATTATCCGCGTTGGGGAAATTGGCCGCCGTGGTCGTGCTCGCCGTGGCATTTATGTTCGGGCTTGCCGGCGTTGTTTATATGTCGCTCCAAGGGGCAGAAGTCAAGGTTCCTGATATCACAGGCAAAGACTTTCTTGATAGTGAAAAAGAGCTTGCTCTGCTTGGCCTTAAGATAAAAAAGCGTGCGGATAGACCCAGCGCCGAAAAGCCGAATACGGTGATCGAGCAACTGCCGAAACCGGGCGATACGGTCAAGACGGGACAAATGATCCTTGTTGTCACCAGCAAACAACGCGCGGAGGGCGAAGAGGCCCCAGCGTCGCTTAAGCCGGGTGGTGAAGAGGATGATACCGAGAAGATCGAGGAGATGATCACCGACAAGCCGAAAAAACCAAAGGCAAACGCTAACGTGACCCGCAAGAAAGCGGATACAACGCGGGATGTGACAGGTGATAATTCGAACTCAAATTCGAACTCGAATTCATCAGATTCTAATTCGAATAAGAAAGACCCGGGAACCGGTAATCCGGGCGATAAGCCAAAGAATACAGCTCAGCCGGTCAAACCGGGGACGGATCCAAAGCCCAAGCCTAAACCGCAGTAGAATGCAACGAAAAGCTGAGTTTTCGCAACAAATCAAAAGAAATTATTGGAATGTTTGAAATAGCTCCGTCGATATTATCGGCAGATTTTACGAGGCTTGCGGACGAGATCGCTGCGGTTAAGGCGGGCGGTGCCAAGATGCTCCATGTCGATGTGATGGACGGACATTTTGTGCCGAATATCACGATCGGCCTGCCCGTGGTCAAATCACTGCGAAAGGCGACCGACCTGACCATAGATACGCATCTGATGATCTCCGAGCCAGGGCGTTACGCGGTCGAGTTTGTCAAAGCTGGTGCCAATATGGTGTCAGTCCACGTTGAAGCCGATCCACATTTACAGCGGACGCTGGTTGCGATTCGCGAGGCGGGGGCAAAAGCGGGTATAGCGATCAACCCGGGAACGTCTCTCGATTCACTTAGCGAAGCTCTGCCGTACGCAGATTTTGTTTTGCTGATGTCGGTAAATCCGGGTTTTGGCGGGCAGAGTTTTATTCCAACGATGCTCGACAAGCTGCGACGGCTAAAAGAGATGATCTCCAGCCGTGGACTCTCGGTCAAGATAGAGATCGATGGCGGGGTTGATGCAAAGAATATTGCCGACATCGCGGGTGCCGGAGCCGAGATGATCGTTGCGGGATCCGCAGTTTTTGGCGGTGGCGAGCCGACTGCTGCGGTCAAACAATTGATCGAAGCGGGAACAGACTGGGCCTAAAGTTTTTACAGATCATCGACCTGATTATTATGCGATTTATTACTAAACGAACTGTTTTTGTTGCAATCATATCGAGCCTACTGTTGTCGGCCGCCGCGTTTGGGCAAACGAAGCCGGGCGACGGCACTCCGTTGCAAAGGCTTGATGTCATGCGTGAAAAGCTTGACCGCATGCGCCGCTCGCTCAGTAGCGTTGCGGCTGCCATCAAAGAGGAAAACAAGGACGACAAGTCAAAAAAGGATGATAAAGACAACCCCGGCACACCTCTGGGCCGGCTAGTAAGTCTTGAAAAAGAAGCTGCTCGCTTGCAGGGAGATGTCAATAATCTTCGTGGAAAGGTTGATCGCGGCGAAAAGTATGAGCGGGCTGATCTCGATTCGGTCGAGCAGGTCGTTACCGAATTTCAGGTGAGGGTTGATGCTGCTCAGCTCGAAATCGCTTCGACCAGAGCTGTCCCTGATAGCCCTGTCGGCAAGGCGAGAGACGTTAAGAAAAAGAAGAAATTCCTCGGCATTTTTGGGCGTGGTGGTAATGATGAATATGACGAATTGATCGGATCAGTTTCGCCGGGCCGCGACCGTGAGCTATTCATCGTAGCTACCCGCGAGGTCAGAAAACGTAACTACGATGTGGGACGACTATTGTTCCAGACGATCATTACGACATATCCCGATTCGCCGTATTTGCCGATGTCTAAATTGGCGGTCGGTGATTCATTTTTTGTTGAGGGATCAACTAGCGCTTTGATCCAGGCTATCGCCTCATATCAGGATTGGCTGACGTTTTTCCCAACGCATCCTCTGGCTGATCGCGTGGTGCTAAAGATCGCTGAGGCTGAGATGCGACAGATCGGGTTGCCTGACCGCGACGCTACACATGCCAAGCGGGCTGAGACACGTCTCAAGGCTCTGATGGATCGTTACCCTAACTCGATCCTCAAACCTGCGGCCGTTGAGCGCCTGAGACAGGTACAGGACAATTTGGGGCTACATAACCTGTATGTCGCCAATTACTACTACATACTCGCTGTCGATCAAAAGAAAGGTGGGTTGAAAGGATCGCAATCGCGGTATCGCGAGATCCTCGATAAGTATCCCAATTTTTGCTTTATGGACGAGGCTCTGTATAAGCTGGCGGTAACGTATCTCGTTGAGGAAGAGACCGATCAAGCGGCTAGGTATTTTCAAAAGATCATCAGTGATTACCCAAACAGCGAATATATAGCGAAATCAAAAGAGCAGCTCGAACTAATGGGGGCGACGATACCGGCAACAAATCCGGAACGTGCTAATACCGAGCCGTGTGCCGAACCTTCGTTCTTTCAAAATTTCAAGAATCAGTTTTTCGGCATCTATCCGATGACGATCGACAAAGATGGCGTTTTGATGAGTAAGGATTTTGATAAGGAAAAATTTGAGATGATCGATCAGATCATTGAGAATCAAGGCGACATAACGGTCAACCAGATCCCACAAGCATTGACTACGATACTCTCAGACCGGACCCCGGCCAAGCCAAAAGGAACTCCGGAAGCACCGCCTATAAAACAGCCCTGATTAATGAGATCGCCTTTTTTATTCAGCCGTGATTAGCAGTCGCGGCTGATTTTCTTTGGCTCGTAAGATCTCTCTATTCGAGGTCAATGTTCAAAAGAAAAAGGCTCCGTCAATGGACGAAGCCTTTACGTTTCTTTTTTTCGAACTTAGATCTGTGGTGTCGGTGTCGGCGTTGGATCCGGCTGGTCGCGTTTCTTTAGTTTTGGCGGACCGTCTGACGTTGAGCTTGAGTCACCGGTGTCGCTATTAGTAGTGCCGTCTGAATTGTCCGGCTGACGTTTTTTGAGTGTTGGACGGCTATCGTCGTTAGTTGGGTCGAAATCAACCGTTACGCCTGCCTTTGCATTGGTCTGCTTCAACAAATGGGCTTTGACGCGTTGAAATTCCGAAGTGCTGATGACGTACTCTTCTTTCTCCGGAAAACGGGCGACTAACTGCAAACTGATGTCGTGACGGTCTGCTGCCTGCGGATGAGTAGTGAAAAGACGAGCCAACGAGCCCGGCTTTTTCTTGTTCTGAGATGCCAGCTTTTCGAACATTGTTGACATCGCGACCGGATCATACCCGGAAGCATACAGATACTGAACTCCCAGATTATCCGCCTCCATTTCAGATCCGCGTGAAAATTTCATTGAGGCAAGGCCGCCGAGTATGCCGCCGGCGTTTTGCAGAACGGTGCTGACCACTGCTCCGCCAAATATCATACCCGCAAGGGAAGCATAGTTAAAAAATGTGCCTTTACCCTGATTTTCCATCGCATGCCGCGCACAGACGTGGGCGATCTCATGGGCCATAACTCCCGCAAGTTCCGCCTCGTTGTCAGCCGCCAGTATGAGGCCGCGATTGACGTAAAAGAAACCGCCGGGCAAAGCAAATGCGTTGACTTCGTCGCTGTCGATGACCTTGATGGTAAAGGGGACTTTGGCGTCAGAGTGCAGCACGATGTTTTGTCCGACACGATTGACGTACTCGGTGATGATCGGATCCTCAACGAGCTTTGATTGCTGCTCGACCTCAGCCGCGAGTTGACGTCCTAAAGCCATCTCTTTTTCCTGAGAACCGCCGAGCCAACCGAAAAATTTATCAGAACCCTTATTGATATTGCGCTTTCCGATCTGTGAGGGGTCGTCTTTTGGACTTAGCGGCCCTGTCGCCGGTGTTGGCGACGCAGTAGGTTTGGCGGCGTTTTTGTCCTTATCCTTATCGTCCTTTTGGGCAAAACTTGCCACCGGCGTTATTAAAACGACCGAGCTAAACCAAATGGCACTGACAAGAAACGAAGCAGAGATCTTTTGAAACATTCCCTTACGCATAAAAAACAGCCTCCAAAAACTCTTACGGACAATAACAGAATTGTATTCTGTACCGCACTATTAAATCAACGATTCTATGATGCAATTAGCCAAGAAATAGTTGTGAAATATGGATCGATCATCATATTTTTTTATTAATTCGCCCTGAGGGCGAAAATGTATTCAATATTTTGATAAAACTTGTTAAAATAAAAGCGTCGGCTGTCCGCGCTGGTCGAACATCACACAACCCAAGTTTTAATGAAACGAGTAGCAGAAAAGGTAAAAGACATTGTCGAAGTCCGTTCGTTTGCAAAGGTTAGCGACTTTACCGCTGACCCGGCACAGACGCTCGCGAGCTATCATTTTACCGACATTACCGCTGCTCTGATGGCAAAGTGGCTCGATGCGATCGTCGATGTCCGTCCGGATCGCGGTTCGGCAGTCGCGCTAGCAGGATTTAGGGGCGTGGGCAAAAGTCATTTTCTCGCGACGCTTGCGGCGATAGCATCACAGCCGGAACTAAGACATCAAATCGGCGATCAGTACGTTGCGGCGAGTGCGGAGCGTTTATCGCGTCGGCACAATCCGGTGGCTTTTGTCCGACGTGGTTCGCAAGCGACGCTGCTCGAAGAGCTACGAATGGCGATCGCACCGATCACGGGTGACGGAGACCTAAGCAATTCGCTGAACGATCTACTACTCAAAGCCGCCGAAAAGACACGCGAAATGCCGCTCGTGCTCCTTATCGACACGGCGCTTGGCCGTGAATCGAGAGTCGCACGTGACGACGGGCCGCTGCTGAGTGAGATCGCCGACGCTGCAAAGACGCTTGGTATTTTTGTCGGGCTCGCGCTCGATGACGATATTGCCGGAGCGGACGGAGCGAACCTCGCCATCACCAGCAGCTACACGATCGATTATCTCGACCAAGAGCATCTCTACAAGATCGTCGATTCGCATATTTTTTCAAAGCAGGACCGCTCGCTGCCACTTCTGCACGAGATTTACAAACATTACACGACCGTGTTGCCGGGCTTTAGATGGAGCGAACAGCGGTTTACGTCCCTTTACCCGCTGCATCCGGCGACGCTCGAGATCGCGCCGCTTATCAGGCTGTATTTGCAGGATTTCGCGTTGCTAGGGTTTGCGGCTGAGGCGGGTGTAAAGATACTCGGGCGCCCGGCAAATTCGCTGATCGGGCTTGATGAAGTTTTTGACGCGGTTGAAAGCAGATTGCGGCACGTTACCGAGCTAAATGATGCATTCGCGGCGTTTGACCGTGCCGATCACGACATCATCGGCAAATCGCCGGTCACGCAGCGTTTGCAGGCAAAGCTTATTCTCAAAGGTCTCTTTATGCTGTCGCTCGATGGTCAGGGAACAACCGCCGATGAGATCGCCGCAACGATGCTGATCTATAGCGACGAAGGCACGGCGACAGGTATCGATATTCCGCATCTGTTGAATATGTTGTCGGAATCGATGCCCGAAGCGTTCGATCGTGTCGAACGTCCGGGCGGCCCGACGCGTTTTTGTTTCAGGCTTGGCGGTAAAGAGGACATTGACGGCGTCATCGGTGAAGCGGCTGGCGAAGTGACGATGGACGACATTGCTCTTGTCTTGCTGCGGCAGGCATCGGAAAAATTCTCTGACCTGAATATCACCGAGGGCGGGCAAGTGACGACAAATTGTGTTGTCGAGTGGCGTGGGGCAATACGCCACGGCGATATCGTATGGGATCTGGCGGGTTCCGATACGGTTCAGGAAAAGGGGCAATCCGATTGGACGATGGTCGCCGGATTTGATGCAAGCGGCAATGACGGGCAAATCGGTTGGCGGCTCGGTGCATTGACCGATGATGATCTCGACACGATCCGCCGAGTGTGCGTTCTGCAAAAAAACGCGGAGCTGCGTGAACAGGTCAAAGACAAGATAGCGACCGTCGCACCGATCCAGTCCCTTGCGATCGAAAAGATCTGGCAACGTGTGTTCATCGCCGACAGTCGCTTGGTTGTTGACGGTAACGAATATCCGCTGAGCGAAGATGCACGTTCGTCGCATACTTTGTCGCAGCTTTTTACGATAATGCTCGCACCGGTCTTTGAATCGCGGTTTCCAGAACACCCTGAGTTTTCGTATATTCTGGGCGTGAAAGAGGCCGCACGGTTGATCGGGCAGTTTTTTGCAAGCTCTGCGCAAAAGGGCAATGAATTACAGAGGCTCGCCGCGACGTTTGCTAGGCCGCTGGGCTTGGTCGCGGCGCATGGCGATGAGTTTGTGCCAGCTTCTGCTGATGTTCTGATGCAGTTGCCGGTCGTTCGGGCGGCGCTCGACGGCGTTAAGCTCGCTAGCGACACGGTTGTAACGCTTGATCAGATATCGACACGCATGGTAGCGGCTCCGTTTGGACTAACTCGCGAAGCACAGCATCTTGTCCTCGCCGCGTTGGTCGCCCAACGGCAGCTTGAGTTTGTTACGTTTAGCGGCAACCGCATCAATCAGCGGTCGCTCGATCTGCAGATCATTTGGGATGACATCGCCGGTGTTGCTAAGCCCTTTGTTGAGGTCTATTCGAGCGAACGGCTTCGCGATTGGGCGATCCGCGTGACGGGGAATCAGCAGATCAAATCGCTCGACAAATCAGAGGACCGCCTGATGGTGATCGATACGCTGACGGGCTGGCTCACGAATTGGCGTGAATCAAGATTTCTCGAAGAGTTTGAAGCTCTGCCGGATGAGAGCCTTAACTCATCGATCTGGCGGACGGCGGCAAATTTGAAAAAGACTTTTGGAGCATTGGCGGACAACATTGATGGACTTGTGCAGAATACTGTCCCGCTCGACCAGTGTTTGCATAATATTGCCGACCTTTTTTCGGATTCTGAGGCTGAGTTTGATCAGAAAAAACAGGACCTCATCGTGCTGCGTTACTTTACCCAAGGTGCGGCTCTGCGTGACGAGATCTCAAATTACCTTGCTCTCTGTGAGACGACTGCCGACGAAGAAGTCGAAGGCCTGCGGCTTATGCTGCTTGATAAGATAGGCCCTTCGTATTTTACCGCCGATCCGTCGGTGAAAGCAGATATTGCCGAGCTGTGGCGTGATTTTAAGGTTGCGTTTGCTGAACATTATGTCGAAAAACACGACGCTGTGATGAACTCGCGGCCTGTGGCTGACAAGATGAAAGAGGTGCTGCGTTCGGACAAATGGAGCGCGTTTGAGAGTTTTAGCGATCTTGATTGGTTTGACCCGCATTTTGCCGCCGGAGCGAAAAAGCTGGTCCGCAATCAGCGAAATTCGGAGTGCAAAGAAGATGTTGCCGAGCTGCTCAAGACCAAGCCGTTCTGCACGTGTTCGTTTAGCCTCGCACGGTTTGAGCGGCGGCAAGATCCGTCGAGCCGGCTCGAGATCATAATTAACCAGGGGCTCGTGTTCTTTCGTGCAAAGCTTATCGAGAATGCCGATCAGCTGACGGATGCGATCCGCGTGCTCGGCGGGCATAACTCACAAGCGGCCGCCGAGCTGCAGAAGCGGCTTTCGACGGCCAAAGACGTCACGGCATTTGCCGGAATGAGAACGGCCGAGATACAGCTTTTGCGAAGCGCCATCTCAACGGTTGTAAATAATCCCGACACGGCTGTCGATCCAAAAAAGACCGCTTTTGAAAAATTTAGCGACTTGTTACCTGGCGAGGTGAGCGACTGGGAGCGCGAGATCGACAACCTCGATATCTTTGCGAACGCTGAATAACGCAACATTTCCACCCGACACACTTTCAACCAAAGCCCAACTAAACTATATTTTATCGGTATGGTAAGCGTATCGATAATTGGTGTAGGGCGCGTCGGCGGCGCATTCGCCATTGCTCTGCCAAAGGATAAATATACGGTCGATAATTTGATCGGACGGGATGAAACTGCGACTGAATTATCGTCCGACATGGTATTTATCACAACGCAGGACTCCGAAATTACAACTGTTGCCCAAACGCTTGCGGACACGATCAAGCCCGGAACGATTGTCTTTCACACCAGCGGTTCAAATCCCTCGTCGATACTTGATGCCCTCAAAGATGCTGGTTGCAAGACCGGCTCGATACATCCGCTTGTGTCGGTGAGCAGCCCGGAGCTCGGGCCGGAGCGGTTTCGCGGGGCGTATTTTTGCGTCGAGGGCGACGCTGAGGCGGTTACCGTTGGCAAACAGATCGTCGCCGATCTTGGCGGTAAGCCGTTTGCGATAGATACCAAATTCAAAACGCTCTATCACGCGTCGGCGGTGACGGCTTGCGGGCATTTGGTCGCCCTTTTTGACGCTGCGGTCGAGATGATGACAAAGGTCGGGCTCTCGGACGCTGATGCGAAAGAGATATTGCTGCCGCTAGTGACAAGCACCGTGCAGAATCTTGGCGAGCAGACAACGGCCGCAGCGCTGACAGGGACGTTTGCTCGGGCGGATATCGAGACGTTTACCCGTCATCTCAACGCCCTTAATCAATACGTTTCGGACGACCTACTTGAGATATATCTACTGCTGGGCGAGCGTTCGCTTGAGCTTGCGGCAAAGCAGGGCGTCAGTCCTGAGCGGATAGACACGCTTCGCACTAAGGTTTCCGTAGCGAAATCAAAACTGAAATGGTAGTATCAAATTTCGAGGGATACTGATACATTTTGGGCAAGAAACAGGACAAATTTACGGTCGAAAAGTCGATATTCGACGAGCATATACAGGCGTCGGGTCTGCGGCGTACGGGACAGCGTGACCTGATACTCGATATCTTTTTGAGCACCGAAGAGCATCTCACGAGCGACGACCTTTACCTGCTCGTCCACCGCAAAGACCAGTCCGTCGGCCACACGACGGTCTATCGCACGCTCAAACTGCTTACCGAGGCCGGTCTTGCACGCGAAGTCCGTTTTGGCGATAACAAAACCTATTACGAACACCATTACAACCACGAGCACCACGACCACATGATCTGCACCGAGTGCGGAAAGGTGATCGAGTTCTTTTCGGCGGACATCGAGGCGTTGCAGGACGAGATGGCGGAAAAGTTTGGTTTCAAACCGACACATCACAGCCTGAGGATGTGGGGCGTGTGTGCCGAATGTCAGAAACTATCGCTCGCGTCGCACATCGCACCCGCCGGAGCCCAGCCGCGTGTGCGTGTCAAAACGGCGATAAACTGAACATTTTTGTCGCAAAATTCGTTAGGTTCATTGAAGTAATACCGAACCGGAGAAGTATTGACAATGACTGAAAAAGCAAAAACCCCTATACAGAGTGAATTTGAGGCACTGCCGCTCGAACAAAAGATCTCGCAGCTAATGAAACTCGAAGCCGTGACGCTCACCGAGACGTTTGACTACGTCGTCAGATCGGCGACAAAGGTTTTCGAGCAAGCGGGTGATACGATCCAAGACTTTGCCGCCAAGGCCGAGGCAGAAGTAAAGAAAGCGACCTCATCCACGACCACAAAAACAAAAAACGCCGCCCCAAAAGCATCCACGGCCAAGCCAAAAGCACGCCCTGCAAAGAAACCGCGTGGGAAAAGCGGTGAATAGTGAACAGGGAATAGTGAATAGTAAAAAAAAAGGCCGCGAGCATTACGTTCGAGGCCTTTTTTCTTAAGTTCCCCTCCTTACGAAGGAGGGGTGGCATCCGCTTCGGATGACGGGGTGGTTCTCTCTGCCGACCAGTGAAAGTTGCTCCGAATAACATCGAGAACCCATTCCGTATCTTCAAAAAATCTCTTGTTCTCAAAGCGGATTACACGAATCCCTTGAGATTCCGCATATTCCCGTTTAGATTGATCATTCAGCCCCGGCCTGTCGGAGAAATGCGGCTGACCATCCAGCTCGATAGCCAGTTTTTCAGATGAATTTTTAGAGTAACCGGCGACTTTTCTCGCGGAAAAATGACTTTTCTGAGTCACCGGAGACTTTTTGAGCTGACGAATGACTTTTCTCGTCCACGCACGACAATTTGCCGCGTTTGTTGCGAATTCTGCGTCCCGGATGTGTTTTTAATTGATTAACCGGGAGTTAGAACAGGCGTAATAAAATGACCCGCTTGATATGCGGGGAATTGTGCTCTAGTTTGAAATGCGTGTCAAGTGGGGAATTGGGTGAAAGGATGGCGTCGGTTCGTGTCGCCAACGGCGGCAAACTTGTAAAGCCTAGGGTGAGCGAACGGAGTTCGTGTAACCCTAGGTATGTTCGGACAGACGTTTTCGGTCCCTGAAGGGGAGCAACATTTAGTGTGTTGTTGTTCGTCCCCTACAGGGACGGGGTTGTTTGGGGTTCGTACCTAGGGTTTCAATCGCTACGCTCATTTCACCCTAGGCTTAATATGTCGGTCGCCGTTGGCGACGTAGGGCGAGGGCCGCTTTAGGGAACGATCATTAACGCCCACAGAAAGAAACCGAGGATGATGAGGAGTCCGGCTCCTACGGCGAGCCAGATAGCCCAATTTTCTGCACCACGTTTTTGCTGCTGATCAAACATTTTAACTGGCCGCCCGCTTATGCATTGGCTCTGACAAGAATTATCGGAACCCGGTCGCTATCGCTCGCGGTTCTGACGTTTGCTTAGGCCAAAGAAGTTGCGGATCGACTTCATTACGCCTTTTTTGGTGCGGGATTCTTCTTCCTCGGCTTCGGCTTCGATCTGGGCGGCGATGAGGGCGCGGCGTTCTTCGACCAGTTCGCTGATCGATTCGACGAGGGCGGGATTGCCTTCGAGGATGGGCGCGAGGCCGGATTTGTCGATACGGAGCACCTCTGATTCTTCGTGAGCGACGACGGTGGCTGAGCGGGGTTCGCCTGTGAGCAGGCTCATCTCGCCAAAGAAATCGTTCTCTTTGAGTGTGCTGAGCGTTTTCATATAGCTCCTTTCGGGGATCTGCACCTTTACCGTGCCGCTGAGCAGCACGAACATCGAATTGCCCACCTGGCCGATGTTGACGATGTTTTCACCGGGTGCATAGACGCGTGTCGTCGAGGCGTTTGCCAGCCGCTCGATCTCTTCGTCCGACAGCGGGGCAAAGATCGAGACGCGGTTTAGGTGCTCGGCCACGTTATTAATGATCTCTTCGGGCGGCACCTCGACGGGTTTTGGTTCGATGTGAACGGTGCGTGTCGGATACGCGAAATGGATGCCTTCGCGTTGGAAAACGTACCAGATGCGTTCGCGGATCGCGGCATCGGTGTCGTGCTGCATGCGGTAATCTTCGAGCCAGTATTTGACCTCCCAATCGATGCCGTCGGCTCCAAGATTTCTGATGCGGATGTTTGGGCGGATCTTGTTTGAGACGTTTTCGACCTGACGGATCGCGTCACGCAGGACCTGTACCGTGCGGGCCGGCGACTGAGAATAGACGGTGTTAAAGAAAACGGCCTTGGCGTTGAGATTGTCTTTGGGAGCGACCTCGATGGTCTCTTTGCCGAGGACGGAGTTGCTGATAACAACGAATTTGTTTTGAAACGTGCGGATCTTGACGCCCCGCCAAGAGACGGTTTCGACGACGCCTTCGCCGCGGCCGGGGATGATAATTACGTCGCCAACAACAAAAGGCTGATCGGCCTGGAGAGCAATGCCCGCAAAAAGATTGCCCAGAGTGTCCTGCAACGCCAGACCGACCACGATACCGATGATCGTCGATCCGGTAAAGAGCGGTGCGAGTTGTACGCCGGGAAACTGCGACTGAAAGATGATGAAAAACGCAACGATGTAAATGATGATCGAGAGGACCGTTTTGAGCAGCGAAGAGACTTCGCCTGGCTCCGAACTGCGATACGCCGTTTTGATAACGAGATAACCGATAAACCGCACGATCGAGATGACGAGCGCCATCCATAGCAGGATCTTGATGATGTGGAGGACGTTGACGATCAGGCCAATGGTCGTTTCGGTCATCTTTGACGGAGCCGAGACGCCTTCGGGGACAGTGACGCCGCCGTCATTTGCGATGATAAATCCAAATTTGTCGCTCAAATAGACACGGACGATGTCTTCGACAAACGGGAATGCGATCAGCACGATAGCGATCACGGACGTAAATATCAAAAAATAAACGAGTTTTTTTCGTAGTTCAGAAACGACCATATTTAGGCTAAAACATATCAGCAATCGTTTTTGCAATCAACGCCAAAGACAGCACCGAAACCGTGAGCGTCACTAGCCACGCGAAAATGTTGAGCACGGGGCCGTTGGTACGCTTGCCCATGATCTCAGTGTTATTCGCGAGACGGACGATCGCGACCAGTATAATCGGCAACAACAGTCCGTTTATCGTCTGCGTTGTAAGGAGTAGCTTTATCTGCGGAATGCCCGGTATTAGAGCGACGACCGCACCAATTACGATCAGCGAGGTAAAGATACCGAGAAAGATAGGGGCTTCGCGAAACGAGCGTGACAAACCCTTTTCAAAGCCGAGAGCCTCGCTCAGGCTGTATGCGGTCGCAAGCGGCAGCACACCCATTGCCAGCATTGCGGCACCGAAAAGGCCGACGCCAAAGAGATATTTAGCGTAAACGCCGGCGATCGGTTCAAAAGCTTCGGCCGCTGTCGCCGCCGAATCGATAGTCGTAATGCCGTTAATATGAAGCGTCGCGGCCGCGCAAATAACAATAAATCCCGCGATCGCACACGCAAAGATGGTCCCGACGATCACGTCAGCACGCACGAGCGGCAGGTCTTCTTCGTCCATGCCTTTCTCAACCACCGACGACTGGACATAAACCTGCATAAACGGCGTGATCGTCGTGCCGATCAGAGCCATCAGCATAAATAGATACCCGGCGTCATGGCTGATGTTTGGTTTTGCAAAGCTTTCGCCGACCTCGGTCCAGTTTGGTTTCGAGAGAAACGCCGAGACGATGTAGGCGAGAAAAACGAGCGACATTGTTAGGAAGACTCGCTCGACTCGTTTTTGCGTGCCTTTGACGACGAGCCACCAGATCAGTATCGCGGTGATCGGTATCGAAAAATAACGCGAGATACCAAAAAGTTCGGACGCCTGTGCGATACCGACAAATTCCGAGATTATTACACCGGTGTTTGCAACAAACAGCGCGGTCATAATTAACGCCGTCCACCGTACGCCAAATTGTTCGCGGATGAGATCGGCGAGTCCCTGTCCGGTGACGACGCCCATTCGGACGCACATTTCCTGTACGATGATCAGGCTGATCACCATTGGGACAAAGACCCAGAGCAGTGTGTAACCAAATTCGGCCCCGACGGTGGAATATGTGGCTATGCCGCTGGCGTCATTGCCCGCGTTGGCGGCGATAATTCCCGGCCCGAGGACGGCAAGGTAGGCGTAAAAGCGATATTCAGACAGACTGCGGCGGACGCGCGAACCGGAGCGGCGCACTGACTGCACTAACTTTTTCGGTGAAAAGCGTGTAACGTCCATTTCTACTACTACCGTCGTCAGTCATAATTCCAAAATGTGACTATAACTCTTTTTGTTGCAAATGAAAAAGCGTGACATATTTGGGCGGTAAATTTGTCGGTAAACGCAACATTTGTTAGAGTTCGACTATATGACGAACCAAATTCGACGTGCCTTTGCAGCCGTTTTTCTGCTTTCGCTTACGGTTTCTATTTTCCCTGCATATACGACGGTACAAGCCGTGTGGCCGGATCCTGTCCGGGGTCGAAATGGTATGGTGGCGTCGCAGCACGAACTGGCTTCGCAGATCGGCGTGGACATCTTAAAAAAAGGCGGGAACGCGGTTGATGCGGCGATAGCGGTCGGATTGGCCCTGGCCGTCGTGTATCCTGAGGCGGGGAATATCGGTGGCGGCGGATTTATGGTCTTTCGCGATAAACGCGGCGAGTTTCACGCTATCGACTACCGTGAAATGGCTCCGGGAGCGGCAAGCCGCGATATGTTCGTTGATGTCAAAGGAGATCTGATCCAGGGCGAGGGAAGTTCGACTGTCGGTTATCGCGCATCGGGCGTTCCCGGAACGCTCGCGGGCTTTGAGTTGGCATTCAAGAAATACGGCAGCGGAAAAGTGACTTGGCGGCAATTGGTGGAACCTGCGAGGTTGCTCGCTCAAAACGGTTACGTTTTATCGAATCGCCTCGCTGAACTTTTTATCGAATATAAAGAAACGCTCGAGCGTTATCCTGAGTCGAAACGCATATTCCTACGCAACGGAAACTATTTCAAAGAGGGGGACACCCTCAGACAACCGGAACTCGCCGCCACGCTTGAACGTGTTGCACGGCTCGGTGCCCGCGAATTCTATCACGGCCAGACCGCGAAGCTCATCGCCGCGGATATGAAAGCAAACGGCGGCCTTATTACCGAGCAGGACCTCAAAAATTACGTTGCCAAAGAACGACAACCTCTGCGTGGCAGCTATCGTGGACACGAAATTGTGTCGATGCCGCCACCGTCGTCGGGCGGAATGGTGATGTTTCAGACGCTGAATATCCTCGAAGGTTACGATCTGCGTACCCTGGGTTCTAACACTGCCGCGAAATATCATCTCTACATCGAAGCATCGCGTCGTGCGTTCGCCGATCGTGCAGAGTATATGGCCGATCCCGACTTTGCCGATGTTCCGGTCACAAGGTTGATCGACAAAAACTACGCAAAAGATCGTCGCTCCACGATCCTGCCGAACAAAGCTACGCCAAGCCGTGAGGTCAAATTTGGCTCCGTCGCCGGCAAAGAACCGATGGAGACAACGCATTACACGATCGTGGACAAGGACGGCATGGTAGTCTCAAACACGTACACGATCAACGATCTTTACGGTTCGAGGGTAACCATTAAAGGCACAGGTATCCTGATGAATGACGAGATGGATGACCTCGCGGCTCGTCCCGGCAGACCAAATCTGTTTGGCTTGGTACAAGGTGAACGGAACAAAGTCGAGCCGAAAAAGCGGCCTTTGTCGTCAATGACGCCGACGATTGTAATGAGAAAAGACGGCAGCACTTGGTTCGCTCTAGGAGCACGCGGCGGTCCGCGAATTATCTCCGCCGTGATGCAGTCGATCATTAACGTGATCGACTACGATATGAACATTCTTGAGGCCATCTCAGCCCCACGAATGCACCACCAATGGCTGCCCGACAGCATCATGTGGGAATCGAATGGAATTTCACCTGATACGCTCGCGATCCTGCGAGGCTATGGTCATGTGTTTAACGAGCGTTCGAATAATGTCGCATCCGCGACCGGCATCATGATCGATGATAAAGGCGTTCGATTAGGTGCGATAGATCCGCGAAGTGATGGCAGGGCGATAGGTTATTGAGGTTTTTCGTCGTCATCGAGAAGCCGTGTTGTGTTCTCAGTAACGCTCGTCGGTTGCAGGTCATTGGTGTCGCGCCAGTTGCCGGCCGCCGGAGTGAAATGATCTGCCGGGATCGATCGTTGGGGCGGCAGAGCGTTTGACCGTATTGAGCTAAGCGAATTTGCTCCGGCAAGAACTTTCTCTTCGAGCGTTGGAGCCCCAGCGTCACCCGATTCAAACATCAACGCGTATGCCATACGCAGCAAACCGCCCATAAAACAGAATACGACTGCAAACCCAACGAGAAATGGTTCGATATTAAGCGCGACCGTGACCATTCCCATCAACGGAGCCACGAGAAACGTCATAAGAAAGAGAAACAGCCCCTGTTTAAGGCCGCGTTTTCTCGGCGATTGCTGCGACGATGTGCGGGTTGTCGCAAGCGGATTTACACCGCCTGTTTGCAAAAGATCACCGACCGCAGCCAAAAGGAACCCGCAACGCGAACAGTAGTTCGTGTCCATCGAAACCCTTTCTTGTCCGCATTGAGGGCAAAACATCAGATCACCTTATCATCCTTGTCCAAAAGCCGGGTCGTGCTTTCGGTCACGCTTGTCGGTTCGAGATCGTTAGTATCACGCCAAGATCCGGCAGGACGCGGGGCGTTGTACATATTCGCCGGGATCGACTGTTGCGGCGGCAGAGCAGTTTGCCCGCCAGCCCCATACATCGGCGGTTGCTGTGGAGCTTGAAATTGCGGTAAAAACGTCGGTACTTTTGAGCTTGGCAGAAAGATAAGCGACGCGATAATTATCATCATCGCTCCGAAAACGCCGGTTATGGCAATAATGCCGATCAATTCATCCGGGGCTCCGAGGATGCCAAAAAAAGCGGTAGAGAACATTGTCAAAAAGATGAACCAAAGTGTGCCAAACACCACACCCGCCTTTTTTGTAAAAAACTTTTTCTTTTGATTTAGCTGGGCAAGCTGCGGCAAAAATCCGCCGTGTGCCACGACCTCAGCTACAACGCCGAGTGGCATACCGCATCGCGAACAAAATTTTGTCTCGCTTGAGACCTGTTGTTGCCCACAGCTAGGACAGTGCATCGGCGTACTCCACTTATTTAAAAAATAGGTCGTTAAAGTCTGAAACCTTAACGAATTCTTACACGAAAAAGTTCGTTGTGCAAAAGTTTTACGGCCCAAACTAGAGCTGCGGCAATTTCTCGTCGGTCATCACTTGAAACAAGGCAAACGCTCGGCCCTGGAAATGGGATGCGTGTTCGATGGTTTCGAGCAGAATATCAACGAGCGGACGTAGCTTTTCCGGCGCAGGTATTTCCTTTATCAGATCGTCATCCGTCGTAAAAAATGAAAAACCTTTGATCCGTGTTAACTCTACCTCGTCAAGATACGCGGTGATTAGATCTTTGTTGACGAGCTTTTCGGGCAACGTCCACTCAAACGGATCGTCCCAAAGTCGTGTCGTGATGCCTCCAAAGGTCTTTTCGACCATCGCCGCCGAACGGAGAATGTATTCACCACAAGAAAAAGGTGCCATCTCGTTTCGTGTTTCTCGCGGATGTTTGTAAAGCAAATGATCGGGTATTTGAGCCAACAATTCCCTGGAGCGCTGGTCGATGGCGGCAAATCGTTGGTCAAATGCGGAGATGAGCGAATTCATAACAAAAAGAGCGGCTCACATCGGAGAGCCGCCCAAAGTTTAACATTCAATTGCGATCGAGCGAATTACCGCTTGCCGTAACGCCTGTCTTTTTCGTAAATGCCTAGCCCGTAATTGCGGCCTTTCCAGTTAACGCCGGTACCGAGCCTGCCTTTAACGCCGACCTCTGCACCTCTTTGCGGGACATTGCCATCCGTTACAAGAACCCAGATCGCACCGGTTCCGTCGTCGATCTTGTATGCACCGCCGCCGATCCTTGTACCGGGAATTGAAAGGCCATAGCTGTCCCTAACAACGCCGGCGACGACGACTTCTTTATCTTGATATTTTCCGGGGTTTGCCTCAATGTCGGCAATGCTGGTCCGCTGCGGACAGCCCGTCGCAAACAATGTGAGCGAGGTGATCGTCACTAACAATATGGCAGTTGTGATGGTTTTCATTTGTTTCTCCTATCGCGAATAAAATAGGGAGAACGAACGTCATAGAGATTCGTTTTTTGCCTGAAAGTTTGCCATAAATATTATTTTCTGTAATGCTGAATTCGTTTTCACAATGACCGAAGAAATCATCCAGCTTTCAGACGAACAGATCTCGGTCTGTTCTAGCTTGTCCAATGACACTTGGCACAACCTCGCCGGGCCAAATGCATTTGAGAGCTGGCACTTTGATGCGGTGTCAGACGATGGCCGCGAGGCGGTGGTGTTAGCGTTTTATGACAATTATGTCCTCTCGCCGCGTTTTCATACAAATTCCAATATCCCCGCAAACGTCATCCATTCCGGCAAGCACCGTTTTCCGGCGGTATCATTTGTCTATTCGGTTGACGGAAAGCCGGTCTTTAACTCGGTCAACGAATACGTCGAGGGCGATTTCCGCTCCGGTGAAAATAGCGGCTGTGTCGTAGCGGGATCGTCGTTTCGCATCGATACGGCCGAATACGGCAATGGTTTCTTCGTGACCGTTGATATCCGAACCGCAGGCGGTCGACGCATTAGAGCAGAGATGGAATGGCTGCTGATCGAATCGGATCTAATGCCCCCAAATGGTGAACGCACGCCCGGCATCTGGAACCTCGTCGCACCGCGTGCGGATGTCAGCGGCAAGATAATGCTTATCGGCCGACGCGGAAAGGTTCGACGAACGGTACAGTTTCGCGGTACAGGCTATCACGATCAAATATCAAGTGAGAACGTCCATTATCGCGAGCTTGCTTCGCGAATGTGGGGAAGGGCGCATTTTACTGATTCAACAGTGGTTTTTGAGCGGCATGGCGGTGTTCAAGACCGGGCTGCCGCTGGAAAGGTTTTCCTTATTCGCGATGGCAATATACACGAACGTGATGCTCAATTTGAGGTCAGTGAGTTCAAACGCGATCGCTGGAGGCTCAATGTTCCTCGCCGCATCTCGTATGTCTCTGATGACCAGATCAAGCTGCGGATCAAGCCAACGGCAACGATACGTTCGGGCTTTTCAGAGGTCAAGATGCTTGGTGAGATCACGCTAGGATTGCGTGATGGCAAGCCGAGAAAGAGTATCGGCATTATTGAATTTGTCGATCCGCGACGGATGAACGGCCGTTTGTCGCGGTGGATCACCGATCTGCGGATCGGGCGTAACGGAAAGGCTCCGGTTTTCTAATTCCAGCGTTTGAGCTTGCGTATCACGTCGTTAGAGATCTGTGTGGCCTGTTCAACCGGCATCTTAAATTCAACGCTCATAAAATCGATCGAGCTTTGCACCATCTCATCGACCGTCTGATCCGGGTTGGTAAAACCGCCGTTTGCGTAGCAAAACATACAGTATTCAGACACGGGCGAGCCGTCAGCAGCGGTGCCGTAATTCTTAACTTCATCCGAGAGCGGCATCCCGCAGCTCTGGCATCTTATTTTGTTGTCCATAGTTATCTTAATTTTACCGCCGTTCCGTACGCGAGCACTTCGGTCGCACCTTGTGAAAACTCGGTCGCGTCATACCGCATACCGATAATAGCGTCAGCTCCGATCTCGTGAGCGTGCTGGACGAGTCGGTTAAAAGCCTCTTTGCGTGCCTCTTCGCAGACGACCGACCATTCCTCGATATTTCCACCCGCAAGTGATTTAAGGCCGCCTACAATACCGCGTCCCAAACCCGTTGCACGGACGACGATACCGCGAACGACGCCCAAATATTGCCCGATCTGCCTGTCCTGTATATCAAAACCTGTTGTGACGATCATAAGTTGTACTCCGAAAATACGTTGTTTTTACGATTCAAACAGACTATAATTCGGCGCAAATGTCAAATAAATTTGTCGGTCAAGGTTGAGAAAATATGAAACGTATAATTAGCCAATATCACTTGTCACGTTTTGCCGCAGCATTGATCGCGGCTTTGGCGTTTATCATATTTTCAAATGTCCCGGTCGCCACCGACGCTGCTTTTTTACAAGTACAGCCGACGACAAAAACGTCAGATGGAATTCGCACGGTTACGATCGAAAACCAGGAGGGCCGCGTGATCGTCAAGCTGCCCGATGATATCCGCACTGGCGACAAGATCTCAGGCACACTCGTAACAGAACCAAAAGGGGCCACGCAGGAGGAGCAGGACGCAAACCTCGCGGCTCTCAGAAAGCGGCGGTTGCGACTGATGCTGGCAAAGGCGAGCGGCGGTTCGGCAGATCCCGTGCAGTTGAGCATTCCTTTGGCGACAGGAGAAACCTCGACGGTCAAAACTGAGGCAAAACAGGGAAACATGCTGCGGATCGAATTTAGCGCCTCCGCGCCTGTTAATCTGGCTATTGACGATTCAGGGATCAAGGAGCTCGGCCGGGCGGTCATACCCATCGATCTCGCCGAAACAGCAACAGCAAAGCCCGAGCCAACACCAAAAATGCCCACTAAGAAAACGCCGGGTCTTTCGTATTTCTCATTGGCTGACTATGACACCATCAAGGTTGTGCAACAGGGCCCCGAGTTCGAGGTGCCAGCACTTGGCCAGACCGGCAGACCCATCGAGATCAAAGGGCAATTTGACGGCAACAGTGCTAACACACGGGTAACGGTTTCCATGGATCCAATCAACAACGCCGTTGATATCATCGCCGAATCTCCCCGCAAATCGATAGCAGCTAACCCATCGGACATGATCGGAACCGGTTCGATCCGGGTTACCGAGAACGGTAGAACACATTCGTCGCCGTTCCGTAATATCGGAGTTGGGCTTTCCGCACCAAAAACCAGCCTTATCAAGGGTGAGAAAACAGAGATGCAAGTTGAGGTAAAGGGGCTTGCCGGCATAACGGAGCCGGTCCCGATGACACTCAGCTCGTCCGGGGTCGTGACAATGTCAGGCGGATCGTTTCAGCAGATAACGATCAAGCCATCAGATATTAAGTCAGGCAGTTTTGTTACGACGCGAACTATCACCGGGCTGCAGGCCGGCAGTTGGGGAGCTGTCGCAACCGTGATCGCAAGGGAATTTGATATTACCGTACAAGATGATGTCGATCCTCGTTTGCGGCTAATGTGGAACAGTTTTACCGGCGAGTACCGCGTCACAGGCTTCAGGCCTGGCGAAATAGAGACCGGTAAAGGAAAGGCCACTACAAAGGATTGTGTGTTTCAACTGACGCTGGACATGGCAAACCGCAGGATCAATGCGAAAGCAGACCGCTGTAAACGCTCAGCCACGGCTGACCTCACGATATTCGTGACGCCGCGTATTATCAGGGATTCGGATACTGACGACAACCTCGCACCGTAACTCGGATCAGATTGTAAAAGCCCGCATGAGGTTAGGGGCGTAACCCCCGATTTGGTGGCAACGCCCTTTTTCCGTATCTATTTGGTAGCGCGTAGGGGAGTTGAACCCCTCTTTCCAGGTTGAGAACCTAGCGTCCTAACCGATAGACGAACGCGCCGGTTAGCGAAATAAGAGTATAAATTTCAGCGATATATTAAGCAAGCTGACTGACACGCTCGACACTCGCATTTCTCTCGCAAGCCCTTTATAATAGTAGTTTGGACACCTCACGAAACAAATTACTATGACACACACACTCTTTGATTCACGGCAAACATTCACCACCGGAAATGGCGGTACAGGCACTTTTTATTCGCTTCCAGCGTTGGAGGCGGCCGGACTGGGTAACATTTCTCTGCTGCCTATCTCGATACGCATCGTGCTTGAGAGCGTTCTGCGTAATTTTGACGGCGGGAAAAAAGTTGCCGAATCACACATCCGTGAGCTTGCCGCGTGGGGAGCGAGCGACGAACGTACGAACGAGATACCGTTTGTCGTCGCACGGGTCGTGCTTCAGGATTTCACCGGCGTTCCATTGCTTGTTGATCTCGCCGCAATGCGTTCTGCGGTGCAGCGAATGGGTAAAGACCCATCAGTCATTGAGCCGCTCGTGCCGGTGGACCTCGTCATCGATCACTCTGTTCAGGTCGATTATGCCGGCAGTGATACGGCGTACGAAAAGAACATGGAGATGGAGTTTAAGCGAAACGCACAGCGTTACCGCTTTCTCAAGTGGGGAACTCAGGCGTTCAACGGCTTTGGCGTTGTGCCTCCGGGCATCGGCATCGTCCATCAGGTCAATCTTGAATATCTTGCAAAAGGCGTGTTTGAACGCGAGGGAGTTTATTTCCCGGATAGTCTCGTTGGAACGGATTCGCATACGACGATGATCAACGGCGTCGGTATTGTTGGCTGGGGCGTCGGCGGTATCGAGGCTGAGGCCGGAATGCTCGGCCAGCCGGTATATTTCTTAACGCCGGATGTTATCGGGGTCAATCTTACGGACGAACTGCCCCAAGGAGCAACCGCGACTGACCTTGTATTGCGAATTACCGAAATGCTTCGCAAAGCGAATGTTGTCGGTAAGTTTGTCGAGTTTTTTGGCGAAGGAGCCGCAGCGCTAAACGCCACAGACCGTGCAACGATCGCAAACATGGCCCCTGAATACGGTGCGACGATGGGCTTTTTTGGCACGGACGAAAAAACGCTCGAGTATTTTGCAAACACCGGACGCTCGGCGGAACAGATCGACACGATCCGAAACTACTACAAGGCCCAAGGAATGTTTGGTATTCCGCAAGAGGGCGAGGTTGATTACACGATGGTCATTGATCTTGATCTTTCGACTGTCGGGCCTGCTGTTGCGGGTCCAAAACGTCCGCAAGACCGCGTCGAGTTATCGCAATTGGACGACCGTTTTATCGAGCTGTTCACAAAATCTGCGGCTGACGGCGGCTATGGCAAAGACGTTGATGACCTTGAAAAACGTTACCCCGTGGCGATGGGCGATAGCCACGAAAGCATTGTCGAGGGCGGCGGTGAACAGAGCCAAAAATCGGCACCGGAATCGATCCATGGCACGGTTTCGCCGGATAACACAAACGTTTCGACTGAGGTCGAGATGATGAATAATCGCCCAACACCGAGCCGTGTCGAGATTTCTGACGAGGAGAGCTCCGTTATCAACACGGCTATCGGTAACGGCGACGTCCTAATTGCCGCGATCACATCGTGTACAAATACTTCGAATCCTGCGGTGATGATCGCCGCGGGTATCGTCGCAAAAAAAGCCAATGCGCTAGGCATGAAAGTGCCGCCGTATGTTAAGACATCGCTTGCTCCGGGCTCTCGTGTCGTAACGGAGTATCTGAACAAGACGGGACTTCAGGAGCATCTTGACGCGGTTGGATTTGAACTCGTCGGTTATGGATGTACGACTTGCATCGGCAATTCAGGGCCGCTCGATCCTGCTATCGAAGAAGAAGTTGTCGAGCACGATATTGTAGCCGCATCCGTACTGTCGGGGAACCGTAATTTCGAGGCCCGCGTTCACCAAAACATCAAAGCAAACTTTCTGATGTCACCGCCGCTCGTTGTTGCATACGCTCTCGCTGGCACAGTGGTGAAAGATGTGTATCTGCATCCAATCGGCCAGGATCGTGATGGCAATGACGTATTTCTAAAAGACATTTGGGCCTCGCTAGACGAGGTTCGTGAGGTGCTCTCGGCGGCATTTGACCCTGAGACGTACAAACGGCTTTATTCGCAGTTTGCCGAGCAAAACCCTCTGTGGAACGACATCGAATCGAGCACCGGCCAGATCTACGAGTGGGACGCAGATTCGACTTACATCCAAGAGCCGCCGTTTTTTACAAACTTTTCGATGGAAACCGGTAGCTTTAACGATATTCACGGAGCGAGAGCGTTGGCGGTCTTTGGTGACTCGGTTACAACGGACCACATTTCTCCTGCCGGAGCGATCAAAGCTAATTCTCCAGCTGGTAAGTATTTGCAAGAGCTCGGCGTCGCTCCTGCGGATTTCAACTCCTACGGCTCACGTCGCGGTAACGACCGTGTTATGTTGCGCGGAACATTTGCCAATGTGCGTATCAAAAACACGATGGTCACGCCGACCGAGGGCGGCTATACAAAGCATCAGCCCGACGGCGAAGAGATGACCATTTACGATGCGGCAATGCAATATGACATCGAAAAGGTGCCGCTAATGATCTTTGCGGGCAAAGAATACGGCACCGGTAGCTCGCGTGACTGGGCGGCAAAGGGAACCGCACTAATGGGCGTCAAGGCTGTTGTCGTTGAGTCGTTCGAACGTATTCACCGCTCAAATCTGGTCGGCATGGGCGTGCTGCCGCTGCAATTCAAAGACGGGCAAAGTGCGGTGTCGTTAGGCCTGGATGGTACCGAAACGTTTGACCTGACAGGACTGGAAAGCGGCGATGTTAAACCGCTCCAGGATGTTGCTTTGCGGGTGACAAACAACGTAGGCGAAAGTCGCGACATCATACTAACATTGCGGATCGATACACCGATCGAGATCGAATATTACAAGAACGGCGGAATTTTGCCATTTGTTCTACGGCAGTTAATTGCCGGATAGATTTGGGAATAAATAGCGAGAGTCTTGGTATTTGATACCTAACGACGGTTTTGTTTTGAACACCCGCTCGACGCCTCGTATTGCTACGAATTTTCTTGTAAAATGGGGCAAACGATGCTAGATTAGCAGATGTAAATTGGAATTATTGTGCCGACCCCCTTCCGGCTTTGAACTGGAGAATCGAATGAAGACCACTTCAGCAGCTTTATTACTGATAACGCTTACACTTTCGGCTATTTTTCCGGCTTTTGGCCAAAGGGCGTCTCAACGCAAATCCGAGCCAAAATTAGGTGCCGTAGATATCGTTCAGTCGGATAGGGAACCGGTCATAAAACCACCTATCATTCCGTCAAAAGAATTCGCGCAATTTGAAAATGTCGAAGCCTATACGGATGGCGGCGGTTCGTATATCCGATGGCAGATGGCATCAGAAACCGGGAATCTGGGTTTTTTGGTTTATCGTTATGGCAAACGCAGTTTTGTTCAAGCGAGCGAAAATCTGATCACCGGTTCGATGGCAAAGATCGGTAAAGAGGTCCTATACGGCGGTAAATATGAGTTTTTCGATATTGGCGGAACGCTTGGTTCGACCTATGTGATTCAGGCGATTGGCCCGGATGGCAGACGGCTTTCATCAAAGACCTTTACCACAGCGTACACGTCGGACATTAGTTCAGTAGCTAGTTTGTCAAAAGAGGATCTTGTCAGGGCAACGCTTTCCAATAACGGCGACCTGAGGACACTACCATTTGACCTGACCGCTGAAACCACAGCTAAGGCAGCTAGGGACAACATCAACTCTGCGGCTCTTACAGAAGCTGTAAATCTGGCGGTGCATCGCGCAGTCGTCGCACAAACCGGTGCAAAGATAGCAGTTAAAAAAGACGGGTTTTACCGTGTTCGGATATCGGAGCTTCAGGCGGCAACTAATATCTTCACTCCGGCAAATTCCGCTAATTGGCGTCTTTATCGTGATGGCATAGAGCAATCTGTGATCATCGGCGTAGACGGCATCGGTGTCTACATGGATTTTTATGGCAAAGCTATTGAGACACAAGAGAGCGATACTGCGATCTATTATCTGATAGTTGACGCGGTCAATGCTGGTAAAAGGATACCCAGCCAACGCATCAAACGTGCAGAAATCACCGGAGCGTCACCCAGCTATTCGGCCGTAACATCTAAGCGCGAACGGGTTACTTATGACAGCTCGATCCTCAATGGCGATGAAGAGAATTTTTGGGGCAATGTAGTCATAAACTCTCCCAAAAATGTGGTCGTCGGTTTGAACGGTGTTGATTTTAGTGTTCGGACCTTTACGGTGAATCTTGAGATGCAGGGATATTCTGCAACGGTTACACCTTCTGTAAGAGTCGTACTAAATGGCACCGAGATCGGCATTGCAAATGCCGCTTTTCCGCGACAGCATTACTCGGCTCAGTTTTCAGTCCCGACAAATCTGCTAATAGAAGGCAACAATACATTTCAACTAACGTCCCTAAATGGCGGCGGGGACATCAGCTATTTTGATTCGATCCGGCTGCAATACAATAGGGCCTACCGGACTGAAAAGGAGATCAATCCTGCGAATGGCCAGATCACCAACACAAATCGGCTTTTATTCACTGGTGCTCCAACTAAGACAACGACCTTGTCGGATTTTTCGTCGGCTAATGTCAGGATATTCAATATTGGAACAGATGGTGCGCCAACGCAGCTAATTGGATCCACAGTGCAGCAAGTTGGTCCTACGTCATTCGATGTTCAGTATCCTGCAACGCGGCAACGGTTGAAGCCGATCTTTGCTGTCGAAGATTCGGGCCTGTTCCAATCGCCGTCGGTTACGATCAATAACCCGTCAAATCTATCATCGACGGTCATAAATGCGGATCTAGTTATCATTTCTCATTCGCCGGCCGATTTTATTGCGGCTTCGAACACATGGGCAGATTATCGTCGTAGTGCCGCCGGTGGTAGTTTCAACGTCGAGGTCGTTGATGTCGCTGATATTTTTGATGAATACAGCTATGGCCTATCTAGCAGCGACGCCGTACATAGTTTCTTGCAGCATGTATACCAAAACTGGACAAGCCAGGTTGCCGGTAAGAAATATGTTCTCCTGATGGGGGATGCGAGCTATGATCCCAAGAATTTTAAGTTATACGGGAGCTTTAATCACGTTCCTACCAAGATAATCAATACCATCTACAACGAGGTGCCTTCGGACGACTTGTTGGCAGATTTTAACGGTGACGGGCTTGCCGATATGGCGATCGGCCGTGTAGCGGCAAGGTCTGTTTCAGAAATTACGACAATATTTAATAAAACCACGGCATTTGAAACACCAGCAATGCAATCTATGAGTCGTGGCTTCCTCTTTGCTTACGACAAGCCAAATGGGTATCAATTTGGCGTAATGAGCGAAGACCTGGCTAACCAGTTGCCTGGAGCAGTTCCAAAAACCTATGTCCCGAGGGGCCTGTTACCTCCTGATGACCCAATGGTAACGGATCCGCAGGCTCTCAATAATTTGGTTAATGCGATAAATGCCCCGAATGGCAAATACATCGTTAATTACTCCGGTCATGGAGCTCAGAGCACTTGGGATGCTAATTTTTTGAGCAATGCCTCGGTGCCGCAGTTGACTAACTCTAACGGACTGGCGGTTTTTACCATGCTCACTTGTTTGAACGGGTTTTTCACTCAGCCGCGTCCCGTTATTGAGGATTCGATCGCCGAATTGCTGGTCAAGTCCACAGTTGGCGGTGGCCCGGCTTCGTGGGCATCGTCCGGAAAGACTACGGCGGATGTGCAAATGCTGATGGGTCGGAGGTTTTTCCAACAAGTAGGGGTCGGTAACATCAAGCGAATGGGTGATCTCGTGATCGATGCCAAGGCACAGACACCTGCTTATTCCGATGTTATGACAACGTGGATATTGTTTGGAGATCCGATGTTGAAGGTAAGGGAATAATTTACTTGCAAACAGAAAAATAAAAAGGCGTCTATTTTTAGACGCCTTTTTTGATTGGTACTCGCGGCGGGATTCGAACCTGCGACCTCTTCCTTCGGAGGGAAGCACTCTATCCATCTGAGCTACGCGAGCGTAGATGATCTAACGCGGCACGATCGAGATACTTTTAATGCGAACCGGCTCTACCGGACGCTCGCCTTCTTTTGGCTGCACACCTGAAAGTGTACGTACGTTATTCATTCCTTCGATGACCTTGCCAAAAATCGTGTAGCGGTTATCAAATCCGGTTTCGCGCTTTAGTGTGATAAAAAACTGCGAGTTTGCTGAGTTGTTATCTTGTCCGCGGGCTGCCCCGACGATACCCGCGTCATACTTTAGATCAGAAAACTCAGCTTCGACATTAGGCTTGGATGATTTGCCAGTGCCATCGTCTGCGGGATTCTCATTCTTGGAAAGCGGATCGCCGCTTTGTATCACCGAGTCGTTTATGCGGTGCCACGTTACACCGTTATATACTCCTTCTTTAGCTAATTCTTTAAAACGTGCGACCATTTTCGGTGCGATATTTGAGTAAAGCTCGATCTTGATCGTACCGTACGCGGCAGAATTTTCCATCTCGATAACCGCGATCTCAGCATCCGCTACCGGAGCCACACCCTTTTTGACCTCCGCGTTTGCACCTGACTTGGTGTTAGTATTTTTGCTATTTCCACACGATAGGCCGGAAAACGATAAAAGAGCTATCAAAAGAAACGATAAATATTTCATACTAAATTGTCTTTTCACTGTCTAGGATTATTGTCACCGGGCCGTCGTTGACCAGCTCCACATCCATCATCTCACCAAACGTGCCCGTTGCGAGATCCGGGATAGCCTCAGATGCCTTTTCGATAAAAAATTCGTAAAGACTCTTGGCTTCGCTACCAGGTGCGGCTGTAATAAATGATGGCCGGCGTCCGCCGCGTGTGTCGCCGTAAAGCGTAAATTGCGATACGACGAGCATCCCGCCTTGCGTGTGAATGAGCGACAGATTCATCTTACCGTCAGCGTCGTCAAAGATCCTTAGGTTAACGATCTTATCGACAAGGTAACTAGCGTCACTCTGTTCGTCAGCATGCGTCACGCCGAGCAAAACCAAAAGCCCCTGTCCGATCTGACCGATGATCTCACCATTAACGGTGACCGAGGCACGCGATACACGTTGGACGATGGCTCGCATTTAGGCTTCGTCAATATAGACCTTATTCATCACGACCGGCTCGTGCGGTTTGTCGTTGCCGTTGCGGGGAACGTTTGCGATAGCGTCAACTACATCCTGGCCCTCGATGACCTTGCCAAATTTCGAATAGCTTGGCGGTAGTGGGTAATCAACGTGCATAATGAAAAACTGCGAACCGTTAGTGTTCGGGCCCGAGTTTGCCATTGCGACGGTTCCTTTGTCATACATTCCGGCATAGAGATCACTGCCGCGGTTGATCTCGTCGTCAAATTTGCCGCCCCAAGCCGATTCTCCGCCGTAACCCTCACCAAGCGGATCGCCGCCCTGGATCATAAAATTTGGAATAACACGGTGAAATATCACGCCGTCGTAGTAATTCTTACCAGCTAAAAGACGGAAATTTTCCGTTGTTTTCGGAGCATCTGCTTCCAAAAGCTCAAATTTGATCGTACCCTTGTTAGTTTCTAAAACTGCAATTCTGTTTCCCACTATATTCTCCTAAATCAAAATAAAACGTTCGATCGCAGCAGCAACGCCGCCATCATCATTACTTAATGTTGTATAAAATTCGGGCCGCTCAAGCAACTTGGGGGCGGCGTTTCCCATTACGACGGGCGTTCCGGCGTACTCGAGCATTTCGAGATCGTTAAAATTGTCGCCGATAACCATCACATTGTCTGATGTGAGGCCGTTAAGGTCCGCCAATTTGGCGACACCGTGACCTTTCGAAGCGTCCGGCGGCAAAATGTCGATAAGCGTAAAATCCCATTGGGGATAGATCGTCGGCAACAGCGTGACCGCATTGCCAAGCTCACGGCCGAGCACGGACATCATCGCGGCCATTGCATCACAAGTTCCGGAAAACGATATATGTACGATCTCATTTTTCGGGATTACGTCCTCAAGGCTTTCGACGTGCTCGACGCCAACGCGTCCGGCCTCACCTCCATGGAGTTCCTCGGACCAGCGTAGATATCTTTTGAGCGGTAGATTGTCGTCCGAGACGCGGTCGTAGAGCAGCACGCCTTGCCCGTTAGGATCGACACTTACCAATGCGTCACCGCCAAAATCTTTGCCAACGCGGACGGCCTCAAGACTTGTTTCCGTTGTCAACAAGTTACCCGCGAGAGTTTCTTCTGAATCAGCGTATTTGATCAGGGCACCATTATGCGTTATGAGCGGGGCATTGAGCCCAAGATCGATACCAAGCGGCTGTGCGTCGCGAAAGCGGCGTCCCGTTGCTATTGTAACCAGCACACCACGCTCCTCAGCAGCACGAATCGCCTGTCGGTTAGCGTCAGGGATGTCGCCGAATGAATTTAGGGTTGTGCCGTCAAGATCGAGGGCCAGGAGCTTGATCATTGATTTGAGTTGCCTTCACGCTTTTCCTGACGCTCTTTCTCAAGCCATTGCTGATATTTCGCTTTGCCTTTTTCAAACTCTGCGGCTGAGGCGTAAAACCAGTGCGAGCCGTCATTTGCCTCGACGTTGCGAACATAGAAAATGTAATCATTCGGCTGAGGATTCAAAGCGGCGCGAATGGAGCTCTCAGAAACCGAGGAAATGGGGCCGGGTGGGAGGCCGGTTTTGATACGCGTATTGTAGGGCGAATCGACCTCAAGATCGCTTTTGTGGATGGTACCATCCCATTTGCCTAGCATCTTTGCAATATAGACATTCGTCTGGTCGATCCCAAGAGGTATATTTTTCGCCAAACGATTGTTAATAACGCCGGCGACGATCGGCCGTTCGCTTTCAACGCTCGTTTCGGTTTCGATGAGTGAGGCGATCGTCACGATCTCCTGCGGCGTGCGGCCAAGCGACTTGGCTTGCTGCGTCCATTCGGGTTTCCAAAATTTACGAAACTGATCGACCATCATCTTGATGATATCTTGCGGCTTTGCATCGCGTGGGACATTGTATGTTGACGGGTACATATATCCCTCAAGGTTTGGGGCCGTTGGCGAAATGTCACGAAGGAGCGTGACATCGTCCATTAGGGCGAGTATAGCTTTGTCGTCAGTTGGTGGATTTTGCGGGAACTTTTCAGCGATACGTTTAGCAATATCAAACCTCGTAAAACCCTCAGGTATCGTCAGCTTTATTGTGCGTTCCTCTCCTTTTTCAAGTATTTTCAACACTTGCAGCGTCGATACCGGCGAAGGGAACTGAAATTCGCCCGCTTGTAACTTACTGCCATCACCTAAAAACCGCAGGTACGTCATCGTAGCCGTTTCGCTTGCGATGATGCCTTCGGTAGCGAGCTTTGCAATGATCTGCGGGGGCGTCGAACCTTTTTCGATCTTGATGTATTCGCTGGCTTTGGTGTGTTCGCGAGGCGTGTTGACCGAGCTATAGACCCAATACGACGCGCCGCAGGCGGCGATCAGAATAATGATGGGAGTCACAAAGATAAGTTTGATTAGTTTCATCTGCGAGGACTTTATACTGCCGTTGTCTTTAGGCAACGGTTCTAAGGAGAAAAAAGAAAAGTCGGGCTTCAGCCCACGCGTTTGGCTAAAGCCCTGATTATCTGTGCATTTTGCGTCCGCCAGCTAAAGCTGACGGCAATACCCTTTTCAATTATTTCGCGGCCAAATATTTTTCGATAGCTGCCGTTACCTCAGGGCTGTCGGGTTTTACCTTTGGCTCAAAACGGGCGACGACATTGCCTTTGCGGTCGACGAGGAACTTACTGAAATTCCACTTGATGTCACCGGCAAACTGCGGATTAGTCTCCGGTTTCGTCAAGAATGCGTAGAGCGGATCCTGATCTTCGCCTTTGACTGAGATCTTGGCAAACATCGGGAATGTTACCTTATATTTTGACTCGCAAAACTCTTTGATCTCGGAAGCGGTTCCGGGTTCCTGTCCGCCAAAGTTATTTGCCGGGAATGCAAGGGTGGTGAACCCTTGGTCCTTGTATTTGAGATACGTTGCCTGTAGAGCTTCGTACTGCGGCGTGTAACCGCATTTGCTAGCGACATTAACGACGAGCAGGACATTGCCCTTGTATTTTTTGAGCTTTACGTCTTTTCCATCGATGTCACGCATCTTAAAATCAAGCACGGTTTTGGCGCCGGCAGCACTTATTTCGACGCTATGATGGTGAATAACAGCGGTTGTCGTAACAACGCCAACGGCGAGGCTCGCTAATAATGCTTTGATCGTTAACATTTGATTACTCCTATTTCTTTAATTCTCTCGGCGTACCCGGTGCTTTTGGCAGTTCATCAGGATCTTCACCAGTCGCGGCAAATATTTCCTTAAATGCACCGACACTCGACAATACGCCTGACGTTTCTGTCGGCATAAATATCACTTTTGAATTTTGCGTACGCGCCATATCCCTCATCGAATCCACATAACGGGCGGTGATGAGATATTGCGCCGTCTGCCCACGGTCGCCGATGGCTCCGGCGATCTGTGCGATAGCCTGCGCCTCGGCTGTTGCCGATGTAAGGCGTGCCTGCGCCGCGCCCTCAGCATCGAGGATAGCTGATTGCTTGCCACCCTCAGACCGTGTGATCGCGGCTTGCTTTTCACCTTCAGCTCGCGTGATAGCAGCCTGTTTGTCGCCCTCAGCTTGTAGAATAAGTGCGCGGCGATTACGTTCGGCGGTCATCTGTTTTTCCATCGTGATCCGGACGTCCTCAGGCGGCGTGATGTTTTTAATATCGACGCGAGTTACTTTAACGCCCCATTTGTCGGTGGCTTCGTCGAGGATCATTCGGAGCTCGTTATTGATCTGATCACGGCTCGACAGCGTGTGATCGAGGTCCAGCTTACCAATAACGGATCTCATACCTGTGAAAGTAAGCTGTACGATCGAACCGACTAGATCATTTACCTCATAGGTCGCCTTGATCGGGTCGGTGATCTGCCAATAGACGACCGAATCGACGCCCATCATCACATTATCGCGTGAAATGACGCTCTGCGGCGGCAGATCGATAAACTGTTCGCGTGAATCAATAAATGTCGTCCCTGGACGCACATTTGTCCAATAAACCGCTCGCGGGGCCTCAAAAAAAGGCACAATTATGTTCAGGCCGCTTGCCGCAACGCGGTGAAAACGGCCGAGTCGTTCGATCAGCAAAACGCTTGACTGCGGAACGATCTTGATCGTTTTATACGCAATGACAAGCAATGCAATACCCAAAAAAGCGAGAATTATCGCTCCCAGACCAATAGCTTCAGGCATAAATCCTCCGTGTTTTCATTCAATGCAAATATATCTCATTTCCGACATCTTTGCTATAATTCCGACAAGTTATGACAGTCAAACTTTCCGATATCGAAGCCGCGCGAACACGCCTCGACGGCATTATTACGCCTACGCCAATGATCGCCGACGCACGGCTTGCACGAGAGATCGGTGCAAAGGCTCACCTCAAGGCCGAGTGTCTGCAAAAGAGCGGGTCGTTCAAAATACGCGGTGCTTACAACAAGATCTCACAGCTTACGGACGATGAAAAAAAACGCGGTGTGGTTGCTGCGTCGGCCGGTAATCATGCGCAAGGCGTCGCTCTTGCGGCGTCGCTTAACGGCATCAGATCAACGATCGTTTTGCCTGAGATCGCTCCGCTGACAAAGATCAATGCGACACGCGGGTTTGGCGGCGAGGTCGTGCTGCACGGTGCGACATTTGACGAAGCGGTCGCATATTCCCGTGAACTACAGGAAAAAGAAGGATACACCTACGTTCACGCATTTGATGACGAATTAGTAGTGGCGGGACAGGGAACTATCGGGCTTGAGATGGTTGAGGCTCTGCCTGATCTTTCGACAGTCGTCGTGCCTATCGGCGGCGGAGGCCTGATCTCGGGGATAGCGACCGCTGTTAAAAACCTTAAACCGAATGCCCGTGTGATCGGAGTTCAGGCGGAGAATGTAGCATGGGTTAATCCTTCGCTAAAGGCCGGGCATCCCGTATTTGCCGAACCCGGACAGACCATTGCCGACGGTATCGCGGTCAAGAGCCCCGGAGAGATAACATTTCCGATAATTCAAGATCTGGTTGATGAGGTCGTCGAGGTCAGCGAAGAAGAGATCGCCCGTGCGATATTCTTTTGCGTGCAGAATAACCGTCTGGTTGTCGAAGGTGCAGGCGGAGCCGGCCTTGCCGCCTTATTGGCAAAAAAGATCGCCGTCAGGCCTGACGATACAGTTTGCGCCGTGCTGTGCGGCGGCAATATCGATCCCAATCTGCTCGCCCGCGTGCTCGAACAGGTTCTCGTGCGTAAGGGTCGCTATATCATGCTCAAATTGCTCGTTCTGGATCGCCCTGGTATGCTTGCGACACTCTTAAATCATGTCGCCGAGACGCGTGCTAACGTTATCGAGGTATTTCACCGCCGGGCAATGTGGCTTGCTCCGCTTGGCCGCGTCGGTATAGAAATGCTACTTGAGGTCCGCGACAACGAACACGGCCGCGAAGTGCAGGCTCATCTTGAAACCGCGGGATATCAAGTTGAGCGTGAAGGGCATGGCGATTGGGAAGAGTAGCCTGTTGACACGGTAGCCATAAGGGCGTAAAAAGTCTATATTGAGGAAAAAAGGGCTTACTACAAGCTGAATCGTCAAACAGCAATGAAGATCTTAGCCACGATTTTAATTCTCTTGTTCGCGCTACTCACCGCTGGTGCCCAGACGCCGCGCAAGGTGATCTTCTATAACGGCGATAAAACCTGCGGACACAAAAGCCGTTCGATTTCCGCCGCAGATCGAATTGAGTGCAGTGCCATCCACACCGACCGCGGTAACGTAAATATCATCAGGCATAACGATGTAAGTCTGTCTGTCGCTTTTCTTGAGGAGGACGATTACATTTTGGTGGCAGCTAAGGTTGCCAATTTAGGAACAGAGCCCTTGATGTTCGACTCAGACAAATGGGGAGCAGCTCACTTTGCAACAAAGACTGGGGCGACTAAAGGGGAACGTCCGCTTATTGCTGAAACATCTATTCCTTCGCGCGATATTATCAGGGGTATGACATCCGGCCGAAAAATGGATGACTCGCTCGATACATTTATTGCCGAGAATCAAAAGACGGGTGAGATCCGCGATGTGCGGCTCCCGGACGGAACACGTGTAAAGAGGGTTGTAGTTGTGCCGGATAAGGCTGCCCAAGAGGAAGCTCAGAGTCGCGGTGAAATTCGAATGGCAAGCACTACAAGCGAGCAGCGTCGGATTCGCAGCACTGCCCTTACTGCAAAAACGATCATGCCAAATGATGCAGTCAAAGGAGTTGT
>CAZIZR010000028.1:0-43662 GCA_964543865.1 uncultured Chloracidobacterium sp.
GCATAGAGGTCCTCGGTATTTTCGCCGACGATGACGAGATCGAGTTCCGGATAGCGGCAAGGAACATTTGGCAAAGCCTTCACCGGGCGGACGTTCGCATACAGATCGAGTGCCCGCCGCAAACCGACATTTACCGACGTAAAGCCTTTGCCGATGGGCGTCATGATCGGGCCTTTGAGCGAGACTTTGTTTCTCCGCATCGAATCGATGGAGGCTTCGGGCAGCGTTTCGCCGTATTTTTCCAGTGCCTGAGCACCCAGTATTTGCGTTTCCCACTCGATATCTACGCCTGTCGCCTCGATCACGCGAACCGTCGCCGCCGTGATCTCAGGCCCGATGCCGTCGCCGGGAATTAGTGTAATGGTGTGTTTCATAAACGATATCCTATAATAAAATTTACAACGGCTGGTGGACTTGGACAAACGGCATTTCGAAATGAACCCTGAAATATTGATAATCGGCGGCGGCGTTATCGGGCTAAGCATCGCCCGCGAGCTGCACAAAAGCGGCGTCAGGCGCATCACCGTTCTTGAAAAAGGCCGCTGCGGCGAAGAATCGTCGTGGGCAGCCGCCGGAATGCTCGGCCCGCAGGCGGAAGCTGATGAGACCGGCATATTCTTTGATGTTTGCTCAGCATCGCGCGATCTGTATCCGCAATTTGCCGCCGATCTGCTCGCCGAGACCGGCGTAGATATTGAGCTTGATAAACAAGGGACACTCTATCTCGCGTTCACAGACGGAGACGTTACCGAGGTCCACGAACGATTCAAATGGCAGCGAAAAGCAGCCTTGGCCGTCGAACATCTGTCGGCAGATGACGTTAGAAAAGCTGAGCCTTTTGTCGCGCCGGATGTTCGTGGGGCATTGCTGTTTCCCGGCGATTGGCAGGTCGAGAACCGTAAATTATTGACCGCCCTCAAGACATACGCTGAGCAAAACGGCATCGAGATCCGTGAAGATTCGACCGTCGAACAACTGATCGTCGATAACGGCCGCGTCATCGGAGCACGAACAGCAAAAGAGACGCTCCTCGCGGGCCACACGATCCTTGCAACGGGAGCGTGGACATCGCTCATCAAACTCGGGGATCTGGATATGCCGCTAAAGGTCGAGCCTGTTCGCGGTCAGATCGTCGCGTTTCAGACGGCGAAAAGGCTATTTCGTCACGTAATTTACAGCCGACGCGGCTACATCGTACCGCGTAACGATGGCAGGATTTTGGCGGGTTCGACCAGCGAAAATGTTGGTTTTGAAAAAGGGGTTACAGACTCGGCTGCTGAGGTTCTGCGTCAAATGGCGGCTGAGATCGCACCAAATCTGTCGAGCCTCGCGATCACGGATCAGTGGTCAGGTTTGCGGCCATTTGCGAGGGACGGGCTTCCGATTATTGGCCAGTTTGACGGTATCAACGATCTCACTATCGCGACGGCACACTATCGCAACGGCATATTGCTCGCACCGCTGACGGCCAGGATCGTCACGGACAAAGTGGTGAGCAAGATCGAGATATCGACGCTCACGGCGTTTAGCCCCAACCGCTTCCGCCTTAGGAGCGTCGGTAAGGTTTAGTTAGTATGAGAGTTTTAGCATTGATACTCATCTTAGGTCTTGTAATTACTGCGACAGCGCAGTCGGGGCGTATGACGGCGGCCGACACGGCAACGGCGGCAAACGAGACAACCGTCAGGGAGATGTTTGACGAGGTCAACGGTTATATTCGTGCCAAAGGGGCTGAATACGACGCCAAAAAGGTATTTTTTAGCGACCGGCTGTTTGCCCAGGCAAAGCTCGAACAGCGGCAGATGGCCGCCCGTTACGCTACGCTTGCCGGAGCTAGAAAAGACCTCGCCGGCGAAGATCTCTATTATCTCGGGATGCTCCATTGGGTCGCCGAAAATCTTGACGGCACTGTCGATACCCTACGAAAATTTATCGCTCTCAACGATGAAGAAATTGTCCGCAGGCAAACCGCACGCTCGATCGTGACCGTCGTTTTGGCAAAGCAGAAAAAACTGGACGAAGCCGAAACATTACTTGCCGAATATCTAAAGATCGAGCCGACAAAGCTTACCGAAAAAGCCCGCATCGAGGGCGAGATCGCCAAGGCGTATCAGGCTCAAAAGCAGTTCACAAAAATGGCACCGCACGCCGAAGCTGGTTACGCTGCGTCAAAGGCCCTGATAAAAGATGCGTCCTCGCGAGCACGCGGCCTGGACGAGATACTCGATGCCGGAATGCTCGTTTACGAGGCGTATCGCGACAGCGGCGAGCGGCAAAAAGCTGAGGCCGCACTAGATGATATGCGAAGCGTTGCTGTCGCGACGACGAGCCCTAGCTTTTACTATTACGCCGTCGATCAAAAGATAAAATTTCTCGTCGAAACGGGACGCAAACCCGCGGCATTACAGCTTTATCAGTCGGCTCTAAAAGAAGCGGAAAAGGATTTTGCCACTAAAAATCAGCAGAACGATGTGCTCACGCGGCTCAAGAAAAAACAAAAGCATTACGCCCTGCTTGGCGAGATCGCACCAGAGATGCCGCTGGTCGATCAGTGGTTTCCGGGCACGAAAAAGACGCTGGCCGAGCTTCGCGGCAAGGTCGTGCTACTCGATTTTTGGGCGACGTGGTGCGGGCCGTGTTTTGATGCGTTTCCTCACCTGAATGAATGGCAGCAGGAGCTCGGGCCGCAGGAATTTGAGGTTCTCGGCGTGACGCGATACTACGGCAATATAAACGGCGTGGTCGCCGAACCGCTCGCGGAGATCGAGTATTTCAAACGTTTTCGCACTCGTGAAAGACTCAATTACGACATCGTGGTCGGCAAAGATCAGAGCATTCAGTTGTTATATGGTGCGACGGCTCTGCCGACCGCCGTGCTCATCGACCGCAAAGGCATTATCAGGTATATTGAGACAGGCACCAGCGACTCGCGGATCGAGCAGATGCGCGAGATGGTGTACAAACTCGTAGCTGAAAAATGATCGATGCCCAGAAACGGCCATCCCGCTAAAACCCAAGGACTCTACGACCGCATCGCCGATGTTCAAAATCTGGCGATGAAGCTAAACGGCTATCGCGAATCGGTCGCCAAATATCTCAGGTCGCTCGATCTCGACCTCGGCCCGGATTCGCTCGTCCTCGACGCCGGTTGCGGAACAGGCATCGTGACGATGGCGTTTCAAGATGCGGGGTTTCATCCTCGTCATCTGGCCGCTCTAGATCTGTCATTCAAATCGCTCGAGGTCGCCCGTGAGCAATTTACCAAACGCAAGGAATATGCCGATAAGGCTACCGCCGTTCAGAGCAACGTGCTCTCGATGCCCTTTGCCGACGATACATTTGACCTCGTTCTCATGTGCGGTGTTCTCGAATACACTCCGCTCGATGAGGGTCTCGCCGAAGCCGCAAGGGTCTTGAAACCGGGCAAGCCGCTCGTGTTTCTGCCGGTAAAACCGTCGGTTGTCGGTTCGGTGCTCGAGCTGCTATACAATTTCAAGACACACAAAAAAGCTGCGGTTCGCACGGCGGCGGCAAAATATTTCAACATCGTCGGCAACTACGAATTTCCGATCACCGAACCGATCGCGTGGTCAAAGACGATATTTTTGCTCGAAAAGAAATAGTTTTGGTCCGGTCCGGACCAAGCTGGACCAAAATGGACCAAGGTGGACCAAGAAACGGCTTATGAAACAGATGCCGCTGATAATAGGCCATCGCGGAGCGAGTGCTCACGCACCGGAAAACACGCTCACGGCATTTCAAATGGCGATCGATGCGGGAGCGGACGGTGTCGAGTTTGACGTACAGCTTGCAAAGGACGGTGTGCCGGTCGTGATCCACGACGCTACACTAAAACGCACCGGCGGGCAAAATGTTGCGGTTGCCGATCTCACATCGAGACAGCTCGCCAAGATCGATATCGGGTCTTGGTTCAACAAAAAATACCCAAAACGCGCAAACACCGATTTTGCCATGGAAACTGTTCCGACATTGGCAAAATTGTTGCAATTGCTAAAAGGCCACGACGGCTTTATCTACATCGAGCTAAAAGCGACCGATGCTGATTACCGCGATCTGGCAAAAGCTGTGTGCGATGTGATCCGCGATTCGCCGCTGCTGCCGCGAATTATTGTCAAAAGCTTTAAGCTTGCCGCGATCCCTGAGATCCGCCATCATTTGCCCGAGGTACAAACCGCCGCTTTATTCGCTCCGCAGATAATGGATTACCTTCGCCGCCGCAAATACATCATCGCGATGGCCCGCGAATTTGGCGCCCATCAGATCTCGCTCCACCATTCGCTTGTCACAAAAAAACTAACGACACTTGCGACACAAGCGCTAATGCCCGTCACCATCTGGACTGCCGACAACCCAAAATGGATCAAACGCTGCCAAAAACTTGGTATAGGGGCGTTGATCACAAATGACCCTGCAGCGCTGCTTGCCATCCGGGATCAAAAAGGCCGCTAGTGATCCGAATACGAACTATTTTTCTTTTTCTTGCGGCTATGTATCATAGACATAGATGGGTACGTTTCGTCTAAAACAGATCGGCTTGGTGCTTTGCCTCATGGCGTCGCTGATTACGGCAGCTCCGGCAGCGTGTGCGTGCTCGCATCATGAAGAAGCAAAGGTCGCTGAGACTGATTGTCATTCGCAGCACGAAACTCCTGAGTCGGCAGAAACTGTCGAACGCGGTAACGCATTTGATGAGTCTTGCATATGTGCGGTCGCTGTGCGCACACCGATCGTTGCTTCAAAATCCGAAGGTAAAAAATTCAAGGTACACGATTCCGCTGCTCTGCCAAATGAGAATCTGGCCGATCTTGAATATTCAGCGGCCGCGTCGTTTTACCTTGCTCCCTCGATACCAACCATCAACCTTTTATATTCATCCGCTCTCAGATCCCTTTTGCCCGCTCGGGCACCTCCGCGCCTGTAAATAAGTAGAAACATCAGATCTCTCGTCGTCTCGGCCTTTTAGGCCGGGCGAAAGCATTGTTTTACAGACAAGGAGTTAGGAATGAAAAGAATTTTTTTCGTGGCGATGTTTGCTCTCGCATTGAGCGTTCAGGCATCCGCACACGAGGCTTTTAAGCTAATAAGCAAAGAAAAGCTTGCTGTTACACAAGAGCAGATCACTGATCTGCAAAAACAAGCGACGGTCGGCAAGATCGACGGATCGAATCTCACATTTACCGAGAGCGACATTAAGCTAGTCGTCGTTACCGGACCTGAGGACGACATGCTGTCATACCGGATACAGGGCATTCGTAACCCGACAATAGTTGCCCCAACGGATGCGACATTTACGATGTGGTTCATAAATACCGATACCGACATGGCTCACGACATCCGCTTTATACATCAACCGGGCGACTTTGTGGCAAGGCCGGCTATCACCGGTTTGATCGGAACTGATAAGCTCGCTGCACGCGAGGACGAGGATGCAAAATTTTTGGGGCAAAAGATCGTTTTTGAGGCGATGGAAGATGGCCGGTTCAAATACTTTTGCGCGGTCGGTGCACACGCCAAGGGCGGCATGTGGGGCAATTTTCTGATCGGCGTTAAGCCGGGAAAGAATCTCAAAACACCCGTAAAGACCGAGCACGGCGGTGCAACTGACGGAGACAAAACTCAGAAAAAGCCCGATGAAGATATGCCCGGCGTGGACCACGACAAGATGGATATGAAAATGGCGTCTGTCACAAATATTGGCGATCCGATGGAAAGGGAAAGCTCAGGCACGGCCTGGGCTCCCGATTCTTCGCCGGTGTACGCCAAGATGAAGATGACCAAAAACGGCGGCATGTGGATGTTTATGGGGAAGGCGTTTCTTCGTTACACGCAGGTCGGTTCGTCGCGTGATGTCTCGGCCGCCGGAAAAGGCAGCCGGGCGAAAGCAGATCTCCCGACGATGTTTATGGCGATGTATTCGCAGCCGGTTGGAAAAAAGTCGCAGGTCGGGTTTCGCGTGATGGCGAGTCTCGATCCTGTGTTTGAACAAGGATTTGGCTATCCGCTGCTTTATCAAAGCGGCGAACAGTATCGCGGCTTGCCGCTGCATGACCGTCAGCATCCGCACGACTTTATTTCTGAGTTAGCCGTAACGTTTTCTCATAAGTTTGACGACAAAAAGTCCTTTTTTCTATACGCGGGCATTCCAGGCGAACCGGCACTCGGCCCGCCGATGTATCTGCACCGCGCATCGGGAATGAACAACCCCGACGCTCCGATCGGCCACCATTGGCAAGACGCTACGCATATTACCTATGGAGTTGTCACGGCTGGTTTTTCGTTTGGCAAAGCCAAGATCGAGGCGGGCGTCTTTAACGGAACCGAGCCAAACGAGAACCGCTGGAATTCTGACAGGCCGCGTCTTAATTCTTTTAGTGGACGATTTTCTTTTAACCCGACCAAGAACCTTGCATTTCAAATATCACACGGCTATCTCAGAAACCCCGAGCCGCTCGAGCCGAATATCCGCATTCTTCGCAAGACGTCGGCATCCGCGATCTACAACAAACCACTCGGCGAACATAAAAATTGGGCAAGCACGTTTGTCTGGGGACAAAATTACGCCAACGGCGAAAGCAGCAATTCCTTTCTTGGCGAAAGCAATTATGACTTTTATAAAAATGCTGTGTTTGGACGTGTGGAGGTTGTTAAGAAAAGCGGCCACGACCTGGTGCTCGATCACCCTTTGGAGCATGGCCAGTTTTGGCTCAAGGTATTGTCGGTAGGCTACGTCCGTGACATTGTCCAAGGCAGAGGCATCGACGTTGGATTAGGCGGGATGGCAACGCTCAACAACAATCCTGCAACGCTTGCGCCCGTTTACGGCGGCACCACTCACGGCGGCTGGCGGCTCTTTATGCGATTCCGCCCGTCAAAAATGAAATAGAGGTTAAATAACAATGAAAACATACATTTTATTACTAGCGACAATAGCCCTTGCAGCAGGCTGCTCCACGAAAACCAATAGCAACAACGCGCACGCCGGTATGGACCATAACACGATGGACCATAGCAAGATGGATCATTCGACGATGAAAAGCTCACCAAACGCGGCAACTGCGGCATACGATCTGCAGTTTATCGACACGATGATCGCTCATCATCAGGGTGCCGTTGATATGGCCAAGGATTGCGGGGCAAAGGCTCAACACACTGAGATCAAAACGCTGTGTGCAAATATTATTTCGAGCCAGCAAAAAGAGATCAGTGAGATGAAGGCGTGGCGTGAAAAATGGTTTGCCGGAGCCGCGCAGGCTGTGAATATGGAGATGGCCGGGATGGCTGATTCGATGAAAGGGATGGATATGAAAAAGCTATCCGCATTGAGCGGAAATGATTTTGATCTCGAATTTATCCGGCAGATGATCCCGCATCACGACGGAGCCGTCATCATGGCAAAAGAAGCCCTGCAAAAAACGGCGAAAGACGAGATCAAGACGCTTGCAAATGCGATCATCAAAGCTCAGGAAGCCGAGATCAAACAGATGAAAGAGTGGCAGGGAGCGTGGAGTAAATAACTAAAAGCCCTTTACGTGCCTGATTATCGCCGTTATTTGAGCCGCGGTCAGTTTGTTGGCAAATCCGGGCATATCGCCTTTGCCGTTCTTAATGATACGCGTCATTTTGGCCGCGCTCATATTTTGGACCTTGCTCGTGGTCAGATCGTCGGCGTCAGTTTCGCGGCCCTTGGTCGTGTTCGCTTTGCCGTCGCCGCCGTGGCAGCTGGCACAATGTGTCCCGTATAACGAGGCTAGCTCCGCGGTCTCTACCCTCGACGTCTCTTCAGACGTCACCGTCGGGATCAATGCAAAACACCCTATCGCAAGAAAAAGAGAAACCGCCACGATTTTGAAAACACTTTTCATATCACATATAAGATAACCGATTTTACCCGATCAGATAAGGGGTATCGATAAATTTCTTCGCGCACAAAGCAACCGTTTTCAAAACTCGCCGCATCTACGCAGATAAGACTCGAGTCGCAAGAAACTCTTCCCCGGAACATTCTCTGATAGCAGGTGTCTAATTAACAGACGCACGGCAAAAAATAGTGCCGTCTGTGGGGGTAAAACTATGTCAAAAAAGAGCTTTATAGATTCGGTCAAGGTCAGCGAGGCGTGCAGCGAAGATTGGGAAAAAATGAACGGTAACGACCGTTTCCGGTTTTGTTCGCATTGCTCAAAACACGTCAATAACCTTTCAGAAATGACACGCAAAGAGGCCGCACGATTCGTCCGTGCCTCGGACGGCAATATTTGTATCAGATACACCGTCGATCCGCGAACCCAACGTCCGATGTTCGCTGGGACGCTTCATCAGATCACACGCCGAGCACCTGGTTTAACAGCGGGTGTCATGACCGCATCGATGGCGCTGTCAACGGCGGCGTATGCACAGAGCGAGCCGGTTGCCGCAAATGCCAAAACCGCATCTGCCCGTGTCGAGCAAAGCAAAACAGACTTACAGAAAGAAAAGACGAAAGAACCGGAAACGCCCATTAGCACAGCACGCATCACCGGTACGATAACTGACCCCAACGGCGCCGTTATCCCTGGCGCGACAATTACCATTGCAGGTTTGAGCGCCACATACAATGGCTCCACAACCAGCGATGGCGAAGGTGTCTATCGGCTTGAAAATCTGAAACCGGGTACCTATCAGATCGAATCGACATCTCCGGGGTTTATGACGAGTTCACGGACGATCACGATTGCAGAGCAAGAAGAAAAGATCGAAGACACTTCGCTCGATATTCCGCCCGTCGAGGTCACCGTTGACATAATTTCTGATGTTCGAATGGAGGTTCGTGGCATGGGCGGTGCGATAGCGTTTGTGGAATACACCTCCGCTCTGTCGCGGGCGGTCGCTGACGAAGATATCGATGCGGTCCGCGAGCTGATATCAAAGGGCGAGAACGTCAACGCCAAAGAGGAAAGCTACAGCAAGATCACGCCGTTATTTGTCGCTGTCGAACAGGGCAATATCGAGATCGTGCAGATGCTGCTCGATGCTGGTGCAAAGGTCAACGCCCGCGATAAGGAAAAACAGACGCCGCTGATGCGTCTCGATAACGACGCGACACCGGAGCTGATCGATGTACTTGTCCGCAGCGGTGCCAAGGTCGGCCTTGTGGATAAAGAGGGTAACAACGCGCTGATCATGGCGGCATACTATGCTCCTGTTGAGGCTCTCAAAGCTCTCATTGATGCAGGCGTCGATATAAACCACGCGAATAACGAGGGATACACTGCCCTGATGCGTGCAGCGGAAAACGGCAGTGTTGAAACTGTAAAAATGCTGCTTGAGGCCGGCGCACAGGTCAACGCCGTCAACAAGGATGGTGACAACGCCTGGGATCTGGCATCCGGCGACGAGGTCAGAGAACTGCTCGCTACGTTTGGTGCCCGCACAAAGGTCGAGGAAACGGAAAAGCCGAAGCTTTCGACCATTATTCAATAACTTTGGACGATCCGTTATTGCGGCTTGCCGCTTTTGCACTGCGGAAAGTCAGATCCGGGTAAAAGCCCGCACGCTAGTAAGGGCGTTACATCCACTTTGGTGTTACGCACTTACTAACATGCGGGCTTTGGCCTATGATGCCCTGTTTACTAACTGCTGATTCGTGTTAAAATACCTCGTTTCCTAATTCCCGCCCGATATCTGTAGCGAGGCTCGATACGACACTATGAAATATTGCCCCAAATGCAACGAGCAGTTTGACGAAGAGATCATCAAATTTTGCACCAAAGACGGCACGCCGCTGATCGAGGACGCATCGCCGAGCTTTACGGCGATGCCGAGTGAGAATATCGAGGACGACCTTGGCGAAGAAACGGTCATCATCCGCAAACCGGACGCGGCCGCTTCTGGTGAGCGGATCGTCATACCGACATCACAAACCGCCGCCGAGCCCGGTGTACGCGCACGAACCGCGCAGGCGTATTACCCGCCTCCGCCGCAATCAAATACTGCTAAAACTGTTGTGCTGACAATATTTGGAACGCTGTTCATCCTGGCGTGCGGAGCAGGGCTTTTCTGGTTCCTACAAAAAGAAAAACCGGCGAACACAAATGTCAACACAAACATGAACGCCAATCAGAACGTAAATCTGAATACCAATGTCGGATTTGATTCGAATTTTAACTTTAACGCCAACTCAAATTTCAACACCAACTTCAACACGAATCTCAACACAAATCTGAACGCTAACGTTAAGACACCTACGCCGACGCCAAAACCAAGCCCGTCCGTGACCCCGACAGCTTCGCCGACAGCGACACCGGCTGGTTCTCCAACGCCAACGCGCCCGGCAAACGTTAACCGGCCTACACCGACGCCAACGCCGAGAACCGGCCCGCGTCCACCGACAATGACCGGCAATCGCCCACCGGGAAACGGAAACTAAAATCGCGAAATATAATTAACCGCAGATAAACGCGGATAGACGCAAATCAAGATAAGGATCCTATTTGTGTTCATCCGCGTTTATCTGCGGTTAATTTAATTCTTCAATGCCATTTCGACCGCGCGTCGCGGGTCGATGACGCCCCAGCCTTGGCGATCTACTTCGTAGTGCGGCAGACGCTCTGCGGTTGAGATAAGTATTCGTTTGATGTCAGATGGTGTGAGATCGGGGTTTGCTTCGAGCATCTGAGCGGCGACCGATGAGACGATCGGTGCCGAAAATGATGTGCCGTCAACGTATTTGTAGTGTTTGGTTATCACGTTTTCGCGTCGGAGCTTGAGCGTGATGATCTGGCGAATGCTGTGAACAGGACGGTCGAGAGCCGCGTCCAGCTCAGGGTCGATGCCCTTGTTTTCGCGTATGATCGTGTGCAATTCGTTATCGACACTTTTATCGAGTGTGTCGAGCAGCTCTGCCTGTTGAGCTGTCGGGGTGTTTGGCAGGATTGGCGCCGGGACCCAGATGGACGAAGCGATGACCTCGGGCTTTTGCAGCCCGTCGATCGTCGGACCGTATGACGAGCGGTACATACCGCGTCGGGCACGGTTGATCGAATTATTGTCGTCGAGTCCGCCAACGGCGATACACGACGGCGAACTTGCCGGCGGCACGACCGGATGATTTGGCAGATGCCCGGCGTTGCCGACGGCACAGACCACGACGATGCCGGCTGCCGAACACTCCTCTACGATCTGTGACAGAGGGTCGTGCAGATAGCTCTGCTCATCGTCGCCGCCGGCCGAGATATTTACGATGCGAATGTTGTATCTTCTGCGATTCGCGAGCACCCATTCGAGCCCGTCTTGGATATTTTGATCGGTGATGCGGCCGGTTCTTGCAAGCTTTACGAGCACAACGTCCGCGTCGGGAGCGATGCCGCGATAAAATCCGTTTGACAGCGACCCATTACCCGCAGCGACGACAGATGTCATCATTCCGTGCCAGCTCGCGACGTCCGGTTCAAAAAGCGACGAAGTATCGCCCTCTTCATCAAGCATGTTGCGATAGGCTTGAATACGGCCTTGCAGATCGACGTGCGGATAAAACCCCGAATCCAGAAACGCGATCGTCACGCCTTTGCCCGTAAAATGCTCATCGGCATCGAGCCGTAAGGGCGTTGAAAGCACATGCGAGCCGTCCTTTTGCATCGCCGCGTCTTTGATGATCTGATCTTTCGCACGTTCAAAAAGCCGTGCGCAACGTCCGCAAACCTCGGTGATCTCGCCTGTATCAGGAGCATTTGCACAGATGAGTTTTTGAATATCTGCAGGCAGCGAATCGAGCTCGACAAAACCATCGCGTGGCAACCGTGCGCACACCGGACACACCACACCGCCCGCCGCTAGGTCAGAAACCGCCGCGTTACTATCCGGTAAAATTGATCCTTGAGGAGTCATCGCTGGGTTTCAAGTTTTTCATATACAACAGTTAAAATCAATTTCATCTATGGAGCGTAAAAAGATCGGTCTTGCACTTTCCGGCGGCGGAGCACGCGGCTTTGCTCACGTGGGCGTGTTAAAGGTGCTGGCCGAACATAACATCCCGATCGACATGATCGCCGGCACATCTGCCGGGTCGATCGTCGGCGGGGCGTTGGCGTCAGGGATGTCGATCGATGAGATCGAGGCAATGGCCGCCGCGACGCGCTTTCGACGAGTCTTGCGGCCGTCGCTTTCATTTGGTGGCATGTTTTCAAACGCTCCGCTAGGGAGTTTTTTAGCAAGACATCTGCCCTGCAAGCGGTTTGAGGACCTCGCCATCCCGTTTGCTGCGGTCGCCTACGATCCTGCAAAAGGCGAAACCGTGATCCTCAAAGACACGGGTGATCTGATAACCGCGATCCGCGCTAGCTGTGCGGTGCCGGGGCTATTTGCTCCGGTCAAAGATGCTGACGGACGGCGGCTCGTCGATGGCGGCGTAACGATGGTGATGCCGGTCGATGTCGTTCGCGCAATGGGTGCCGAGATCGTGATCGCCGTCGATGTGCTGACCTGCGGCGAACGGTTTGAATCAACCGCAACGAACGCCCTCTCGATCGGCATCCGGTCGGTGTTGGCATTGATCAGAGCAACTTCACTGCATCAGCACCAACATGCTGACATTGTAATAGTTCCGCAGATCGCCCATCTCAGGCCCGACCAGATCGGTGAACGCGACGAATTTATCGAGCTCGGCGAGCAAGCTGCTAGATCACACATCGACGCGATAAAACAGCTGCTAGATATGACATAGTCACAACGCACCCAAAACTATCACTCCACGCTTGCAACGTCTTGCCTAACGGTGCATCATAAACGCTGTAAATCCTGCTCTCGCACATCGACGGTGATGTGCCCACGACTAGCGTAAGGTTTTGGCGGTGTTTTGGATGGTTCGAGGGTCGGCTGGTATTTGGTATTAAAAGCAGCTCATTTTGAGCAAAACGCGATCTATCCGGACACAGAACCGATTTTCCGATTTAGCCACGATCACGTCCTGCTTTAGATCACCCCTTAACGGGAAAAGGTAAATATTTATTATGTCAATGAAACTTTATGTTGGTAATCTCTCATTTCAATCATCGAGCCACGACCTCGAAGAGCTTTTTGCTTCGATCGGTGCTGTCGAATCAGCAACCGTCGTCGAGGACCGCGAAACCGGCCGCTCACGCGGTTTTGGTTTTGTCGAAATGGCTAACCAGGAAGACGGAGAAAAAGCTATCGCTGAGCTAAACGGTACCGAATTTGCCGGCCGTGAGATCAAGGTCAACGAAGCAAAACCCCGCGAAGATCGCGGCCGCAGCAACTACGGCGGCGGTGGCGGCGGACGCTGGTAGTTCCACCATCAGGAAATAGAAAGGAGGCTGTCTGAAAAAGGCAGCCTCTTTTTGGTTAGCCGGCCTTAGGCGCCCTGAGCCCGACCCATTTGGTTTTGGGGTAAGCCCGTTTGTTCGGCTTGCCGACTTGCAGTGCGGCGAGGCTTGCCTCGACGTAAAATGCCCAAAAAAGATATCAGGAGGCTATGCCTCCGAAGACCGGCGGCGGAGCCGCAGGATCTTTTACTAAACACGAACGGCGAGGCAAGCCTCGCCACAGTGCGTTTACGGCAGAGCCGTTTTTCAATTTTAACGCCACGGGGAACTATTGTTTCCGGGTCTCTATCTTATGGTTTCCGTGTCCGTTTTGGCGGTGATGTTGGGGCAAATGACTTTACTGCGTCTGTGTTACCGCCGGAGCCTTTGATCTCAAATACCAGATCGCGGGCGATCTTGCCGTCGATAAATATATCGACGCGGTATTTGCCGGGTGTCCATTTGCCCTCAGGTGTCCCGGTAAAATTTACGCGGTTTTGACCGTCTTTCATCGTGTAGCTGGCGGTCACGACCTTAGTCTCGGGCTTGACTCCGCTGACGTTGACGGCGACAAAATTCATCTTAACGGTCACTTTGGCGGGCGTATCGAGCATCACGACACAATAGATCGGGATGTCGCCGGTCGAAAATTCGCTGACCTGCTCGCCTGCCTTTCCTTTGCCGTCATCTTTGGCAAGGTACAGTTCCTCGACGCCCGGTGCGGGCACCGTGTCACCCTGAGAATAAGCTCCGGCTGCTAGGATCAGACAAAACAGGATCGTGTATAAATATCTCACGCTCATCGCTCCAAAAATACTAGATATATGAGCCGCCAATGGCCGATTTAGTTGCTTTGCCGGAAAATAATAATTTTGGCGAGGGCGGTGATATAATCTCGGCATCTGATGCGATTTGTCTTTACACGGCGGTTCTACATTTTGCTCGCGGCGGGGCTCGTGCCGCTTGGGCTGGCATGGACGTTTCCGTCTTTAAAGTACGCGGTGATAGGCTATGACATTTTGCTGATCGCGGCGGCGATCATCGACTATTTTACTAGCCGCAATTTGCCTGAGGAATTTTTCATCACGCGCGAATTTGACCGCCGTTTTGCCATCGGCGATGCGGCAAAGGTCAGCCTGATGATCGACAACGCTTCACCGCAGGAAATTCGTGTAATCGTAAAGGACGAATACCCGCCCGAGATGACGCTCAACGAATCTCGCGAGGCCGCATTTACCGTCGCCCCACAATCGACTGCCGAGTTTTACTATCATGTCACGCCGCACCGACGTGGTGCTTATGCCTTTGGACATATCGTGATACGTCATCTGTCGCGGCTCGGCCTCGTCTGGTGTCAGAGCCTAGCCGGGGAGCCGCAGACGGTCAGGGTCTATCCGAACATGCGGCGTGCCCGCGAGATGGAGCTAAAAGCTCTGGGTGCACGTTCGTTTTTGGCGATACAGCGCCGTGCCGTCCGTCGGGGCGAAGGACGTGAATTCGAATCGATGCGCGATTACGTTCGCGGTGACGAGCTACGGCACATCTCGTGGACAGCCACCGCCAGACGCAGCAAGCTGACGACGCGGCAATATCAGATCGAACGTGACCAGACGGTGATGATCGCGATCGACGCCGGACGGCTAATGACCGGACGCATCGGCGACGAGACAAAATTTGATACGGCTATACATGCGTCGCTTGCTCTAATGTCGGCAAGCTCACGTGCGGGCGATAACTGCGGCCTCTTGGTGTTTGGCCGCCGCATTCGCAAATTTTTGCCGCCAAAACGCGGGCTTGAGCACATCGACGCCGTACTCGAATCGCTCCACGACCTCGAACCTGAGCTGATAGAACCGTCGTATCCCCGCGCGTTTCAGTTCATTGCATCGAACACCAAAAAGCGCTCGTTCGTCGTTATCCTCACCGATCTGGTCGATAAGGACAGCTCAAAAGAGCTGATCAACTCGCTCAAGCTGCTCCGCCCGCGACATCTGCCGCTGGTCGCGACGATCGGCGACCGCGATCTGAACGCCGCCGTCGCGTACGCGCCAAAAGACATCAAAGAAGTTTTCACCCAATCCGCCGCCGAAGAGATCATTCATCAGCGCGGTTCGGCGCTGCGGCTGGTCGAAACTCTCGGCGGCCTCGCTCTCGATGTTACCGCTCAGACCCTCGCACCAAAGCTGCTGGAGAGCTATCTAAAGGTAAAAGAACGCGGGCTGCTTTAAAAATAAGATAAAAAAACAGTTTTCCATAAAAAATCTTGATGTTTTTAGCAAGATTTTCTATCCCCCCACGTTCAACCTACGAAACCGATACAACGCCGCGTCGGCGTTACCTGCCTGAGCGTTCAGGCGGGCACGGATAATTGTTGCCCGGCGACAGGAAAAGCGACTAACTGTTTGCCGATAAGAGAGTTAGGACGGCCGTTCATGGCCCGAATAAAAGTAAAACCGGCTGCTTATGCGGCCAACGAACTAAGGAGAATAAAATGACATTCAGCTATACGAAATTTTTTACAGGGGTCGCGTCAACAACACTCGCCGTGCTCCTCACCATCACAGCAGGCTCGCTTGCAATCACCGCTCAAACACCGGCAACTACCGACAGCACAGGAGCATCATCCGCACCTGTTCGTGCCGCATCCAGCGACAACAACTGGAAAGGCTTTTACGTCGGCGCATACGGCGGCGGCGGTTTTAACCGGTCAAATGTTGCGACATCGACGGTGTTTGCTTCGCCCGGCTATTTTCAAACGACAAGCGTGTCTGCGATCAATGCAGCGGGCATCCAACAGATAAAGCCGAACGGATTTGCGGGCGGCGGCACCTTTGGCTACAACCACCAAAACGGAGCGTTGGTCGTCGGAGCCGAACTGGATTTTGGAGCGATGAACGCTAACAAGAGCGTCTCGTCCGGTGCGACCTATCCCTGCTGTAGCCCGACAGGATTTACGATCAACCAGACGACAAAGACCCGCTGGCTACTCACGGCACGTCCGCGGGTTGGCGTTGCTGTCGGCAACGCGATGATCTACGGCACAGGAGGGCTTGCCGTGACAGATGTAAATTATGCAGCGACGTTTACCGACACCTACGGCAACGCGACCGAGAGTGCGGCTTTCAAAAAGAACAAAGCCGGCTGGACGCTTGGCGGCGGAGCTGAGTTTAGGGTTGCCAGCAAATGGTCGGTCAAGGGCGAGTATCTCTATGCCGATCTCGGCAGCGTCTCGGTCACGAGCAATAACCTCAATGCAGCCAGCATCGCGACCATCGCGAGCATCGCCAATACGCCGAACATTCCCGCCCCGTCGGTGGCGTACACGCAGAATGTGTTTACGCACAGCGGTGACGTAAAAATGCATAACGTGCGATTTGGCGTCAATTTTCATTTCTAAAATTGATCGGCATTCTGTTTGATAAAAAAGCACTGCCGATAGTGTCAAAAGACATCGGCGGTGCTTTTCTTTGCGGTGAAAAACACTTATGTTATTACTAACAGAAATGCCGCAAACCAACGTAATACTAATCATTTACACCACCAAATACCGTCTCGGCGGACACCAATTTCCCGTCGTAGCACACACTCTTGCTGACGAAAAACGCGAGGGTGGATTTGATGGCGAGATCATCACTCAAGCCGTCGAGAGCAAGATCGACGTGCTAAAGGCGATCGATGACGTTCGACAAGCCGGCAAGCAGATCAAGGAATTTCACTTTGTCGGACACTCGGGTATGTACGGACCGATGTACGGCACCGTCGCATTTCCTGAGCAGTTTTCGCCATACGAATGGGAGCAGATGGAAATACCATTTGCAGACGACGCAACCGCCTACTTTTTTTGTTGCCGGTCCGCACGTTGGTTCGCACCGTTTTTTGCCCGCACGTTTAACGTACCGACGTATGGATTTTTCTGGTACACGACCTTTTCCCGCAGCAAGGAAAAATACGTCTCGGCGGGCGACAAGGCGGACGGCAAACTTTATACCATCGGCTGCAAAGGGCGTAAATCTCACGGCTATCTGGGTGCCGCGAAAAAGCGCCTCGGGTTTGAACCCGCCGAAGAGATGAAACGGTTCGAGCCGCATCCGCCGGACGGCGACACATCATACGATCACGTTGCGGAGCTTTACGACGCGGCGTTTGTCGATATCCGCGTGCGAAAGGACGAGTGGCGTTGGCTCGGCGAGCATCTGCCGTCCGGCAAATTTGACATGCTCGACATCGGCTGTGGCAACGGAGCGTTGCTCTACGCCCTAAGCGACCGGATAAATTCGGGCAACGGTGTTGACGAATCTGCCGGGATCATCGAACGAGCAAAGATCAAGAATGCGGCGAATAAGCAGCTTGATTTCACCAAGATCAACGGCCCTGTTTTGCCATTTCCGGATGATTCGTTTGATGTTGTCACATCTCTGATGTCTTTTAGATATCTGGATTGGGATCCGCTGCTCGCCGAGATCAAACGGGTTATGCGTCCAGGCGGCAAGTTTCTAATTATTGATATGGTTACGGTTCCGGTCGCTCTGGGTGAATATCCCCGTGTCCTGACCGACAAGCTAAAGACGATGCGCGACCAGCGTGCGAACCCTCAATTCAATGCCGCTCTGCAAAAACTCGTCACGCACCCCGACTGGAAAAAGATGGTCGAGTATAACCCGATCCGCTCCGAGCACGAGATGAAATGGTATCTCGAAAGCCGCTTTCCCGGACAAAAGATGGAGATCCTAAATATGGCGTGGCACTCGCGGATCGTCGCTTTTGACAGCGGCCCCGTCGAAAACGGCATCGAGGTCAAACTTTCTTACCCGTAATGAAGCGACTCGGAATTATCGATTGGGGCATCGGCGGCATCAGCATCTACAAGCTGATCAAAGAGCAACTCGGCCCGGTGCCGGTCACATATTTTTCTGACACGGGCGTCACGCCTTACGGCAAGATGACGCGAACTGAACTCACCGCAAGGCTCGACGCCGTTATCTCATTTCTTAGGGCACGCGGCGTTACAAACGTACTGATCGGCTGCAACGCGGCGAGCACGGCCATCCCACTTTTGGAAGATCACCACATTCCAGTCGAAGGTGTCATAAATAGCGCCGTCGAAACCGTTACAAGACTGAAACCCAGAAACCTAGGTCTTATCGGCGGTCGGCGAACGGTCGTTTCCGGAGTCTATCGAAGGGCATTTGGGGATCGAAACATCGGCGTCAGCCAACGCATTGCCCAGCCGCTGTCCGGCCTTATTGAGAGTGGCGATGTCTCGTCGCAAAAACTGCAGGACGAATGCAAACGCATTCTCACCCCGCTCAAAAACTGCTCTCACATCCTGCTCGCCTGTACTCATTACCCGGCTATAGCATCCGTCATACGTCAAAACGTCTCGGCCGAGACCAAACTTATCGATCCGGCAGAGGATCTAGTTAAGAAGGTTGCGAAATGGAAGTTAAATGGCGACGGCCGCGATCTATTTCTGACGACCGGCGACGCTGCGGCGATGCAGCGGGCTGCGAAAGCCGCGTTTGGTGTTGAAATAAAGAATGCAACGAAATTAGGTGTTTAGACGGGCGGTTCTGGCTCAGATCGTCCGGCAAAGAATAGGTACGAATACATCGCGATTCCCGTCCCGACGCCGGTCGCGATCTTGATCACGGCCGGCAGTTCGGACGGCGACAGAAATCCCTCGATGGTGCCGGCGACAACAAGGAAACAAGCACAACCTATAACGATGCGTGCAGCCTCGATTCCCTTTTTCTTGAGTGCCTGGCTGCGAGTTAGATCGCCGGGATTTATCATTGCGTAGCCGATCATCATACCGGCACCGCCGCAGAAAAAGATCGTCGAAAGCTCTATCACGCCATGACCGACGACAAAACTTGCGAGAGCGTTGCCAAAGGGCGGATTGAGTTTATAGCACGCCGCAAAGACGCTGCCGAGCCGTGCACCCTCAAACGCAAGATCATAAAACGCCCCGATCCCGAAAAACGCCCCCATCGCAAAAACGCGAAACGTAACGAGTATGTTGTTTGAGAGGATGTGCGTTGCCCCGATCTGATTAGCCTGATTTAGATCTTTCCACCAGTGGTTATTCGAATTGACCTGTTCGGTGACGCCGGACAGCATCACAAAGTGAGTGAAGTCAGTATCGATCCACGTCGCAATAAACCCGAATATAACAAAGCTCGCAAATACGCCAAACGCTAGCATCATATAACGCCAATTTTGGCGAAACGTCTGCGGGAAGTCCTCGGCAAAAAATTTCCAGATCAGATTCGCTCCCTGGCTTTCGGCGCGGTAGATGCGGCCGTGGGCGCGGATGACGAGGCTGTTAAGATAACTTATCAGCTTTGGGTCGCGTGTCTCGGCACGAGCGATGGCGAGGTCAGATGCCGCACGGCGGTAAAGCTCGCCAAATTCGCGCACCTCCATCCGCGACAAACCGCGCAAGCCCGTACCTTGCTGCATCGAGAGCAGGTCCTCGAGCCGCTGCCAGTTATTTTTGTGTTGATCGAGAAATCGGTTCATTTGAGGTCACCGTTATTATACTTTGCTAATTTGATATCTGAAATCTAAAATTTAAGACAAAGCATGTCCGACGAGGTCAGAAAATATCACGAAGAAGATGCGATCGGTAAGACGTACGACCTTCGCGTCGCACGCCGTCTGATCCGCTATATCAAGCCTTATTGGCGGTATGCGGCGGCGGCGATCGCCCTAACGCTGCTGACCAATATCCTCATAAGCACGCAGCCGTATTTCACCAAAATGGCGGCCGATGATTTCATCACGCCAAAAAGGGTCGACGGCGTCTGGCTATTTGCTCTCGCGTTTTTTGGTGTGTTCCTGTTTAGATTTCTATTCTCCTATGCTCAAGAGATCTTGCTAAACAACGTCGGCCAGCGGGTGATGTTTGACCTGCGGACGGAAATATTTACAAAGCTACAAAAACAAGAGGTCGCTTATTACGACCAGTATCCGGTCGGCCGCACGATGACGCGGCTCACGTCGGACGTTGATGCCCTCAACGAGCTTTTCACGTCCGGCGTGATCGATGTGCTCGGCGACCTGGTCGTGATCTTTGCGATCATCGGCATAATGTTTTGGCTCGACTGGAAACTGGCTCTCGTCTCGCTCGTGACGGTACCGCTGCTCTTTACGGCGACGAATTGGTTTCGCAAACACGCCCGCAATGGCTTTGACCGCGTGCGAACACGCAACGCCCGGCTCAATGCTTTTCTACAGGAATATATTTCCGGTGCACAGACCGTGCAGCTATTTAATGCCGAGCACAAAGCACAGTCGCGTTTTCGTGACATCAATGACGACTATCGCAACGCGAATATCGAGACCATTTTCTACTACGCGATATTTTATCCGCTGGTCGATTTTATTGGTGCAGTCGGCATCGCGGTTGTGATATTTGCTTTCGGTTACGAGACGCTTGGCGGCTTTGCGGCGGCTGGCACCGCTCTGAGCGTCGGCATCCTCGCAGCGTTTATCCAATATTCGCTCCAGCTTTTTCAACCGATCCGTGACCTTTCGGACAAATTTAACGTTCTCCAAGCCGCCATCGTCGCTTCGCATCGTATCTTTATTTTGCTCGACCGCGACATCGAGATCACGACGCCCGCTGAACCAAAAAAGACCGGAAAAGCGACGGGGCTGATCGAGTTTGAGAATGTTTGGTTCGCATATAAAGACGAAGATTGGGTGCTCAAAGACGTTTCTTTCAAGGTGGATCTCGGCGAATCTGTCGCCCTCGTCGGACACACCGGCTCCGGCAAAACGACCATCACCAATCTGATAATGCGCTTTTACGATGTGCAAAAAGGCCGCATCCTGGTTGATGGCGTGGATGTCCGCGATTGGTCTTTGCATGATCTGCGGTCAAACTTTGCCGTTGTTTTGCAGGATGTTTTTCTATTTAGCGGCTCGATCGAAAATAACATTCGGTTGGGCCACAACGATATTACCCGCGACCGCGTCGAGTGGGCCGCACGCGAGGTACACGCTGATGCGTTTGTCCAAAAACTCGACGGCGGATATGCGTCTGAGATCCGTGAACGCGGTGCCGGACTGTCGGTCGGGCAAAAACAGCTCATCTCTTTTGCACGCGCGTTGGCGTTTGATCCGACGATCCTCATCCTCGACGAGGCCACCAGCTCGATCGACACCGAGACAGAACAGATGATCCAACAGGCTGTGACGCGCGTCATGACCGGCCGCACTTCGCTCGTCGTCGCCCACAGGCTCTCGACCATTCAGAAATGCGACCGCATTATCGTGCTGCACCACGGCGAACTGCGTGAGATGGGCACCCACAACGAGCTACTCAGCCAACGCGGCCTATATTGGCGGCTGTATCAACTACAATACTCCGACGAAAAGCTCCACGTGACCGGCGATGCTCTCAGTGACACACCTCTTGAATCCGGACTTGTCTGATAGACGAAGTTAATATTTGATAATTTACAACTAGTTCGCTCTCTGCGGACACCAACCATATGCGCGATTTAGTTCTACACTAATTCGTTAAATCGGAGTATTATTTCCTTATAGGTGCATTGATGTTAGAGAATACCAACACGCCAAATACCCGCAGCGATTGCTCGTGGACAAGCCGTGCCGTAACGGTCGAACGCGTGGCCACTGCCAATCTACCGACAAAACGCGGTGATTTTAAGATCGCCGGGTATAAGTCGCTGACCAGCAGCGAAGAATTTGTCGTTCTGTACAAAGGCGAGATGGACGGCGAAGTGCCGACGCTCGTCCGCATCCATTCTCAATGTTTGACCGGCGACGTATTTGGCTCGATCAAGTGCGACTGCGGACCGCAGCTTCATAAGACAATGGAGATGATCAACGCCGAAGGCCGCGGTGCCATCGTCTATCAACAGCAGGAGGGCCGCGGGATCGGCATCATCAACAAGATCCGGGCATATGCCCTGCAGGACGAGGGAGCTGACACTGTCGAAGCTAACGAGGAACTAGGCTTTGCCAGTGATCTTCGGGATTATCAGCAATGCGCCGAGATCTTATTTGACCTCGGCCTCTGCAAGGTCAAGGTTATTTCAAACAACCCTGACAAGCTAGCAGCCCTCGAACGCGCTGGCTTACGCATCGTAGAGCGAGTACCGATAGAGGTTGAGTCAGAATTACCTGCCGCTCATTATTTAAAAACAAAAAAGGAAAAAATGGGGCATTTACTTTGAATTAGGAGCTTATCATGTACTTTAAGACTGGATTTTGTATTTTTTGGGGTATTGGACTCGTCTGGGTGGTTAGTGGCTTTACTCCCGGACTTTCGCATAACAAGATTTTTCGTCCAAATGCCGCTATTAATGTAATCTCAGGACAAGTGTGGGATCCAAACAGAAGACCAGCTGCAAACCTCTATGTTGAATTACAAACTGAGCTTGGGTCTAACCTTGGCCGTCAGCGCACAACTGAAACGGGTTTTTTTAGCTTTTCAGGTGTCTCCTCAGGAAGGTTCAAGATTCACGTGATTACTCTTGGTACTGATTACTTAGATCAAACTCAGGACGTCCAAATAATGAATCTACAGCAAGGGATGAGCGACACTGTGTATGTAGATTTCTATTTAAAGTATGATCCGCGACGAGTAAAATCCGGGCTTGATGGAGTAACCGATGAGGTTTTTGCGCAAGAAGGTATTTCAAAAGAGGCTGAGAAACACTATAAAAAAGGAATGTCGCTACTTGAAGATTCAAAAACTGAACAGGCGGTTGCGGCCTTTCGACAAGCTCTTGACGTAACCCCAAACTACTACTATGCGCTGAATGCTCTAGGGCGGGAGTTAGTACAAGAAAAAAAATATAGTGAAGCATTGGAGTATCTTATAAAGGCGATCGATCTAAACCAGCGAAGCTACTCTAGCTACTACTATTTGGGCTATGCGTGCTACCAACTCAATGCGATTCCTGAAGCCATACAAGCGTCAAAGGCCGCTACTGTACTTAAGCAAGATTCGCTGTATGCACAACTTCTTTATGGAACTGTTTTGAGAATTGCCGGAAACTACGACCTCTCAGAGCGGAGCCTCTTAAAAGCCAAGAAAATCGGCAATAACAAAATAGCAGGGGTGAACTGGCAGCTAGCGTTAGTCTTTAACCGGCTTAATCGCAACAAAGAGGCCGCCGATGAGTTAGAAACATATTTGATAAATTTCCCAACGGCTGAGAATAAAAAAGATGTTCAGGAATTAATAGCCAAACTGAGAACGTCAACCTCGGTAGACATCCGATAGCGACAGATCAATTCCCGAAATACTAAGGTAAGTGTCGCAATGGCACTTACCTTTTGTTATTTTCTAGCGTTAGTCTTTTTAGGCCTCTGCCTTGATGAGTTCGAACAGATATCAGTTTGTCCCCTTTTCAAGATGTGGGACCTCAATAAAACACCATTTATCAGCAAATAGAATTGGGTCATACCCGCAATAGCCAAAGACTCAAAATGCATCGATCGGCACTTGGTCATCGCGGTGGTCTCGCGGGCAAGAAAAAGGGCCCGTCCAAAAAGACAGGCCCAAAGTGTTCAAGTTGAATATCAACTAGAAGATGAATCGGAATCCGAAACGGACATTGCGTGGCCCTTGATAGGCGTTTGCAAATCCATAAGATTGATTCTTACAGAAGTTCGAAGCTGCAGCCGATCCTGAATACGCCTGACAACCAGCGGCAGTCGGTGCGATCTCAGCATCGATAAAGCTCTTCACTCCCGTGCTCGTAAGAACGTTGGTAGCAGCAATTACGCTACCGGCAACGACCGACGAATCGAGTTCATACCACGATGGGTTGGCAAAGTTATTATCTACATTCAACACTGCCTTTTGATCGAACAGATTGAGAATGTTGAGGTCAACAGCTAAACCAAATCTATTGTCACGTCCGAACTTATATTTGTGCGTGACACTAAAGTCAGTCTGTGAATACTTAGGCGTACGGCCACCCGATCCACGTGCTGAGTATGGAATCAAGATACCGAACACGTCCACGTATGGGGTGATCGGAATACCCGATTCACTGAAACCAAAGACGGTGAAGTCAGTCGAGTTCGACTTGCTGCCACGCCATCCGAGAGAGTAGGTCCCCTGATACTTAAAGACGTGCGGACGGTCGGTTGCCAACGGGCCGTTATCCGGTTTACCTTCAGCAGTCCAACCAACCCACGGCTGATCAAAGAATCGGTTAACACCAGGCGAGAGACGTCCACCTTCGTCCGAGCTGGCGAGGCCTGAATAGTTACCACGCAGGCGGCTATAGGTGTAGTTCAAACCAAAGCTAAACTGCTTCCAGAAACGTGAGTTGTATTCAAACTCAAGTGCTCTGTAGCGGCGTTCTGGCTTAAGCGTTCGTTGGTAACCAAGTCCTTCGATAAGCGTTTTTGCTAAACCTTCGCCAGGGTTTGCGATGATATAGATCTCGCTACCTGCAGCATTGGTATAGCCTGTATCTTCGATGGCATGGGCAACATTACGGTCAATGTAGCGAACTGAAAGAACCGAATTGCTCATCAGCTCACGCTGAAATTCAATGGTCCACTCGTCCTGACGAAATGCCTTAAGATTCGGGTCTACTGCACCCAGACCGGTTACATTTGACGGAACGCGGAAATCGCTGTTGCAAAGGGTCAAGCGACCTGCTGCTTGTGCGATCGGGCACTGTCCGCCGAGCGGGTCAGTGTAGTTACCAATGATCGTTCCAACCGTAAAGTTGGTGTAAGGAACCGAACCGGCGGGTGTGCCGATTGGACCAAAGATCGGGAATATGTCACGACGGAAGAAATCACCACCAAACGAACCGCGAGGAAGTTCAAACTTCAGTCTGTCATAGAACCAGCCATAAAAGGCCGCGATCTTCGTTTTTCCATCACCGGTGATGCCATATGAAACACCTACTCGGGGAGCCAATTTCTCACCGAAGTTAAATTCGAGATTGGTCGTCTGGCCGTTAAATGCAGGAAGTGATTCTTTCTCTGCACGAAGACCGCCGGTGATCGTCAATCTGGAATTAACTTGCCATTTGTCCTGAATATACAACGAGTAAGCAGTATTTTTAGCTGCACCACTTGTTGCAAAACGCTGTATCCAGCCGATACCGACCTGGGTCTGACCAGCAGGTGCTACAGGTGCGGGTATCGTGATACCGGCAGGCTTAGAATATCCGCCGCATGTCGAGTTCATCGTCAAAGTCGTGCTGTAGCACAGATTGACAACGCCTGTGTTTTTATAGCCGTCCAACACGTCATTTGAAATGCGGCTATAGGTAAAGCCTGCCTTGATATCATGACGGCCGCCAAAGTTGCCGATCATATATGAATAGTCGGCATCAAAGGTGTCTCGTATCGACACATCTTTCGTGATCGTAAAGTTACCGGTGTTCGTCTGGAAACCAGCGACACAGCCTGAGGCAGCCGCTAATGTAGCATCTGCAACTGTACGGCAACGGATCCTAGGAGCATCCGGGATAAAATACGAGTTGAGCTTTTCATTCAAAAATCCTCGCGAATAACGAAGACCGATGATCGACTTGCTCGTTGGGGTTATGACGCCTTCAAAACGGAGGTTGTTAGCGTTTTGACGACCACCCTGACGGGCGGCAAGATCAGAACCTGCAAGATAACCGATCGACCCGCCGAAATCTGCAAAACCAGGTGTTCCAATAACGGTCGTGCCGCCAAGGAAATACCCTTTCTGGATAATTGGATTCCAGGTAAAGCTGCCGGTCAAACGAACCTTATCTGACGGTGAAGCATCCAGACGGAAAAAACCATACTCATTGGTCTGTTTCGAGATCGCACTCTGAGTCGGCGACTGATTCCTTACATAAGCAGGCAGTGTCGAGGCAAAGTTGGCAGCCGTAATGGGCAAACGACCCGCACCATTGCCAGGGTATCCCGTAACGAAGTTGGTAACGCGAGTACCCTCAAAGTACTGAGGGCTGTAGATACCGTAAAACCAGAGCTTGTCTTTAACAATGGCTCCGCCGATGGATGCAGTTGGGAAAAAATTCACCCCAGCATCTTTATTTTGGCCCAAATACTCAACAAACTGCCCCGAATTTGCCGTAGCAGTACCGATACCGCCAACCGTGGCGGTCGAACCGATAAAGGAATTCGAAAAAGCTGGGCGAGGGTTGCCGTTGAGTTTTTGCGTTGAAAGAGATACGCCAAATTCACCGTGTAGATCATTGGTACCACTCTTGGTAACAACGTTGACCACACCACCGGTTGCTCCGCCGTATTCGGCTTCGAAACCTGACGACTTGATCTGCAATTCGCGAACTGACTGAAACGGAATGTCGTTGTTGCCATTCAGAGCACCTGTTCTGAAGTTGCTGACCTCTTGACCATCAACGATGAACGAGTTTTCAGCACCTGTTGCACCATTGATCTGGTACTGGCCTGAAAGCGGTTCATTCGGACGGGTCGAAGCAGCGGTACGAAGCAAACTGGCAAAGGACGTTCCCTTTGGCAGCTGCTCGATCTGAGCTGCGGTAATGTTTGTCTGAACCTTTGCTTCTGACGTGTCAATTGTCGTCGCCGGATCACCAGCTGTGACGTCAACCGAGACACCGATTGAAGTTCCCAAGGTAAAGTCTTCAGTAGACGTATTACCAATAGTCACCAGAACATCTTTTGTTGATGCCTGGAAACTACCAGAGGTAACTGTGACCTTGTATTGACCAACAGGGATCTGATTAGCAAAGTAAACGCCGTCAGCATTGGTCGTATATGTACGACTGTAGCCGACGTTCACTCCTTGAACTTTTACGGTTGCATTTGGAATGACCGCATTGTTTTGATCTTTGACCGTACCCATCAGGCTTCCGTTTGTTTCTTGTCCAAACGCTAAAGCGCTTAACAAAAGAACAACCGAAATCATTGAGACGATCGATTTAAAATTGTTTCTCATTTTTCACTCCTTAAAAGAATATTTGTGAAGACTAAAAGCCTAAAATTAGGACATTTGTTCGCCAATAGATACGCAATTAAAGAGCCAAAGCCACCCACAAGCACGCAAATAGCTCTAAGTGTCTAAAAAATAAACACTTACGTCGAGGCATGAGGGCTAACGCCGAAGTCATTCCAATGAAGTCTTTGGGTATTTATTCAAATTTTCATATTTTGTCCATACTATTGAATCCGAACTTTTTAACTTGCCAAAACCGCCCCATTGAACCAAGATTATCTAAAAGCAATCTTAGTTGTAGGAGTTGGTTTGGCAGAGAGAATATACCGCGATTCGGTTCATAATATTATCCGCGTCAATACCGATTCGGATGAGGGACGGCTTGTCGTTTCGTTGATCGATACGCCTGAGTTTCAGCGGCTGCGGCGCATTCGTCAGCTTGGGCTCGCGTATTTTGCGTATCAGGCCGCGGAACATTCGCGGTTTACGCATTCACTCGGAGCGTTTCACCTCGCCGGGCGGATGATCGCAAAGCTCCGGCTCAGCTACGATATTCCTGACAAAGCTCAGACCGCTGTCCGCGTCGCCGCTCTGCTACACGATATTGGCCACGGCCCGTTCTCACACGTCATCGAATCGATCCTCGGTTTTCATCACGAAGAATTTACTATCAAGGCCGTTTTGAGCCCCGACACGGAGATCGGAAAGCTGTTAAAAGCCTATTCCCCAACACTTGCAAATGATGTCGCAGCTATCATTCGCGGCGAATTCAAACCGCTGGCGCTTGCCCAGCTCGTGTCGTCGCAGCTCGATGTTGACCGGATGGATTATCTGCTTCGCGACAGCTTGATGACCGGGGCGAAGTACGGCATTTATGACCTCGAGTGGATAATCAAGTCGATCGAGATCAACGAGGAAAACGACCATCTATACGTGTCGGCTCCGGGACTGTACGCCGTCGAGGACTATCTGCAAGCGAGATATTATATGTATCGTCAGGTGTATTTTCACCGGACGCTGCGATCGGCCGAGGCGATATTAAAAGTGCTGCTCCGCCGGGCACTCAAGATCTTTGGTGACGGCAGCGGTATTTGGTGTGCCTCAGGGACGCCGATGGAAAAGATACTCGGGGGTAAAAAGCTCAACCTCCGCGAACATCTTGAGCTAGACGATACAGATGTGATGTTTAGCATCAAAAGGTGGCAGCATTCTGCTGATCGTGTCCTTTCGGATCTCGCAAAACGGTTTTTAGATCGGCGATTGTTCAAAGCATTTGACCTCGATATGCCCGAGGCTGAACGGTCGGCGTTTATCGCCGAATCGCGACAAATTGTTGCAAATGCAGGGTTTGACCCAGACTATTATTTTGTCGAAGACTCGGCCGGTAATGTCGCATATTCGTTCTATTCAAAAGATGCGTCCGACCCAAAGAACCTGATCTATGTCGAGGATGGTTTTTCGCGTCCCGCGATCCGCGAGATATCATCCGTCAGCTCCGCGATCCGAGGGCTGCAAGAGGGCTATCGCATCCACCGCATCTGTTTCCCTGCCGAATTAAAAAATGAGATCGCTGAGCTTTACCACAAGATCTAGGTAAATAGGACACCACACAAAAGGCTTTGCCGATGCGGTTTTTACTGCGATACAATTTTAATAAAGCAGATAAGCAGCCGCTTTAGATATCGCATGCGAACCATACGGGCAGCCATAAAAATAGTCTTATTCGTCAGCTCAACGCTCGGCCTGTATTGGAGCTGGTGGCTATTGCGTGTCTTTGTGGCTGATAAGATCCGCTGGCGGCAGCGTGTATTTGGAGCATGGACGTGGAGCTTTGTCAGCATCTCGAACATGCGTATCGAGGTCAGCGGCACACCGCCGGAGCCGCCATTCTTTTTGGTAACAAATCATCTCAGCTACACCGATATCCCGGCGATCAGAAATGCCGCCAAGGGCATATTTGTCGCAAAGGCTGAGGTCGAGACTTGGCCGGTCGCGGGGCGGATATGCCGCGATATGGGCACGATCTTTATCGACCGCGGCAACCGCCGTGACATACCGCGGGCCGGCGAAATGATCGTCGAGCGGCTGGATATCGGCGAGGGCGTTGTCGTATTTCCCGAGGGCAAAGCGACCGATGGCAAAGATGTCGATCCATTTAACTCGTCGTTTTTAGAATTTGCCGCGCAGGGTGATATTCCGGTGTCGTACGCGTCTATAACATACACTACACCCGAGGGCGAAACGCCCGCTAATCAGGCCGCGTGCTGGTGGGAAGATATCAGCTTTTTTGCGCATCTGTGGCGGCTTTTCAAGGTCAGCGAATACACCGCCATTATTACTTTTGGAGAAGAACCGGTGGTGAATCCGGACCGTAAATTACTGGCCGCCGAGTTGCATCAGCGGGTCGCAGATTCGTTTGTTCCGGTCAAATGATTGACTAAAACCTTTTGGCCCCAAAACCGTATTAAGTAGAAATTTCTTTTCAAATTAGGAGTTAAAAATGCACACACGACTATTTCGTTTTGTAACGACTCTGGCAATAATGCTATCCCTGTGGGGCAGCGTGCTTGCTCAGAGCTCGGGCTTTGACCCGTCACGCATGGACCGCACGACCGAGGCGTGCGACGATTTCTTTCAATATGCCAACGGCACATGGTTGAAAAATGCGCAGATCCCCTCGACGGAGGCGAGTTGGGGGACATTTAATATGCTCCGCGATTCAAACAACGCTATCCTCAAGGGAGTATTGGAAAAAGCTGCGGCAACCAAGGCCAAGCAAGGCAGCGACACACAGATGATCGGCGATTTTTATGCGACCTGTATGGACGAGGCCGCGATCGAAAAAGCCGGTACTAAGCCGATCGAAAAATACCTCAAAGCGATAGCCGGAGCTAAAAACTCTGCCGATATACAAAAACAGATCGCAGAGCTCCACAGTCTGGGGCTGCCGGCGGTTTTTGGTTTTGGTGCGGGAGCCGATCTCAAATCGACGAACTCAATGATCGTCAACGCCGGTCAAGGCGGCACAACTTTGCCTAACCGCGACTATTACACCGAGGCTCGATATGCTGAAACACGAGGCAAGTTTGTCGAATATATGACGACTATGTTCAAGCTGCTCGGCGACACGCAGGATGTTGCTGCCGCCAAAGCCGCCAAGGTGCTGGCAATACAGACGCGGCTTGCGACGGCTTCGCTGACACCGGTCGAACGCCGCAACCCCGACAACTCTTACAACAAGATAACGGTTGCTGAGGCACAGGCCCTGACTCCAAACTTTGATTGGAACAGCTATTTTGCGACACGCGGTGTGGCCACCAATTATGAATTTAATATCGCTCCGCCAAAATTTTTCAAAGAAATGAACGCGATGTTGGCGGATGTTTCGGTGGACGACTGGAAAACTTACCTGACATGGATGGTTGTCAATTCGGCGGCCGCTTCGCTACCAAAAGCTTTTGCCGATGCGCGGTTTGATTTTTTTGGCAAGCACCTCAGCGGACAGAAAGAACAGCAGCCGCGTTGGAAAACCTGCGTCCAAAATGTTGACGGTGCTCTCGGCGAGGCTCTCGGTATGGAGTACGCAAAGGTCGCTTTTACACCTGCCGCAAAAGCTCGGATGAATGTGATGATCGACAACCTGATGGTGTCGATGACCGAACGGATCGACGCACTGAAATGGATGAGCGACGAGACCAAGAAACAGGCTAAGACAAAGGTTTCGACCTTTAAGCGAAAGATCGGCTATCCCGATGTGCTTCGCGGCTATGCGGGTTTGACTGTCAAACGCGATTCGTATGCGGCGAATATTTTGCGTACAAATCAGTTTCAGATCAACCGTAATTTCCAGGACCTGGGCAAGCCACGCGACAAGACCCGTATGGGCATGACTCCGCCGACGGTCAACGCGTCGTACAGCCCGCAGAATAACGACATTACGTTTCCCGCTGGCATTTTGCAGCCGCCGTTCTTTAATTTCAATGCCGACGACGCCATCAACTACGGTGCGATCGGCGGTGTGATCGGCCACGAGATCACGCACGGCTTTGACGATCAGGGCGCACGCTTTGACGCTGACGGCAATCTGAAAAGCTGGTGGACGCCGACGGACCTTGCCAATTTCCAAGAGCGTGCATCATGCGTCGCCAAACAGTTTGACGGATACGAGGTCCAGCCCGGGCTGTTTATCAACGGTAAACTTACGCTGGGTGAGAACATCGGCGATTTTGCCGGCCTGACCGTCTCATACTACGCCTATCTCAAATCGCTGCAGGGCAAACCCCGTCCGGCCGACATTGACGGATTTACCGCCGAACAGCGTTTCTTCCTCGGCTGGGCACAGGTCTGGGCGGGCAAATACACCCCCGAAGCCGAACGCCAACAGGTCGCCGGCAACCCGCACGCACTACCCCGCTGGCGCGTCAACGGCCCGATGTCGAACATGCCCGAATTTGCCGCCGCCTTTGGCTGTAAGACCGGTGCCAAGATGATCCGCGAAAAAGTTTGCGAGATCTGGTAAACGGACGATCTATCGTTTGAAGAAGAAAGGCTTCGCGATATGCGAAGCCTTTCCCTTTCCAACTCTCAATTATCAATCTCACCTTTTCAACTAAACGTGATCGCTGTGTCTGACCACATTCTAATTCTTTCCGTCAGTTCTTCCACTTTAGATGACTCTAATTCCTTTTCCAGTCTTTCGAGATCACTTAAAGTCTGCTGGATCGTAGGAGCGCCAAAAAATTCTTGTCACGTTAACAATTGTGTCACTTCTAATCCTTAACGCACGATAGGTTCGGTCTCGCGGTAAAGTCTCTTTCCAATTAATCGGATCGCCCATAGACCTACTCAATCCTCGCGGACCGAGCGCTGCAACCTGATTCAATTCAAAGACTTCTCCTTGGGAATCGACAAGTTGCATCTCCGGAGAAAGCAGCTGCCCATTAGGTAATTGTAGCCCTCGTCCCGCAACCCTGTCCTCATACACTTCTTCAAAAACTAAGGATATCTCATTTGCCGGTCTCTCAGGAGAAAGCGGTTCCTTAAAATTAATTTCTAACCACTGTCTCTCAAGTTTTACCGGTCCACTAATCTCTCGGTCGAGGTATGGTTTATACATGCGTTGAACCTTGTATAAAACTATGTCTGCGAAGGCCAACCCGAACACAATGGCCACAGATATTCCAAACGCTCCGAGGATATATAAGTTTGCTCTTTTAGTTAACATCCTACCTCGCCGCTGGATGGGTGATTGAAAGCGTTTGAAGTCGCGGATAACGATTGATTGTAGTAAGAAGCCCACGCCCTCCAAACTCCCTCTCAATATAAGCGCCATGGTCAGCCGGAAAAATGCCATTGTTACGAGGCAACCCAAGGCTGTTCACTGCCCTGCAAAACGATTCTCCGCAATTATTTCCCGACGCACTGTAACCTCCCCAGCCAGCTCCAGATGCGACATCAAAGCCGTTGTACCCATTCTTCAAAAGAGCCGCAAGCTGCTTGTTAAAATCTGCTCCACCGTTAATCACATATCCGGTAGCCGACCTGTGCGTATTCTGACTCATATATCTTTCTATGGTTGGTCGATTATCTCCGCCTGCCCAACCGTGCAGTTCCCATGACCAAGCTTCCCCATTAATATTATACGCCACGTGGCCAAACCAACTCCCCAGAGACATTTGAGGAAATGTCGAATCAAAAACTAAGACTTCCACCTCATCTACGAAATCAAGGTTAGGATCTCGGGCTTCGGAGAGGCTGCCATCCTTATTGTGGCTGGCATATTTGCCTATAAGATGATCATATTTTCCATTGGCGTAAGAACCACGTAACATCGTGATTAGAGCAACATCCCCATTCCCTACGTTCCAGCCCTTATACTTTTCTTGTCCTTCCTTACTGTTGTAAAATGTGTCATCGACCCATTCGTAACTTTTGCTATCCCTCGTTAACCAGATTAAGCCGCTTGGGTCAATGAAATTGATCGGATTGTTTACTACATAGCTGTATCGATTTAGGCTTTGGGGTATGGATGAATCTCCCCCAAGCAAATCCGGACTACTGAAGCGTCCGAGGCTGAAATTATGCATTCTCGCCTCAGCAAAATCTAGCCCAGTCTCAACGTCCCTTTCATAGCCAGTGAACTTCTTCCTATGAGAGTCACTGAAGTAACCCGATCGCTGCGCAGTCAAAGCTGATGTTATCTCTTCACCAAATGGCAAATAGTCATGCCTTGCTGCAACATTTCCAGAACCATCCGTGTTGATTCTAGGTGAGCCTAGCTGATCAGCGGTGAGATACATCGTCCCTGACAGTGTTTCTGTTGAAAGCAAACGTGAGCCTGCATAGACGTAGCTAGTCGTGACGGGACCGGGAACGGTGCAGTCTTTTTCGCCTTCCACGCAGACGGGAGCGGCGTTGAAGACTTCCTCGACCAATCTTCCGGCCGCGTCGTAGAGGAAAAGAGTTCCGCCCGTTGCGTCGATCTTCTTTATTCGTTTACCGTCACCATCGTAAGAATATAAGCCGATGTCACCGCCTGAGTTTGAAACCGATGTCTGCTTGTTCTCGCCATCGTAAACAAACGTACGGAGTAAGGGGTCGGTAGTCGTATTACCCGACGCATCGTAAGTGTAGCCTGTTGTCGTGATGCGGTTGTTTGCAGGGTTAAACGTGAGGCTCGTGGCGCCAGTACCGGCAGTGATGTTTCTGTTGCCGAAGCGGTCATAGCCGAAACTTTGGGTCCAAGTCTGCGTGGAATTGTTAGCCTCGGTCGCACTCGCTAGGCGGTTCAGCGAATCGTAATTGTAATTTTGAACAAACGGTTGAGCTAAACCCGGAACAGTTATTGTCTGTGACAACACGTTGCCATTATTAACAGTTGTTCCGTAGTGGTATTCTAACTTCATAAGACTCGTATCAGTTGTAGAAGTTCCAAGCCCGATCTGAGTCGGCTGTAAACGGGAATTGAACTGGGTCGTTTCATATTTATTATTTCCCAATGCCAAACTCTGGACAGCACCGGCAGCGTTATAGACAAAGTTAGCTGCCCGTACAAAATACTTGCCGCCCGGCACCTTGGTTTTGACTATCGAAAGAGCACCTGCGGCATTGAGCGTGTTTTGCACTATTCTGCCAGAAGGATAGGTTTCCGTAAGGAGGCCTCCGGCTAGGTTATAGCTATATGCTGTTGTGTAGTCTGTGCTGTTTGTCGTTTGCTTGTGTCCCGCAACCCGTCCTATGATGTCAAAACTCGTATATTCCGTTGTCGACACACTCGAAGACACCTTCGTCAGCTTGCCCTTTGCATTTGTTGCATTGTCGTAAGTGTATGTAACCGTGGGCGTTTGCGGGATATCGTTGTAACTCTTTTGGGTTATACGATTCAAAACATCATAGGTGAAACTCGTCGTAATGTTTCTTGCGTCGGTTTTGCTCGTAAGATTGCCATTGTTGTCATAGCCATAACTGATGGTTCCCGATTCGGGATTTGCCGCAATTAATAACCTCGACAAAGAATCATATGTAAAAATTCTCGTCTGTGCCCCTTGAGTGACCGTGGTCAGATTGCCGAGCACGTCGTTCTCATAACTTGTCGGCTGATTCGGGTTCGAGATCGTTCCCAAAGCACCGCTTGCGTCCGGCTCATCAACACGTATCAGTTGTCCAAGCGCATTAGCTATCGAACGTCGTACTTTTCCGGCTTGATCTGTTACGGTCGTTGCTGAGCCTGAATAGTTAGTAAGAACAACGGCATTATCCGGGGTTTTTACTTGCGTGACCCTACCGAGAGCGTCAAAGTAACTTTGCGTCCAGAGAAGAGTGTCGCCAGGGCGAAACGGATTTGAATGTTTGTAGGGTCTCCCCAGTGCATCGTACTGGGTTTTCGTAGCACGATATGTCGTTGAGGTTTCGTAGGATCGCGTCTCTATGGTCCGTCCGAGTCCGTCGTAGTAACTTTCAGACTTAATAAAATTGTCGTTTAGCGCATTTAGATCACTGGTCGTTGTTATCTTTCGATTAACATCGTCGTAGACAATACTACTTTGAGCCTCCAACGCCGTCCCCACGGCCGTAACCGTCTGTGTCGGCCGATCGAGCATATCATTATAAACGCTCTTTGAAACGATACCGTTTATATCCTGAACATTTACCGCCTGACCCGTAAAGTAGTCGTATTGAATATAGCCTGTCCAACTTACTGCATTGGTCGTGCTCGTAGGAAATGCGTAGGTGCTTTTGCCGTTCAGTTGGCTTGGCGGGTTACTCGTCGTGGCATTGCCATCTGGAATCCCAAAATTGTCCTCATAACCGATTGTTGAGACATTTCCTTTTGCATCAATTGTTTTGACAATATTGCCGAGAATGTCATATTGAGATGAGACATTGATAGCTCCGGTTTCGTTCTGGGCATCCGCATAGCTCGTGACTTTTGTAACGTTCCCACGAAGGGAATTCGCCACATTGTAGTTGGTCGAGTCATGCCCAACAACATTCACACGCGATATCAGAGAGTTTTCAGCATAATTATCATATTCATATCTAATGCGCTGGAAAATATGCATTTGTGCATTAGGGGTTGGCGTTGGGGTAGGAGTAATTGGCGGCGTCGGATCAGGATCGGGGTCAATGGTTGGCAAAGGAACTACATTCGAATTACTCACAGGCGCACCAACCCAACTATGTATTGGCAAAGACCTTAAATAAACACCGCTTGAACTTGTGTAGTTGGTATCAGTTAGATAATCGGTATGGGTTTGCCGAACCAAATTTCCCGGTGTTCCATCTCCGTATTCAAAAAGATATTCGTCAGTTAGATTATTGAAATCATCGTAGTTAAACGTAGTAAGCGTAACTTGACCACTATCGGCCAAAGTAGTTTTGACTGCTGTGATTCTGGGATCATTTGATGGCTGATTGTAAACGGCAGTCCACCACGGTACTTGGGAGTTATTTTTCTGCTGCCATGTGGTTTCAATTTTTCTTAAGAGCGTTGTGCCGTCCGAATCAAAATGTTCAGTTTTATATTCTTTTCCCCGATCCCAGTTAATATAAAGAGAGCCTTCGAAAGGAAGCATATTGTTTCCAATTATTCCTTTAGGATCGCCATTAAAATAGTGCTTGGTTTTAGACAGCCGGTTTAGTTGTCCATTCCCATCGGGCGCAAAATGTTCTTCTTGGGCATAACCCTGGTATTGATAATTGGCACCTCGAACGTGCTGATCATACTTGGTAACGGATTCAAGGCTGTTGTTCTCATCATAGACACGTCGCTCGACAACTCTCCTTTCATCGGAGCTATGATATTGAGGCAAAGATACAGGAAGGGAGGCGTCGCCATATTCGTAAGCTAATCTGCCACCCGACGGCAAATTGACCATTGATAGTTCCCCATAGCTGTTATATTTAAACTCATAAAATCGGCCGTCGGGGTATTCAATTTTCATTAATACCTTAGGGTCATATACCCAATCTTGCGTCGAATTTGAGTCATCAAATAGCTGTCTGATCGTTTTTATTGAATTTGCTGGGTAACCATCTATCGCAGGACGAAGTGCATATTGCAAATTGCCGATGTGAAGCTTTACTTCTCTTGTTATGCCGCCAGCACCTTTATATCTATAAATATCATCCCATTGTGCTGGCGGATCAATTGGTGAGGGAGGCGGCATTCCCGAAATGATCTCAACCTCATTTCCAGTCGAGCTGACAACCTTTGTGATTTTTCCTCTTCCGCCAGGCACTGACGGTAGCGACTCAAACTCAAATTGAATCACATTGCCGTTTCGATCTTTAATAGAGATTATTCGGGAATTATTGACCTCGTAACGGGTACCATCTTTGGTCATCAATGTGCCCGTTATGGTTCCTCCGATTCCATAGGGCGGTACCGCATCTAGTATCGGGGCATTTGAAACAAAAGTGATGTCAGATCCATCCATTGACCGAAAAATATTTCCTCTAGAATATCCCGGCGTAGGTGTATTAGGACTTGTATAAAAATTCCCCCTGTATGGCATTCCCTTCGTAGCTATATCGTAAAGAACATGCTCTGTACCATCCGGTGTTGAAAATGTTAGCGACGATAACGTGACCCCCGCATAGAGCCCTTGGTTTATCTGCTCAAATTGGTTTTGATCATTTCTTTTTATGCTAAGCCAACTTCCGCCCTGCTTATTATGATAAGTCCAATATTCAGTAGTCTGGCAATATCCAAATTCATCACAACAGCATTGCTCTACATGACGCTCCGAGTACCATAAATTTTGAATTGGGGTTTTTAATGGTAGGGTCAGCCCGCCACGCCCCGACAATTCGAAGTATGGTATCGAAAAATCTAAGCTCCCGGTAAATAAGTTTATGTTTTCAAATGCAGAGATATCGTATGAGCCAGCCGGTCGTCCGGGCACTGCGTTTCGCGAATCTCCCCCTAAAGCAGAATGGACGGAGCCAAAAACAGCTACAAGATAAATAACAAAAACCGTAACAAGCTTAATCAGCAAGGCGGGCTTAACAGATGGTTTCAGAGACATGCGAGTTTTCTCCTATTGGGAACTAGATTGTAAAAAAAATAGTCGGGTTTGGAATTCCATTAACAATACGCTTATCGATAGTTTGAGTCAAGGACTATTTTTACCGGGGTGGATCAATTTGGCGCGAATAGACGAGAACGGTGGTCTTGACAGTCGGGAAAAGATGATATAAATTGCTTCGAAAAAGCAGTACAAGTATTTTATCGAGGGGGTTGACGTCAGTTTTTGATCTTTGAATCGTTAAGAAAGTGCGTTTATTTGGCCGAGAAGTGGTTTTTGGCGAGGCGTGAGGTGGTTTTGACGGACGCGGAAGTACATTTCGCGAACCGCTGAGTGGTTTTGACGGGTCGTTGAGCACTTTTGGAGAGCCGTTGAGCACTTTTGACGAGTCGTTGAGTACTTTTGACAAGCCGTTGAGCACTTTTGGAGAGTTGTAGACCGCTTTTAGAGAGCCGTTAAGCACTTTTGCCCGACCGTCGAGGACTTTTGTGTCGGGAAAGGTGCGGCGATCTACGAATAACTAACAAGAACAGGAGGAAACATAAAGTTATGGCTAGTGATAGAGCAAGAAATGTGTTGGATATGTTTGAGAAGATACTTGCGTTTGACGGTGTGCACGCGGCGGAATATGTGGCGCTTGCTCAGGCGTCGGCGCAGTTTACGAGAGTTTCGAATGCACACGCAGCGATGGAGGCTTTTATTGCCGACCAGACTTCAGGATCGAGTTCGGCGGCTGTTGCGGCTAAATCCCTCCTCAAAGCGGCTGCCCGAAGAAGGATGCGGGATTATGCACGAACGGCCCAGGCTATGACCTACGATGATCCGGGCATCGAGAAAGAATTTAAGATGCCTGCCGGCAACTCGGATTCCACGATCATTGCGAGAGGACGGCAGATGATGGAGGTCGTTCTGATAAAACAAGCGGCGTTTACCGCTCTGGGGATGCCGCCGTCGAGACGGGCCGAGTTGATCGCCATCCTTGATGACATCGAGGCGAAGGGAACTGAGAAGGACACCGCTGAACAGTCAAAGGTCGGTGCCACCGCCGGAATCGACTCCGAGATCGACGAGGGTATGGAAGCTGCAACGATACTCGACGCGATAATGCGGAACTTTTACCGAGACGACGATGTCACCCTCGCCGAATGGCGAACTGCAAGACACATAAAGGCCGCCTCAAGCGGAGGCGACGAACCGCCAACGCCGTAGGCGGTACTCCAAACAAAGAAAAAGACCGCGAACATTACGCTCGCGACCTTTTATCTCTAACGAAGAGCCGTCTAAAGACGGGACTCCAAGCTGTTTACAGTTCGTCGTCCCCCTCGACGTCGATCTTCATCGCTTCGTCGATGTCAAAGACCTCTTCGGTCTCATCGACGTCGAGATCGACATCCACCTCAGCATCAAAATCGACGTCAGCCTCGGGCACATCCGCCATCGGCACTTCGAGGCCGCCGCGGATGTAGTCGCCCATTTCGTCGTATTCATCCGTCGGTTTTTGATTTTCCGTGGCATCATACGCGACCTTAACGTTGCGGTAATATTTCATACCCGTACCGGCCGGGATGAGACGTCCCATGATGACGTTCTCCTTGAGCCCGCGAAGGTAATCGATACGTCCCGAGATCGCCGCTTCCGTCAGCACGCGGGTCGTTTCCTGGAAACTCGCCGCCGAGATGAACGAATCGGTCGAAAGCGACGCTTTGGTGATACCGAGCAGCAGCGGTTCGCCGACCGAAGTCTGCCCGCCCTCATCAGCGACGCGGCGGTTCTCGTCTTCGTAACGGAAACGATCGACCTGTTCTTCGAGCAGGAATTCGGTATCACCGACCTCTTTGATCTTGACCCATCGGAGCATCTGACGGACGATCACCTCGATATGCTTATCGTTGATGTTCACACCCTGCAGACGATAGACCTCTTGGATCTCGTTCACGAGGTAATTCTGCAGCGCTTCCATACCGAGAACACGCAGGATGTCGTGCGGATTGAGCGGGCCGTCCATCAGCGGTTCGCCTGAGCGGACGCGGTCGTCTTCCTGCACGTTGATGTGTGTACCACGCGGGATATCGTATTCGCGTTCGCTGCCGTCATCGCCGATGATGATCAGCTTACGTTTACCCTTTGAGATCGGGCCAAATTTAACGGTACCGTTGATCTCCGACATGATGGCCGTTTCGCCCGGACGGCGAGCCTCGAAAAGCTCGACGACACGCGGCAGACCGCCCACGATGTCCTTGGTCTTGGTGGTTTCACGCGGGATCTTGGCGATGATATCACCGGCCTTGACCTCGTCACCGTCCTCGACGATGAGGTTGGCACGAATAGGCATCTGATAGGTCTTGAGCACCTTGTTATTACCGCTGCGAATCTCAAGACGCGGCTGATTTTTCTCATCCGAGTCTTTTACCACTAGACGTTTCTGGCCAGTGACCTTATCGATCTCTTCTTCGACCGTCTTGCCTTCTTTGAGGTCCTGATATTTGATAGTACCGGATTCCTCAGTGAGGATGGCAAAGGTGAACGGATCCCACGTGACAAGCACGTCGTCCTCTTTGACCTTTTGGCCATCTTTGACGTGGATCTGAGCACCGTACACGACCTTGTAATGAGCAACCTCGCGGCCGCGTTCGTCAACAAGTGCGATCTCGGACTGGCGTCGAAGCGAGACAAATTCACCGGCTCGGTTTTTAATGACCTTGGTATCGCCGAGGAAACGAACGGTTCCATCCATCGCGGCGACGTGCTTGGTCTCTTGTTCGAGGCGAGCCGTACCACCGACGTGGAACGTACGCATCGTGAGCTGTGTGCCGGGTTCGCCGATCGACTGTGCGGCGATAACGCCAACAGCCTCGCCGATCTCGACCGTGTTACCGGTCGCAAGGTTTCGGCCGTAACATTTGACGCAGATACCGCGTCGCGATTCGCACGTCAGAGCCGAACGGATCTTGACCTTTTGCAGGCCTGAAAGCTGAACGCTTGCCCCGAGATCTTCGTCGATCTCGACGTTTGCCGCAACGATCACGCTGCCATCGACCGGATCGATGATATCGTCGAGCGATGTGGTTCCGACTATACGGTCACGAAGCGACTCGACCTCTTCACCGTTGCGGATGATGGCCTCGGCCCAGACACCACGCATCGTGCCGCAATCCTGTTCGGAAACGATCACGTCCTGCGCGACGTCAACCAGACGGCGTGTCAGATATCCCGAGTCAGCCGTTTTGAGAGCCGTATCGGCCAGACCCTTACGGGCACCGTGCGTCGAAATAAAGTACTGGAGAACGTCGAGCCCCTCGCGGAAATTGGCGAGAATCGGATTCTCGATGATCTCACCGGACGGCTTAGCCATCAGGCCGCGCATACCGGCGAGCTGACGGATCTGAGCGTCCGAACCACGAGCACCCGAATCGGCCATCACGAGGATAGGATTGAGTTCTTTTCGCTCCTGTTCACGCGTGTGCATGGCCTTGAACATTTCCTTGGAAACGTGATCGGTCACATCGGACCAGATCGCCGTCACCTTGTTTGTACGCTCAAGGTCTGTCATCGTCGCGTCTTCGTACTGTTTGCGAAGTTTCTCGACCTCTTTCAAAGCCTTGTCGATGATGCCTTTTTTCGACGCAGGCGTGACCATATCGTCGATACCGATCGAGACACCCGCCTGGGTCGCGTATAGGAATCCCATCGCCTTGAGGTCGTCGAGCAGGACGACTGTCGGGTCGTGGCCGAGCTTGAGATGGCAAAATGTAACCAGCGATTGCAGGCCTTTCTTTTTCAAAACGCCATTGACGAACGGCAGGCCGTCACGCGTCAGGCGTTCGTTAAAGATCGCGCGTCCGACGGTCGTGTCAATGACCTGATCGATGCCCTCGCGAATCGTCGCACGCATCACGTCCTGATTGCTGTGTTCCATCGTCAGGTCGATCAGATCGCCTTTCCAACGCAGACGGATCTTCGTCTGCGTTTCAACGAGCCCCGCATCGAGCGCGAGCAACACATCATCGATGCTGCCAAACGCTTTGTTATCGCCGCGCATATCATCGCGAGCCAAGGTCAGATAATAGCAGCCGAGAACGATGTCCTGTGACGGTACAGCGATCGGCTGACCCGACGCCGGCGAGAGCAGGTTGTTTGACGCGAGCATCAAAACGCTCGCCTCGATCTGAGCCTCAGGCGACAGCGGAATGTGCACTGCCATCTGGTCACCGTCAAAGTCGGCGTTAAATGCCGTACAGACGAGCGGGTGAATTTTGATAGCCTTACCCTCGACAAGCACAGGCTCAAAAGCCTGAATACCGAGACGGTGGAGCGTCGGTGCACGGTTCAGTAGGACCGGATGCTCGCGGATCACTTCTTCGAGAATGTCCCAGACGATCGGCTCCTGACGCTCGACCATTTCGCGTGCCTGTTTGATGGTGGCAGCGTGAGCATCTTTTTCCAACTTGTTGTAGATAAAGGGCTTGAACAGCTCCAACGCCATCTTTTTCGGCAAGCCGCACTGGTGCAGTTTCAGCTCCGGACCGACGACGATTACCGAACGTCCCGAATAATCTACACGCTTACCGAGCAGATTCTGACGAAAACGTCCCTGTTTACCTTTGAGCGTTCCAGACAAAGATTTGAGCGGACGGTTGTTTGCACCGCGAAGCACCCGGCCGCGGCGTCCGTTGTCAAACAACGCATCGACCGCCTCTTGCAGCATCCGTTTTTCGTTACGGACGATGACCTCAGGAGCGTGCAGCTCGATGAGCTTTTTCAAACGGTTGTTGCGGTTGATGACGCGGCGATAGAGATCGTTAAGATCCGATGTCGCAAAGCGTCCGCCGTCTAGGGGCACAAGCGGGCGAAGCTCCGGCGGAATGACCGGAATGACGTCGAGGATCATCCACATTGGGTTGTTGCCCGAACGCAGGAACGATGTCGAGACTTTCAAACGCTTGGAATATTTAAGCTTTTTCTGCTGCGACGTTTCGTCCTTCATCTTGGCACGAAGCTCGTCGACGAGTTCCTGAATGTCGATCTGCTGGAGCAGGTCTTTGATCGCCTCGGCACCCATTTTGGCGACGAACTGGCCCGGATAGTCGCGCGTCAATTCGCGGAAACGCTCGTCCGTAAGCAGATCTTTTTGCTTTAGATCAGGCACGTCGCCCTCGTCAACGACGATGTACGTCTCAAAATAGAGGATCTTTTCGAGATCGCGCAGAGTAATATCGAGCAGGTGGCCGATACGCGACGGCAATCCCTTGAAAAACCACACGTGCGAACAGGGCGACGCAAGCTCGATGTGACCGAGACGCTCACGGCGGACCTTTGACTGCGTCACTTCGACGCCGCATTTGTCGCAGATGACGCCGCGGTGTTTCATCCGCTTGTACTTACCGCAGAGACATTCCCAGTCAGAGACCGGGCCAAAAATACGTGCGCAAAACAGGCCGTCGCGCTCCGGTTTGAACGTTCGGTAGTTGATCGTTTCCGGCTTGGTGACCTCGCCGTGCGACCATGAACGTATCTTATCGGGCGACGCCAATGAAATGCGGATCGCTTCGTAATTTGTGGTCAATTGCGTCTTGTTATCGTTATTAAATCGAAACATAAATCTCCAATAGTCTAGAAAGTCTGGCCAGTCGTGGAAAGTCTGGGAAGCCTACCTACACTTCCGAGACTTTCTCGACTTCCTCGACTGATTAATCAACTCCTACCAGTGCATCAACGCCGGCGATCACTTCGTCAGGATCGATCTGATCTTCTTGGATCAGCTCGACGTCGAGACATAGTGACTGTAGCTCGCGGACAAGCACGTTAAACGATTCCGGTATGCCCGGCTCAAAGTTCGAAACGCCCTTGACGATCGTTTCGTAGATCTTTGAGCGGCCCGCGACATCGTCGGATT
>CAZIZR010000029.1:0-36696 GCA_964543865.1 uncultured Chloracidobacterium sp.
TGATTCTCATCCGAGTGACACGCTCCGCACGATTGGCTGATGACGCGAAAATCGACGGGGAATACAAAGCTGACGAATTCTCGTGTTTCCTTTGCTAGCAAGGTGTTTGTGCGTTCAGGATTGCGGCTCGAACATTCACCGTTCTTACAGCCCCATTCTTTTGGAAACTTTGGCTGAACGTGTGCGTCCTTTTGCGTCGTCGCCGCCGGATTACCGCCGTGGCAAGCGGTGCAAGTTAAACCTTGCGCATCCTTTCCCTCGTCGAGCTTGTCAAAAACATCGCCGCGATTATTGTAGCGGTGCATCGGCTCGATGTTGTCGTGGCATTTTGCACAGCCCTCGATCTTTGTGTCGTCCGCTGGCGGGTTTTCAACTTTATTATTCTGCTCAGTTTTTGCGGGAGCTGTTTGTGTGGCCTGAGGCCCCGTCTTTACCGTCGTGTCATCGGCCAATTTTGCCAGCACCTGATCTTTCCACAGTGCCGCCGCGAGAAACGAAGCAAACACCAGTAGAACGATCAACTTGATGCGGACATTTATGTTAGCTCGACCGGCCATTTTTCCCTTTACCTCGTACGTTAAAAGATCAGCTTAAGCTGGCTAAATAATGAATACTGCGGCTTGCTCGGATTTACGATCTGCGGCCCGGGCGTGCAGAAATTCGGTATCGGACAATTTTGCGTACGGTCGGTATAAACGTCGCGAAAGCCTTTGCCCGCAAAGAACATACTGCCGCCAAACGTCATCGTAATATTATTAATAAGGAATGGACGATACACCGCACCGAGGCTGAGGTCATAACCGATATCGTTCCGCACCACCGGTTCGAGCAAAACATATTTGAGCACCTCGGTCCGATGAAAGCGCAAGTAATTGGCGTTAAAGACCGCCTTGATCGTCTGCGTGAGCTCAGCATCGACACCGGCATTAAAGATCAGTATGCCCGGATTTACAAAATTTGATTGCCCCTCGGTCTTGCTCGAACGCAATGTCGGCAATAGGCTGTTGCCCTGCGTGAGGCCGACCTCGGTCGAGACGAGCCTTATGCCCTGACGGTTCCAGTACGAAAATTGCCCGCCGGCAAAATTTGGATCATCGAGTATTGAGTCAAAACCGTTCGCCTTGTCATCAGTCGGGTTTTTGTCACCCGATGCGAAAAAGAATGATCCTTTGAATCTAAGCCAATTTTTATCGATCGACGCCTCGACCGCCGCCATGTGGGCACCGATCTTGGTCCGTTTACCGGCAATTGGATTAAAGTCGTCGTGGCCAAACGCGTAGTAGTACGAATGGGTCAGATTCAAAATGCCGATGTGGCCGTCGCCGTTAAAGCCGAGGTATCCGGCCTTAACATTATGGGGACGTGCGCTGCCGATCAGAGCGGGCCGCACCAAAAAGCCGTTTTCGTCATAATGTTTATCAGCTCGGTCGTCGTTATACGCCGCGACCGCCTGGATGGTATAGCCTTTGGTCAGGAAATCCTGCCGGAAATAATTGCCGATGTAGATATTTTGCGGGCGGAGTTTTTTCATCGAATTGAGCCCGCTGTTCGTGTCCTTTTCTATCGAGCGAAAATAGGCAAAATTAAATTGCGACTTGTTATTCGAATGTGCTCCAAACACTCTAAATCCAAGATTATTGTCCGAAAATAAAAAACCGCGAAAATCCGCGTTAAAAGGCTGTATTCCCGCCCTGACCGATACAAAATCGTAATTTTTGTTGACGTCAAAGAGCTTGACCTCGGCAAAGGCCTCTTCCAGTGAGACGTGATAATCCGTGCGGGTCGTGCCTCGACGGACATCAACATTGACGATGCCGTTCTCGCGGGCGTTGAGATAATTGGGCAAGCTAAATGTCGGCGATATTTTTAACGCCCACGTTCGCGGCCGAAAAACGGTCTGACCCTTAAAAAACTCAAACGAGACCTGAAATGTCTGGTTCAGGCTAAAACTTTCGGGCCTGCCAAAAAAGTTATTGCTGTTTGGGCTTGCCGTACTGACATTATTGCCTGACGGCGTCCGGCGCTGCTCGACACCGGTCGTGCTGACGGCCGACAGCACCATAAAATAATCGTTGCCAAAGACAGGCTTGTCTCCCTTCAGGACGTTGAGGTCGTACGGGTTGTACCACTTATTTGTTTTGCGAAACGGAATGTCGCGGCCGCGGGCACCTTTGTCGCCGTAGCGTTCGTATTCGGGAAACGCGATCCGCCAACGGTCGATCACCTCGCGGGTTTTGAACGGAGATTTCGCGACATCGCCGGGTCTTGCGGGTGTGTCTTTTGAGGGATCGGTTGCCGCGAAATCGACCTTACGTTCGCTGCCGTCAATGATGACATTTTCGAGCGTCGTGCAGACCTTTTGTGAGTCGCAGATCAGATAGGCATAGCTGCCGTATTCCTCGGTCTTGCCTCGATCAAACCTCGCCTCAAACGGAGCGGCGACCGTGATGCGGTAAGCACCGTTTGTCAGCTTGATCGCATAGCTGCCGTCGACCCTAGTCCGCTGCGTTTTACTAATTGAATTGGTTTGATTTGTAGCGACGACGGTCACGCCCGCCAGAGGTTTTCCGTCCTTATCGGTGACCTTGCCCGTCAGCCGCCCGTCAGACGATTGCCCGCTCACGCTCGCCACCGTAGCGGCCGTGATAGCAATCGCTAGGGCCACGATCCAAAGCGTCAGTTTGGACAAACTCGACAACATAGGGGCAGACGATCAAAGATGTGAAATTTCAGAAACTGACTATGTTATTTAGCACATATTGTGTTCAAAAACAACATTTTCGAGCCCCGCGTTAGTCCGGTTATGACGAGAGATTACTGATGAGGAACAATAGATATAGATAACTTTGCCCCGTTGGGAACAATATAGCCCGATGAGTGGTGAGTGACACTAGGCGAGAAAGTCATCTTTTTGAGGCGCATGGCTGCAGTTGTTGCGTCGTCGAGGGAGGTGACGATGCGGATGTTGTAGCGTTCGGCTTTGTGGAGGAGGCTCCAGGCGGTTTGGCCGTTGACCTGATATTTTTCGCAGAGACGGGTGGCGAGATCGCGGCTGTTTGGGGCGTCGAACCATTTTAGAAAATCTTCGCGGCCGAGGCCGTCGGGGCATTCGGCGACGATGACGATGGTTCCTCCGTCGGTACATGCACGGCTGGCGGCGTCGAGCGTTTTGTGTGCCTGTATCATATTGATGTCGTGTGGGTAGCCGCCGCAGCTTGCAATCACGAGATCGCGGCGTTCGGTAATATGAATGGTGTTGGCGGCGGCGTATGAGTCGCACGCGGCACGGTGTGATGTGATCCAGTTGCCGCAAAATAGTTTGGTTGCCTCGCCGGCTTCGTTAGTGATGGTGCTGATCGCAAATGCCGGGTTGACGAGAGCGACGGCCTCCATAAAAGCTTCATGAACGGCGTTGCCCTCGAGTACGCCCGTATCAACGCCGACTCGGCGGTCGAGCGTGGTGCAGTCAAATGCCAGTTTGTGCGTCTCGGCGACGGTTCGGGCCGAGGCGAGCCCTGGACAGATGAGTTTGCGCCCTCCGGTGAAGCCTGCAAAGTAATGAAAATTGACTCCGCCGACCAGTATGACGCGGTCGTACGTTGTGACGGCACGGTTTAGCTCGATGGGGACACCGCCTGAGGTCTCGCCGAGACGCACTATCTGTGCGAGATCGCGTGGGTCGTGGTCAAGCGTTTTGATACGCTGGGCGATAAACGGCGTGAGGATGGCGTGCTTTTCCTCTTCGGTCACGCGGCGGTGAATGCCGGTCGCAAAGATGATGTTTATCTCGTGCGGTGCCGAGCCGTTCGCGATCAGGCGGCGGACGAGCAGATTGACGATCTGTCCGGCGGCGGTCCGACGGGTGGCGTCGGGCACGACGATCAGGACGGTTTGGCCGGGTTGGACGATCTCTTCGACGGGCGGGGAATCGATAGGAGCGTCGAGCCGAGCGTTGATCTCAGCGTCGGTGAGCGGCGGCTGTTCGGCGGCGGTTGTTAGGATGTCAAAGCAGGCGGGATCGTATTCGAAAGGTATCGAGATGTGGCCGTATTTGAGATCTATCGTGGATAAAGACATATTCGCCACAGAGAACACAGAGGGAATTAACCGCCGGTGGACGCGAATCTACGCAGATCAGAAAAATTTAGCAAGTAACTTTTGATTTCGATTTATCTGCGTCATTTTGCGTTTATCTGCGGTAAAAAATCCTAATAACGTCGCAGCACGGCGCCGTTGCGGAGCGAGATAATAAACCCGGTGCGGTTGCCGCGGTCGTCGCCTACCTCAACGGCGACCTCGATCGACGGAGTTGATATTTGCAACTTGAACGCTCCGTCCGGCCCCGCAAAAGTATCACGTCCGGCGGCCCGCACGATCATGCCGGGACGCGTGCGTCCGGTCAGGATATGGACGTTGCCGCCCACACGCTCGACTTTCCAATCGGTGGCGTCGATCGCCTGGCTTTCGCCGGCACGCACCACCATAAACTTCCACGCGTCGTTCCAATTAGTGACCTGGCCCGAGACGGCGGTCGCTTTGATCCGCCAATAGTATGTGCCGGGCGAGAGGCCCGCCAAGCGAAATTCGCGTGCCGTCAGGCCGTTGCGGTCAACCAGGATCGAGTCCGACGCAAATATCGGCGAACGGGCGACTTGGACGTAATAGTTTTTTGCCGGATTGCCCTCAGCGTCCTGCCAGCTAAAAGCAACGCTCACGCCGCCGCCGCTGTCGACGATCTGCGTCGAATTTGACGGTGCCTGAGGACGCGGCGGTGCCATCAGGCGTTCGCGGGCAGAGAGTTTGCCATTATTGACGGACGCAAATTCGTTTTCGCCGATAGTGGTCTTTTCGCCGCCGATAGTCGTCTCGACACCGCCGCGGCTGATGCGGATCTCACCGCCATTCGCTCCGTCTGCATTAAAGCTCGCGTCGGTCTTTGCCAGCAATTGGTTTTCGGAATCGGCGACCTCGACGATATTTCGTGCGTCTGCCGGCTGATCCTCGGTACGGACATTTAACTGGCCGTCATCCAGAGACACGCGCACGTTTTTGCCACCAAATAATGATGTCGTGTCTTTGACGACTATAGTACTGTTTGGCCGGACCGAATACACTGAGCCGTCGATCATCTGGATTATCGCGCGTCCATCCGACTGCGTTTGGATGGTGTCGCCCGCCATGACAAACGTCTCTTTGGTGACGAGTATCGTTTCGCGGGTCGCCGCTCGCGTGATACGCACCTCACCCTCAAACGATACGATGCGGGCCGCGTCTTTTGGTATATCGACGTTTTCCTTTGGGATGAACCAATTATTGCGGGACGCGTACCACAAACCGCCGCCTAACGCCGCCAGCAGAACAACCGCCGCGATCGATCCGTAGATCGTGCTTTTGCGGATGTTCCACCAGTCGACGTAAAATTTGCGGTAATTATTATCGTCCATTAAACGGGAGTTTTATTCGGTTTCGGGTTCGCCCTCGTCCGCCGGGTGTTTGTGCGGAAATATCAGCGACAATATCACGGCCACGACTATCGCACCCACGACGATCCCGAGCGATATATTTATAACCGGTTGCTCAAATTCGTGGTTGAGATATCGCCGGACAAAAACGGAAAACCCGCTTGGGTTATCAGCACCTAACAGCAGCACCGACGCGTGTGCGGCGAGCGGCAGCAGCATCTTGATACCAATAAAACTTACCCCAACAGCGAGGCCATATTACAAAAAATGAAACCGGTCGGCAAGATCGGCAAGCAAAAACAAAAACGTCCGCAGCCCGAGGATCGCAAAGATGTTGGATGTGTAAACGATAAAACGGTCGGTCGTGATACCCAGGATCGCCGGTATTGAATCGACGGCAAAGACCAGATCGGCGACGTTGATGACGATCAGCACGAGCAGCAGCAGCGTGCCGGTGCGTTTACCGTCGACAATGACAAAGAATTTTTCTTTGTCGTAATGTTTTGAAATGCGGACAAATCTTGTGGTAAGCCGCACGATCGCGCTGTCCTCGGGTTCGAACGATTCGTCTTCGCCAAACATCTTGAGGCCGGTATAGATCAGGAACGCACCAAAGAAATACAGCACCCAGTGAAAACTCTCGACTAGCTCGACGCCCGCAAATATCATGACCATTCGCATAACGAGCGCCATGAAAATGCCCCAAAACAGCACGCGGTGACGGTATTTCTCGGCAACCTTGAAATAGCTAAATATCAGCAAAAAGACAAACAAATTATCGATCGAGAGTGACATCTCGACGAGGTAGCCGGTAAGAAACTCTTTTGCTTTGATCGCGGCGGCGGCGGGTCCGTAGTTGCTATTGACGAACCAATAGACAAATCCGTTAAAGATGAGGGCGAGCGACACCCAGATAAAACTCCAGACAAATGTCTCTTTCCGCGTGGGTTTGTGCGATTTGCGGTTGACGATGCCGACATCGACAAAGAGCGCCGCCAGCACCAGAGCAAAAAATGAAATCCAAACCCAATAGGGAAATTCGACAATTGTCATAGGTTAGCTAGAGTTCGTGTGGCTCTAAATGAATCTCTCGATTGTTTTGACAACGCGGCTGAGGCCGTCAGCATCAGTTTCTGAAAAATCGTTAAGTACATCGCTATCGACATCGAGCACGCCAAAAACGCTGCCGTCGCGGTTTATTATCGGCACGACGATCTCCGACTTTGACGCGGTCGCACATGCGATGTGGCCGGGAAATTCGTCCACGTTTGGAACAATGACGGTTTCCCGCGTCGTATAAGCGTGGCCGCAGACACCGGCGTCAAACGCGATCCGTGTGCAGGCAAGCGGCCCTTGGAACGGCCCGAGAACAAGCTCGCCATTTTTTTCAACGTAAAACCCGACCCAGAAAAAGCCAAATGCCTCGCGCAGCACCGCCGCTATATTGGCGAGATTTGCTATCACGTCAGTTTCGCCATCAACGAGAGCCTCGATCTGCGGCACGATCTCGTCATAGATGGTTTTTCTGTCAGCATTTGCCGTGAACGCGATCGTTTCCGCCATAAACAGCAAGTTTAGCCTGTGGTTGCTGCGGTGTGCAAATGATTTGCTGTCTCGGAAAATGTATAATTTCGGCGTGGAAGCCACTCTAAAAATATTTGCGGTCGCGGTCGGCGGTGCTTTTGGCGCCGTTGCTCGCTATCTTGTCAATATCTCGCCGCTAGCGGGCGTGTTTGGCAAATTTCCTTTTCCGACATTTGTCATCAACATCGTCGGCTCTTTTTTGATCGGCTTTTTAATGATCGTCTTTGCTGACAAATGGGTGGTCAGCGAAAATGTGCGAATCGCGGTGATCGTTGGCTTTCTAGGAGCTTTCACCACGTTTTCGACGTTTGAAATGGAGATCTATTCGCTCATCCGTGAGCGCGAATTTATCACAGGCTTTCTCTATCTATTCCTCAGTGTGCTAGTCGGATTTATCGGTGTCGTGGCAGGTATCGAATTAGGCCGCCGGGTTTAGCCGCTCGCGGGCGGTACGTACGATGGTTGCGGCCTCGCTCGCAGTATCAGCAACCGCCGTCAAATGCCCCATCTTTCGTCCCTTTCGCGGTTCCGTTTTGCCATAAAGGTGAAGGCTCATTGCCGGATCGGTAAGAGCGGCCGCCCAATTTGGTTCGCCGTTTGCCCAAACGTCCCCGAGCAGATTTGCCATCGCCGCCGGACGGTAAAACTCCGTCGAGCCAAGCGGCAGCCCGCAGACGGCACGGAGCTGCTGTTCGAATTGCGACGTCACGCAAGGGCCAAAAGTAAGGTGGCCCGAATTGTGCGGACGCGGAGCAAGTTCATTTACTAGCAATGTGCCGTCCCTCGTTAGGAAAAACTCAACACAGAGCGTGCCGACGTAATCTAACGTCTCCGCAATGCTTTGCGTGATCTCGACAGCTTGGTCGAGCGTTGTGTCCGACACGTTCCCCGGGGCGAAAGAAACATCGAGGATATGATTTGCGTGCTCATTTTCGATCACACCGTAATGGGCAAAATTGCCGTCCTGATCGCGGGCACAGACGACCGATACCTCTTTTTCAAAATCAACAAATGCTTCGAGAACGGCGTCGTTGCCATTGAGATTCGCGAACGCTGTTTCTATGTCGTCAGCACTCTTTATCTTGCTCTGCCCTTTGCCGTCATAACCAAAACCGGCAGTTTTTAGGACGCACGGCGTACCGAGTTCATCAACAGCAATTTTCAGATCATCGAGAGTTTCTATGTGGCGGAAGGGTGTAACAGGAAACCCGTTAGCCGAAAGAAAAGTCTTTTCACGCAGACGGTTTTGCGTGGTGTGGAGGATCTCGCCTTTTGGAAAAACATCGACAAATTCGGCGGCCGCCTCAACACATGCCGACGGCACATTTTCAAACTCAAACGTCACCACATCTACGCTCTGTGCAAACTGTCTGACCTCATAGAGATCGTCATATGCCCCGCACGTTTCAATGTCCGCAACCTGTCCGGTCGGCGTGTCGCTCTCTGGCGAGAAAGTATGCACGCGATAGCCCATCTTGCGGGCCTCGATGGCAAACATCCGCCCGAGCTGCCCGCTGCCGAAAACGCCGATGGTTGAATTTGGTAGGATCGTTTTCGCCACGCTAGTTTGAATTCCTATTTTGTCAGTTTTGTATGGAGAACGGTTTTTGTCTGTTTTGTGCGAAATTTGTGCAGTTTCGTGCGTAGTTCGGGCCGTGAATTTGCGAGTATTGCTATTGCCAGCAGCGCCGCGTTTTTTGCTCCGGGCTGGCCTATCGCGAGCGTTCCGACCGGAACACCGGCGGGCATCTGGGCGATGGATAAAAGCGAATCGAGACCTTTTAAGGCTTTGCTCTCGATCGGCACTCCGAGCACAGGCAGAACGGTTTGTGATGCACACATTCCCGGCAGATGCGCCGCTCCGCCGGCTCCGGCAATGATGACCTCGATGCCGCGTTCCTCGGCATTTTTTGCAAATTCGAACAACAGATCAGGCGTGCGGTGAGCCGACACGACCCTGGTCTCATGCGCTACGCCAAATTCTGTTAGCGTTAGCGACGCGGCCTCCATCGTCGGCCAGTCTGACTTGCTGCCCATGATGATAGCGACGATTGCTTGTGCGGATCTTTTTGCCATTAGTTTTTTGCCAGTTCCGTGCGAATGACCGACTCAAATTTGTCCCAAGCGTGAATGGGGCTTCGCCAATAGCGGATGATGCCGTCGCGGCCGATCACGATATTTTTTGGATAACCGGCAAATACAAAAGCTTTCATCGCCCGCTCGGCGTCGGTTGCGTGGGTGAAATCAAATCTTTCTTTAGCAAGATATTTTTTAACGCTGTCGGCTGTGTCGGCGGTCATGGCCAAAAAGACGACATCTTCGCGACCGACAAATTTAGCCCGCAGGTCATTCAATTTTGGCTCTTCTCTGATACACGCCGGACAGCCAATGAACCAAAAATTTAGCACGACGACCTTGCCCTTAAGATCGGCGGCGGTGATCTTTGTGCCGTCAATTGTTTTTACCGCAAAATCGGGTGCAGCGAGGCCCTCTTGCGGTATTTTTTGCAGCCGAAACTCTATCGTGCCGTCATCGAGCGTCGTGACAACGGTCGCATCGCGGTAATGAAAATTTGCCATGCGGATATCGACAAATTCGTTATTTGATATCTGGTTACCGTCGGCGTCGCGAAAGATCTCTCGCGGTGGTTTTGGCGCGGCCGGCTGGGCAAATGTTAGCGACAAAAAGGCGCCTAGCATAGCGGCTGATACCAACGATCGATATATGATCCGCAATGTCATAAAGGGATTATTTAAATGCCAAATTTACCTTTTGGCCCAAACCAATTTAATATAGCTGATTGTACTAAACGGGCTCTGTGTTTTAAATGCGGGCCATATTTTGTGACCAAACGACCAACATAATGACAGAAAAATCAAAGATCTATTACACACTCACTGACGAAGCCCCCATGCTCGCGACACACTCGTTTTTACCGATGGTCCAAGCATTTACAAAATGCGCTGATATCGAGATCGAGGTGCCGGACATCTCCCTTTCCGGGCGCATTTTGGCAAATTTTCCTGAATACTTAACAGACGATCAAAAAACTCAGGATGCTCTTGCTCAGTTGGGCGAACTCGCGACACGCCCCGAGGCTAACATCATCAAGCTGCCAAATGTTTCGGCATCTGTACCGCAATTAGAGGCGGCGATAGCTGAGCTGCAGTCGCAGGGTTACGCCGTGCCAAATTATCCCGCTGAGCCAAAGACGGACGACGAAACGGCGATCAATAAAAAATACGCCAAGGTTTTAGGCAGCGCCGTAAACCCCGTACTGCGTGAGGGAAACAGCGACCGCAGAGCGCCAAAAGCGGTCAAAAATTACGCCAAGGCAAATCCGCACCGGATGGGTGCTTGGGCAGCGGACTCGAAAACGTCGATCGCACATATGACGGGCGGGGATTTTTTTGGGACTGAAAATTCGACGACGGTTGAGGCGGATGGCAAATTTAGGATCGTTTTTTACGGAAATGACGGCAGCGAAAAGGTTTTGAAAGACTATGCCCCACTAAGAGCCGGTGAGGTGATCGATTCGTCGGTGATGACGCTGTCGGCGTTGCGTTCGTTTGTCCTTGACGCGATCCGCGAGGCAAAGGAAAAGGACGTGTTGCTGTCGGCTCATCTAAAAGCCACCATGATGAAAATCTCGGACCCGATCATCTTTGGGGCGATAGTCGAGACTTATTTTAAGGACGTATTTGAGAAGTATAAGGACACGTTTGCCGAGCTTGAGATCGATCCAAATTTTGGTTTGGCGACTCTAGATGAAAAGATCGCCGGACACCCGCAAGAAGCGGAAATAAAGGCTGATATTGAAAATACCATCAAAAATAGTGCAAAACTCGCGATGGTCAATTCGGACAAAGGCATTACCAATTTTCACGTGTCGTCCGACGTGATCGTCGATGCGTCGATGGCTGCTCTGGTCCGCGGCGGCGGCAAGATGTGGAACGCCGACGGTGCCGAGGAGGACAGCGTCTGCATCATCCCGGACCGCACGTATGCGCGGTTTTACGATGCTATCGTCCAGGATATGAAGCAAAACGGTGCGATCGATCCGCGCACTTTCGGCTCAGTGCCAAACGTCGGCCTGATGGCTCAAAAGGCCGAGGAATACGGTTCGCACGACAAGACCTTTCAGATCGCTAACGAGGGAACGGTCAAGGTCGAAGATGAGAATGGAAATGCTCTGCTCTCACAATCGGTGCAGACGGGCGATATTTTCCGTGCGTGCCAGACCAAAGATGCACCGATCCGCGACTGGGTAAAGCTCGCCGTAAATCGTGCGAGGCTGTCAGATACGCCGGCAATTTTCTGGCTCGATAGCGACCGGGCACACGACCGCCAGATCATCAAAAAGGTTACAGAGTACCTAAAAGATCACAATCTGACCGGCCTCGATATCCGCATAATGGACGTGCAGGACGCGATGCGTGAGACGCTGAAACGCGGGCGTGAGGGCAAGGACACGATCTCGGTTTCGGGCAATGTTTTGCGTGATTATCTGACAGATATGTTCCCGATCCTCGAGCTCGGGACATCGGCAAAGATGCTGTCGATCGTGCCGCTGATGAACGGCGGCGGGTTGTTCGAGACCGGTGCGGGCGGCTCGGCTCCGAAACACGTCGAACAGTTTTTACACGAAGGTTATCTGCGTTGGGATTCGTTGGGCGAGTTTCTTGCCCTGCAAGCAAGTTTTGAGCATCTGGCCCAAACCCAAGACAATAAAAAGGCTCAGGTTTTGGCCGACGCACTGGACGCAGCAAATGCCAAATTCCTAGCTACCGACAAATCTCCCGCCAGAAAAGTCGGCGGTATCGACAATCGCGGTTCGCATTTTTATCTGGCGATGTACTGGGCCGAGGCTCTCGCAGCTCAGACAGCGGATGCTGACATCGCGGCAATATTCGCTCCTGTCGCCAGTGCGATGCAGGAAAACGAAGCCAAGATCAACGAAGAGCTGATCGCCGCCCAAGGCAAACCGCAGGACGTCGGCGGCTATTATCACCCCGATACGGCAAAGGCATACGCTGCGATGAGATCGTCGGCAACTCTGAATGCTATCGTGGACAGGATCTAATGGAAAAAAGGAGTTAGCCACGAATTACACCAATGACACGAATAAGAATAAAACCTCCTAATTCGTGATATTCGTGCGATTCGTGGCTAAAATTCTTTGGTCCGGTCCGGACCAAGGTGGACCAAAGTGGACCAAGATTGCTGTATCCTGTCGTCGTTGGCGACGAGCGAGCCTACTGCTGTAAAAACCTTGCCTAACACCACTCCGCCTGTGCTAACATCCCAGAAATGACGGAATATTGCAGAATCGCAGGTCTGACCCCATTCTTCCGCATCGGTTGAGAGGCAGGGTCGGGGATAACGGAGTATTATGCGATCTTTAAAAAAACTCAACGTTGTAATATTCGGAATCTATTTTTTTATGCTTCTCCATTCAGGAGTTGCTGCTCAAGTGGGTTCTGTTAGCACGCGGAATAATAATGCCCCCCAACCCGTTCCAACTCCAACGCAATTGACCGTGGTCAAGGAATATAAGGATGCTTTTCCGCTCGATCTTTCAGGTGATGGCAAACTGCTTCTGCTGAGTACCTATGTAGATATGAAAAACCGCAATCCGCTAGGTGACGGCTACTATAGCGTTGTTGAATTCGAGAGCGGGCTGGAAATTGACAGATTCAATTGGACAAATGGTCGTGGGCATAAAAAGTTTTTGAGCAATTCTTACCAGATCCTCTCTAGGCGTAATCTAACGAATTTAGACAAGATCGAATTTTCTATTCTCGATCCTTTAAGAAAGACATCCGGAGAGTGTGTTATCGGAAACGATGATTTCAAAGGAGTTTTTATTTATCCTTTCGACTCACAAAAAGCTCTGGCAACTTTCGATCGAAGCACGAGCCTTCCTCCCGATAAACTATTCCTCTTAACTTTTCCCGATTGCTCCTTAAAGCAGATCGGTCAGGTGAGCCGGGGGGATGCCGGGGCCGCTACTGATACGGTACATGGAATTGAGCCTTTTAGCTCACGCAACAAGCGATTCTTTGCGCTTAAAGTAAATACCTACCGAGGAAATACCAGTGAGGATATAAGAATAGGCATTTGGGATATTGAGACCAATAAAGTTATTAAACAACTTCATGAGATCTTCCCATATTTAGGCGGAGGTTATACACCTGACGGTCGTTTTTTTTATATGTATGGACGGGTGCGGGAAAAGTTTGATCAAGGAAAAAAAGGCAATAAGGCATCTGAGGACGAAGACTATAAATGGGTCCTTCAGCTATATGATACGGACAAATATGAATTAGTAGTGCAAAGAGAGTTTCCGTACGAATCAGGTAGTCTTGCGTTTTCAGCGGACGGGAAATATTTGGCATTTATTTACAATAATGTGGTCAAGAAACTATTATCCTCATACGTTGAACCAACAGTTGAATTATACGAGACAAACACTTGGAACAAGGTCGCCGTGGGTGCATATCCTCGGTACCCTTATATTTGGGATAAGACCTTTCCTAGTATAGGTGGATTTGTCCGATTCACTCCCGACAGCAAATACTTGATCACAGATTTGGACTACACACGTATTTGGCGCGTCCCATAGGGTAAAGAGACGGGATCAGTTCACTTTGTCAAGGCAATACGCCGGTTCTGATTCAAGTACCGGATCGCGAAGCCTTTTTCATTTACATAAAGAGTGCGTTTAATCTTGCCGTTCGGATGGGAACACCGGCCGGGTGGCGTCGGGTTTGTCTGGTGAAGTGTGGCGGTGGGTGATCTTCCAGTCTTTGCCCACAAGCTTGTAGATGAGCGTCATGCGACCGGACGAATCTTCGAGCTTGCCGTCAAACTCCTGTGATTGCCGCCATTTGCACGAAACATAGGCGTTTGTTTTGCCAAGCATCTCGACACGCAGGCCGGTGATGTCCATCGTGACGTTCGACACCTTGGCGTAGGTGTTTTCGACGTTGGTCTTGACGGTTTCCCAACCGATGGTCGCGGTGCCGTTGTTGTTAAATATCAGCAGCCGGTCGGACTTTTCGTACGAAGCCATCACCTTGTCGGCATCGACCTGTTTGATGCCGTCGATGAGACGGTCAAACGCTTCGCGGACACCCTTTGCGGGATCGACCTTGGCGGCAGCCGCTTTTTGGCCAAAACCTGCCACCACAAACATCAGTATAAATAGAGAAATAAGTGCAGTTCTTTTCATATCAGTAAACCTCTTACCAAAATGTTAGACGGTCAGCCCGTTTCACGCAAAGCCCTACGGACGCAAAGAAAGGCAAAGTAAGAAATGCTTGCCGTAATGCGCACGATTTGGTGACGAAAGTGTATGGTTTGCACTATTTAGGCGTTTACCGGATTTTACAGTTTGCGTAGAAGTCAATAAATACAGGTATTTGAGTGACGTAGTTAGCGAACAAAGCCAACGGTATGATTTTTGCTGTAAAGAGGGCAAAAGGCTGTCATCTTAGGTTTCAGCCGCTTTCCCTAAGGACAAAAATTTAATGATCAGACCGGAGGAAACTCTAATGCGTAGTTTAGCAAAGGTGTTTTGGCTCGCCATTTTTGCGGTGAGCAGCGTCAGTTTTGCATTTGGTGCCAGTACGGCACAGACGATAAATCTGCCTGAGGGCGGGATGAGTGCGGTTGTCAAAGATGACACCGATCCTGAGGTGACGGACCGCGTTGCGCGTATCAGCTTTATCAGCGGCGACGTAAAGATACGTCGTATTGGCAGCGACGACTGGGAAAAAGCGGTGTTAAATCTGCCGCTAATTGAGGGCGATCAGGTCGCGACCGGCGACGATGCGCGGGTCGAGATACAACTCAACAGTTATTCGCACATCCGGCTGGATGAGAACGCGTTTCTCAAGTTCGCGACGTTGAAATACGACGGCATCGCCGTCAGCCTGTCACAGGGAACATTGGCAGTTAGAGTGACCGATCTGGAAAAAGCGGGTGGATTTTTTGAGATCGACGCTCCGAATACGACCGTTGCTATTCAAAAAGCCGGTGCTTATCGCATCGACGCGGGGCAATCGGGCGATCAAGATCTGCGCGTCGGTGTTTCGAGCGGCGGCGAAGCACGCGTGTATTCGGACAATGCCGGATTTACGCTCAGGAGCGGCCGTGGGGCGAGAGTGGTTATCGGCGGAGCGAACGCGGGCGAGTGGGAAACGCTCGATGTGGCACGATTTGCGGACGATTTTGATAGCTGGTCGCAGGGCCGTGATTCGACGATAGCAAAGCGTCTGAGCAACGCCTATTACGACAAATATTACGATCAGGACATCTATGGAGCCGATGACCTCAATGGCTATGGCGACTGGGTCCACACGGTCGATTACGGATATGTTTGGCAGCCGTACACGACCTCGATCAACAGTTATTACGATTGGTCGCCGTACCGCTACGGGCATTGGCGTTGGCTCGGCAACTATGGCTGGACGTGGGTCAACGACGAGCCTTGGGGCTGGGCAACTTATCATCACGGCCGCTGGATATATCACCATGGCCGCTGGGTCTGGGCTCCGTACGGATACTATCGCCAGCGACGCAGCTGGTGGTCACCGGCGATGGTCGTGATCAATATCATCAGCACAAACGTATATTGGTATCCGCTGCCGTACAATTGCAATTACTACGGTTGGTATCGTCGTCCCCGAGGCGGCGGTTGGGGCGGTAACAACAACAACGGCAACAACGGAAACGGTAACGGGACGATTCGCGGGCCGTGGGTTGGGCCGCCTATTCGTGTTCCGGGCGGCGGAACAGTGGCGGGAAACGTCGACCCTAACGCTAAAGGCGGAGTAAGAAAGAATCCCGGAGACACGCCCCCGATCGGTGTGATAATGGCATCAGAAGAAGATTTTGGCAGAACGGCAAAGGGCGGCCGACGGGCGCCGGATCTGATCGCCAAAGAGATCCTGTCAAAAGACCCTACGGCCATTACGGTGCAAGATCTACCGGATCCAACGGCTAGAAAACGCCCGGTCGATCGCGAGATAGCAGCGGTTAAGCCGCGTATCGAACCAATTACGAAAACTGGTGCTGCGGAGCGGCAAAACGACAAACCGCTCGATCAGGAGTTGCGGCAAAAACGTATTTACGGCGACCGTCCGCCTGTCGTGCGGAGCGAACCTGTTATCAGCGGTGAACCGACGAATAAGCGTCAAACGGGAGCGGTCGAGCGGCCACAGCCGGTCAAGCGTGACGATACGAACGTGATCCGACGCGAACCGTCATACACCCCGCAGGAAAAACCGCGTGAACAGCCGACTGTAAGACAGCCAAGGCAGGAGCCTGTGCCGGAGTATAAGCCGCCTGTCCGTCAGGCGCCGAGGCAGGATCCGCCGGTATATTCGCCGCCTGTCAGGCAAGAACCGCGTCGCGATCCGCCGGTTCGCCAGGAACCGCGAAACGAGCCGCCGCCGACTAAAGGCGAGCAAAGGCCGACGGACAAACCCGCTCGTCAGCCGGATAGTGACAGGAAAAAGGACAACCCGTAAATGACAAGCTCCGTGAGACGTAAATTCTCACGGAGCTTTTTTTGGGCTGCTGTATAAAGACTAATCAGACGTAGTAAAAAGATTGCGGTCGATCTGTGTCGGATCGCCGAGCACGACAAAGCGGATATTTTTCAGATACGTCTTGGAAACACGCTGGACATCGGCGGGTGTGACGCTGCGTATGCGTTCGAGAAAGTCCGCAGATCTCCTCCAGCCGCCGCCTATCAGTTCGTATGTTGCGAGTTCGGCAGCCTGTGCGGCATTGGTTTCCTGTTTGATGTAATAGGTGGTCAAAAAGAATCCGCCGGTTTCGAGAATGTCGGTCTTATCGACGGGGACCGTCTGCATCTGCCGGATCTCGGTGAGCATCAGGCTGACGGCGCGGGTTGCCTCGACAGCGGAAACTGAGATGTTTGCGGTGTTTGCTGCCATATTATTCATCTCGGCTCCGGGGGCATACGACAGGTTATTTTTGACACGAACCTCCTGGAAGACGCGGCGAGCAAGTATCGAAATAGCGACTCGCATCGCGTAATAATCAGGGTCGCTCAGCGACGGTGCCCCAAAAATACCCTCGACATAGTTAGTCTGCAATGACCGCTGTGTCACATCGACCGATGGTTTGGTAAAGCTGATCGCAGCGACAGGTTTCGCCTTGTAGGTGCCACGCGGCAATTTTCCAAGCGTTTCGGCGACGAGTTTTTGCATTTCAGCGGCATCTACGTCACCGACGATGACCAGCAAAAGCTGCGAGGTCTGCATTATCCTTTGATGATATGCGCGCAGGTCGTCGGCTTTGAAACGGGTGACGTTTTCGATGGTGCCGCTTGGGTCGTTGGAATACGGATGTCCGGTGTAGATGACCTTGCTCTCCAACGAGGCAAGCGAACCTTCGGGAGTGTCGTTGACGCCGCGAAGTCCCGTTAGGATTCTCTCGCGGACGAGCTCGACATCCTCGGCGGCAAACGCGGGGTTCATCACGAGATCGGCATAGACCTTCCACGAGCGTACGAAATGCTGACGGGTAGAGGCGAGCGACATCACGCTGAAATCCTGATTGCTGCCCGCACCGATACTGCTTGCGGTACGCGAAAGCTCTTTGCGTAAAAGCGCACGGGGAAAGCTCTTGCTGCCCTCGGCGGCGGCGTTGAGCGTCATATTTTCGATGCCGGCGTTTGTAGCGGTCAAGTTCTGGGCTCCGCCGCGAACAAACAGGCCGGCGGCGATGGTCGGCGAACTCGGACGGCTCTTGACCAGAACTTTGAGGCCGTTGACCTCAAATTCGGTCACCGAATCGGTCGATGATCTTGCGACCTGTGCAGAGATAGTGGCCGCCGAAAAACAGAGAGCAAGCAGCAGAGCGAGGTTCATGTTAAATTTTCTCATCATTATTTACCTCCGGTCAGATCGGCAGGCGTTAGTTTTACTTGCTGTTGCAGCTCGGTCGAGATCAATGCGACCCCGATGTGCGGCTTATTTTGAATATACATTTTGATGTAGCGGACGATGTCGGCACGCGTGATCGCACGAAGATTTTTTTGATAACCGCGATAATAATCGACACCGGTCGATGACCACCAAAAGCTCAGTGTGTGCGAATATTCACTCAATTTTTCGCGGCGATAGAGGTCCTCGGCTTCGAGCAAGGTCTTGGCGTTTTCGAGCTCTTCGTCGGTGAAATATGTCGGATCGGTAAATTTATCGATCTCAGCGTATAGCGTTTTTAACGCCTGTTTTGCCTTGTCCGGCGAGGTTACCAGCGTCATGCGGATCGGGCCGACATTACGCTGCGTGTAATAGTGGACGGAAGCGTTTACCGATAGATTTGAATCGACCATCACCCGCTGGAGCCGGGAATTTGGCTGCTCGACGATAAATGAAAACACGTCAGCTGCATACGTTGACTTGTCGTCAACACCGATCGACGGGCCGTGCCAGCCGATCTGCATGATGATGTTGCTGACCGGTTGCTCGACGATGACGCCTTCGCTCTTTGTCAGCGGCGGATGCTGTACCATCGGAAACTGCTTGAAAGGGTCGGGCGCGCGTTGCCAATCCGAAAACAATTCGGCCGCAAGCGTGAAAACTTTTTGCGGATCGACATCGCCGGTCACGATCAACGCCGAATTATTTGGCACATAATAACGCGACTGGATGAGCCGCATCTGATCGGTAGTGGCGGCGGCGACCGTGTCGCGGGTTCCTCCGGGCTGTTTGCGGGTCGGATATTTGTAAAAGAGCTTGTCCATCATCGTCTTTTCCAAATAAAGCCCAGGTTGCGATTCGTGGCGGGTCAATTCGGCTAAAACGACATCGCGTTCGCCCTTAAATTCGTCCTCGTCAAAAACCGGAAAACGTATCGAATCGCGGATAAACCTCATCGCCGTCGTCAGATGCGGCTGGGTGGTGGTGAAGTAATAATTGACCACCTCTTCGTGCGTTTCGGCGTTGTTGACGATGCCGATCTGATCGATCTCATTGAGGTAGCTGACATCGCCGATCACGGATTTTAGCTTGATCTGCGGACCGCAAACTTGCTGGCCAAAAGGGCTGAGCGGGCCTTGGCGCATAGCGGCTTCGCACTGGCCGATCATGCGGGCACTGTTTGGCTTAAAGAACATATGTTCATAAAGATGCGACAGACCGTTAAGTTCGGGCGTTTCGGTAAATGAACCGTTGCGAACCGCTATCTCGACCGTCACGAGCGGAACAGAAGTGTCCGGCAAAACGATGATCTCAAAACCATTTGGCAGTACTTTGTTGACGAATGGTATCTCAACGCCTTTTTGCGTAGCAGCGGTGACCGGCGGTTTGACCTGTGCCAACCCGGCATTTGCAAAACTCGCTAGAATTAAAAGTATTGTTATTGTTCTTTTCACGTAAGACCCTTTTTCACCGCTTGGAACTGGCGGCATTTGTTAATGTCAGTTTCGTCTAATAATCTACCACAAGGAGTAAATAACTATGGAACGAGATAATTTGATGCACGGCGCCCGCACGGCGTTGAATACGAATATGGACACTCGTGCCTGGGCTGAGAATTTTTTGAAAGAAAAAACCCGCTCAGAGAATACGCAGATGAGCGACGAAGAGTTTGAAAAATACTGGAAATATCATAAGCCGGAGATCATGCACGCCGGAGCAGCTGAGGCGATGGCGGCCTATCGGCAAAGTAAAAAGTAAAAAGGCAAAACCGGAGCTTCCGATTTTGCCTTTTTACTTTTGCCTTTTGCTCTGGCGTTAGACGCCGGGCATTGCTTTCTTCAATGGTTTGAGGATCAGGAACAGAACCACCGCCATGAATAGTGCCATGCAGGCGAGGACGATAAAGAACGACGACTGCAGCCAAATGTCCCAAAAGACGCCGATTTGCGTAAGCTTATTACCGATTGCAGTCGCGACAAACCAGCCGCCCATTAGCATCCCACGCTTTGATATCGGAGCCACTTTTGACACCAGCGAGAGGCCCATCGGCGACAGCATTAGTTCGCCCAGAGTCACGATCATATACGCAAATATCAGCCAAAACGGCGACACGCGGAATAGGTGAGCTGCCTGTAATAACTTGTCCTTGTTTGCGTCGCCCTGGCCCGGAGCGACCTTGTTGACGGCAGCGATCAGCGCGTCACCGCCGGATGTTTTTACTTTGGTTGCTTCGTCCGTGGTGGCAGCAAATTTGACACCGTCGATAGCGTTCTTACCATCGGCGGTTTTCGCTTTCATCAGGTTGTCGACCAGATCTTTTGGTAAGCCCTGCGCGACAAGATTTGTCGCCACGCGTTCGTTGATGCGAAATTCACCTGAGGCGATCTGATCCGCCGTACGTACTGATTTTTCACCTATATAAGCGCCGTAGCCGAGCACGAGGAACGACAATCCCGTCAGCGTCATCCCGATCGCCATCTTGGTTGGCGTTGCGGGCTCTTTGCCGCGCCGGGACAAAAATCCCCAAAACGCAACCAGCGGAAATGTCAGGATCAAGATCCAGATCGCGTTGATCGAATTTGAGATCGTGCCGGTAACGTTCCAGTCTGTATTGTCATCGGCAAAATACGTGATCGTCGAGCCATTTTGGTGAAACACCATCCAGAACACGATGACGATCAGGAATACGACGATCAGAGCCATGATTCGCTTGCCTTCAGGCACGCTGTTCATCAAGCGGGACTTTTCATTTTCCTCCGCAGGCAGAAGGTCAGCAGTGACTGCGGCAGCTTCGCCATCGACGAGGCCAAATTTCTTGTCGGCACTCACCACGTGGCTCTTCCATTTCCACAGCACAAAAACTGAGATCACCATTCCAAATGCGGCGACTGCGAAAGCAACGTGGAACCCAAAGTATGCCCGTGCGATCTCCATAACGATCGGGGCGAGAGCCGCACCGACGTTGATGCCCATGTAGAAAATGTTGTAGGCACGGTCTTTGAGCGGGCTGCCCTCTGGGTAGAGGTTGCCGACCATTGTAGAGACGTTTGGTTTGAAGAAACCGTTACCAATAACCAGGAACGTGAGAGCAAGATAAACCGCCCAGATCGCCGGTATCGAGAGTGTCGCGTGACCAGCCATGAAAAAGAAACCGCCGATCATCACAGCTTTGCGATAGCCTGTGATCCTATCGGCAATGATGCCGCCAATTAGCGGGCTGGCGTACACAAATGCCAAATAGGTCGAGTACAGCCACGTTGCCTCGGACGCTGTCCAACCGAAACCTTCTTTCGGGTCGCGTAAATACAGCGTGAACAATGCGAGCATCGAGTAGAACGAAAATCGTTCCCACATCTCGGTCGCGAACAGTACGGCCAGGCCTTTTGGGTGCTTTTGCGAAGCACCGGCATCTATCGTTTGTGCATTTGCGCTCATCGATTTATTTCCTCTAGAAGTTTAAATTTACGGAAGAGTTAGGCAAAATATAGCAGATATCTCGGTTAACGGAAAGAAAAACTATGCGTAAATCGATTTTCCCCAGTGCTCGTCTTCAGGTGAGCAGTAAAATGCCAGGGTTTGAAGAAACAAAATAATGGAATTATTCCAAAAACTGGGAGCCGAGATCGAAGGTCTATGGCTCGAGCAAAACTACAACGAGGACCTGTTTCCGGCGATAGCAAAAGACGCTTTGATCCGTGCCGATCTGCCGTCAAAATTGTCGGCGTGGGACGTGGTCGAATGGTCTCTTTCGGAATACGAACTTCCTCGTCAGCGTGACCTCGGCGGCAGGTTTGCCGATCCGCCGATCACGATATTTTCCGGGCTGCGATTTCACATTGATGTTTATTTTTGGTTTGAGGGGACGACAGCGACGCATGAGCATTCATTTTGCGGGGCGTTTCAGGTGCTGTTGGGGTCGAGCATACATAGCTGGTACCAGTTTGAAACGCATCAGGCGATCAATGCATTTACGCAACTCGGCGAGATGCGACTCAAAGAATGTCAATTGCTAAATGTAGGTGATGCCCAGGAAATATGGGCAGGCAGCGAATATATCCACGCTTTGTTTCACCTCGATCAGCCGTCGGCGACCATCGTTGTCCGTACGGACCGTTCGCCGCTTTACCCGCCTCAGTTTTCATATCACAAGCCCGGATTTGCGATCGACCCATTTTTTGAACAAGACACGGCAATAAAAAAATTGCAGATGATGGGAACGCTCATCCGTGCAAAACGAGAGGACGCCGACGGGATCATCGAAAAGATGCTGAAAACGAGCGATCTGCAAACCTCGTACTCGATACTGTCACATTTACGTCGTTTGCTTAGGGCAAATCAGATCAGCCAACTCTTTAAACTCGCAGGGCCAAAAGAACGTTTTGATCGTTTTCTGCAGATGGTGATCGATCGGCACGGGGCCGGCGGCGAGATGCTCAAAGCTGTTTTTGAAAGAGATGATATGCTCGACCATATCATGGAGCGGCGGAGCTTTGTCACCGACCCTGAGCATCGCTTTTTTATGGCATTGCTGCTCAATGTCGATGAACGCGGAAGGATCTTTTCATTGATAAACCAACGCTTTCCCGATGTCGATCCGATCGAAAAGGTGCTCGACTGGGTATTTGACCTATCGCAGACACGCGTTGTCGGGGTCGAGGTGTCAAATGCGTTGGGAATACCTGATTTTGGCGAAAACGAAATGTCTGTCCTCGAACATCTGCTACACGGAAAGTCAGACTCGGAGGTCCTCGCGGCTGCCGAACCCGGCGTCAACGCTGACGATCTAACTGCAAGCATCGAGCGGATACGAAATGCGGTTATTTTCCGGCCGCTGCTGTCATAAACGACAAGCGGTTTGCGCGTGCCTAGCGATTAAATTAAACTTTTAATTTATGCCCCTGTAGCTCAACGGTTAGAGCAGCAGACTCATAATCTGTTGGCTGTAGGTTCGAATCCTACCGGGGGCATACCATTGTGCTTGGCAGTTAGTCTTAGTAGATCAAATTGGGACCGCTGATTATCGTGAAACAAAAGCTAAGTAACTTCGTCCAACGCGTCCGCGCTAGATCACGGGTTTTCGTTGCGCTTTGGATGATTTGCTCAGTGTTTAATACTCTAGTGGTCTTTGCTGTTGAAACCCCGAACAACGGTGATCTTGTATTTTGTCCGCTCCAAAGGCAATGGGTCAAAAAGTCGGAACCGAAAAGGGTCGTAGCTAAAGCTCCTTTGTCCGACATCTGCGGAAGTAAGAAGACTAAGGCTGTTTTTCTTCTTGAGATGATCCTTGCTGCAAATGTAAAGGTCAAAGCTGAACATAATGTAAATATTGGCGAGTTGTTCGTTAGCTTTAGTGCTAAAGGAGGCAAGGCTTTTTCTGAGCTTCCCTCAGCACCTGACTCGCCGAAGAGGCCTTTGACCGTGGTTGACAAGGTTCAAGCCGGTTCAATTAGTAGCCGTGGCGATTTTCTCGCAATAACCACACAGATATTTTCGCTCCAACAACTTTCTCGGCCTCCGACTGAACTGGCAGTTTCAAATTTCTATTCTCCACAAATAACCGATCTCCAATCGGCTGCATACGCGATTAACACTCGCGGCCCTCCTGTTGCTTGATCTAAAGCAAATCAACTTCTAACTAAAATTTTTTCGGCAAGGCAAATTTGTCCTTGCTAAACACGTTTGTGTATCTGATGAGGCTTTAACTCTTCGGCTTCGCAAAATAATGAACATTAAACTCGAAACAAAACTCAGGTTTACTTACTCCGTGCGGCGTCTTATGCCATCCCGGTCATACCGGCATACCGTAAAACTAAATTGCACAATCCCGCCCTTGCCGCGCGGAGTTCCCTACGGGGATCTTAAGGAGAAATAATATGAATAAATTATCAAGAATATCCGCTCTTATTTTCTGTATGTCGGCGACATCATTTATCTATGGTCAAAAGGCACGATCGGTATCGATCAACTTTCAGGGCGTTGTCGGTGACAAGGCATTTTCATGCAACGAAACTTATGGCGGCATTGGAACAACAAAATCGACGATGACCGTTTCGGATTTTCGTTTCTTTGTCGAGAACGTCAGGCTTGTTGATAAAAAAGGTAAAGAAACGCCTTTGACACTGACTAATGACGGTAAATTTCAAACTGATAAAGTCGCGTTGATTGACTTTGAGAACGGCGAAGGGCCTTGTAAGAACGGAACGCCGGAGCTTAACACAACCATTCATGGCGCAGTGCCGAAAGGGAAATATGTCGGCGTAAGGTTTCAGATCGGTGTCCCCGAAGAAATGAATCACGTTGACCCGACGCTCCAACCGTCTCCGCTGAATATAACGCGGATGCTTTGGTCGTGGCAGATGGGTTATAAATTTGCCCGCATCGACACAAAGACAACGGGTAAGCCAAACGGCTACGTGCTGCACCTCGGCAGTACCGAATGTACGACCGACGCAGCAAGTAATACGACGAAGTGTAAGTTTGCGAATCGGCCGGAATTTAGTTTCGCAAAATTCAATCTCGCAAAGGATGTAGTAACTGTCGATCTGAAATCACTGTTTGCCGGAGCCAATGTTGACATCAATCAGGAGAAAACTGCCGCCGGGTGTATGTCATTTGAGGGCGACTCGGACTGCAAACCTGTGTTTGCAAATCTCGGACTGTCGTTCGAAGGAAGTAAGCCGGTAAAGCAAACCTTTATTCGATCTGAAAAAGCATCGAAGACAACAACTCTTGTAGGTGCCAAATGAGATCCCGACTGGTGTCAAAACTCGCGGTTCTGTTTGTCTTTGTGATGTTTGGCCTGTTGTTTTTGGGCTCGAACATCTTCAACTCAAAGGCTCAGACAAAAACAGAAAGCTATGATTGGCGTTTGCCGAAAGGCTTTCCTGTGCCGCGAGTTCCTGATGAAAATCCGATGACGGCGGCTAAGGTCGAACTTGGCCGTCATCTCTTTTACGACAAACGTTTGTCGATAAACGAAAAGACCTCCTGTGCGACGTGTCATTTACAGGAAAAGGCCTTTACCGACGGCAAGGCTCTTTCGGTGGGTACAACAGGCGAAGTACATCCGCGGAACGGGATGAGCCTTGCAAATGTTGCTTACGCGGCTTCGTTTAACTGGGCAAATCCAACGGTAACTCTTTTAGAGAGACAGCCGATGATTCCGATCTTTGGCGAAACTCCTATAGAGATGGGCATGTCAGGCAAAGAAGAATTGTTGTTGTCGAGACTCAAAGCAGAACCGCGATACGCCAAACTCTTTGTCGATGCTTTCCCGGATGCGGCGGGAAAACTTTCCCTGAATCAAGTAACTCAATCGCTCGCGTCGTTTGTCAGGTCTTTGATCTCTGGCAATTCACCTTATGACCAATATAAGTTTGAAAAAAAGGCCGACGCTATTTCAGTTTCGGCAAAACGCGGTGAACAGCTTTTCTTTAGCGAAAGGCTCGAATGCACAGACTGCCACACGGGATTCAATCTCTCGGGAGCGTCGAACTACGTCGGAAAAGCTGTCGAGAAGACCGAGTTTGAGAACAACGGAATCTACAACATCGACGGCAAAGGCGGTTATCCAAAGGACAACACGGGGCTGTTTGAATTCACACACGCCGCCGAAGATATGGGCAAATTCAAAGTGCCGACGCTGCGAAATATCGAGCTGACCGCTCCGTATATGCATGACGGCAGCATAGCAACACTCGAAGATGTGATCGAGCATTACAAGGCGGGCGGACAGACTATAAGAGAAGGCCCGAACAGAGGAAATGGAAGCGAGAATCCGCATAAAAGCAGCTTTGTTCGCGGGTTTAATCTCTCTGGCTCGGAAAAAGCCGACCTCATCGCTTTCCTAAAGAGCCTAACCGATAACCAATTCATCACCGATTCGCGTTTCAGTGATCCGTGGAGATAATAAAATGAACAAAAATAAGATCAAGATATTAGCAGGAACCCTTTTTCTTTCAGCATTTCTAGTTTCTACCTGTTCAAAACCGCCGGAAACACCGGTTGCTAATAAGGTTGAAACCCAGGCCTACAAATCCGTGGGGGTCGTCAAATCAATCGACCCCCAAAGCGGCAAGGTAATGGTCGATCACGAAGATATTCCGGGATATATGGCGCCGATGGAAATGAGTGAGCCCGTAGCAGATGCGGCTATGTTGTCGCAGGTTAAGCCCGGCGACAAGGTCGAATTCGAGATCCTCCGCGAAGGCTCTAAGGTCAAATACACAAAATTTAACAAGATAGGCGAGGTCGTCCTCATCGACGCTCCGGCTATATACGCCGCCAGCTGCGCTGAATGTCACGGTGACAAGGGCCAAGGTGCTCCGAAGGGGATTCCGTTTACCAGCGGGCATGCCCTCGACCATTCTGAGGCTGATTTTATCAAGACCGTTACTAACGGAAAGGCTAAGAAAAAGGATAAGGAGATGCCCGCATTTCAGGATAGGCTAAAGGCCGAAGAGATCGCTGCGGTCGTTAAGTTCGTTCGCGAAGTAATACAAAAAGATCTGCAGCGGAACGAGGGCCACAAGCATTGATCAAACCATGAAGCGACGAAACTACAAACATTACATACGAAAGACGCATCGTTATCTCGGTGTTTTTATCGGCATACAATTCGTATTTTGGACCGTCGGCGGCTTATATTTTAGTTGGACAAATATCAAAGAAATACGCGGCGATCATCTGCGGGCGGAGCACGAGCATTCAATAAATTTCGACCGTGCGATGGCCCCGCCGCAATTGCCGGCAGAGAAACTCCTCGCATCCGGTGTCGCTAGATCGATAGATAAGATCAGGATAGTTGACGTACTCGGCAGCCCTCATTATGAGATCGGTTATCGAACATCGGAGGACAAAGACGAACTTGCTGTGGCAGACGCTATCACGGGCGCGATCCGTTCTGCAATAACAGCGGACGAGGCGATACGCATTGCCACAAACGCTTTGAGGACAAAACAGCCGGTCAAGAGCGTCGTGCTTATCACCATAGAAAACGTCGGCGGCCATCACGAATATCGCGAAAAACCTCTGCCCGCATGGGCCGTGTCGTTTGAGAACACCGACGGTCTAACCGTATATCTGTCAGCCCACACCGGTCAGATCGGGGCGTTTCGTACCGGCAACTGGCGCATTTTTGATTTTCTTTGGATGCTCCACACGATGGACTATCAGGAGCGTGACAATATCAATAACTACTTGCTCAGAGGTTTTTCGGCCTTAGGGATCGTAAGTCTTTTTTCAGGATTCCTGTTATTTTTTGTTAGTTCCAAATTCTGGCGCCGATTATTTGTGAGACACAGAATCCGGATGTGAGCTAAACGTTGAATCGAAAATCAACGACATCACCGTCCTGCATGATGTACTCTTTGCCCTCGAGACGGGCGAGGCCTTTTTCGCTTGCCGCCTTTCGTGAGCCGCAGTTAACGAGGTCGTCGTAGCCGATGATCTCAGCGCGGATAAAGCCGCGTTCGATGTCGGTGTGGATCTCGCCAGCAGCGGCGGGAGCTTTGGTGCCGATCGGGATCGTCCACGCCCGTACTTCTTTTTCGCCTGCCGTTAAGAAACTCATCAGCCCGAGCATGTGATAGGCAGCTTTGATGAGGCCGTCAACGCCTGAGGATTCAAGTCCCAGATCTTTGAGATACTCGGTCCGCTCTGCCGGATCGAGAGCGACGAGCTCGGCTTCGAGCTGTGCACAGATCACGACCACATCGGCATTTTCGCTGGCGGCGTGTTTCATCACAGCCTGGACGTGCGCATTGCCCGCCGGATCGGCAAGCGTGGCTTCGTCAACATTTGCCGCATAGATCGTCGGCTTTGTTGAGAGAAAAAACCACGTCTTAACGATCGCACGCTCTTCGTCGGTCAGATGGGCGGCACGCGCCGGACGGCCGTCTTCGAGAACCGGCATAATTTTTTCGAGTATCTCAAGCTCGCGTTTGGCGTCTTTGTCACCCGATGATTTGATCGCACGGGCAGCTTTTTCTTTTCGCTTTTCGGCCGACGTGAGATCAGCGAGAGCAAGCTCGATCTGGATCGTTTCGATGTCGCGAACGGGGTCAACCGATCCGTCCACATGAACGATATTGTCATCGTCAAAACACCTGACGACCTGAACGACAGCATGTGTCTCGCGGATATTAGCCAAAAACTGGTTGCCTAGTCCCTCGCCTTTTGACGCACCGCGAACAAGGCCGGCGATATCAAGAAACTCGACCGTTGCGGGGACTGTCTTTTGAGCGTTGTTTAGCTTTTCGAGCACGGCGAGACGTTCGTCCGGCACGGCAACGACGCCGACGTTTGGCTCGATGGTCGCAAAAGGATAATTTGCCGCAAGTGCCGCCTCTTGGGCGGTTAAGGCATTAAAAAGAGTAGATTTTCCGACGTTGGGCAGGCCAACAATTCCAGCTTGTAACATAAGAAAGGTTCCCCGCGAGGGTTCAAAAACTCCAATTTTACAATTTATCGCCGCGTTTGCGAAGACTGCGTTCTACTTTCTCGCGTAAAACATACCGATCCCGGTGAGCCGGGCAGTGTTTTGTGAGTTAAGCCAAGGGTGTTCGTTGACGGCCAATACCGGTATATCGGATTCGGATATCTCGCCCGCAAGCTCGCATTCGGCTAGCGAGTAGATAAAATACTCGGCTTCGCGTGAGATCTTTGTCAGCGATGAGATATCGTCGGGTGTTAGATCGGGATGTTTCGCGAGTATCCGCTCATTGATCGGTTTGCCATAGTTTTCGCCCCACTCTGTTGTGAGCTCGAGAGCAGTATTTAGGAGTTGAGCAGAAAAACCAAAATATGCTCCATCTTTTGGCGGCTCAATCGTTTCCGATCTTTCGGGCAGTATGACTGTTTGGCTTTGTGGTTCGATGGGGACAGATCGTTTGGCAAACGACTCGGGATAATGTTTGATAAATGTCAGCCGGGCACTCTCACCGTTGATCAACTTAAACTGAGCCAAATAAAAGCCCGGCGGCAGATGGCCAATGTGGAGTTTGTAGTGTGTATGCTCATCAGTTGAAGGCGTTTCGTAATGATCGGCTTCAAAATTTTGAACGCGGTCGTGTACGTCGATCGACACAATTTCCGTCGTAGCTACAGGCACCACCACTTTTTGCCAATGTATCGTCTCATCCAATTGTACTTCGGAAATTCGTCCCTGACTAAATGAAGTGATCTGGACAGGACATTGTCCGGGCGGCACATTTTCGGCAAAAGGGCGACACTCGACGATGATCGCTGGGTCGATCTCGACGCTTTCGCCATCACCGCGATCCGGGAGCGTATATCCTGCAAGCTTGAACAGCGTTCCTTGCGGAAAATAGGGATTGTCTGTGAGAGCGACCAAGCGGCATTTGGGGTGATCGGCCATCTTTTCACACGCGCTACCGCGTCGAGGCGGGAAATACGGGGACCTTGCCAGACGCGATCGAATCGTGAGCCGGGATCATCTTTATCTCAGGGAAACGCTTGTGAATGGCGGCGATTCGGGCAATGTTTTCGCGAACCTGATCGTCGTCTTCGCGAACGAGACGGCGAGAGAGCCAAGGCCTTTCAGCCGGAATATCTATACCTTCATTTTGCCAAACGAGATCACCGAGCAGTGCGTACCGCGCACCGGTCGGTAGCGTGATGAACGCTATTATCGATCCGGGCGTATGGCCGGGTGCGGGGACAAGGACAATCGAGCCGTCACCCCAAACGTCATAGCTTGACGGAAAACCTAAGTATGGCCCGTCATCAAAACTGTATTCTTTGTAATTTACATTTGGAAAACTGTTGACGAGGGCGGTCATCGACGAACGCGATGAGATAAATGTGCGCTCTGCACCGGAAACCCAAACAGGAGTTCTTGGCGGTAGACTGTCGAGCCCGCTGACGTGGTCCCAATGGGCATGGGTTAGGATGACACCGGTCAGCTTGTCCATCGGGTAATCGTTTGACCCAAGCTGGTCGCCGATGCTGCGGCCTTTTTTTGGGGTCGTGATCTGCCGCATTAGCCACGGCATCATTTGCATATGCGACTCGAGATCACGGCCAAATCCGGCGTCAAAAAGGAGGTCGCCTTTGGGGTGATGAACCAGAAACGAGGTCATTGAGAACTCGCGTTTGTCGCTCATACTGCCACCCCGATAAGCAAACATCGCGTTGCTCGACATCGAACCGGTCGGCAGAGAGCTCATCGTCATGCCGGCCGGCGGCGAAGCAGGCGGCAGCGTCTCGGTTGCGAGCGGCGCAAAATCAAGCTTTGCTGAGGTAAATGTCCACGCCAGCAGGCCGAGGCCTATAACGACCAGTACCCCCAAAACTTGTGCGATCCTCTTCATAATTTGGAGCGGTCGGCGGGATGAACGACTATTTCCGAAAAGGTTATACCAATTGACGGGTCTCGGCAAGTTTAGCCAATGGCTTGTAGTAAATTGTGTTTTTATACCGACTTAAAGTAACTTAATCTAGAGTTTCCCTTGGTTTATGCTGATCTCCGTTCTATTAATAACATTGATCGCCCTCGGCGGTATGATGCTGACCTATTTGGTTGCTAAGGACGATCGCTTTATGTGGCGACTTGCCGCAGGGAATATTGTCGGGTCGGCCGTTTTTGGATTGACGGCGTTTGTGGCGGCGTGTCTTTTTGGATTTGGCCCGGCGACGATACTTTTTCCGCTTGGGATCACGCTGCTGCCGCTTTTGTTATTGCAAAAAAAAGACTTTCGCAATAATTTTCGACAAGACTGGGCCAAGGCAAAGGGTAGATTACAGGGCGGTGGCGGTAAGCGGATCGCGAGCCTGCTGTATTATGCATTTTTTGTACTGTTGTTTTGGTTGTTTTTCGATCAGGCAATGTACATTCGGCCGGACGGTATCTATACGGGCGGATCAAACAACCTAGGCGATCTGCCATTCCATCTCGGGGCGATCTTTAGCTTTACGGACGGCAACAATTTTCCGCCGCAAAATCCGTCGTGGGCGGGTGCAAGGTTTTCGTATCCGTTTATCGCAGACTTTTTGACCGCGTGTTTTGTAAAGCTCGGCGTCAGTGTGCAGGACGCGATGTTTTGGCAAAATTTCTCCTGGGCATTGTCGCTGCTGGTCATACTCGAAAGGTTTGTCGCTAAAGTAACCGACAGCAAACTTGCCGGACGCATCGCCCCAGCATTGCTGTTTTTCTCCGGCGGGCTCGGCTTTGTTTGGTTTTTCAAAGATTATTGGGAATCGGGACAAAGCATCGTCAATTTTATCTGGCATCTGCCAAAGGATTACACCATTGGTGACCATTTTCGTTGGGGTAACTCAATGGTCGTGCTGTTTATCACGCAGCGAAGCCTGCTGCTCGGAATGCCGCTGGCGGTGCTCGTGCTCGGATGGCTGTGGAAGGTGTTTGCCACAGAGAACCCTGAGAAAGATGAGGTGGCTACCTCACTCCTTCACTCCTCTACTCCCCTACTTCTTGGCATTCTCGCCGGAATGCTGCCGCTGATCCATTTGCACAGCCTTGCGGCGTTGTTTGTCGTGACGGGCTTTTTATTCCTAGTGCAGCCCGCAAAATGGAAAACGTGGATCATGTTCGGCGTTGGCGTGACGATTGTGGCGATACCGGAATTGCTCTGGTCGATGTCGGGCAGCGCGAGCGAGACGACAAAGTTTTTTGAGTGGCACTTTGGCTGGGACAAGCGGGACGACAACGTTTTGTGGTTTTGGGTCAAGAATACCGGGATGGTGATCCCGGCGGTGATCGCGGGCATTTGGGTTTATTTATCGCAAAGCCGAAAAGACGAGAATGGCGATGAAAAAAAGCCAAAGACCCAACACCTTTTGTTGTTTTATTTACCATTTATTGCGTTATTCATGATCTCAAACGCGGCAAAACTCGCGCCGTGGGAATGGGACAATATCAAGGTGCTGATCTATTGGTTCATCGGTTCGATACCGCTGATCGCATTGGCAATAGCGTGGGCTTGGGAGCAGGCGGGACTGGCGAAAGTCGTGGCGGCGGCGTGTTTTGTCGTGCTGACGCTGGGCGGAGCTTTAGACGTGTGGCGGACGGCTTCGGGACAGATCAAGACCAGAGTTCTTGACCGCGAGGCGATGCAACTCGCTGCTGGCATCAAGCAAAAGACCGAGCCAAGTGCATTATTCTTAAATGCTCCAACGTATAATTCGGCAGTCGTGCTGTCCGGGCGGCGTTCGCTGATGAGGTACAGCGGGCATTTGTCATCGCATGGCATCGATTATCTGCCGCGCGAGGACGATGTTAAGCGCATTTATGAAGGCGGCGGGGTGGCGGAGATCCTCATGCGAAAATACAATATCGAATACGTGCTCATCTCGCCCGAGGAGCGAAATTCGATGAACGCGAACGAGGAATTTTTTAGAAAATATCCTGTGATCGCCGAGGCGGGACAGTATCGGGTGTATAAAGTAAAGAATTGAAACAGGATGGACAGGATAAGCAGGATCAAAAAATTCGATCTATCCTTTTCATCCTGCAAATCCTGTTTGAAATGTCTTTGAATGGCAGACAAAGAAAATAATTTAATCGACGGGGAACAAAAGCCGGACGGAGTCTGGATAGTTTCTTCAGTCTTAATAACAGCGATCGCGGCATTCGTGCGGTTTTTCTGGCTTGCCTTGAAACCGCTGCATCACGACGAAGGCGTCAACGGATTTTTTCTCACCAACCTTGTCCGTGACGGCGTCTATAAATACGATCCCGCAAATTATCACGGCCCGACGCTGTATTACATTGCTCTGCCGTTCGTAAAAATGTTTGGGCTAAAAACGGTCCCGATACGTGTGAGCGTCGCCATTTTTGGCGTACTGACGGTCGTATTGGCGCTGTTTTTGAAACGCTACATCGGCAAAACGGGCAGCTTGTTTGCCGCGCTTTTCCTAGCCTTGTCGCCCGGGATGGTCTATATCTCGCGGTATTTTATCCACGAGATTTTTTTTGTTTTTCTCAGCCTGGCGGTGGTAGTCGCGGTCATTTACTTCATCGATAAACGAAAAGCGGGCCCGTTTGCCACGCTCTGGATGATACTGCTGTTGATGACGTGTTTTGTGCCGTCGGCACTGAATCTGGCGGCATTTTTGGGCGGTACAAGCGCGTGGGCGGTGTGGGCGTTTGCTATCGCGTTTTTGATAATTGAAGCCGCGCTTATTTATTTTGTTATGCAGATGGTCCTCGCGTGGGACGAGGGACGGCCGATATATCTGATACTCGCGTCGGCGTCGGTCGCGTTGATATTTGCGACAAAGGAAACAGGTTTTATTACGCTCGGCACGATGATGATCGCCTGTGTTTGCGTCTGGATCTGGAGGGGAATTGCTGCCGGCGAGGCGTTTCAGAAACTCAAATGGCCGCTGATCGGTGGTGTTCATCTTGCAGCATTGCTGGCGGCGATGTTTTACAGAAACGAGCTGATCGACGGTGCCAAGTGGACGTACAACAATTTTTTGGGCGACGGCAAGATACAAGAGCCTTTTGCGTTTTACACGATCGTCGTGCTGACGCTTGCGGTCATTTTCGCTTGGGCGGTATTTCTCTACTTTTTCAGACAGCCGGACGAGAGTACTCTGGCGGATGACGCGAACCTGACGTGGTCAAACATAATGCTCGGCATCGGCGGCGGTACTGATCGGATATTGATGATCGCGGCTCTTACGACGGTCTTTATTTACATCTCTGTGCTGTTCTTTTCGTCGTTCTTTACATATGCCGAGGGCGTCAGTAAGGCGTTTGAGGCGTACACCATCTGGACAAAGACCGGCAGCAAAGACCACACGCAAAATGGGATGCTCGCCTATATCAGATGGGGCATCAAGGTCGAGACGCCGCTGCTGCTTCTGTCGGCGCTCGGTGCGGGTATCGCTCTGCTCAAAGGTAAACACCGCTTTGCGTTGTTTGCAACGCTTTGGTCGCTGGGGCTTTTTATTGCCTACACGATCATCCCTTATAAAACGCCGTGGCTTGCTCTTAGCTTTTATCTTCCGATGTGCATTGTCGCCGGTTACGGCATTAACGAGCTGATAAATACACGAAACATCGTGCCAAAGATCGCCGGGGTGCTCGTTGCTTTTTCGGCGACCGTGCTGCTTGCTTATCAGACATACGATCTAAATTTCGTCCGCTATGACGACGAAGAAATGGCGTACGTCTATGCCCACTCAAAACGTCCGATGCTTGATATGGTCGCAAAGATCGAGTATTACGCCGACAAAAGCGGCAAAGGGAAAGACGCGACCATCGAGATCGTCTCACCCGACTACTGGCCGCTGACGTGGTATCTCAATGATTACACCAAGGCCAATTTTCACGGCTCGCTAGTGGATGCAAACGTGGCCGAAATGATCGTTGCGAAAAAGACCGATCAGGACCGGGATGTGATCCAAAAATACTCGGCACACTACCGCTTTGCTGGTGTCTGGGCTCTCAGGCCCGGCGTTGATCTGATGCTGCTTGTCAAAAAAGACCTCGCTGACAAAGACGCACAAGACCTGTACCGCATCCCGGAATGGGTTTCGCCGGAACTTCGCCGCTAACTTCACGCCTAAAACTCCTACCAAATTTTAGCTTCCCGCCTCACAGATTTTGAGTAAAATCGCACTGACCGAAAACCTTTTTTGGTCAGCGGCGTATAACAATCATCTGTCATTCTAGGAGACCACACACAATGCAAAATTTTCGACGATCTTTAACTGCAATTATCCTTGCCGTCGTTATGCTCGGCACACCGTCTGCTTTTGCTCAAAAGGCAAAGCCGGCATCAAAAACGCCGACGCCAAACTTTGGCAACGTCGAGGGCGTAACTGCCAAACAGCTCAGAGAGTATCTGACCTTTATTGCGTCCGACGAGCTTGAGGGACGCGACACGCCTTCGCGTGGGCTCGATATCGCAGCGATGTTTATTGCGCAGCACCTTGCGAGCTGGGGTCTGAAACCGGCGGGCGATGCGGGCAGCTATTTTCAAAAGGTGCCGCTGCGTCAGAACAAGATCGATCCTACGGCGACGCGGCTCGAACTCAACGGCCAGCAGTTCAACTATGGTACCGATTTTCTCTCGAGCTTTAATCCGGCTGACATTGCCGCGAGCAATGTCGTTTTCGCCGGAAACGGCTGGGTCATCAAATCAAAGAACATCGACCCTTACCAAGGCATATCGGTCAAAGACAAGATCGTCGTTGTTGTCAATTCGCTTCCAAAAGGCGTGACATTTCAGGATCTGAAAGGCCCGGCTGGCGGCGACTGGTTTTCGCCGCCGCTGTATGCCCAGCAGAATGGTGCAAAGGCGGTTCTGACGTTTTCGAACTTTTCGACTATGGCCAACTGGGATGCGATCCGTTGGGGCCAGCAGGACAAAGGCAATGTCGCCTACGGCAAGCCCGACACGACGATCACGATCCCGTCGATCACCATGTCGCCAAAGCTGATGGCGACGCTATTTGCAGGCGAAAAATTTGGGGCCGGTCAGCTCTTTACTAAGGTCGTGACGGGTGACGCGTTCGAGTCATTCGACCTGAAACCCGAGAAAAAAGTCCGCATTTCTGTCGGGGTCAAAACTCAGGATATCCACACGCAAAACGTGGTCGGCATCCTCGAGGGCAGCGATCCTGTTCTCAAAAACGAATACGTCGCGATCGGTGCCCATTATGATCACGTCGGGATGAACCCGTTCTCGACAAATCCGGACAAGATCTGGAACGGTGCGGACGACGACGGTAGCGGAACCGTTTCAGTTCTAAACATCGCAGAGGCATTTGCCAAAGGCAAAGAACGTCCAAAACGCTCGATACTCTTTATCTGGCACGCCGGCGAAGAAAAAGGCCTGTGGGGAAGTGAGTATTTTACAAACAATCCGACGGTGCCGATCACATCGGTCATAACTCAGCTAAATGTCGATATGATCGGCCGATATCAAAATCCGGGCGACGAAAATCATCCGCAGAACAAACGCTTGCCAAAGCAGCATGAGGTTTTCACGATCGGTAACAAGATGATGAGCACGGAGCTGGGCCAGCTTGCCGACGACGTCAACGCGTCGTTCCTAAAGCTCAACTTCAATTCGCAATATGACGGGCCCGATCATCCGGATCAGTTCTTCTACCGCTCGGATCATTTCAATTACGCCCGTAAAGGCGTACCGATCATCTTCTTTATGGACGGCGACCACGCCGATTATCACCAGCCGTCCGACTCGATCGAAAAGATAAATTTCGAGTCGATGGAAAAGGTCGCCCGCACTATCATGGCCATCGGATGGACGCTCGCGAATGCGGCAAAACGCCCGACGGTCGATAAACATCTGCCGGCGAGTGTGGCGGGAAACTAAGTACGGGATCAGACGCCTACGCGGAACAATTTCGACCAAGATTCGTAATTGGAGAATCTACTAAGATCAAATTCGAGAACGGAGAGGGATTTATTATGTTAAGACGACAATTTGTGACCGGAACACTTCTGTTTGCTTTCCTGCTGCCCGGTTTGACCTTTGGCCAGGCCACGGCCCCGGCAGTTTACACGGCCCCAAAAGAAACGATCGACAAGATCCGCGACGAGGGAATGAACCGCTCGCAGGTGATGCAGACGCTTTCGTACATGACCGATGTCATTGGCGGCCGGCTGACCGGCTCACCAAATATGAAACGGGCGAACGAATGGACACGTGACAAGATGAAAGAATGGGGAA
>CAZIZR010000030.1:0-35768 GCA_964543865.1 uncultured Chloracidobacterium sp.
GCATCTATGACAATTGAGAATCTCCGCACGAAGAGATATCGCGTAATTTTGTTGAAAAAACGCTTAACTTCTGAAATAAACGCGATATAATCGTTTTATCACTATGTCGCTCGTGAATAAGGGCGTGATATTGAGAGGCTAAAGATGGGAAAAATTGTTAAATATTGCGGTGCGTGTGACGAAGGGTTTGCCGAGAAATTTGGCTTTTGCCCAAATTGTGGTGCGGGACTGCAGGCATTTGAGATGAATCCGGTCGAGGCGAAGACCGCGGCAGCGGATGTTGCCGAGCCGCCCGTGCCAGCGATTCTCGAAGCCCCGGTCGTGGCGGAAGCTGCTCCGGTTGTTGAAGCAGCACCTGTCATCGAAGAGCCGATCGCGGTTGTTGAAGAAACGGTCGCGGCTGCACCCGAACCTGAGATAGCCGAAGAGGTCGCAGATCCGGTCGTCGAAGCTGCTGCACCCGTAGCGGTTCCGGTAGCGGCACCTGTCTATACTCAGCCGGCGGCGGTCGATGTTGATCGCATACCGGTTTCTCTGTCAGCCGAACGCGACAAGGCCGTTAACGAGGGCGGTTTCTATGTAACGGTGATCGAAGAAAAAAATGCCGGCCAGCGCAGTGTGCTGTTGCTTGGCTCGACGGCATTTATTCTGATGCTGGCTCTTGGGTCAACCGTTTTCTCGCTTTTCCAAAAGGACATTGGTATCGGAGCAATTGGTAACGATTCGTCACTTGCTAGCCTCATTGATGAAGTGCCGATGATCACGGAAGAAGAGCCGGAGCAGAAAAAAGATAAAAACGCCGGTGGTGGCGGTGGTGGTGGTCGCGAGGAAGAGGAAACGACCAAAGGCGATCTGGCAAATCAGACCCCAAATCCACAGCGTCCGCCTCAGGCAATACCTCGTTTGGAAAACCCGTCGCTAGTTTTGCCGCCTGCCTCGACGCAGGGAAACAAGACGTTTGAGCAAAAGTACGATCGTTTTGGTGATCCGAACGGCAGATTTTCTAACTGGAACAACGGCAGCGGCACAGGCGGCGGTCAGGGTAACGGTAGTGGAACGGGACAGGGCAGCGGCATCGGAACAGGCGCCGGATCGGGAACCGGTTCTGGGTATGGCAGCGGACTTGGCAACGGTAACGGCAACGGAACCGGCGATGGTGACGGCGGAAGCGGCGGTCCCCCACCGAGAGCGGTCGGCGTGACGCAGGGTATCAAAATACTCTCAAAACCGCGTCCGGGTTATACGGATTCGGCACGTCAAAACAATATTACTGGTACCGTGATATTGCGTGTTACGTTTCTTGCTTCCGGTCAGGTTGGCAGCATTTCGCCGGTCAAGGGACTCGGAAATGGGCTGACCGAACAGGCGATCGCGGCGGCACGCCGGATCAGTTTTGAACCTGCCAAGACCAATGGTGTACCGCAGTCGGTGACAAAACAGATCGAATACACGTTTTCGATCTACTAAATCTTAGGTCTATTTAATGTTAAAAAGCGAGCCGTTAAATGGCTCGCTTTTTTTTGCGTTAGATAAAAACTATTGACTGCGAGTTGGGTATCTCAAACCGCTTGCGGCAACGCATATTGCTGCACATCAGCATATCGTCAACGCGGACCATATAGTCACGGGATTTGGTAAATTGGGCACGGTCTTGTTCGCTGCGGGTGTTGACGTTCTTTTTCTTGGTCCGCTTTAGCCAGCGAACGTCATAATCGGCACGCTCACGGCAATGCGGACACGAAAAACTAGCCTTTTTGACCTCTTGCCGCTCGTCAAATATTTCGCGTTCATTCATAGGGATATTATAACGGCAAACGTAGGGCGATTACTACGACATTTTCCGCAGGTACTCAAAACTGTATATCCCCGTGTCGTGGTTGTCAGAGAATACAAAATTCAGGGCATAACGGCCGACGATCGACATAGCGGTAAAGGTCAGGTCGTCGCTGATCTGGGCTTCGTCAAGGATCTTTTCGCCGGTCCATTCGTCCTTGCAGCTTGCACACGGGCAGACGCGGCGAAGCCCGGCGGCGGAGTATTCAGACGAGCTGTCGTCCGACCATTTGATCGACAGGCGGTTGTCCGATTCTTCGACGATTTGTACGGGTTGTATCATTTGAGGTGTTTGGCGATCTCGTCCTGGTCGATGCCGTAATGTGTCGCGTGATAGATGGGCTTACCGTCACGCAGAATAAACGCTTGCGGCGAAGCGTGGCGAATGCCGAGGCGTTCGACAACGGCGTTTGAAACTTCGCGGTCGTATTGCACGACGATCATATTGATGCTGCCATCAATATCATCGAGCATTTCGAGCATGTGCGAGCTGATGCCGCATGTGTCGCTGTGTTTGAAAAGAAAAACGGGCCTATCTGCCGACGCGGCAATAAGTGCATCGAGCTTTTCGATAGTGTCTATTGGGATATATGTTGGCGGCATTTATTGTAGCTGTGCGGTGTTTTGCAAACGCGGGAAAACCTTACGGTATGCGACGACGTTGGTTGCGGTAATAATTGGGATCATTAGGTAAATGCCGACGCAGAAGGCGAGTTCGCCGACGAGTGCCATCAGGAAATTCAACCCTATCAGGCCGCCGATGCCGCCGAGGTTTTTCATTACAGCACGGGCACTGAGCTTTACCGAATCCCAACTCGACATCCCGCGATCAACGATCAGCGGAAAACAAAATATCAGCAGCGAATGGATGCAGACCATTATCACCGCGACGATGATATCTATGATAAATCCGACGAGGAACGTGGCTAGGATGGTATCCTGATCGGCATTTTTACCCATTATAGCTGCCGTAATGATCGGCAGATAAATGGTGACAAACAGAATTATCATCCAGACGACGATAGGCACAACGATCAGAACCGTCACGAGCAGGCTCGGCCGAAAGAATTTGAATCCGACCCACAGATCGTCGATAGACGCCTTGCCTTGGCCGTCGATGACCCTGAGATACGCGTGAAAAATACCGCAGACCATCGCCCCGATGAGGATGTACATCGACACGCCGCCGATCATTGCACCGACTATCGAGATGGCGAACAATATCCAGTAATCGGCCTTGATCAGCTCCCAAGCCTCTTTTGCACACTCGATAGGGTGAATTTGTCCGGTTGTAAATTCGTGCATCTCTCTAGCCCTTGTAAATTCTGTCGAGATAATCCGTGACCATGCGGTCACTGGAAAATTGCGGTGTAAGCGTCGCGATAGAGTTTTTCATCCGGCGTATCCAATCAACAGGCAAACCGCTGTCGTTGTGAGAATAATATGCCGGGATAACTTGATCTTCGAGCGTCGAGTATAGCGACTCGGCATCGCTTGTGTCCATCGCCTCGTCCGAACCGTCGGACAGATCGCCGATCTCAAAACCGTTCTCGCCGTTATAACCCTCGATCCACCAACCGTCGAGTATCGAAAAATTCAGGGCACCGTTCATCGCGGCTTTCATCCCGGACGTGCCGCTTGCCTCCATTGGGCGACGCGGGACGTTCATCCAGACATCCACGCCCTGGACCAGATAACGTGCAACCTCTTGGTCATAATCCTCGATAAATACAGCACGACGCTGCCAGTTAGAATCGTGATTGATGCTCATCAGTTCCTGCAAGATCCCTTTGGCAGTGCGATCCTGTGGATGAGCCTTCCCGGCAAAAACAAATTGCACCGGCCGGTCGGCGTCGTCGACCATCTTGAGGAGTCTCGGCAGATCGGAAAACAGCAGATCCCAGCGTTTGTAAGCCGCAACGCGGCGGGCAAATCCTATGGTCAGCACGTCGCGGGAAAATAGCCCGCGTGTATTTTCATTTTCGTTGATCGTTTCCTGTTCGCCGGTGTTTTTTGCGAGCGTACGCTCGCGGATAAATGCGATGAGCAGGGCCTTTAGGTCTTGATGGGCGTTCCAGATGTCCGAGTCTGGAATTGAATTAACGGCACGTTCCCAGTCGCCCGATTGACGCACGATCTCATGCCAGTGTTCACCGATAGTTTTTGTGAACAAGTCCTGAAACAACGGTGCGATCCACGTCGGAGCGTGAACGCCATTGGTCACGGACGTTATCGGGACGGCTCCCGCATCGGCGAGGTCAGGGAACATCTTGAGCCACAGCCCGCGTGAGACTTCGCCGTGCTTTTCGCTGACGCCATTGGCCGATCGGCACATGCGGATCGCAAGCGGCGTCATACCAAAATATTCGGTATCGTCGGCAAGGTTTGAGCGGCCAAGAGCGAGAAATTCGCCGTTGGTGATCTTGAGCGAGTCGATAAATTCTTTGCTAAAACATTCGCTCAAAACCTCTGGCGGAAATGAATCGTTACCTGCCGAAACAGGCGTGTGCGTAGTGAAAACACACTGCGAACGGACCTTTTCGACCGCACCGGCAAATGAAGCGTTGGGGTTTGATGCGAGATATTCTTTGGCAAGTTCGAGCGTCGAAAACGCGGCATGGCCTTCGTTCAGATGAAAAACTGTCGGTGAAATCCCCAGTTTTCTCAATAACCGCACGCCGCCGATGCCCAAAACTTTCTCCTGCACAATACGCGTTTCAGTATCACCGCCATAGAGATGGCCTGTTATCAATCGGTCAACATCGCTGTTTGCGGAAACATTGGTATCGAGCAGATACAGCGAAATGCGACCGACCTTAGCAAGCCAAGCCTGAGCGACCACTTCGCGTCCGCGTATGTGAACTGAAACAGAAACACGCTCACCGTCCGCATCATAGACCGGCGTCAATGCAAGGTCGCTCTCGAAAATGTCGTTATAAGATTCCTGCTGCCATCCGTCGTGGCCGATCTTTTGCCGGAAATAGCCAAAACGGTAAAGCAGCCCGATTGCAGTCAACGGCAGGTCCAAATCGCTAGCCGATTTAAGGTGATCGCCTGCGAGGATTCCGAGCCCGCCGGAATAATTCGGCAGGGAATTGTGAACACCGTATTCGGCGCAAAAGTAAGCAATGCCACCGGGGTCAGAACCACCTGCGTTAGCGGGTGGTTGAACTGAAATATATTCGGCAAATCTATCTGAAAATCGTTTTAGTCGTTCGACATAGCTTGCATCGGCCGCACGCTGATACAAACGCAATCCACTGATCTTTTTTAGGAAAACACGAGGGTTTTGTTCGCATTTATCCCACAGCTCCGGGTCGAGATCGCGAAAAAGCGCAGTGCCCTCAGGCTGCCAAGACCAGTAAAAATTGCGCGAGATAGCATCGAGGGCCGCAAGCGGCTCAGGAAGATTGCGGTCAAATTCAAAATCGGTTCTGAATACGGGATCGGTCTTTTGGGTTACTGCTTCTGTGGCGATATCGGTCGAGGCCTCCGTCATAATTCGTTTTTGGGTAAGGAACGAATATAAACGATGCGTTGGTCGTTATCAAACTTCTCGTGCAGAAGGCTGCGTGTAAGAAGGGCGAAACACTTAACATGGAAGTTACGCCCTTACTAACCTGCGGGCTTCTGCATTTAGAGCCATTTCGGTATAATCGAAAATTTCGTAGATATATCAACAACATGAAATACAACATCATCCCCGTAAAATGGTCCGACGAAGGCGTCCTAATGCTCGATCAGCGGTTGCTGCCAACTGAAGAGGTTTGGCTGACCCTAAAAACTTACGACGAGGTCGCCGCCGGTATCAAGGACATGGTCGTTCGCGGAGCACCGGCGATCGGCGTTTCGGCGGCATACGGCATCGCGCTCGGGGCAAAGAATTTTGTCGGAACAACGGTTGCGGATCTCGAGGATGAGCTTGAGTTTATCAGCGACGTGATAGGCAAAACGCGTCCGACGGCGGTCAACCTCTTCTGGGCGATCGACCGGATGAACCGCACGTTCAAACAAGCAAAAGCCGACGGCAAAACGGTCAGCGAGATCAAACAGATCTTGATCGACGATGCAATTGCAATCCACGACGAAGATATTGAGTCGCAGCGTCTGATCGCACAATTTGGTGGGGAATTGCTCGGTGACAACGACACGGTTTTGACGCACTGCAACGCCGGAGCTTTGGCAACGGGCGGTGTTTGGGGAACGGCGCTCGGCGTAATTCGCGGAGCGGTTGATCAGGGCAAAAATATCTCGGTGTTTGCCGACGAGACCCGACCCTATTTACAAGGCGCACGTCTGACCGCCTGGGAACTGATGGAAGACGACATCCCCGTCACGCTCATCACCGACAATATGAGCGGCCACATCATGAAAAAAGGCAGCATTCACGCCGTCGTTGTCGGCAGCGACCGCATCGCCGCAAACGGCGATGTCGCCAACAAGATCGGTACATACATGGTCGCCGTGCTTGCTAGACGCCACGGCATCCCGTTCTACGTCGCCGCCCCGCTCTCGACCGTCGATATGAACTGCCCGACCGGCGACGAGATCCCTATCGAGGAGCGTGACCGAATCGAGGTCACCCACGTCAAAGACATCCAACTCGCCCCCGAAGGCGTCGGCATCACAAACTACGCATTTGACGTAACGCCAAGTGATCTCGTGACTGCGATCATCACGGAAAAAGGCGTCGCGAGAGCACCTTATACGGAGAGTTTGAGGAAGCAGTTTGAAGAATAGCATGGTAGACGAAAATAGCTTCTGTGACAGGAGTTAAAAAAATGGGAATGCACATCGGACTGATAGCTGCGAAGGGAACTGTTGCGGAGATGGTCAGGGCTTTTCCAGATGTTTGGCCTAAGTTCGAGATCGTCACGACGAAAAACGGCTTCGCCAATGAAGACGAGATCTGGTCTTGGAAAGAGAGCAACGAGCGTTTTGTGTCGGCTGCTGAATGGACCAAAGCCGATCCAGGACAAGAGGTTTATGTCCTTTGCCAGAGCGGAGAGTGGACCGTGCTGATAGATTTCAGCTACGTGCTCGCGGCCGATGAGAACGCTCTCAAACAACTGAGCGAGAAGTTCGGCTCGGTCCTGTCGTTCGTCGTTCAGACCACTAGCGGCTGCGCATTCTTTTGGAATTACGAATCAGGCCAAATAGTAAGATCGATCCAGAACGCCGATGGCGAACTAACGGTTTTTGGAGAGGAACTGCCTCAAGAAGCAGGGATAGACGTTCGCAACTATTACATGGATGAGACCGAGCAGCTCATGAATGCTTTCGGCCTGTCCAAAGTCGAACAACTTCTCATTCCATCAACGGCCGTTGCGATCGCCACCGCGGACCGCACCGACTATTCAGAGCTTTTGAATGTGCATAGTGAGAACACAGAAGCTCAGGCAATGCCTTGGTGGAAGTTTTGGTAAGGCCGGAGAGTCAGCCTATCGCAGATCAACTGACTTCCACGCTGAGTTTTTGAAGTAGTACATTCTCCGGCCGTCTTTCATGCCTTCGAGACGGCCTTCTTCTATTGAAATACCATAACTCCCGCGGCAGAGCGGTTCGTTCCAGTCGTTGCCGTTTCGCAGGTAATTTGTTATTTTTTCGTCGTCGGCTCCCATTTGGAATGCCATCGGGACGGCTTCGTCAACGGGGAAATCGTTGAACCACGCATCGCCGGTGCACCATGAAGCTAACGAGGTCATCGTCAGCGGCGTTTCGAGCGGCAGTTGTTTCTTTAACTCTTTCATCATCGACCTGTAAAAGTTTCGCTCTGACACTACCGCGTCAAAATCGGTCTGTACGCCTTTTACCTCAGGCAGGTCGAGCGTATTTTTTACAAGTGTCGCGACCTTTGCCGCGAGTTCGGGTGTGAATGTCGGCCTTTCGGCAGAGCCTTTTTTTGTTTCGATACGCGTGACTGCGATTATGTAAGTGCCCGGAGCGGTCTCAAGCGGCTGACGACGCGGCTTGAGCGACACGCCGTTATCGTCGAGCGTAATTGTTTGGGCTAGAAAGGCGACTCCAAGTTGTTTGGTGTCGATAAACCGCAGATCTTCGGGCCGTTCCCACGCCCACAGCATCTTTGGCGGCATTTGTGACGACAGGTTTGGGTTGACCTGATTTTGTTTCGAACATCCAAAAGCAAATATTATTGCTACGATGACTAATGCGAGCCTTAGTTTCACAATATGATTTTAGCGTATTTGTTCACCGACGGCGACGAACTGCTGACTACCGACCGCTGATGGCTGACTGCCGTTCTTTTTGATATACTTTTGTATTACTGAATAGCCATTCATTTTTGAAATGAGCGAATATCTTTTCTCGTACGGGACGCTGCAAAAGCCTGAGGTTCAGCTAAAGTTGTTTGGGCGGCTGTTGAATGGGACGAGCGACACGCTGACGGGCTATCGGAGGGAAACGATCGAGATTTCGGACGTGGAATTTCTTGCAAAAGGCGAGAAAATTGTTCAGCAAACCGCTATAGCATCAGACGGCGGCAAGATCGACGGGACAGTCTTTAAGGTTTCGGCTGATGAGCTAAACAACGCGGATCAATATGAACCCCGCGGTTACAAAAGAATTGTCGTGACGCTTGCGTCGGGAAAGAGAGCTTGGATATATCTGAGAGTTGATTGATACGCCCTTACTAACGTGCGGGCTTCTGCAAAAATATATGATCGAACGCGAACAGGTACCAATGGATGTGGTTTTTGTCGGGGCTGGCCCGGCAAATCTGGCGGCTGCTCTGCATCTAAAAGCCGAGATAAAACGGCACGATGAGCTGATCGAAAAAGGCTTTAAACAGGGCCGCGTGATCGGTGACCTTGAGATCGCCATTGTCGAAAAAGGCTCGTTTGTCGGTGCGCATATTTTGTCGGGTGCGGTGATGGACCCTATAGCGATGCGCGAGCTGATGCCAGATTTTATCGCTCAGGGCTGCCCGGTTGATACGGTCGTAACGGACGACGCGGCTTGGTATCTCACGCCGACACGAGGTTTTGTCGCACCAATCACGCCGCCGCCGCTGAAGAATAAAGGGAAATATATCGTGTCACTCAGCAAGATCTGCGAGTGGCTCGGCGAAAAATGCGAAGAAGCCGGGATCAATATTTTCCCGGAGTTTCCGGCGGCAGAGATCTTGTACGACGAAAACGATGCCGTCATCGGCGTCCGTACCGGCGACAAAGGCATCGACAAAGACGGCCATAAAAAGCCCAATTTCGAGCCCGGCGTTGATCTGCTGGCAAAGGTGACCGTGCTTGGCGAAGGCTCACGCGGGAGCCTGGCAAAACAGGTGATGTCGCGTCTCGGCCTGATGGAGGGCAAAGAGCCGCAGGTATTTTCGCTCGGCGTTAAAGAGTTGTGGGAAGTGCCCGAAGGGAATTTTGCCGAGGGTATGGTCGTGCACACGCTTGGTTTTCCGTCCGATACGCGGACATACGGCGGCGGTTGGATCTACGGCCTCAAGAATAACGTCGTCAGCATCGGCTACGTCACGGGGCTCGATTACGAAGACCCGAATATCGACCCGCATCACGAGTTTCAAAAATACAAAACACATCCAAAGGTCGCCAAAATACTCGCGGGCGGCAAGATGATCAAATACGGCGCCAAAACTATCAACGCTGGCGGCTATTACACGATGCCAAAACTTTATGCGGACGGCGTGCTGCTCGTTGGTGATTCGGCGTCATTCCTGAACGGCCAGCGGATCAAGGGTATTCACACGGCGATGAAATCAGGGATGCTCGCCGCTGAGACGATCGTCACAGCTTTTGACCACGAAGAATTTTCTTCAAAAACGCTCAAGCATTACGAAGAAAAGGTAAATCTAAGCTGGATCTATGACGAACTACACGCGGTGCGTAATTTCCACGGAGCGTTTCAAAAAGGCCGCTGGTCGGGGCTTATCAATACGGGCTTACAATTCCTGACCAAAGGTATGGCGTGGGGCTTTATGCCAAAAGAGCATCATGTTGCGGGCCATGAGCGAATGCAAAAACTGTCAGAACCGCCTGTGTTAGCGGGCGGGCAGGAACGTTACAAAGATCTCGCTTTTGACAAAGAACTGACCTTTGACAAGGTAACCGATGTTTTCTACGGAGCGGTTGCCCACGACGAAGACCAGCCTCCGCACTTGCACGTTCTTGACACCGAAATATGTGCGACGCGTTGTGCCGAGGAATATGACAATCCGTGCCAACGGTTTTGTCCGGCGGCTGTTTATGAGATGGAAACCGACGCAGCGTCCGGTCGTAAAGAGCTAAAAGTCAATTTCTCTAATTGTGTTCATTGCAAGACCTGCGACATCGCCGATCCTTATCAGATCATCAACTGGGTCACGCCCGAGGGCGGTGGCGGGCCGAATTATAAGGGTATGTAACGCACAAAAGCCGCCAACGAATGGCGGCTTTTTATTCGTGACCTGCAAAAAGTTTAGTTGCTTTCGAGTATCTCGAAATTCACTTTCCTTTCTTTGAATTCTTTCATCGCAACACGCGTTGGCTTTGTTTTGCGCATATCCAGATCGACACGCGATGTTGCGCCACGCTGTAGCTGCTTGCTGCGTTGAGCGGCAAGTATGATCATACGGTATTTCGAATCGATCTCAGGCGGATCAATGATCTCTTCCTGCTCGACTGTTTCTTCGGTTTCTTCTACGATCTCGTTTGTCTCGTCAGCCATAAAATTGGTCTATTCTCCTTCAAACAGATGCCTTGAGGCATCGAAACTATCAAGAATACCTTTTATTGCACTAGTTTGTCTATCCGTGGACTGGCGTTCGGCGGTAATTATTGCGGCCATTTGCCGCGCGGCGGTCGGTAGATCTTCGTTGACGATTACGTAATCAAATTTTGAATACTGCATCACTTCTTCAAACGAATTCTTGAGACGTGTGCGAAGTTCGCTTGCCTCTTCGGTATTTCGCGACGTAAGACGTGCCCGCAATACCTCAAATGACGGCGGCAAAATAAAGATGCTGATGCGTGAACCGTCGAGATCCGCGTTCGCCATCATCTGCAGAGCCCCTTGGACATCGACCTCGACGATCAGATCGCGGCCGGTGTTAAAGACCTTGCGGCTTTCGGCGAGTGAGGTGCCGTAGAGGTTTCCGTGAACATTTGCATACTCAAGAAAGTCACCAGATTCGATACGGCGTTCAAATTCTTCTCGGCTGATGAAAAAATATTCTCGGCCTTCTTCTTCACCAAATCTCTGCGGCCGCGTCGTATGCGAACACGAATAGCCGAGATCCGGCAACATTTCGCGCACCTCTTTAATGAGCGTACCTTTACCGCCGCCGGACGGGGAACTGATGATTATTAAGTTACCTTTCATCTAGGAAATTTTGCCACCGATTACACGGATCGGACGGATTTTCTAGGATTGTCGAAGATCTTTCTCTTAATTTCCGGTCTGACACCAAAGTTAAGCAACAACCCCAATTCTATTTCGGTTGAACGAAGATAGTGCAACAACTGAGCCTCATGGGCTGGATCAATAGACCTTACAGCCTTTAGCTCGACTATTACGACGCCTTCAACAAAAAGATCGGCGAAAAAAGTTCCGATCCTATTCCCGCGAAACCAAACCGGCACTTCAACTTGTTGTTCTACAGTTAGTCCTTTGTCCCGCAAGGCGATCACCATCGCTGTTTCATAAATGGATTCCAAAAATCCATGGCCCAACTCGTTGTACACATCATAAAACACTCCAATAATTTTTTCAGTTAGAGCGTGATGTAACATTTTCTGATCCATCTTTATCTGTGTGATCGGTGGCCAATTTTATTCAACATTTTGAACCTGTTCGCGAATTTTCTCAATCTCGCTCTTGATCGCAAGTGCATTTTCTTTGACCGACATATTGGTCGTTTTCGAGGTGATCGTGTTCGCTTCGCGGTTCAGTTCTTGGGTTAGGAAATCGAGCCGTTTGCCGACATCGCGGTCGTCTTTGACGATGGTGCGAAAATGCTCGATGTGCGTGCGAAGCCGGGCGATCTCTTCGGAAATGTCCGCTTTTTCAGCTAGATATGCAACCTCTTGGGCGAGCCGCGCCTGGTCGATCTCGATCTGCGAATCGCTTTTTGCGAGCATATCGCCGATGCGTTTTGTCAGGCGCTGACGATATTCTTCGGCGACGTTGTCGGCATCGGATTCGATCGGCGGCAGACGCCGTTCGATCTCGAAAAGCCGCGATTCGAGTTCGTTTGACAGGAGCGAACCCTCTTTTTCACGCATCTTTTCAAGATCATCGAGAGCGAGAGAAAATACACTTTCTATTGCGGCGAGGAACTCTGCTGTCGGTTCTTCTTTTTTTGCCGAGACCACATTTGGCAAACGTGCGATGACGTTGATGTCCGGTTCGCCGGTCAATGCAAATTCGTTTTGCATATCTTTCATCGCTGCGAGAAAGCCGGTTATAAGCGGACGGTTTAGCTCGTATTCGACATCGCTCGTGCGGTCGTACTGCAAATTTACATCGACGCGGCCGCGAGTGAGACGTCCACCGATCAGCCGTTTGATCTCGGATTCGAGCTGCTGCAACTCGCCGGCGAGCCGCAGATTGATATCGAGAAAGCGGTTATTGACCGTTTTAAGTTCGACGGTGATCGCAAAGTTGTTGTCGTTGATCGACGCCCGGCCAAAGCCTGTCATTGATTTCATAATTCTTTATTTTCGAGAGCTTCGCTGTCGGCGAACTGCAGCTCATACAGCATTTTATATGTCCCGCCTTTCTCTAGTAACTCGTCGTGTGTGCCAGTTTCGATGATCTTGCCTTTTTCCATTACCGCAATATTGTCGGCTTTCCGGATGGTCGAGAGCCGGTGGGCGATGACGATCGAGGTGCGATTCTGCATCAGGTTTGCCAAAGCTTTTTGGACAAGAAGCTCGCTTTCGGTGTCGAGAGCGGATGTTGCTTCGTCGAGGATCAGCACAGGTGCATTTACTAGTACCGCACGGGCGATGGCGATGCGTTGACGCTGCCCGCCCGAGAGCAATACACCGCGTTCGCCCACGAGCGTTTCGTATTTTTCGGGCAATTGATGGATAAATTCGTCTGCGTAAGCGATGCGGGCAGCTTCGGCGACCTCAGCATCGGTCGCGTCGCGTTTGCCGTAAGCGATGTTTTGCCGAATGGTGTCGTTAAACAAAACGGTCTCTTGGGTTACCAGTGCGATCTGCCGCCGGAGGCTCAAGATCGCCGCATCACGCAAGTCAACGCCATCCCAAGTGATCTTGCCAGCGGTCGGGTCATAAAGACGTTGGATCAGTCTCGTCAGGCTAGATTTACCGCCGCCGCTTTGGCCGACAAGGGCGACCATCGAACCCTTTGGTATCTCAAGGTTAATCTCTTGCAAGATCTTTCTGTCGCTGTTGCGATAGTTGAACGAAACGTTATCGACAACTATCTTATCCTTGAGCGGCGTGAGCGTTACGGCATCAGCTTTTTCGGGTAGGACATCGTTTTCGTCCAGTATGTCCCATACATCGCGAGCGGCTGCGAAGGCTTTTGCGACCTCGTTATGCTGACGCGAGATCTTTCGCATCGGGTCGTAGCTACGCAACAGGAAAAATAGAAATGTGAAAAACTGCGCCGGGTCGAGTCTTTCAGCATTTATCTCGCGAAGCCCGAAATAAATCAGCACGATGATCGCCGCAATGCCGATGCACTCCAACAATGGCGGAGCTATCGAGGATATTCGGGCGGCACGCAGATTTGCTTTTGCGATGGTCTTGGCAGAGCCTAGAAATCGCTCACGTTCGCGATCTTCGGCAGAATAGGCTTTAACAATGACATGGTTTGACAGGGCCTCTTGTGAGGCATCATTCAGATCTTTGTTACCTTCGAGCGATACATTAGCGAGTTTGCGTAGCCGTCTGCTAAAGCTGGATGTTAGATAGCCGATTATCGGGCCGATAATTAGCGAACCAAGCATCAGACGCCAGTTGTAGTAAAACGCCGCACTTAAGAAAAAGACCAACATGAAACTCTCGCGAAGCACATCGCGTAAATTTGACGAGACGGCCAATTCGATCGCCGAACAGCTCACGACCAGCCGCGAGACGAGATAATTTGTGCGGTGTTTCTCGTAGAAAACGGCCGATTGTTTGAGCAAATGTTCGTACAGTTCGATACGAAGCTGTAGGATCGCTGACTGGCCTATGCGTGCCATCAAATAAGACGAAAAGTATTCAGCTATACCTTTTAACACGGTAAACGATAGCAAAAGGCCTGTAATCGTCATCCATGCCCGAAACCAATCGTCTCGCGGGATGAAGCGTGTGAGGTCAAAGAACGAGTCGGTTCGTGGTGCGGTATTTTGTAGAAACTGATCGACGATCGGCACGAGTAATAGACCGATCGCGGTTTCAAAAACCGCACACAGGATCATTGCGATCACGGCGAGGACAAAGATCAGCCAATACGGACGAACATATTTTAATAGCCTTTTAAGATCTTTCATTAGGCAATAAAAGGTTGAATATACTGTAGTTAGGCACCAGTTGCCAAAGGCGATATCTTGCAACTATCAAAAGAATTATGGCATCTTTACAGAAAGCGCAGCCTTTTTGGAGAAAATATATGAACAATACCGGCTTTTCCAAGTTGTTGGCGACCTTGTTTTTGATGGCGACATCTATCTTTGCTGTGTTTGGTCAGCAAGCAGATGTTTCCCGCAGAACGACGGCGATCACCTATCCGCTTGATGATACGGTCGATGTTCAATTCAAGGGAACTACGCGATTTCCGCGAATGAAAGGTGAAGCGAGAGTCAGGCGGACACTGAAAAGCCAGACCAAGATCGATCTCTCGGTCGAAAAAATGCCGCGTCCATTCGAACTAGGACCGGGCTATGCGACCTATGTAGTTTGGGCGATCTCACCCGATGGTCAGGCTGACAATTTGGGTGAAATAAAACGCAGCGGTATCTTTTTTATTGACTCTAAGCTCACTGTTACCACGCCTTTGCAGACATTTGCGATCATTATCACAGCCGAGCCGCATTTTATGGTCACGCGCCCTAGTCAGCAGATAATGATGGAAAATCTTTATCCGACGACGACAACCGGCAAACGAATCGGAACGATCCCGTCGGTTACGTATTTTGGCAATTCGAGCGACTATTTTCGTGATCCACGTACACCCGAGATCGCTGAAACTGATTATGCAAAGACGCCTCCGGCAATATTGCAAGCGAGGCAGGCCGTGGCCCTAGCGAAATATGCAGGTGCGGACCGTGATGCTTCGGTCGAACTTGCCGAAGCGCAGACTTTACTCCAGAACGCGATAAATGCGTTTGATGCAAAACGCGATTCCGACACCGTCGATATTGCGGCTCGTCGGTCGATCAGTGCCGCCGTCAAGGCCGAATCCCTCGCCATTCAGCGAAAAGAGGCTCGCGAAAAACGCAACGAAAAGATACGCACTGATTCCGAGATACGCAGCGCAGAAAACCGTTTTAGCGAAGCGCAGGATCAGATAACCGATCTCAAATCTGAGCTTGCACGTGAAACCCGCAACCGCGAACTTGCCGAGCGTGATGCGATGAATTATTCAAATCAGGTTCGAGAACTGCGGGATGAGAACGGCCGTCTTCGCGAAGAGCTCGGCCGTGCCCGCGTCGAAGCTGAGACGGCAAACGCGAAACTTGCTGCCGTCGAAAAGGAAAAGCAGGCCATCGAGCAACAGCGTCAAAGTGAATCGAAGGTCGCTAAGATCAAGGCAGCTGAGGCTGACCTGATCGCTTCGCTCAAAACTTTTGGCACAGTCGTCAAAAATGAACGGGGTATCGTGCTAACCTTGCCCGAAACACTTTGGACCGGCAGCAGAAGCAGCACCTTTGTCCCGCAAGCCGACGGAAAACTCACCTCGCTAGCGGAGGTATTAAACAACAATCCCGATTACCGGATCGCGGTAGAATCGCACACGGACAACGCCGGCGATCCAGCCATGGTCCAGTCAATGACCGAAAAACGATCTTATCTGATTGCCGATAAATTTGCGTCATTGGGTATTGATGAGGGCCGTATCATGGCAAAAGGGTATGGAGCAAGCTCACCGCTTTTTCCAAATACGACCGCCGCAAATAGGGCAAAGAACCGCCGTTTGGTGGTGGTTTTAAACCTTGTTCCGACGGATCGCTGACCTAGCTGATTAGATCTCAAAACAGGATAGGCCCCGTAATTGAGAAAGTTCAATTACGGGGCTTACTAGTTTTTCGGCACGTTTTGTGCTAACATTCTCCCAAAATTCACTCATTTGAAGTAGAAACAGTGCTGACAGGTAATTGTTTCTGATAAAAATCATAATTGGTCGGGTAGGGATCGAACCTTGGCTGAAAGGGGCCATAAAACTCTAATTTTTTAGTGGAGCGTTAACAATCATCATGAAAAAATCCGTAGGGTCGTTTATTGCGTTAAACCGTAGAATGTTTCTTTTGTTTGGTGTTGTTCTGTGCTTTGCCGGCTTTGGTATTGCAGCGTGGCAGATCAATGCGGCGGGTGCCCAAAATAATGGAAACGGGCAAAGCAATGCCGGAAATCCTTCTGCAACGCCGGTCGACAGTAAACCGGCCCAGCGTGTCGAGGCCACTTTTCGCGGTGTGATCACTCCGACCAAATCGGATACATCGATCCCGCTCCGAGATATGAAACCGATCTTGGGCAATAAATCACCAAAGCGGCCAAACGAAGAAAGGGATATTATTCCCCGTACTCCTGAGATCCCCAAAGAACTTTGGAAAAACGACCCGGTTGTCCAGTCCTTTCTTGGCGACCGTGAGATTCCGGCTCCAATAGTCAGTTTTGATGGTTCACCGACTAGTACCGCGGGGTTTGCTCCGCCGGATCCGAACGGAGATGTTGGTCTTAATCATGTCATTACCAGTTGGAATGCTCAGTTCCAAATATTTACGAAAACGGGAACGTCGGTTTTTGGTCCGGCTAATATTAATACCCTATTCTCTGGATTTGGAGGGGCCTGTCAAACTGAAAATGCCGGTGACCCGGTTGTCCTTTATGATCAATTGGCCGATCGTTGGTTCATCATGCAGTTTACAGCCGCCGGACCAAGCTTCTTTATTTGTGCAGCGGTTTCTACTACGGCTGATCCAACGGGCACTTACACGCGCTATGCGATACCGACCGGAACAAATTTCCCGGATTATCCAAAGGCTGGTGTTTGGTCGGATGCATATTATGTAAGCACGCGTGAATTCACAGCTGCGGGACCTTTTGCAGGTGTTGGAGCTTATGCTATCAACCGTTCACAGGCGATTGCCGGAAATCCAGCAGCTCAGGTCCTTTCTTTTCTGGCGCCGCCTACTCCCGATGAATCTACAGGGGATGGATTACTACCGGCGGATCTCGATGGTCTGACTCCGCCTCCCCCGGGGAGCCCAAATTATTTTGTTGGGACGCAGGACACTAACGGGCCATACACATCGCCAAGCGATGCTATCAACATTTGGAAATTTACGGCAAATTTTACCACCCCCGCCAGCTCCTCATTTGTGCTGACGAACACAGTTCCGGTCGGGGCGTTTAACTCGATACTTGCGCGCTGCGGTGGAACGCGTGCATGTATTCCCCAACAGGGAACTACCCATCAGATCGACCATTTGGGATATCGCCAGCGGCCTTTATTCCGGCTCGCATATCGCAATTTTGGTACGCACGAATCGCTCGTTACTAATCAATCGGTATCGGGCGGCACGGGGCCGGCGGGTGAGGTTTCGGGGATACGCTGGTGGGAGATCCGGAGCCCAAACAGCAGTCCTATCATCTTTCAAGAGGGAACCTTTTCACCCGGCGTGACCGACGGCATCCATCGCTGGATGGGAGCTATCGCAATGGACGGCAGCGGCAATATGGGCATGGGGTATAGCGCCTCGAGCCCAACAATGTTCCCGAGTATTTTTTATACGGGTCGATTAGTAAATGACCCGCTCGGCACAATGCCACAGGGCGAGGCGTCGATAATGAACGGTACAGGTTCTGCAACAAGTCTCAATCGTTGGGGCGACTACACCAGCATGTCTGTCGATCCTACAGACGACTGTACATTTTGGCATGTAAATGAATACTACCCCGTAACAAGCGGAACCGGGTGGCGGCTGCGCGTTGGCAGTTTCAAATTCCCGACATGCGGCGTACCCACCGGAACCGTTTCAGGCACGGTCACAAACTGTGCAACATCAGCCCCGATCAGCGGAGCGACTGTAACTCTGGCACCGGGCGGTTATGTTGGCGGATCTATCGGATCGGGAGCATATACGGTTACTGCACCTGGTGGTGCTTACACCGCGACGGCTAGCCTGGCAGGTTACACCTCAGGACCCGGAGCGACAGGCCCAGTAACGATAACCAATAGTGCGAACACAGTAGCAAACTTCTGTTTAACTCCGGCGGCTGTATTGAATCCAACCACGACGCCGGCGCTTCCGGACGGAAACGGCGTTGTCGAACCGAGTGAATGTAATAGGATCAATCTTCCTGTCACAAATGGAGGAACTGGAACTGCTACGGCCGTAAGTGCAGTTCTGTCCACGACAACGCCAAATGTGACGATCACGCAGCCAAACTCAGCTTATCCTAATATCGCTCCGGGTGGTACGCAGACTAATACAACGCCGTTCCAGATATCGACAAATGGCTCAGTCGCGTGTTTCACGAGCATCAATCTGACTCTGACGGTTAATTTTACCGGAGGCACGTCACCTCAGGTCATCAATTTCACCGTTCCTGTTGGCCAGGCGGCAAATCCAAACTATACGTTCACTTCGACAACGGGTAATACGATCCCCGGCGTTCCGGCGAATGGTGTTTTGGTTGCCGGCTCTCAGGTCGATGACGGTGCTGTTCCAGTGGTTGTTCCGGCCGGATTTAACTTTACACTGTACGGTAACCCGGTTACCGGCGGCAGTACGATAACGGCTAGCACTAACGGCAATATCCAGATCGCGGCTACAGGAGCTAACGCTTGGACCAATGCTGCATTACCAGTTTCAGCTCCGGGTACCGGCACGGGGACTTTCCCTGCCTCTGCTCCTTCGCTGATGCCTTATTGGGATGACCACGATCTAAGGACTACGGCGTTTCCAACAGGGGGTATTTATACTCAGGTTGTTGGCGTTGCCCCAAACCGCTTATGGGTCATCGAATGGCGCGGACAGCATTTTGATGATACCGGTACAGCACAGACGCTGAACCACGCTACCGTTTTCGAAGAGGGCTCAGATTCATTCTCGTATTATTACAACCTTACGGGTGTGGTTAGCGCGAACGGTGCGTCGGCAACTATCGGCGTACAGTCTGCATCGACCGGAACGCAGTTCACCCAGTTCTCATTCAACACAGCATCGGTTTCGCCGGGGTTAAGACTGAGAGCGGCCCGTACTGCGGGAGCTTGTGCACCTGGAAGCGGCGGTTGTGCCACGGCGGCGGGCGTTGAGGTTTCGGGACGTGTGCTGACATCAGCCGGCGGACGCGGCCTTCGCGGCGCTGTGGTCACTCTCAGGGATGAGAACGGTAACGAGATCACGACAATGACCGGAGCTCTTGGTAATTTCCGTTTCGCCGATGTTGAGCCGGGTCATACGTATATCGTTACTATCCGCAATCGCCGATATAGTTACGCACCTCAGGTGCTGACGATCAACGACAACGTCACCGATCTCATCTTTGCACCTGAATAGGGAGGTAGAGATGGATTAATACTTGAAAGGCGGTCGCAAGGCCGCCTTTTTTTTGTGTAAAATGAGCGGCTTTATGTTCATAACTCATTGCATCTACTATTGGTTGTCGTTCAACGAGAATCGGCGGTTCGTTGACAGCTTTGTACGAACGGAATATAATTTGGCAACTTGTTTCTTTATCAATTAATTATTTGAGAACGCTCAGACCGACGATGTTCCACATCCTGTAAAGTCTTTTCTTGTTGTTTTAATACGGCAAAAGCGAACGTCTCAACGGATCTTTCCGGAATGGTTTTTCGGGATCTGGCAAATATTTTCTTGTATAGGGCATAGATCATTTTCGAATTTAGAGGGCTCAGGTCCGAAGTATAAAAGCGGGCCATTGATGCCTAATTAAGTTAGAGGGGTAGTAGATGAATAAGAGAAAGAGTTTGGAAAGTCGTTTTAGCGTTATCTTATGCTTGGTCGTTTTAGCTATCGTCACGGCGTTGATCGCCGGTCCGCGGTTTTTGCCGCAGGCTGAGGGTGCAAAGCAAAAAGGTCTTTTTCAACGAAATAGCAGCGTTGACGAAGGTATCCCTGTGGATTGGGACATCCGCTCGGAAAAGAGTGAAAAACTGATCGATTCGCTGGTTAGATACCGTGCCGCTAATCAAAAAGATGCTGTCGCGGTTGCAGACATTCGAGACGAGTTCGTTCGCGGAGAGCAAAAGCTAAAGCAACGATTTCCAAACGCTAAGGTCGAATACAATACCGATATCAGAATACCTGAGGTCATTAGTCCTGATGTTCAAAAAAGTACAATCCAATGGCTAACCGGCCGCAGCAAAACCGGTAACAGGCCTGAGATCCTGCGTAATTTTATCAAGCAGTATGACAGTCTGGTCGGGATGGACGCTGCCCAAATAGACTCGCTTGACGTAACAGCTGACTATACAAACCCTGACGGGAATCTTTCCTTCGTTCATCTTGAGCAGAGAATCAATGGCGTACCGGTATTTCGCGGCGAGGTCAAAGCAGGATTTACCGCCCGCGGCGAGATGATCCGTGTGATAAACAATCTTGCACCGGGTCTTGATTATACTAGGGTGCCTACAGATTTTGGCGATCCTTCAGCTGCGGTTCATATCGCGGCGGGTCACATTCGCCATCAATTGCAAGCAGACCAATTTGCACCAAATCCTAAAGAATCAAGCGATCTCAAGGCGGTATTTGGATCGGGCGACTGGGCAACGACCGCCGAGAAAATGTACTTTCCACTAGAACCGGGTGTCGCAGTGCCCGCTTGGCGCGTCTTGATCTGGAGTAATCCTGCCTATTACGTGATCGTTGACGCTAATACGGAAACGGTACTTTGGCACAAGAACATTACAAACGATCAGAGCCAAACGGCGACCTATCAGGTTTACGACAATTCAAATTCATATTTGCTGGCGGCTGATAGCCCTGCGCCAATGTCGCCCGGACCATTAGACCCGACGCTCGGAACTCAAGCGGCCGTTGGTACTCGGACGAACGTCACTCTGATCGGTAACGAGGCACCAAACACTTTCAATAACAACGGCTGGATCACCGATGGGGCAAATATCACCGACGGTAATGCCGTCGAGGCCGGCGTCGATAGAAACACCCCAGACGGTGTCGATGCGACCGTTACGGGCGTGAGTCGTACCTTTAGTTCAACTTGGAATCCCGCGCCCGGAAGTCCGCCTCCTGGTGATGATCCGTTGACAACTGAGGCGCAGCGTGGAGCGGTCATCCAGATGTTCTATGTTATGAACCGTTATCACGATGTGCTTTACCGGCTTGGGTTTAACGAAGCGGCACGTAATTTCCAAGGCACTAATTTTACTGGCCAAGGAACAGGGAACGACCGCGTCTCGGCGGAGGGACAGGATAATACGGTCGGCAGTTCCTGCCCGTCGCAGCCGTGTGTAAATAATGCTAACTTCAGCACTCCGGCCGATGGCGGCCGCGGCAAGATGCAGATGTATGTTTGGAACGGCCCAACGCCTGACTATGACGGAACGGCAGATGCGGAGGTGATCATCCACGAGGTCACCCACGGAACATCAAATCGATTGCACGGAAATGCGTCGGGACTTTCGGCAAACATGTCACGCGGTATGGGCGAAGGTTGGAGTGATTTTTACAGTTACACATTGCTTGCCGAACCCACAGATCCGATCAACGCCGTTTATACGACGGGCGGCTATGCGACTTTTCAGGCTACAGCTGGGTTTACAAGCAACTACTATCATGGTATTCGCCGGTTTCCGCGGGCTCCGATCACGTTTCTCGGTCCAAACGGAAAACCGCATAATCCATATACTTTCCAGTATGTTAATTCAAACTGCAATACGCTGATCGGAACGACAACGTCAAATCCGCCACCCAATAGTGCTTATCCAAGAGGGCCGTTTGGAATTTCACAGTGTGATGGCGTGCATAACCTTGGCGAGATCTGGAGCAGTGCTTTGTGGGAAGTGCGCAATCGTATGGTTACGCGTCTTGGATTTACGGCGGGTACGACCCGCGTTCTCCAAGTCGTGACCGATGGTATGAAACTTGCCCCGGCAGCCCCTACGTTCTTGCAGGAACGTGATGCCATCATTACTGCAGCGGCGGCCTTGGCGTTGGCTCCGAGTGCGTCGCTGGATGTTTCAGATGTCCGCGAAGGTTTCCGCGTTCGCGGCATGGGCTTTAGTGCCAGCATTCAAAATGCGAATACAGGTGGAACTGCAAATGCGACAGCCGTAACCGAGGCATTTGATTCTCCCAATGCTATCATTACTAACCCCATGTCGGTCAGCGATTCGACGGGTGACAATGATGGCTTTCCTGAGCCGGGAGAGAATGTACTTGTTTCCGTTCCGATCACTAATAGTTCGGGTGCGACGATCAACAACGTTGTCGGTAATATCACTGGCGGCGGCTCGGCAAATTACGGCAACATTGCCGACGGTGCGACGGTTACGCGTCAGATCGCGTACACAGTGCCGGCAGGTGCGACCTGCGGTAGCCAACATACTGTTAACATAACTGGAACAAGCGCTAGCGGGGCTCTGACTCCGCAGACGTTTACATTTACACTTGGGGTTCCGGTCGGCGGCGCACCCGTTACGGTTACCGGCGGAGCGATCGCTAATCCGGGCACAGGCACCACCGGCGTTGCGGCACCATATCCGAGTACGGTCAATGTTGCCGGCCTTTCCGGAAACAAAAGGATCGTCGTAGAACTGACCAATCTCAATACTACCTTCCCAGGTGATATGGATTGGTTGCTGGTCGGGCCGGGCGGACAAAAATTTGTCTTTATGTCGGACGCGGTGGCGAGCTTTGCCACACAGACGAACGCGGTTGTAGTTATCAAGGACAATGCCGCAGCGACCATGCCGGCTACGGGTACGACCGTGAATCTGAACGGTGAATGGAGACCAACCAATCACACAGCTGGTGATACATTTGCGGCACCCGCACCTGCAGGGCCGTATTTAGAAGCTGCACCAGCCGGAGCCGCTACATTCGCGTCCGTTTTTGGCACGAATGGGACAAACATGAACGGCACCTGGAGCCTTTACGGCGTCGATGATGTGACTGGTGACGTTGCGACTATCTCCGGTTGGAAGCTGACATTTGAGGCTATTGACTATGCTTGTGCCGTAACAGCGGCGGAAGTCGAGGTTTCGGGCCGCGTGCTTGCGACCGCTGATGGACGCGGACTTCGAGGTGCACGGGTTGTCTTGAGAGACGAGAGCGGCAATGAGACTTACGCCTTTACCGGCGCGTATGGTGCATTCCGCTTCCCGACGGTAGAGACGGGCCACACGTATATTCTGACGGTTATGTCACGTCGATTCCAGTATGCACCGCAAGTGCTGCAGGTCAACGACAATGTTACGGATCTCGTCTTTAGCCCTCAATAGGGCTGATGACGCGGAAACTATTAAGGCGGCTTTTCGGAGCCGCCTTTTTTTAGTCTTTGAGGATGAGTATTCGGTGTGGAGGCAGGCCTAACATACATTCGTCACCGGGTTTTAGAGCGGGAACCTTTAACACACACGTTTTGATCGCGAGGCCCTCGGCGTCAAATTCAACAATGGATGTCGAACCTTTGAAATGAATAGCTTTTACTACCGCTCTGAGCAGATTATCCTCAGGGCGAGTCACCCCCGGTGTCATTGAGACAAGCTCAGGGCGAATGGCGAGCGTCATATTTTGATTGATCGGGCCGAGGCGTTTTTTGTCGGCACGATGGGCAAATAGCCTGTGCTCGCCGTCGATCGTGTGAAATTCCGGCAGATCATCATCCGACGAAGTCAGCCGTCTCGCGACGATCAGATTGTTTTCGCCGGTCATACGGGCGGCTTCGATAGTGGCGGGATTATCGTAGATATCCTGCGGCGTGCCGGATTGCCGTATTTCGCCACCGGACATAAACGCAACCTCGTCCGCAAGTCCCATGATCTGGCCAAAATCGCTCGTCGCAAATATCACGACGCGGTTTCGTTGTTTTGCGGCTTTGCGGATCGCGGCAAAACAAGCGTCGCGAAGCGCGATATCCATCTGCGAAAACGGATCATCCAGCAAAAGTACGCGTCCGGCTTTGGCTATCGCGGCCTCAAACTTATCAAATTGCCCCTCGCCGCTCGATATTCCGCCCGCAAAATAACCGAATATCTGTTTGAAACCGCGTTCCTCGCTGCCATCGTGCAGCGTAACATTGCGGTCCTTTGCCTTGACGGCAGTGATGTCGTTGCCATCAAGCGAGATACTGCCGCCGTTGTGTTTGACTGAACCCGCGATGACCTTTAGCAGGGAAGATTTACCCGAACCCGACGCACCAAATAATCCGATGACGCTGCCGCCCTCGACCTCGAACGACACATCTTTTAGTGCCCAGATTGTGCCGTAGCGTTTTGATACTTTATCGACTGCAAGGCTCATAATAGTAGCGAAAATGAAACTTATCCCGGCGGCTTTCGTGCAAAGAAAAGTATGCTGTTGTCATCAGATCATTGCAAGTATAAACTCGACCAAGATGACTGACCGCAAGAAAACTATTGGGCGAAAGCTGCTCCACGCGGGCGGTTGGCAAGTGGCAAAGCGTGTGGCGAAAACGATCCCGTTTGGCGGAACGGCGGTCGCGATCGCTCTGGTCGGCACCGATATTAAGAATAAAGGCGTTGTGAAGGGAATTGTAAATTCGGGCATCGACGCCATTCCGTTCGTCGGGTTGGCAAAAAACGCGATCGAGCTTGTACGGGGCGATTTTATCCCCGACAAGAAGAAAAAGGTAAAAGTATGATGAGAAATTTGATAAAAAGTTCGCTCGTGTTGGCAATGTTTTTGGCAGCGTTTGTTTTCCAGACAAACGCGCAGGCTCCGAAAAAGACGCCCAAACCGATGGCGACGCCTCCGATCCTGAGCGGTGCCGAGATCATTAGCCGCGCCGACGATCTTACTGAATTTGAAGCTGTAAAACCTACACCCGTCAAAACGCCGACAAACGCCAACGTCAACGCCGCCAACATCCGGGCGCTAAACGAGCGTATCAAAAAGCTTGAGGGTAATCAGAACAGCTCCTACGACGAAAAACAAAAACGTATGCTGCTCAATCTCGATATCCTCACGCGTGCCGAGCAGCGGAGCGACAGCCTGCGAAAGCAGCTTTTTGAAATGATCGAAAAAGAGAACGCCGTCAAAACGCGTATCGATCAGCTAAATAATGACATTCGTCCCGAGATGATCGAACGGACACTGCAGCTTGCGGGTTCGATGAAACCCGAAGACATCCGCGAAAACCGCCGCAAAAGCATCGCCGCCGAACGCTCAAATCTCGAAGCTCTCCTGACAGAGATCGTCAATAACAAAGCAAGCCTCGCAGTCACGCTGCAAAAATCCGACCAGCTCGTCGAAAAACTTCGTCTCAAACTCGAAAAAGACATCGACGACGCCCTGACCGACCCGCCGATCGATAAATAAAAACTGTTCGGAGTCCCGCCTTTAGGCGGAATCTCAGGCAAAAGCCACTTTTTGAGAAGCCCGCACGAAGTAAGGGCGTTCCGGGCGAAGGGAGTAACATCGAGCCTGAGTGTAACGCCCTTACCCCGTTGCGGCTTGCCACATTGCAACGCGGCGAGGCTTGCCTCGACGTAACACGCTCAACAAAGTTACCGGAGGCTCTGCCTTGAAAGGAAACGGCGGCGTAGCCGCTGGATCTTTTTATTCGCCACGGCGAGGCAAGCCTCGCCGCATTGCGTTTACGGCAAAGCCGTTTGGTCCATCTTGGTCCATCTTGGTCCACCTTGGTCCGGACCGGACCAAGAATTCTGAAAATTTCCTGCAAGAACATACAACCTCGTCCGTTCCCATAATGTCTAACATAGCGTTATGGCACCGGGGCTTTGTTACCAATTGGGAGAACATTATGACGTTTAGATCTATTGCTGCTGCTTTTGGCGTAGCTTTTTCCGCCTTTCTTTTTACCGCGAGTACGCCCGCGCAGGGCATTATTGTTCCGATAGTTTGCGATATCAGGCCTTGCAGGCCGCGGCCGGTGCCGCAGCCTTTGCCAAACGCTTTGCCGGTCAAATCGATCAAGATCGACACGAAGATAAACGGCCAGGTGGCGACGACGCATGTTGAGCAGGTGTTTAGAAACGACACGAGCTTTACGCTGGAGGGAACTTACTTTTTCCCGATACCCGAGACGGCGTCGATCGTGGAATTTGCGATCTGGGAAAATGGTAAAAAGCTCGTCGGCGAGGTACGGAGCCGCGAAGAGGCACGCAGGATATACGACGAGATAGTCCGCCGGCAACGCGATCCGGGCTTGCTCGAATACGCCGGCAAAGACCTGTTTCAGGCGTCGATCTTTCCGATTCCGCCAAACTCAGACAAAAAACTCGAAATGACATATACCGAGGTGCTCAAGGCAGATTCGGGTACTGTTGCGTACCGTTATCCACTTGGAACGGGGCGAAATGTGTGGGCAAATCGAGGGCCGCGACAGCTTGAGGATCCCGTCTATGACCGACGAAACGGCCGGCTCGTGCCGATCCCTCAGGGGCCAAAGCAGGTTTTTGGCACCGTGTCCGGTTCGATCGAGATCACCGGTAAAGAGGCGCTCAGAAATATCTATTCGCCTTCGCACAAGATCGACGTGACGAATAAAGGCGAGACGGCGGCAAAAATTTCGTTTGAAACGACGAGCAACGACAGCGATTTTGCGCTGTTCTACGGCCTGTCAAACAACGACTTTGGTATGTCGCTCGTCACCTATCGCGAACCCGGCAAGGACGGCTACTTTTTGCTGATGCTCTCGCCAAAGGACAACATTTCCGAGAAAGAACTTGTCGCAAAGGACATTATTTTTGTGCTCGACACCTCCGGCTCGATGGCCGACGAGGGCAAGATGGACAAGGCCAAAAAGGCTCTGCTTTTTGGCATCCGAACGCTCCGCGACGGCGACAGGTTTAACGTTATCAACTTTGCGGGCGAAGAGCACCTGATGGAACGCGGCCTGATCTCCGCTAACGCCGCAGGCAAGAAACGGGGTGAGGAATTTATCGAAAAGCTGTCGCCTACGGGCGGCACTAACATCAACGATTCGCTCGTCCAGTCGCTAAAGCAGTTTGAAAAAGGCGACCGGCCAAAGATGCTGGTGTTTATGACGGACGGTCTGCCGACGGTTGGCGAAACAAATGTGGACAAGATCGTGGCGAATCTGAAGAACGCCAAGACCGTCGATGTGCGTATTTTCCCGTTTGGGTTTGGCTACGACGTCAATACGACGCTACTTGATAAGATCGGCACGGAAAACTCTGGCATCTCCGATTACGTCCAGCCAAAAGAGGACCTCGAGATCAAAGTTTCAAGCTTTTTCCAGAAAGTGAGTTCGCCTGTATTAGCGGATCTCGAACTGGATTTTGGCCCTTTGCTAACGGAAAACACTTATCCGCGAAAGCTCACGGACCTGTTTCGCGGGATGCAGCTAACCATCATCGGTCGTTATAAAAATACGAACGATCTCAAAAACATCACGCTCAAACTCACCGGAAAAGCCGGAACGGAGAGCCGTGCGTTTAACTACACGAATCTCGATTTTCCTGTCCGCTCGGACGAGAACAGTTTTCTGCCGCGTCTGTGGGCAAGCCGCCGCGTCGGCTGGCTGCTGGAGCAGATCCGCAACAACGGCGAGACCAAAGAGGTCCGCGATGAGGTTGTAGATCTTGGCACACGCTATGGGCTTGTGACACCATATACATCATATCTCGCGACCGATGGTTCAATGGCGAATGTCAGCCGTGACGCTCCTGCCGCCGCTGACATGATGCTTGCAGGACAAGCTCGTGCCAAAGAAAAGAGCGGTGCCGGAGCCGTCACGATGAGCACCCAGCAAAACGCGATGAAGGTGAACACGGGCTTGTATGATGAAGATAAGAAGGATGTGAGGGAGCAGATCGTTTTGAAGAATACACAGACCAATCAATTTGTTGCGAATAAAAACTTTATCAACCAAAACGGCGTCTGGGTCGATTCGGATTTCAACCCGAATTCTGAGCGGCCGGAGACGGGCGTAAAGTTTGCGAGCGACGAATATTTCAAACTGATCGAACGTGAGCCCGGTCTAGCCCCGTACCTATCACTCGGCGAGCAGGTCGTCGTCGTGTGGAAAGGAATGGTCTATCGCATTACGAAATAAAGTTTTACGGTGAACTAAACCGCAAGCTTTAACATCAGATAAGGTGATTTTCGAGCGTGGAATGTTTATTCTATTTAATCGAAGATCACCCTTTTTTGTCGGAGGCTTTTTAGTGAAAAGTTTTATCGTGGTGTCATTACTCTTACTTGGTTTAGCGGTCGGTGCGGATGCGCAAAACTCTTGGGTGCAGCGTTCGGCTAATACGCAAAATGATCTCGTCGCGGTCTATTTCACCGGCTCTGACACAGGCTGGATCGCGGGTGATAACGGCTATCTTGCCTCGACGACAGACGGTGGAAAATCCTGGACGCCGTATCCTCTAAACACCACCGACGACATCAACGAGATCTATTTTCGCAACGACGACAACGGATATCTCGTCGCCGGGCGAAAAATGTACAGCACACGTGACGGCGGCAAAACGTGGCAGGAGATACGCATTTACCGCAGCGGCGAATTTGGCGCGGGACGCCCTGAGTTTTTGAGTATTCGTTTTTCCGATAAAAAACGAGGTTATGTTGTCGGTTCGGTTTTGCGGACGAGCGGCGACGACGACATCGTGGTCGATTCGCTGCTGATGCGGACCGATGACGGCGGCGACACGTGGCGACGGATCACAGTTCCGTCAAAAATGGAGTTGTTTCACCTCGATTTTGACGGCAATTCGCGCGGCTGGATCGTAGGTGACGGCGGTGTGATATTGGCCTCGACCGACGAAGGCAACACATGGGTCAAGCAAAACTCCGGCACGACGATGCCGCTTTATAATGTCGATTTTCGCGACGGTAAAGAGGGTTACGTCGTAGGCAAATCCGGCACCATCCTTCGCACCGAAAACGGCGGCTCGTTTTGGGAAAAGGTCGGTACAAATTTCAAAGACACATTTATGCGTGTCGATTTTGCCGATGACAAAAACGGCTGGGCCGTCGGTTACGCCGGAACGATCCTCCGCTCGGGTGATAAAGGCAAGTCTTGGATCCGTCAGGAAAGCGGCACTCGCGACCGCTTATACGGCCTGTATATGGACAAAAAATACGGCTGGGCCGTAGGTGCAAAAGGCCTAATTCTCCACTTCAAAAAATAATCGAAAAAAAATCTGTTTCTACCCTGTTTTCATTAACACTTTTGTAAAGTCTGTGTTATATTTCATAACAATTTCCGTTAGTTTTACGTACAGATATCACAAAATTTGATCGACGATCTATTTCTTGGGAGGGAAACAGATGTTAAGAAAGCATTTTTTTAAGGCGTTCGCGCTTTTCACAGTCACTTTCGCGCTCGCAGGCGCAATTTTTGCGCAAGGTACAACCTCGCGTATCACAGGCACCGTCACTGACTCGTCTGGAGCGGTAGTCGCCGGAGCAACGGTTTCGCTGAAAAGGGTAGGAACCACGGTCCCGTTGACTACACAAACCAGTGACAACGGTGTCTATACCTTTGATCTCATCCAAGCAGGTGTCTATGACATTACTGTCGAAAAGACGGGCTTTAAGAAAGCGGTTTCTATGGGGAACACTGCTTTTATTAATCAACCGGCGTCTGTTAATGTTGTGCTACAAGCCGGTGATGTGTCAGCAACGGTGACCGTTTCAGGTACGGCTGAACAGGTTCAGACAACCATCTCGGGAAATATAGGGGTCACGGTGGAGCAAAAGGCCCTAGAAAGTCTGCCGATCTTTGGCCAACGTGGACGTAATCCTCTTGATCTGATCAATTTCGTGCCGGGGGCCTCTACCGATATTACGAATGAGTCTGGCGGAGGCGTGCACGTCCACGGATCACGTGATCGAGCTTTCAACTTTGTTCTCGACGGTATTGACATCAACGAATCTAGCTTTGGCGGATCGAATTTTACTCCGCTAAGACCAAATCCAGACTCAATCCAAGAATTTCAGATCGTTACGAGCAATTTTACCGCTGAGCTCGGACGCAGCAGTGGAGCTAACATTACTTTCGTTACCAAATCAGGAACAAATGATTTTCACGGAAATTTGTTCGAGTATTATCAAACTCCACGGTTAAATGCCAACGAGTATGCAAATAAGATAAACGCTCGTCCAAGAGGCCAGTTCGTCCAGCACATCTACGGCGGCAGCTTTGGCGGCCCTCTTCCAAACATGGGATTTGGCGAAGGCACTCCGTTCAGATTCCTTCGTGACAAGGCGTTTTTCTTTGTCAATCTTCAGATGCTGCGTGCGTCGGAAACAAGATTACAGACTCGTACTGTTTTGACCGCTTTGGCTAGAACGGGTTTGTTCCGATACCGGCAAGGAGCTGCAAATGCTGCTGCCGGAACTGCTACTGCTACTGTAGACGCTGCGGGTAACCCGCTCTTTCCTGTTTGTCCTAACTCGACGGCAACCAACTGCATTAACACCTACAATATAGCCGCTAACTCGGGAAGTGACGGCGGACTCGATCCGGCAATGCTTGCGTTGCTAAACGCAATGCCTTTACCAAACAGTTTTTCGGCCGGCGGCGATGGCCTGAATACGGCTGCGTTTGTGTGGGGAGCTCCTCAAAATGAGCGTCAGTATGATTTCGTTTCTAAGTTTGATGTCAAACTAAATGACAACAACTCTTTCTACATAAGGTACGCTCAGGGGCAGCAAAACACGATCGGCGATGTCGGAAACGGCGGTGCACCGTCCTTTCCAGGATATCCGAGAAAAGTTGATACCTTTAGAGATCCTAAGAATTTGGCTGTCAATTATCGGTTCTCGCCAACAGCCCGTTTTACTAATGAAGCGATCATTGGATTCAATAATTATGCTTTCAGCTTTAACAACCCGGATCCGAATTGGGCCACGAACCCGGCGTTCATTTTTAACCTGGTAACGGATCCGTTTAGTAATGCGGGCGCGATCAACAACGCGCGTCGTATTAAGACGTACCAATTTGCTGACAACATAACGATGGACTTTTCACCTCATGTGTTGAAGGCCGGTGTGAATTTCAGATTTGGACGCCAGATCGATACTCGTACGGGTGTTGCCGGAGCCCTTACGACACTCCAGGTAAATATGGGTTCTACGGGGGCAAATGGTAATCCAATACCGGCGGCGTATAACCTTGGCACTGGAGCAGGACAACTGACGCCGCTGATTAATGCAACCGACCTGACACGGCTCGGTAGTTTGATCAATGATACAGTCGGGCGGCATGGCCGAGTATTCAGAGCGTTTGTGTCGAATCTAGATGGTTCTGCTTTTGCACCGGCCGGGTCGGTATGGAACTTTACCGCTTTTTATCCCGAATATGATTTTTATTTGCAGGACAATTGGCGGTTCCGTTCGAACCTGACGTTTGATATCGGGATGCGATATGAGATACGAAAACCGCCTAGCTCGAATCAGCGCCCGATCCTGCGCCCGTCGCAGTCCATCGCGGTGGGAGCACCTGCCTCTACTACTTTGTCGTGGACCGAAGGAAAACTGTTTGAGGACGACTATAACAACATTTCACCGTCCGTCGGTTTCGCATGGGACCCATTCAAGAACGGAAAAACGTCGATCAGAGGCAATTATAGGATCTCGTTTGATCGACTCAACTCCTTCTTGTTTGCATCTAGTATTTTCCAGAACGCTCCGGGCAATACCCTGCTAGTAACAAATACGACCGGCGGGTTAGTGAGAAATGGGTATCCTGCGTTAAATCCCGCGGCAACGACGACTCCAACGCCGCTTGTCGCTAGAACACCGGTTGCATTTTCGACCAGTTCGATCACGGTTATGGATAAAGACATTGAGTTCCCTAAGGTGACTCAATGGTCGATCAGTTTCCAGCGCGAATTGTTCAAAAACAGTGTTCTAGAAGTGAACTATATCGGGAACAGAGGTAAGCACCTTTCGGGCGGGTACGATGCCAATCAAGTCAATATTCGAGCGTCTGATCCACGATGCCCTAATCAGACTTTTCTTGATGCCTTCAATCTTCTTAGGACGGAAATAGCAGCGGGAACAGGTGCAACGGCTAATATCTGCCTCTTGAACTATCTGATGAATGGTTCTAATGCAACGAATGCAGGAACGCAGGCATTCCGGACTAACAGCACTATTTCGCCGACTCTGACGATAAACACGCCAACGGTACAGACAGGTGGCGGTGTGGCAGCGGCGGCGCTGGCTGTTTCACAGCTTAATACCGGCGGCGTCCAGAGCATTATTGCTCGTGGATTCAGCCCGTCATTCTTCCAGCGGTTTCCGCAGTTTTCGGGCAACTTGTTCTTGATCGATAGTAATGACATATCAAAGTACAAGGGACTCGAGATTATCTTTTCGCGAAGGATTACGGGCGGCCTCGGGTTTAATACTTCGTATACCTGGTCTGTATCTAAGGACTCACGTTCGTTCGATCCAACTCAGACGACGGTCGGAACCGGTACGGGACAGTCAGCCGGTAGTACCCCGTATGACATAAACAACCGTTTAGGCAATTACTCTTGGTCAGATTTTGACCGTCGCCATGCAATTCGCGGTAGCTACACTTATGAGTTGCCATTTGGCAAAGGCCGGATGTTTGGTAAAGATGCTCCGGGCGTGGTTGACGCGATCATCGGTGGGTGGCAGTTATCGGGATTGGTCAATATCAGTTCTGGTAGGCCATTTACTATTTACGCCGGGGTCAATACGCTGAGCAATACCGTTTCAGCCACTGCTGACTGTTCTGGTTGCACCCGCGATATGGGAGCGCTGATACAGGAAAGCGGCACGAATTTCTGGCTGAGTACTGCTCAGAGAGCGTTGTTCACGACGCCTGCACCGGGCACGCTCGGAAACACCGGCCGTAATTTCTTTATCGGGCCAAGATTTTTCCAAATGGATGTGGCGTTGAAAAAGAACTTTAAGATGGGAGAGCGATTTAATCTTGACCTAAAGCTCGATGCTAAGAATGTTACAAACTCGATCTCGTTCACCGCACCGACGAATGTCATTACTAGTGCGACATTTGGACGTATTCGTGATGCTGTGTTTTCGGGCACTTTTGCCAGAAAATTACAGATCGGCATGAAACTTAATTTCTAGGGAAATATTCCTAGTTAGATTTTAACCCCGCGGTACTTAGTATCGCGGGGTTTTTTATTTGTTGTTCCTTCGCTTTGCCGCTAATTGGGCAAGCTGGCCCGCTCGGGGAAGCGTTTCGATGGCTTTGGCGACTTGCGGGTCGTCTTCGGTTAGGACTTGCTGGGCGGCGTTAACGCCGGAGGAAGCCATAACGATATAGTAGCGGAGACGAAGCGTGATAAAAGCAGTCTCGGCGGCGAGTTGTTTGTCGGTGAATTTCCACGTTCCTTGTTTCTTAGCAAAAGTAAGGAACGCATTGTTTAGGGCTTCGTTTGATGGAAGATCGGCCGCGGTCCTTTTGTCAATATTTGATGTGGCAGCAAAGGATTCGAGGCCGGAAACACGGCCCGAGACTATTTCTCTTGCCAAAAAGAATATCGGGTCGATCAGAGCGGCACGAAGCTCCGTGATCTCATCTGTTTTAACCTTTTCGTCCGGCTGGATGCCGTCGCCGCCAAAAACCGTTCTATCGGTAACAGTTTTCATCGCGATCGACGGTGCGGCTGCTCCTGCCGCCGTTTCGGTGTGCTTGAAATAGTCGTACAGGTCGATCTTGCTGTAGTCCCGCTGTATGGATCGGCCCGAAGGCGTCAGGTAACGAGCTGTCGTTAGCGTCAAACCGGTGTTACCCGGCAGATCAAGCACGCTCTGTACAAGGCCTTTGCCAAACGTCTTATCACCAACGATCAAAGCCCGGTCGTTGTCCTGAAAAGCACCGGCGACGATCTCTGACGCGGATGCGGTGTCTTCGTTGACAAGCACCACGAGCGGCATTGTTTCGGCGTTTGTATTCGCAGACCGCCAGACGCGGTTGTCGATCCGAGAGCGGCCTTTTTGCGAAAGTATAAGCGTTCCGGCTGGCAGAAATTTCTCAGCGACCTTTACCGCTTGATCGACTATGCCGCCGCCGTTGTTTCTCAGATCAAGGACGAGCGAACGCATGCCTTGGCGTTTCAACTCACGCATTGCGGCGTCAAATTCGTCGCTGGTCGTATAGTTAAATCCTTCGGAAAGCTCAATGTATCCAACGCCTGGACGCAAGATGTACGCGTCTGGGATCGAGGGTTGCGGCACACGTCCGCGGCGGATCTCGACAGTCTCTATGCGGTTCGTCGCGGCACGCTCGACCGACATTCGCAGCACGGTGCCGTTTGCTCCGCGTATTTTGTCGCGGACAGCGTCCGATGCCTTTCCGGTCATCTTCTCGCCGTTGATGGCGACTATCTTATCGCCGTAACGGAGTTGTGCCCTGGACGCGGGTGAACCCGGAAATGTCGCGAGGATAAATGTATCCAACACACCCAAACGCTCAAAATTTGCGATCGTCGCACCGATGCCGGTGTAGCCGCTTTTCTGCTCGTCAAGCAGGTCTTTCCAGTCATTTACATCGTGAAAATTAGAGTGCGGATCGAGTGCGTGCAAGGCTCCGGTCAGAGCGTTTGTGGTCATCTCAGCACGGCTGATCTTTCGGCCATCGATATGATAGCGTGCGATGATGTCTTCGGCATCACGTATTTCGGCGGCGATGCGTGATGTTTTTGTTTCGGGTTCTGCGTTTGGCGGAATTGTGGCCGAACCGCCCGATGCCGCAAATGTGCTCCCGCGTTTGATCGAGAAAGGCTCCGGCGGAGCGTTTAATGTTGGCCTCTGAGCGGGCATTCCCGCCGCAAGTGCGGACACGATCAGAAATACCCGGAAAACGCTGCTGGCTCGGCTCATAGGCTTAAAAAACAAATAGTCCTCAGAACTGGCTAACACTCGGCCAGCCTGTCCGAAAAAAAGATCGGCGGAATTAACGGCACTTAATCACCGCCGATCATACATTTGGTATGCCTACTTTATACACGCAAACGGGGTGTATTTCCAAATTTTTAGAATCAAATTTGCGTGGGCCTGGGTGCTTTGATTTTTATGTGCGGAAGTGTTCTCATAAAATGTAAGGTAAATATGACCCATTCATTCAAACTGCCGCCGCTCGATATCACAGAATACGCCCTAGCAAACGGCCTGCGAGTCGTGCTAAACCGCGATACGGTCGCACCTGTTGTGTCGCTCGCCGTCTATTACAACGTTGGTTCGCGCAACGAACGCGACGACCGCACGGGCTTTGCCCACCTCTTTGAACATATGATGTTTCAGGGGTCTGAGAACGTGCCAAAGGCCGGGCATTTTCAGCACATTATGAAAGCCGGCGGTACGATGAACGGCACCACCTCGAGCGAGCGGACCAATTATTACGAGACGCTGCCCGCGAACCAATTGCCGCTGGGATTGTGGCTCGAATCCGACAGGATGCGGTCGCTCGCGGTAACGCAAGAGAATCTCGATAACCAGCGAGAGGCCGTTAAGGAAGAAAAGCGATTGCGTTATGACAACCAGCCCTACGGACAGATCTTTGATCTCATCAACGAGATGATCTATAAGAATTTTGCCAATTCGCACTCGACGATCGGCTCGA
>CAZIZR010000031.1:0-35495 GCA_964543865.1 uncultured Chloracidobacterium sp.
GAAAATTACCGCATCAAAGGCTTTGTTGATAAAATATCGGCAAAGCCTTTTTATTTATGATCGCTAACAGATTTCGTCTCATCACCCTGTGTGTTCTCATCTCGATCGCCGTCTGCGCGGCGGCAGGGCAAGAGGCGCCAAAGGATCCGCAAACCGAAAAGGCCGAGGCCATCATTGCCAAAGCGGTCCAGGCCGTCGGGGGCGAGCGCTATTTACAGGTTCGCTCGCTCATCGGGCGCGGCAAATACAGCGTTTTAAAGGACGGGGCGGTCGTTTCGTTTCAGGCGTTTGTTGATGTAATGGTCTATCCGGACCGCGAACGTGCCGAGTTTAAGGGCGGCGGCACACAGCTCATTCAGGTAAATACGGGCGACACCGGCTGGGTGTTTGACGGCGATCAGGGAGTCATCAAGGTCCAGACCGAAACGCAGATCGCTGCTTTCAAACAGGGGCTTCGCACCAGTCTCGACAATCTGCTGCGGGGTTCATGGAAAGGCTCCGCCGAACTGTCCTATCTCGGCAAACGGCCCGCGACACTTGGCAAACGTAACGAAGCCATCCGGCTCACCTACAGCGACGGCTTTGTAGTCGAATTTGAATTTGCCGCTGATGACGGCATCCCGCAAAAGGCTATGTACAAACGGCAAAACGCCGACGGCGAAGACGTCAAAGAAGAGGACCGCTACGCCCAGTTCGTCGAAACCGGCGGCATCCGCGCACCCTATATCATCGACCACCTCACCGACGGCAAACCCTCATCCCGCATCAACTACGAATCGATCGAATTCAACAAACCCATCCCCGACTCGATCTTCGCCAAACCCGCGAACATTAAAGACGCGAAGAAGTCATGGAACTGACGAAAATGTTACAGCTTAGCTGACGAAAGGCGGGCCTTACCCCGATTCTCCTAAAAATTATGCGACCCACGGAGCATCTATTTTCTATGTCGTGCATCTCACAAAGCAGAACACGATTTTTGTTGATCGTTAATCAATAAGATTTAGAAAAGCTTAACGAGGTGACTTTATGAAAGGCTCAGCAGGTTTCAGCCTTACGGTGGTAGTGTGTCTTTTCGTCGCGGTCGTGTCCGTCTTTGGACAAAACACGACCCGTGTTTCGGCCCCTTTCACCTACAAGAATTTGACGATCTATCTCATCCACGGAGCGGATGCTAGTTCGCGTCGGGATCTGATCACGCTGCAGGCGGCGATGGAGATGAAAGTCTTCAAGGTGTATGAAACCGAAGACGTGAACGAGCTGATGGTCGAAAACATTTCGCCCGACCACGATGTGTTCATCCAAGCCGGCGATATCGTGAAGGGTGGCAAACAGGACCGTGTGATGGCGATCAGCGTGATCATCCCGCGAATGTCGGGCAAGATCTCGATCGAGGCATTTTGCGTCGAATCCGACCGATGGGAGGCCCGAGGCAACGAAAGCCTGAAACAATTTTCCTCATCTGAGGATCGCATAGTTTCGAGGGAACTAAAGATCGCCACCTATGGCGACGCGTCAGGATTAGGATCGGGGTCGGGGTCGGGGTCTGGAAATGGAGTTGGAGACGGAGATGGAGCGGCGCCTCGATCAGTGTCTGGCAATGGGATTCAAATAGATGGAGCCTCACGTGGCTCGCAATCGGCGGTTTGGGCCGAGGTGGCAAACGCGCAGACAAATATTTCGAACAACATGACGGTTGACGTAACGGCTAATGCATCGGCTTCGAGCCTACAGCTTTCGCTGGAGAACAAGAAACTCAAACAGGCGACAGACGATTTCGTTAAGAAACTTGCGGATCTCCCCAAGGGAAAGAGCGACGTTATCGGCTATGCGTTCGCGATAAACGGCAAGATCAACAGCGCAGATATCTATCTGTCCCACAACCTGTTCATGAAGCTCTGGCCCAAAATGCTGAAAGCGGCCGTGACCGAGGCGATCTCGCTCAATGACAAGCCCAAAGCGGCCACCGAACCGACCGCCTCCGCCATCACGAGATTCCTCGCCGAAGCCGACCGGGGCGCAAAAAAGGAGCGTAAGACCATCGTCGGCTCAAAACTAATCACCCGCTCGACGAAAAATGAAGTTGTTTACGAAGCCCGGGATAAGAAAGACCTGATCGTACATCGTAACTACGTGAAACTAGACTGATCTTCCGCCCTTTGCGTGGCGAAGGAAATCATAGATAATCGCATACATGAAAATCCTGTCCTCTACAATTCGGACTTTATTCTGTGTCGTTCTATTGCTAACGGTGTCCTTTACCCTAGCAGCCCAGAGTGGGGAAGATATGGCAAAGGAGATCATCGTCAAGGCTCTCACGTTGTATCAGCAGGAGCGATATGCCGAGGCGCTGCCCTATATGCAGATATTGGTCGAAGCAGCCCCCGATTCGCCCGAAATTCGATTTGCATATGGGCGGTGTCTATTGGGTACGTCTAAGCAGGTCAGCAATGTTGAGGAAGCCCAAAAGTTATCGGCAAAAGCTCTCGATGAGTTTGTTAAGGCAAAGGCCCTCGGATCTAAGAATCCCGACTTAGATGGCTTTATCCGGCTGCTCAGCGGCAAAGCTGTCGCATCGTCTACGTCACCGGCCTATTCCAGTAACAAAGAAGCGGATAAGCTGATGGTCGAAGGCGAGAACTACTTTGCTCAGTCCAAATATGACGATGCAATTAAGAAATTTGAAAAGGCTCTTGCTCTTGACCCTAAGATCTATCAGGCCGCTGTCAGCGGCGGTGATTCATACGTGGCTAAGAGCGATTGGGCCAACGCTGAGAAATGGTATCAGAGGGGCATCGCGATCGACCCGACCCGTGAGACTGCCTACCGGTATTCGGCAACGCCTTTTATGAGGCAGAACAAGCATGACCTTGCTCTCGAACGGTATATCGAGGCCTTTATAACCGAGCCCTACAACAATATGGCGAGACGCGGTATTGCGCAGTGGGCGGATGTTACGGGTGCGAAGCTCGGCCACCCCAAGTTGGACATTCCCAAGGTGAGTTTCGACGCTAATGGAAAGCTCGCCAGTGATTCGCCAAAAGATGTAAATGAGCCGACGGCAAGCCACTGGGCACCCTATATTGCTACACGCGAGTCGTGGCGAAAAGAGAAATTTGCTAAGGCGTTCCCGAAAGAAAGTGAGTACCGTCACAGCGTGCAGGAAGAAGCCGAGGCTTTGCGTTCTGTGATCAAGGCCTCAGAAACATCGAAAGCTACAGATCCACAGCTAAAGGTGCTGGCCAAATTGGATGCCGAGGGCCTCATCGAAGCATTCGTCCTGATGGCTCTCGCCGACAAAGGTATAGCAGCCGACCATCCCGAATTCCTGAAAAACAACCGCCCAAAGCTCCGTCAATATGTGTCTAATTACGTGATCTCAAAGTGATCAATTCGTGATTCTTATATTTCAGCATTTCGCAAGCCGGGTTTGGGCCGTAACACAACGAAAAAAAGGCCGTGAATGTGATATTCGCAGCCTTGACCTGATATAACTGGCCCCCCGCTGACGCAGGGGGTTCTGACTATACAAATGCAAAGTCGAATTGTGCCTGGTGGATGTGCTTGTCGGCGGTGACATCGACGTTGCCGAGGTGTGCCTCGATCTCTTCGAGCACTTCGCGTTCGGTGGTGCGGAGGGCTCTGGAGACTTCGGGATGCACACGCAGCGTGGTGTGGCGGATGTCATCGACCTGTTTCGACAGGCGTCGTGCTTCGGATAGGATCTCGTAGCAGACGGTCGTCGGCGATTTGACCCAGCCGGCACCTTCGCAGTATTCGCACGGAGCACACATGGTGCGTTCGAGCGACTGTTTGACGCGTTTGCGGGTCATGATGATCAGGCCGAAATCGTTGAACGACAGCACCTTGGTCGGCGATTTGTCTTTGGACAGAGCCTCTTTGAGCGCCTCGGCAACCTTGTTCCGGTTGCGGCGGTCTTCCATGTCGATCAGGTCGAGCACGATGATGCCGCCGAGGTCGCGCAGGCGAATTTGCCGTGCGATCTCATCCACCGCTTCCATATTGGTGCGGGTGATCGTGTCCTCAAGACGGGCGTTGCCTTTGCCGACAAATTTGCCGGTGTTGACGTCGATCGCGACGAGAGCCTCGGTCTGATTGAGCACGAGATAGCCGCCGGATTTCAACCAAACGCGGGGTTTCAGGGCCTTGTCGATCTCCTCTTGGACGCCAAACGCCTCGAGGATCGGTTCGTCGCGGGTGTAGAGTTTGACGCGATTGACCATACGCGGGGCCATGCGCTCCATAAACTCGACCGTGCGTAGATATTCCTCTTCGCTATCGACGCGGATCGCACTAAAATCTTCGGAAAGCTGGTCACGGAGCAGCCGCTGGACCAGATCGAGGTCCTGATGGACGATCGCCGGTGATTTGCGTTTTTCGCCGTCTTTTTTGGCGTCAGCCCATGTGCGGACGAGGAATTTGGCATCGTTTCTCAGGTCTTCTTCAGAAATGCCGATGCCCGCCGTGCGAACAATAAACCCGCCCGTCTGGATCGCGACATCCTGACGGATACGCTGGAGCATACCGCGCAGACGGTTGCGTTCGTTGGACGATTCGATCTTGCGGGAAACGCCGAGATGCTCGATCGTCGGCATATACACGAGGAACCGGCCCGGCAGAGCGATGTGCGAAGTGATGCGTGCACCTTTCTTTGCGATCGGCTCTTTGGCGATCTGGACAAGGATTTCCTGGCCCTCTTTTAACAGGTCGGAGATCGTCGGCTGAGGCCCGCGATCACGGTCACGGCCACCACGGTCATTACGTCCACGGCCTCCGCGATCACGCGAATTGCGGTCGTTTGAACGCTCACGGTCGCCTGATGGGCGGTCGTTTGACTGACGGTCACGCGACGGTCGATCATTTGCCGGCCGATCGTCAGAACGCTCTTCGTCCGCAGGCTTTTCGGCAGATTGGTCGTCTACGGGCTGCTCATCATTGGCAGTTTTGTTGCCGCGTCCGCGACCACCGCGACCACGCCCGCCGCGGCTGCGGCCCTCGCGTTTGGGCTGTTCGTCAGAAACAGGAGCTTCTTCGTCAGAGGTTTCTTCTGATGTTTCGGTATTTTCAGGAGCGGTTTCGGGTTCTTCGTCCGGCTGTGTTTCCGCTTCGACTATTTCCTCGACTGCATCGGCAGTTTCTATTTGCTCGGCATCGGCATCAACGATCTCAGTCGATTCCTCGCCATCGAGTTCCTCGACCGACTCGTCACCGGCCGCTTTTGCTTTAGGTTTGTTGTTGCGACGACGGCCACGGCCACCGCGTCGTACGGCCATTTCGGCAGTTTCGTCAGATTCCTTAACGCTTGCCTCGGCATCCTCTAAGCCCTCATCGGCCTTAGCTTTCTTGCCTTTGGCCGTTTTGGATTTTGCCGGTGCCTTCTTTGCCGGAGCCTTTGCTTTTGCAGCAGGTTTCTTTGCGGCGGCTTTGCCTTTTTTGCCCTTGGCGGGTTCCTCGTCGTCCTCGTCGGCTATGCGTTCAAATCCGCCGGCGTCTCCGCCGACCTCAGCGAGCAGCGTGCCAACCTCAGCCGAAGCGGTGCTTTCCATGTCAAACTCGACAGCACGCACGCGGTCAACGATCGCCTCCTGCACGTAGGCATCTTTGAAAATATCGCCGGTATCATCGTCGTCAGCGATCCGCTCAAAACCGGAGTTGTCATAATCGATCTCAAAAACCGGAGCGGGCTCGGCATCACTCGCGGATTCCTCGGCAACGGCCTCGTCCCCCTTCCCTTTGCGGCCACGACCACCGCGACTGCGCTTGCCACGTTCGGGTTTTTCTTCTTCCTGCGCAGGAGAGGCTTCCGCTGAGGGCTCTTCTGAAACAACCGCCTCGACTATCGGTTCGGCAAGTTCCTGGACAGATTCCATCTGCTTTTCACGTTCGATGCGGCTGCGGTCGATCCGTTCGTTGACTTCACGCGTAGCCTCTTCGACAGAGGTTTTCTTGCCCTTTTCCATCACGATGCGCTCGATCTCTTCTTCTTCGTCAAAGAAATCTGAGACATACAAAAACGCATCGCGCTCTAATCCGATATCGACAAACGCCGACTGCATACCCGGCAGCACACGCATAACGCGGCCCTTATAAACATTACCGACGACGCCCGAGTTTTCCTCGCCGCGCTCGATATAAAATTCTGTAACCTTGCCGTTGTCGAGGATCGCGATCTTTTTTTCGCGACCGTTACAACTTACGATCATCTCTTTAGACATAGATATATTATCCTTAAACCATTAAATTTCAACGGTTTACCGGCATTTTGAGAGCAGAGGCGGTCGGACGTAAATGTTCTCAAGAAAGGACTACGAGGTTAGCTTGATCGGTAGAGAATGGGCGCGCTAATTAGTTTTATAGCTTGGGTTTGGAAATGTGGTTTCCAAATAGACAAGTATTGAAAAAAACGTTCACGCAGGAATCTCTGTTATCGGGAAAAACGTCATCGTTTTTCCACTCTCGGGGAGCACCTATGCCAACTTATCGGCACGTGCTCAGACCCGTAAAAATCTTGATCTTGTTAACTCAGCGTCTCTCAATGAGAACTATCTGACGACTGCTGCTTTCAACCGGCGAGCAAATACGCCGTCGCGGCAAACTGTTGTAAGTATAAACAAACCAGTCACTTATTGTAAACATAAATTCCAAGTACTTTGTCCGGCAGGCAGCGGTGATACAATCGAGATAAGTACTAATTAACGCGAAATGGAAATATATTTTCAGCTTGCAAGCGATGCCGCGTCGCTGCAGAAGGCCTGTGACGAACTAAAAAACGAGCCGTATTTGGGCTTTGACGTTGAGACGACGGACCTCGATCCGTATAAGGGCGATCTGCGTTTGGTGCAGCTTAGCAACGGGCAAAACACAAAGGTCGTTGATCTCAAACCGTTCAAAGACAAGGGCGATCTACGGACGAATCCCGAATTAGCTCCGCTGCGGGATCTGCTGTCGTCGAGCAAGCAGGTCAAGATCGCGCATAATGCAAAATTTGATACCAAATGGGTGCGGCATCATTTGGGGTGCGAGGTTGGGAATGTTTACGACACATACCTCGCCAGCGTGCTGATCTCGGCGGGTGATGGCGAAAGGCGGCATGGGCTGGCGGATGTGGTGCAGTTTTTCCTTGGGCAGACGCTCGACAAGACCGAGCAGGTCAGCGACTGGGGTGCGGCTGAACTGAGTCATTCGCAGGTCGAATATGCCGCCCGCGACGCGGCGATCATGCCGGATGTGCGTGCCAAGCTCGATGAGCGTATTGCGGCAGACGATCTGACGCGTGCCTTGAAACTTGAGAACGAATGTGTCGTGCCGATCGCCGAGATGGAGCTAAACGGCATATATCTCGACACAGGCCGCTGGCGTGAGCAGCTCGATAAAATGCGGGCGGCTCAAGCAAAGTTTGGTGACGAGCTACAGGATCTACTGTCGGCTGGCGTAGCCCAGGCGTCGCTTTTTGGACGGCCGGAGATCAATCTTGACAGCCAGGCTCAGGTTACGGATGCTCTTATTGGTCTAGGAATACCGATGCCGGACACGACGCGGGCATGGCAATTACAGCCGCTCGCGGAAAAGTACCCGGCCGTTGCAAAGCTGCTCGAATACCGCACAGTTGCCAAAGCGTCATCAAGCTTTGGCGAGAACATACTCGAATTTATCGAACCCGCGACCGGGCGTATCCACGCCGATTTTCGCCAGATCGGAGCGCCGACCGGACGGTTTTCGTGTTCAAATCCTAACCTGCAGCAGATACCGCACGAGGCGGAATATCGCCGCTGCTTTATGGCACCGGCGGGTAAAAAGCTGGTAATTGCGGACTATTCGCAGATCGAGCTGCGGATACTGGCCGATTTTTCGGACGATAAGAATTTTATCGAGGCGTTTGTCTCTGGCCAAGATTTCCACGCGGCGACCGCCGCTCAGGTTTTTGGCATCTCCGCAGCGGAGGTTTCCGCCGACCAGCGTTCGTTTGCCAAGCGGCTCAATTTTGGCGTCGTCTATGGCATCGGCGCATCGAGATTTGCTCAGATGACGGGCCTCTCGCAGACGCAGGCTGAGGACACTCTACGACGGTATTTTGCGACGTATCCAAAGATGGATGAGTGGCTGCGAATGGCCGCAAACAATGTGAAAGTAGAGCGTTCGACGCGGTCGGGATCGGGGCGGATGGCGAGGTTTAGCTTTGACGAAAACGACCGTTCGAGCCTCGGTGCCGCACAGCGTTATGCCAAAAACATGCCTATTCAGGGCACTTCGGCCGATATTCTAAAACGTGCGTTAAGATTGCTGCATGACGACATCCGTTCTACATCGGCAAAGCTTGTGAACATCGTCCACGACGAGATCGTCGTCGAATGCGACGCCGCCGAAGCAGAAAATACCGCTCAGGTCCTAGAATCCGCAATGCTCCGTGCCGGTGCCGAATTTGTCGCCAAAGTGCCGATCAAGGTCGACGTCCACACCGCTGACGAGTGGACAAAGTAGCAGTCGGCGTAAATTAATAGATCGAAAAGCTGTATTCGACCTGTCTGATAACATTTATGGGGTTTGTGCCTTCTCGGGCGGGTAGAAATACGATCTTTTGTGCCGCTGCGACCGCCTGTTCGGTAAGTCCGAAGGGCAGACCCTTAACTACGCTAATCGCACCGATACCGCCGTAATCGCGAAAAGTAACTCTCAAGATAACCGTTCCCTGAACGCTATTGTGCCGGGCATAGTCGGTATAACCGGCCCGCGGCTTGGCCTTCAGAACCATGCTGCGAGTAGTCTTATCTGTTGTAGGAGTTTGTGTGGTGAAGTCCATATCGCCAAGGGTTTTGGGGCTTCCGGGACCAACTTTTGTTCCTTCTGCCGCTGAAAATTTTAGCGATTCGACAAACCGTTGAGTCTCAGGTTTTTTATCAGGGCGGGAACTGATACTTAATTCGAGCCAACGATTATTTTTCATGTCGGGAAACACCCATCGCGTTGTGATCTCACTAGCAGTTTCCCATTTGAATATCTTTACGGCTTTGTCGCCAACCTTGCTGTCGGCTTCAGATTTTACCGGCAGTGTATAACCATTTCGTATTTCGGCAAGACGCCTGTCCAGTGATTCACTGCCAAAGCGTTGCTTGTTTTGACAGACAGAGGGGATAGACGGCCCTTTTTTGTAATATCGAAACTCGTAAATGGACTCGTCCGCATAAGCCCAATAGTTGGCAGACTCGATCTCGGCACAGAGATTATTTCCAGAAATCACCACCGGCAATTTCGGAAGCATGACCGCGGCTTTGGCATCGTTTATCTTGTAAAGTACCCAAGCAATTTCAGAAGTTGAATCGGAGTTTTTGACCCCGGTGGTTTTGTCCTGAGCCATTGTGACACTCAGTAAAACAATTGAAATTGCTACAGTATTTAATGCCGCCCTTATTTTCATTTGTCTAAGGAACAAAGTTGTAATTAATAATGCCTGAAACCTTAACGGGCTGCCCTTCTAGAAGTGTTGGCGTAAATCTTGAGCCGCACGCAGCTATCTCGCTTGCTCTACGCAAAAGCGGATGGCCCGAGACCGCTGCGGCCGATTGTACATTTCCACTGATGTCGATTAGCACCTGAACTGCTACTTGACCACCTGCTTTAACCGCACGAGCGGCGGCTGGATACTTAGGCTTGCCAAGTTCCATGGCAGATCCTTGAAGCACGCCACCGGACACAACCTTGCCAGCTTTGTTTGAGTCACCTTCAGTTACCACACGCGCGGTGCTGGTTTGAGAGTCGCTCTCGGTAACCCGCCGTGCGCCTGTATCAGAATCTTCGAGTTTTGTGAGCCTATCTAAGCGCATCTCTACGCCCTTGGATCCAGAGCCGTCAGATTTGGATTGATCGGAAATGAAATCGTAGGCAATGCGCCCGTTAGCTACAACGGGCTTATTGTCTATCATGGCGGGAGTAAAAACTGCCTTTTTTGCCGCATCTATTGCGGCGTTTCGCAGGGACAAAATTTCGGGGTCTATTACGGATTTGCAAATTGGATAGGGCCCATCCGCGTCATCAGCCGAAATCACCTTTCCTTTTTCGTCTACTGTCACTGCCACAGAAACACGACCCGCAGGTTTGCCCGGATGTTTAGGCAACGGGAGCTTTTTAGGTGTCGGCTGATTCAACCCCAAAAAAAGTGGTTCAGCCGAAACACTCCCCTGTTGAGCATTGCTACTAACTGATAGAAAAAGGGCGATGGCGAAAATTGCTAAAAACTTCATGGGATGCTCCTATTATTTTTGCAGTAGGATAGCACACAAAGTTGGAGCTGAAACAGAAATCTACTTGTTGTCCGAAACCGCGATGATGTTTTTTAGCAGCGTTAGCTGAGACGCGGTGAAGGTAAAGTTTGCCTGTCCGATGGTGATCTTGCCGGTGGAGTTTGCGATCTTTGCTAGGTCGTCGCGTTTTAGTTTGAAGTTGAGATACTCCATATTCTCGCCCGATTTGGCGGCATAGCGGGCATCACCGAGGTCGAGGTTTTCGGCGCCGATGGTGGCTTTCCATGCGTTGGCTGCGGCAAATTTTGGCTTTTTGCTCATCACCCAAAACGTAAAATTGATGGTCTCGGGCGGTGCGGCGAGCTCTTTGCCAGGGTAGAAATAGGCGATGCCGAAATTCATTGCCCGAACACCGGCGGACTTTGCTTCAGCGTCGGCAAAGTTATCAGCAATGGCCATGATCTTTGTGCTGCCGCCGTCAAAGGTGAGCGTTATCTGTTTGTCGGCCTTGAGCGATCTGATCTGTTTTTGAATCGCGTCGTTTGATCGCTGGGCGGACGCGGAAAGTGCAAGAAATAGAAGAACTAAGGTTATGGAAAGAGAGCTTTTCATAATTTTTACCTCAGAACCCAAGAGAGAGAACCACCCCGTCACCGAAGCGGCGACACCCCTCCTTCGTAAGGAGGGGAGCTAAGAGCTACGCAACTGCTTCAGATGATTCGCGGCCGCGGATGTACAGGATTCGCGTGCAGTTTTCGCAGGTGATGATCTCGTCGCCTTTCTTGACGTTGACCTGCACCTGCGGGCGAAGCAAAACGTAACACGCACTGCAAGAACCGTTGACGACCTCGGCTACGGCGATGCCGTCGCGGCTGCGTTGGGCGAGGCGGTTGTAAATCGATGCGAGACGATCCGGCAAGGTCGCAAAAGCGGCCTCACGGTGCTTTGTTTCAGCGTCAAATTCGCTTTTGTGAACGGCAACTTCGTCGTCAAATCCTTTTAGAGCTTCGTCACGTTTGGCGTCGAGCGTATTGATCTCTTCGGCACGTTCAGTCAGCTCTTTTTCGACGCCCTCGACCTCATCCATGACCTCAACGATCTGCGTTTCCAGCGCTCCGATCTGCTTTTGCAGAGCGTCGGTCTCGCGCATCGCGGTCTCGTATTCTTTTGAGTTTTGGGCGTGTTTCAGGTTGCGCTCGGCGCGTTCGAGATAGGTCTTGTTTTCGGCGATCTGCTTTTCGGCATCGGCGCGTTTTGCGTTTAGCGTGTCGCGGCGGTTTTGTATCTCGCGAATAGAAAAGGCGTGCTGTTCAAACTCTTGTTCGATCTCTGCACGCCTTTGTTCTGCTGTTTCTATAGACTTTTTCAACCCGCGGAGGTTGGTGTCGGTAACTTGTAACTCTATCAATTTATCAAGATCTGGTATCACTTTTTCGAATGTCTCCCGTTATTCAAGGTCAACTTATTATGTTACCTCACATCAAGGTGTGAAACAAAAACGATAGCCTTAGGCGCCCAGAAATATGTCAAAATGCTGACGCAGATGACCGCTGTCGATGGCGGTGTCGGAAGCATCAAGCCAAGCGGGCAGGTCTTCGCCGTGGACGAGCCGGATCTCGGCGGTGTGTTTTGGCATACCAAAATGTGCGATGCGGGCATATGCTAGAGCTCCTTTTTGCATGATGCCGTCGCGCGGAACTCGCGCCCAACCCGCCTCGACCGTCAGACATCTTACACCTTGACGCAGACGAAGCACGGCCCCGGTCATCGTCGAATTGCCGCGAGAAAAACTATGCGGCTCTTCGCGCTCGATGTTGACGGGATTGTGGCCAGCCATCGCAGGCCCGGCGATCTCGATCACGGTGTTAAATAGCCAGCCGACGCCATTCGCACGAATTGCATCGTTGGTCGCACGCAGACGCAGGTATTCGGCGACGTGTTCGCGCCCTGTCGCCTCGGCCCGGTCGGCGGATTCGATAAGCATTTGGGACCATACCTGATCGAGTTCGGTCATAAATGCGAGGATACGGCGGGCAGAGCCGAAAGGCAATATCGTGGTATTATTTTTACACTGCGGCGAGTTTTATTGAATGTTTTATGAGATCTCTGACGACCATCTTTCTGTTTTTGCTGCTGACACCTTCGGCATTTTCCCAAACCGCAAAACCAAAACCTACGACCGCCAAACCAAAACCGACACCAACCAAACCCAAGCCGAAACCGACGGCGACGCCGACAAAAAAGCCGGATGAGAAAACGGCATACGACAAAGCCGTAGCTATCGAGAGTGCAGCCGAGCGGATCAAGGCGCTGCAAAAATTTAACGAGACTTATCCAAAATCGACGAGACGTGGCCAGGCGTTTGAGCTGATAACAAATGCGAGAGTAGGGCTCGGCAACGAAAAGATCGATGCCAAGGACCTCGATGCAGCCGTTGCATTTTTCAAAGCTGCGGTTACCGATGCGCCAAAACCCATCAGCGAAAAGCTCTGGACAGACGCGCTGGCAAAGATCGGGGCAAATCTCTTTTTTCGCGGCAAGCCGGTTGAGGCCATCGAGATCGTAAAGATGCTTGAGGAAAAAGCGGACGCAAATGCCGCACAAATGCTCGATATCGCGGCGTTTTACATGAGCATCGAAAACGGTACTGAGGCGAAACGTGTCGCAGGTAAGGTGATCGCTTTTGCGCCGGATTCGGCAGCGGCGTATCAGACTCTGGGGCTTGCGAACCGGATAGATTTTCAGTTAGAGGACGCAGCGGCGGCGTATGCAAAAGCTTTGGAGCTCGCTCCGGATTCGCTGACGGCACGTCGCGGCTTAGCCGAAATGAGCCGGGCGATCGGCAAAGCGGACGAGGCCGTAACGCTGTATCGCGAAATTCTCGCAAAAGAAGCTGACAATGTTCCCGCCCAAACAGGGCTCATACTCGCTTTGTTTGATTCAGGAAAAAAGGCTGAAGCTGAAACAGAACTAGCAAAGTCGCTCGAGGCAAATCCCGGCAATGTCATATTGCTCGCGAGTGCGGCGTATTGGTACGCGGCAAATAAGGATGGCGACAAGGCGGTCGATCTTGCAGGAAAAGCGATCGCTGCGGAACCGCGTTTTATCTGGTCGCATCTGGCATTAGCTCGCGGACTGCTCATTCAACGTCGTCCGGCTGACGCTGAAAAAGCGATGCTTGCGGCCCGGCAATACGGTAATTTTCCAACAGTTGAATATGAGATGTCGTCGGCGAGGCTTGCGGCCGGATATTATCGCGAGGCGGCTGATGGCCTGGCTCGCAATTTTTCGATCAAGGACGGTGCGATACAAACAAAACTTGGCGGACGCATCACGCGCGAATCAAAGAATTTTTCTGAGCTCGTCGGCTACGAACGACGGGCTAGTATTTTTGCCCCGACGTCTGCCGATGATCCTGAGAACGCTGACCGTTTGACCGCCCTGTTGGAATTAAAGCAAACGCTTGACGCAGCCGAGCCAGATGCCGAAGCGGCAGCAAAACTGGTCGATGATTTTATTCGGGGCGATGACAAGATGCGTGTCCATCGACAGATATTCGCAGCTTCACAGTTGTTGGAAAAAAAGGTCGCATTGCCAAAGGTGTTGGAGCTGACCAAAGCGGCGGCGTCTAATGTCGAGGCGGGGCTCGATGTGCCAAATGTGTCCGTTGCAGTTATGGCAAGTGAGCTTTACGAGGCACGCGGGCTTGCAGCATCTAAGGGCGAATATATCGAAGTACCTAATGTTGCGAGAGCAACGCTATCGTCGATATTGCGCGGACGCATCGAAGAGATCAGCGGTTGGGCGGCATTTTTGATGGATAATTCGGCAGATGCTGTTTTACGGCTCAAACGTGCGGTCGGTGTGCTGCCGGTTGATAGCGCTTGGTGGCGATCGAGTATGTGGCGGCTGGGTTCGGCATTATCGCTGGCCGGTAACGATGCCGAGGCTCTGGACGCCTACATCAAGGTATATAAAAGCGGCGGGCCCGATGTTGTTCGTTACACCGTGATCGAGGGGCTTTACAAACGGGTGAACGGCAGCGTTGACGGGCTGGTAGATAAGATCGGCCCAAACCCTGCGGCACCCGCGGTAGAAACCTCGACGGCTAAGATCGAGCCTGTTGCCTCGCCAACCCCTGAAACAACACCAACCCCCGAGGTTAAAGCTGAACCTACGCCTACGCCGGAGGAAACAAAACCCAGTGTTGCACCAACGCCGTCCCCGACGCCGGACGAAACTCCAAAGCAAACCGACGAGAAGCCAAAGGAAACTGCTGTATCGTCAGTTACTGTCCCTGTTTTAACTGATACAAGCGGGGAAACGAAACCGTGTGTAATCGATATCAGTGAAGACATGATAACACTCTCTGCCAAGGGCGGAGATTTGGCGGTTATCGTGGGGATCGACGGCGGCGATCTCGACGCGATCAAAGCGATCTCGTCCAGCCCTGATGACCTTTCAATTCGCCGTGATGTCATGGCAGGAGTTAGATCGAGAGCTATATTTGTGTTGCGATCGATCAGCGCAAAAGCGGGAACGTATCAAGTGAGGTTTGAGCTGCCGTGCGGCAAAAAAGATGTCACTGTGAATGTGAGGTAGAGCGGCGTCTCTTTCGTCGAGGGGCGTCACCATCGCTGACAGTTTTTATCGATACGGTCGCAATTGCGACGAGCAAAAGAAAGAAAAATCCGTTTGAATGGGTACGCAGCGGAAAATCGAAAAAGCTGTGTATCAGTATCCCCAAGCATCCCGCCAAAGCACCTACCGCAGCGCTTTGCCTAAATCCGTTGCCGGCACTTGCAATCGTGCTCATTCCTTTTTTGAACAACAGATAGATAAACGCCGCGATGCAGCCAAAGCCGATGATGCCGGTTTCGGCAAGTACTTGCAGGTATTCGTTATGTGCCTGTTCAACGCGGAAAATGCCGTGCCAAGTGTCATGCTTGGTAAAAGCTACCCCAAAAGCATCGAGCCCGGCCCCTAATATCGGATGATCGAGAAATATCTTGATAGCAACCGACCAGAAATGAAGACGACCGTTAGTCATGTCTTCCTTGCCTACGTCCATGGTTACGCCACGAAGCAGCGCGTCACCGCCGCCGAGGAAAACGACCGCTCCGATGAGCAGCAATATCGCCGCACCCACACCGGCAGCGATGAAGCCTTTTTGCAGTGAGGTTCTATCCTCTACGTCATCATTGGACCCGCTGCGTTTTATTACGACAAAGTTCATCGTCAGCACAAACGCGACCACAGCGATAAAAGCGATCATACCGCCACGCGAGCTCGTGAGAATGACAGCGATCGTCATAATGGCCAGTGAAATAAACAGAAGCGGCTTATTACTATGTGGCCCCGATCGTCCGAAGATCAGCCCGAGCGTCACTCCTGCGGTCATTTCCATAAACGACGCAAAGTGGTGCTGGTTGATAAACGGGCCAAAGGGGACAGCTTGACCCGGAGCCCGCAGGCCGTAGATCAGATCAGGACTTGCAAGCCGCTGTATTATGGCGATAAATGCCATCACTGCGCCGAAGATCACGACCAAAAAGACAACTTTTCGGAGACGCTTTTCGCTATTGATAAAGGTCAGGCAGGCGGCAAAGAAAACGATATAAACAATGAGATGCGAGAGGAAAAATCGCGTTCCATAGGGGTCAAGCGAGAGCGACGTTGTCGCTGGAACCGCGAGGGCGGCATCGCCCGAACCGGTGCCCAATGGTAAAAGCTGGACCAGTCCTATTAACAGCAAACCGATCAGCGGTAACTGCAAGCTGCTAGGGTCAAAGATAAACCCTTTTGCTCGCCACGCCTCGACCAGCCACAGCAAAATTATTGCCACCCAGCAGACCGTGACGATGACCCACGTCGCGCTATCGACGCCACCAAACAAGATCGTGGTCAAAACGGGAACAAAACACAACAGAAAAAAGATGGCCGAGCTAAGACGCGACGACCTATCACCCATCGAGATGTTTTCGATGAGACTTGTTTTTTCGATAGTTTCTACGCTGTCGTTCATCTTATTGCTGTTTCAATGACAGGTCATCAAAAGCTACCTTGCCGGTGACGGGGCAAGCTGCAACGCCGCAGCCCTCGCGAATGAAACGAATAATGACGCCGTCTGTCGTTTCGGGAACCGTAAATCTTATTCGGAGCGTAGTCCAGTCGCCAGCCAACGCTAGGTCATCGCTAACCGCGATACGAGACGAATTTGTAAGATCGACAACTTCCCATTTGAAAGTCGCTTTGGATTTTATATCGGCTCGGTAAAAGCCCTCAAACTCGTAAGTTGCGCCCGGCACAACGGCCACGGTCTGAAAGATCGAGCGAAAAGCCTTAGATTCGAACGAGTCAAATGTTAGCCAAAGACTGTAATTCCCCGAGCGTTTCGCGGCCGTGCTCAGTCCGATTTGCGGATCTATTCCTTCTGCCAGATTCCACTCAAAAGCCTGTGCCCCACGCATCTTTAGGCCGTCCTCAAATCCGCCATTACTGATCTGTCCGGTAACAGGCTTTACACCACTTTCACCAAAAATGTCTGCGGTCATTGCAGCCGCGATCCGCATTTTCTGTGCCCCTGAAACCACTCCGAGCAGCGACATTCCCGTGTCCTTGAACGTTGTTGTTTTATCAACGCTACTCAGCCGCGACCACGATTCAAATGATTCTTCGTAGCGTTTTTGAGCAGCGAGGGTCTTAGCCAACGCCGCGTTTGTGTCTGCCGTGTCGCCGAGCAACCGACGGACTTGGCTGATGTCCCCATCCATCATCTGCAAAGCTATCGTCGACGCCGAATCTGCATACTTTGGGTCAAAAGCCGCCGCTTTTGCTATCATCGCGAAACCCTCTTCGGTTTTTCCGTGCCTGATCAGTGAATTGCCGTACGCCCATTGGACCGAAGCATAATTTGGTGCGAGCGATAGGGCTTTTGCAAACGCGGCTTCTGCCCCATCGGCATCACCGCTACGGTCGCGTGCCCGGCCGAGGTTGATCCAGACGAGATAGTTGTGCGGTGCAACGGCGGCGGACGTTTCGTAGGCGGTCAATGATCGCGTCAGATCGTCCGGTTCAAACGTGCTCTCATATACCACCGCGGCCGCGTAATGAGTCTGAGGATCACCGGGTGCGGTATCGACCAGCCAGTCAGCGATCATTTTTGCCTCGGGCCGGGTCGTGTCTATCTGTGTGGCGATCACAGCAGCAAAATTCCACCTGATGACGAAATATGCTGTAAGGATGAACAGAACACCCGCCGCGACAAAGATGATGCGGCTGATGGGCAAAGGAAGTTTTAGTATTTTGTGCGGCAATATTTTGGCCAGTTATAAATAATAATGTTAACCGAAATCGACGGGTTCTATTTTAATGTGAGCCCGTTTTAACGTTACATTGGCTTCGCGACATGCTTCACGGATCTCTTTCATCCGTTCCGTGCCGATGCCTCTAGCCGAGATCAGGATCTCTGCGATCTCTTTTTCGGTACAAAGTTCTACTAACGACTGCCTACCGTCAAAGACCTTGAGACCGTGTATTATTCTATTGGTCTTTAAAGGATCGTCATCAATAAACCCCACAGCAATATACTGCCATTCCGGATTGTTTTTAAGCTCGCGGAGCACCATTTCGCCGCCATCGCCTGCACCGTATATCAGTACATTTTTGCCCTCTGATACAGGTTGATTTGGCAGTATTTGTCTAAACAGACGGAAAGCCATACGGCTGCCGATAACTGCCAAAAGCAATAGCAGTGCGTCAACGACAAACACCGCTCGCGAAAAATACTGAAACCGGTAAAGCACGAGGACCGCAAGTACGCTCAAAACCGAGCCGAGCCCGACGCCCTTTGCATAAGTGATCAGATCGCCGACGCTCGTGTATTTCCACAAGCCGCGATAGACGCCCACGATCAAGAAAGCGGCTAGCTTGCTCAGAACCAGTAGCGGTAGCGATTTTAAGAAAATATCCCAGTTGGTAGTTTGTTCGAACGACCCAAAAAGCAGTACAAAAGCTCCGTAATACGAAAGCGTAATAAGAAACCCGTCAAGAAAAACCTCAAAAATACGCCTTTTGTGTGACACGTTTACTAGAAACGCGTACATCATATTTTCACCGACGGCTTGGTCCTCTTCGCGGACGTCGTAGGATTTAACTTTTGAAAGATAGACGCCGATTATCACCAAGACAATGATAAAAAGCGCGATCAGTGCCATGCTTTGGGTGTTTTGCAATCGGCTGACGAGCCATGCCAGGACACCCGCGGCGATCGCAAAAGCATAGAGCATCCATACCGCAGAACGCTCCGACAGCCCGAGAGCAACAAGTCGATGTGAGGTGTGATCGCGTCCGCCCTGCGATGCCGGTTGGCCGCGTAGCTTACGCAAAACAGTCACGAACGTTGTGTCAAAGATCGGAACGAATAGCACAAGAACGGGCACGGCAATGACCGCAACTATGCCGCGCGAGCGGCCGCCGATCTGATTTAGCAACACCGAACCCGAAAGAAAAAATCCGACGAACATCGACCCGCAGTCGCCCATGAAAACGGACGCGGGATTTGAATTGAACACCAAAAACCCGAGCAGAGCTCCGACAAACGCGGAAATGAAAAGAACCTCGGTCGTACTGCCGTTTGCGGCAAAATTGACTGCCAGTGAGATCGCGGCGATCGCCGAGATGCCGGCCGCGAGGCCGTCCATATTGTCGAGCAGATTTATCGCGTTTGTAATGCCGACGACCCAAAATACGGTGATCCAGATATCGATGATCTCATAGCCGGTCAGCGGCAGTTTTAGTCCGAAAAAGATCAAAATACCCGCGCCGATCAACTGGCCGATGAGTTTTTGATACGGGCGGACGGTTATCAGATCATCTATCAGCCCAACGAGAAACAAGAAGGCACTACCGCCGAGCACGACCAGCGAATCAGGCGTCACCGGTACAAACACAAAGTAGATGATCGTCGTTGCCGCAAAAATAGCAACACCACCAAGCATCGCCGTCGGACGCTTATGCCAACGGTCGCTCTTTGGCTTTGCGACAAAGCCAAATCGAGTCGCAAAACCCCGTACCGCAAATGTAATCAGCAGGCCGATCACTAAGCTGACAGCCCCGATAACAAATGGATTTGTGGTAAAACTAATCATCAATAAAGGACCGAAGATCACACTTTTTTCAAATCGCGGTAGAGCGTGCCAATGTCTTGAACTAGACGATCCACAGAGTATTTTTTATGCACAAAATCACTGCCATTAGCCGCTAGGCTCTGACGTAATTTTTCATTTTTTACGAGATAAATCAAGGCATTCGAAAAACTCTCAGGCGTGGAATTATCTACGGAAATGCCTCGTTCGCAGACTGCAAAACCGTCAAATTCTTCGCATCGCTTACCGTGCAGATCGACGACACCGCCGACAGCCGTCGAGATCACAGGCTTTCCTGCCGCCATACCTTCGATCAAAGAAAGCGGTGTGCCCTCGTTTTTGGACGTGAGTGCGACAATATCCATACCGGCAAAAAGCTCGCCAACGTTCTCCCGATTACCTAAAAACGTAACGACATTGTTCAGACCAAATTTGTCCGAAAGGCCTTCTAATTCCTTGCGGACATTGCCGTCGCCCACGATCGCCAACCTTAGATTTGGCTTTTGTGTATCCGCCGAATTTTTGTAAAGCGCGATGGCAATTAACAGCAGCGGAATGTCTTTGATCTCGGTCAGACGCCCGACGAACCCGACAACGATATCATCATCATCGGCTCCGATCTCATTTCTAAGGATCTCACGCCGAACATTGTCTCCGGCTAGCTCTTTTACTTCGATGCCTAACTGTATTATCTCAAATTGACCGGCAGAACCCACGCCGAAATCGTGATGTATCTCGCGAAATTGTTGTTCGGTTATGACGACGATTCTTTCCGTAGCGAACTTTGCCAAAACTTGCTCGATCAAAATAAAGATACGTGTCTTTAGTTTGCCGTAATAGCTGTGAAAGACGTGCCCGTGAAATGTGTGGATTATCTTTACCGGTCTAGGTTTGCCGATCAACGTCCGCAAAGTCATCCAGCGATAGAGAAATGCAGCGATGCGGCCGACCGTCCCGGCTTTGGCCGTATGTGTGTGGACGACATCGGGTTTTTGACGGAGCAGTTCGCGGTAGATCTTATACAGCGAAATGATGTCTTTTAGCGACAGTTCGCGGCTGAGCTCGGGAATATAGATGGGCGTGACGCCGTGCTCGGCAGCAAAATAGCCCATATCTTCTTCGCCAGACGGTACAGTTCCTGCGATCAGAACACTTTCAAATTCATCATTTTGTAATTTTTCGGTCAGCCAAACGACATGACGGGCGGGGCCGCCGACATTAAGCCGCGCGATTATACGGACGATCTTCATCGAGTGTTGAAAAAATGGTGACCGACAGAACTGCCGCGCCTGATATTTTTCAATACCGAGGGGCAGCCGAACATACGATCGTGCGGGAAGATCGTTGTCGATCACCAAACTATTGAGGATATCTTATCACTATCCAATAGTCATTTTCTCGTGCCGTGGATCATTTCTTATATCCAATTGCTGTCCAAAAAGATGTCGCGCTAAAACTGATGTTCTCAAGCCCTGCACGCTCCATCATAATTTGCATCTCCGCTTTTGAAAATCGGCGTTCCAGACGTGTGCCAAAACGGTCTAGAGCGTCGTTACGCATCACATAAAAACTATTTTTTCGATATTGCGACAGCGGGAAATATTCCACGTTTGCACCAAGTTTTTCTACTAGTTTTGCGGTTCTTGCCAACGGAAAATACACGGTCGCAGCGAGGATCTGACTAAACAAATATCGTAACGAATTTGGCAATGAGCTGATGCCACGCCGCAACACATCGCTCATTTTCCAAAGCATACGGAACCAAACCGGCCTGTTATCAAAGCTGTAATACAAGTAAAGGAGAAACGGGGCACCGGATTTTAGTTTTCCGACACAAGAGCGAAGTCCGGCTTCGGTATCGGGGATATGATGTAAAACGCCCAGAGAGTAGCCAAAATCACAACTGTCATTGGCAAGCGGGATGTCGTCGGCTCCGGCTAGCGCAAACTCGCAATTCTCCGAACCGCTGAGGTTTCGCCTTGCGACCCCTAACGCGTCGTTGCTTGGGTCGAAGAGGTATAGTTTTCCTACGCGTGGGGCAACGAAACTAGCCCAGCGGCCGCTGCCGCATCCGAGATCAAATCCTACAGATCTATCATCAACATTATCCCACGGAAAGATGTTGAAATAGTTATCAAACATCGTTTGCAGCTCGTTACGACCAAGCCCCGATTGGTCAAAACGGGCCCATTCATCGCCAAATCCGGCAACGACCTGATTGTCAATGTTAGTTTTCATTGCGGGTCGATAAAACGTTGGAACCAAAGTTCGAGCATTAGTAATTCCCAGATGTGATGTGTATGATCGGCGGCCCCGGTTTCGTGATGTTCTATCCATTGCCGAACCACAGCCGGATCGGTGATGCCGCGTTTGATTGCTTTTTCGGACAGCAGCACTGAATGCACAAAATCTTTCATCTCGCCGCGAAACCACTTCCCGATCGGCACGCCAAAACCCATCTTTTGCCGGTAGATGACCTCTTTTGGCACGAGCCGGGCAGCAACTTTTTTAAGCAAGTACTTAGTTTGAAACCGGCGCATTTTTAAGTTTTCAGGAAGACTCGCGGCAAATTCGATGACTTTGTGGTCAAGAAATGGCGAGCGGGCCTCGAGCGAATTTGCCATCGACGCGATATCGACCTTTACAAGCAGATCGTTTGGCAGATAGGTCATTTGGTCGGTCAGCAAGGTCGAATCGAGAAGTCCGCTGCCATTTGCCTGTTTGTACCATTGCTCCATGAAATGAAACGGCTGATTTTCTCTCGTTGCATTTCTAAATTCTGGGGTATAGAGATCGTCTTTAAAACGGTCTTTTATATTCGACATCCAGTAATAGTATCGCTCGCTGCGCGGCAAATTTGCAGCCATCACAAACCGCTGAACATCACGCACGCGCGACCGTTTGAGTTCCGACGAGGGCAACATACCAACGGGTTTTTCTATAAACGCTTTTCGCAGCAGCGAGGGAAAGCGTTGATATAATTCCGCGAGCTGCATTGCCGCATACCGCTCATATCCGCCAAAGCTCTCATCACCGCCGTCGCCATTTAGGGCAACAGTCACATGCTGACGCGTCTCTTTAGAAACGTAGTAGGTTGGTATCGCGCTTGAGTCGGCATAAGGTTCGCCGTAGTGGTCGATAAGCGTTGGTAGAACATCGATCGCGTTTGGGCGAACGATGAATTCGTTATACTCGGCCCCGACATGATCGGCAACCCGTTTTGCGTATTTGAGTTCGCTAAAATCCTGTTCGTCAAAGCCGATCGAAAACGTCTTGACCGGATCGCTGCTCTCCTGAGCCATCAGGGCGACAACGATCGACGAATCAACCCCGCCGGATAGAAAGGCTCCGAGCGGAACCTCAGAGATAAGCCGCATATTTGTGGCTTCGCGAACGATACGGGTCGTTTCCGCGATCGCATCCTCGTCCGAGATCTTTATCTTTTTCGAAAAATCGGGCAGCCAATATCGCCGGGTCTCGATCTCACCATTTTTCCAACGCAGCCAATGACCGGGCTGGAGCTTGCGAATCTGCTTGAACGCCGTCTGCGGAGCGGGCACACAGAGAAAATTAATAAAGCTGTCGATAGCGTTCATATCGACCTCACGTGACACCGACGGATGCTGCAATACAGCCTGAAACTCTGAGCCAAAGATCAGATCGCCATTTGGCTGATGAGAATAAAGAACCGGCTTTTTGCCGACGCGGTCACGTGCGAGAAAGAGCGTTTTCTCTGTTTCGTCCCATATCGCAAACGCAAACATGCCGCGCAGATGCTGCAAACAGCCCTCGCCGTAATCATCGTAGAGCCTGAGGACGGCCTCGGTGTCGGATTTTGTATTTAGCTTGTGCCCGCGATCTTCTAGGTCTTTCCTTAGATCTTGGTAATTATAGATCTCACCGTTAAAGACGATCCATTTAGTGCTGTCGGCGTTGTGGATCGGCTGTTGGCCGCTAGCGAGATCGATGATCGATAGCCGCCGCATCGCAAGGCCGACATTTTCGCGCACATAAAAACCATCCTCATCCGGCCCGCGATGGAGGATCGCCTGATTCATCCGCTCGAGCACTGCTCGATCGACAGCACTCTTATTGTTATTTACAAAACCTGTAATTCCGCACATTTAAGTTGCTTTTTGTTGCTCATTAAACCGAGCTTTTAGCTGTTTGTTAAGTACATTTTTGCGTGCGACCTCCATTGCCTTTTTATCCTCAATCTTTTCTCTAATAAGTCCCCATCCGACGGCTATGAACATAAACAAAAAGACTTGGATCTGAGTCCGCTGACGATAGGCTGCTCCGAGATTGCCCTGAAACATTGAGTAAGCAAGAGTTAGAATAAAAGTAAATATGATCACAGGCACATTTTCACGGAGCCTGTGACGAAATGCGTGCCAGAGCCCAATAACCAAGAGGGGCATCATAGCCCACCAAAGCAAAACATCCGGAAGCGTCAAACTTTGGCGAAGATTTTTCATTTCCCAGGGAAACGGGGCAAACATCAGATAGGCGAAACCAACAGGCAATGCGGAAAGAGCTCCATCTGACGTGGAAACATCCATATCACTGCCATAGCCTGATTCGCCACTGGCCATTACGTTTCGACTATACTGGATCCTTTCCAATGAGCCGTAAGTTTCAAGATCAACGCTCGCTATGCGAACGACGCCAAGATATACAAGGGCGAAAGATACGACCGCCAAAATAGCCAGTCTTTGCAGGGTATTCTTGAACGAAGTCTCGATCCCAACCACGAATCCTCCGACAACTGCAATAACAACAACATAAAATGTATAGAATCGCAGAGAAAGCAATCCAATTAGCGAAGCGACGAGCATAAGAGTTCCTGCCAGACTAAACTTTTTCTGCAATTGTAGGATCATTATCACCGCGACAACCAGTAAAAATACGATAAGGCCGTCCTTGATCAATTGTGATGACCAGATGATAAAGGCAGGAAAGAAAGCGACACCTATCGAGGCAAAACGAGCAACGCGTCGATTATGGTAAATGCTTAAGGCGCAATAATATACCATCGGAGCTGTAGCGGCACCGATTATACCGAATACGGTCTGAGCCACGAGGATGCTCTGGCCGGTGATCAAGTAGATCGAACCAATCAGATAGCTCATGCCCCAACCCGAACCCCTCAGCGATGTTGCCACTGCGAGTTCGTCAGGTTCTGCGACCGGATAACCTAACCACGCATCAGCCAACATTGCACCGATCCGGTGATAGGTGAGTGAGTCGGGCCCGGCAAACATCTGTAGGTCGAAAACATGCAAAATTAGGCCGAAAATTATTCGAGCACAGACAGCTCCAAGAAAAACTTGTGTAATAAAATCTTTTTCATCGGTAAAGCGACGGATAATAACAAGGATAAAAGCGCAGAGCAGCCCCCCGGCGAGGAGGGACATGGCTCCGTTTTCGGGTTCGGCGACGACCAGCGAAATAGCAACAGCTACAGTGGCAAAATAGACAAGAAACTTGAGCATTAATTTTTATAAAAAGTTTGCTTGATATACAAGATTTTTTCAATGTTGTTGCCGCGTTAGTGCCGATCTCAAAATAGTCGCAAATTCTCGACTTACTTTTGGCAGATCAAACTCAGCTACCCGTTGTCTCGCATCCGCTTTATTAAAGACACGGCCCTTAGCGATATCGTCCATCGCACTGGCCAGAGCTGGGGGGTCACCAACTCTTACTAGTATGCCGTGTTTTCCTAATTCTACGCCGTCAGCAAGTGGTGTCGATCCGTGCTTGGCAAGTAGTTCGCGGGGTCCGCTGCCACAATTTGTCGAGATTACGGGGCACCCTACGGCTAGGGCTTCAAGAATCACATTTGGAAATCCTTCGAAATTGGACGACAGTACTAGGCAATTTGCACGAGAAACATACTTAAAAGGATTTGCTCTGTGACCCAGAAATCGGACGCGGCTGTCTAAGCCAAGTGACTGGACGTACTGCTGTGTAGTATTAAGTGTTGGCCCTTTTCCAATGAGCACCAATTGCGATGCCTTATTCTCCGACATCATAAAACCGTCAATCAAGAGGCGATGGTTCTTTTCACGTCGAAAACCGGCAACACATAAAAAAGTAAATTGATTAAAATCTACATCGTTGACCTGCTCCATTGCCAGTTGTCTTATCAAAGTCAAGTCTATTGGGTTTTTTACAACCTGATATGAGGATCGCACACCAAGCTCATCCCGGAGGGCTTCTTCGCTAGCTGTTGAGTTAGGCAGGATCTCATTTGCAAAAGGATATAACCGCGAGATCATCCATCTCATTAACTTCCCGCTTGGCTTTCGATAATCGTAAGAGACCCCTGTATTGGTTCGCTCGCTAATAAGCAAAGAAATATCTAGGCCATTTTTTTTTGCCATGCAAGCAACAAGGTTTGGCCTTGTCAGAAACGAGAGTACAAGTTCAATATCATTTTCCAAACAATAATTCTTCAGGCGCCGAGCAAGCAATGGCATTCTGAGCAGATTGAACACATTTGGCCGCCGAGACTCTTCGTCAAGATGAAATATTATCTGGTCCTCCGGAAGTTGGTATTCACTTGTCTTACTAAAAAGAAGTAGATGTATTTCAAACTCATCACAAAGACTGTTTGTTAAAAGGCTAACAACCCGCTCGGAGCCACCGCCACCAAGCGCGTTGATGAGAATTACGATCTTAGGTCGCATCATTTGTTTACTGCTTTATTAGTATCGCCTCAATAACTTCGCCGCGGTTGACGGTGCAGGCGACTCGTCGGAGGCCGTTGCGGAGAGCCCCCCCATACATGCGATAGGGCGTCGATATAGCTTGAGCCTTTAGCCCACCGCGTCTGAAGGTGTCGGCGAGAGTGGCTGGCGAAAAGAACCATTCGTGCTGAAAATAAGTGGTGGTTGACGAGCCGTCAAGCTTGAGAATTTGGCGTAATCGCTGTGTGATAGCCGAAAATTCGTTTGGCACCTCGATGACCGCGATACCATCATCTTTGAGTAAATGCCCGATCGTCCGCAGGGTTTTGAGCGGATCATCAACGTGCTCAAGTACATGATTCATATGGATAAGATCAAAGCTCATTGTCAACAGTTCGGGTTCGTCCAGATCTCCCATGAAACAAGTGATCTCTCGTTCAGCGAGTTTTGCAACTGACGAGACATTTTTTTCGGTGCCATATACATGCCAACCCTGACTCTTTGCATAGACCAACAATGCTCCAGAACCGCATCCAATATCAAGCAAATTTTTGCCGCTAACCATTGCCGCAAGCTTGTCGAATCGTGATCGGATATGCGACGCTAATAACTCGGTAGAGCCACCGATAAACTCTTCATCACGCCTAACCGTAACACTTGCATTTGGGTCAAACTCGCTACTAAACAGGGACGGTGTTCGCGTTATGACCTGACACTGATCACACCGTACAATAAACTGTCCGGCAACCTGATCGAGCTTCTTAAATGCCGTCTCCCGCTCGAGGCGGGTAAAACTGTTCGACCCGCATATCATACATATTTTTTTTACATCACTTTTCATCAGACCGTGGCAATCTATTTTAGGCGTCAGACAATAAGCTATTTACCGTTGCGACGTACTCGACCCCTTTGGCACGAATATCAAAATGTGTCTTGGCATAACGGTGTAGATCTTCCCGATCATAACGGTCTCTTTGGAGTACTATATCGATCAAAGCGTTCGCAAATCCGGTAACATCGCCCTGTTCGATGATCATTCCCAGCCCATCACCCTGCAAGATCTCGGTGACAACTGCCCCGTAGTTTGTCGTAAGGACTGGTGCTCCACAGGCGAGTGCTTCGACTACAACATTGCCAAAACTCTCATACCGGGAGGCGATTACAAAAGCGTCACACAATTTCAGATAGTCCTCGGGTTGTTTGCTAAATCCCAAAAGAAATACCCTGTCATTCAAGTTTAACAGGTTGATCTTTTCTTCAATAACTTGACGCATTGGGCCTGTTCCTAGGATAAAAAGCTTGGCTTCGGGAACCTTGTCAGTTGCTGCGGCAAAGCTGTCGATCAGGAACTGTATGTTCTTTTGACGATCGAGCCGTGAAATGCACAGCAACCGGGTCGATGCCGCCATAAAACGCTCATCAAGATGCACTGTGTCTGCCGGGGGTTCAAGGCCAAATTTGTTTATATCGACCCCGTTATGTATTACTGTTATTTCCCGTTTGATGCCAAGCTCGCGTACAAGAAAATCTTTTAGATTGTGGGATACGGCTATGATCCGGTCAACACGGTTATAAGCCCACTTGAGTGAGCGTTTGATGACCCATTGTTTCCATTTTGCGATCTGGCTATTCGCAAAAAACTCATAATCCGTAGTCTGTTCGACGACAATATGTTTCTTTTTTTTTCGGCTAGATGAGTTAGCGCAGCAAACCAACACATTGTAAAGATCCAGATAACTAATAATGGCCACATAGCCATCATTCTTTATCTTCTTTCTAAAACGCAGGACGACCTTAACAGCATTTAAGGCATTTTGCACTAACCCGCCACCGTATATCGGTAGATCTAGCGAGATGACGTTAACCGTGTCGGGAACGGCATAGTTGATCTTGTTTTCAACCATTACCAGATCTACGTCAAAAGCCTCGGCGTAAAATGGCAAGACCTCAGACAGCATCCGTTCACATCCGGCACCGTGCAGAGAGGGTATAGTTACGCAGATCTTTCTCTTCATTAAGTGATTTTATCGAGGGGTGATCGTACTTTTATAGCTAATAAGCAAACGCACCCCGCGTGCAAAAATTTTTCGATATAGCAATAACAGTAAGCTCGTTAGCAAAATGGCGGCCGCTAAGCCGTAAAAGATATTCCCCGACCAGAAAGCGATACACACACCCGCAGTTGCCGGGACCGTCGCCTGAACTGTCCACTTGTGCTTGAGGTCGAATTTGCGGTTGACTAATCTAACTATTACGACGAAAGCCAATGCCTGGCCCAGCACAGTCGCGAGAGCGCTGCCTAAGAGTCCGTATCGCGGGATCAAAAAAATATCGCCGATTATGTTAATGCCCGCAGCCACCGACGTATAGATCGTCCAAAAATACGACGCTGAGAGCGAGTTGAAAAATGGAACATACCCAAACAAACACGGTGCAGCAAACACAGTGCTTAGGGCAAGTATTGTCAAAACGGACGCTATTTGCAGCCCGTTTTCGCCAAGAGCGGTCCCAATGAATATCCCTGATAAAAGTACTATTACCATTATCCCCAAACCGGCGAACGCAGTCAGCACCGGCAGCACGTCCTGCATGTATGTGCGTACTTTTTCAAAGTCATTCTTTGTCCTGAGTGTTACAAAAAGTGTGCCTAACAGCGAACCCGCAAGCAGCGGAAACTGCAGAAACATCCCGTTGAACTGGTAGGCGATAGAATAGATACCGAGGTCCGCTTTGGTCATGTATTGCGAGATAAAGATCGCGTCGATGTAGCTGTTTGACAGATTGAGAACAAAAAATGCAAAGAACAGCGGATACGAAAATTTTAGGATCTTTTTTAGAGCGTCAATATCCAGCTCAAATTTCCATGAAACGAGCCCTCGCAGCATGATCAGCCCGACAGCGCTTACAAAAAACTGCGAGAGGATATACGCTCCCACGGCTGTTGCCGGATCGAGCCGCCCAAACCAAATTAGAACTAGCATCAGTATCACGGTAATCGCGCGCTCGACCGCTAGAAGTGTGCCATGAGCGCGCGGGAGCTTAGCCCCTAGCAAAGAATGTTGGACGTGCATCCATACCGAGATCGCTATAAAAAATGCGAGTACCAGCCAGCCAGAGCCGGGTTCCAGTTTGAGCCATGATGAAAGCTTAGGCAGCCACAGAAATGACAATACGAGGATCAGCAGCGTATTTGGCAGCAAGATAAAGAGACGAGCCCAGAAAGACTGGGTTATGTGCCCAGTCCCGACAAACTCCTCTGTACCGTAGCGTGAAAGCGCGATGGCCGTCCAAGCAGTAAATATCTGGACAATCTGCGCGGCGGCAATTATGGCGGCGATCTCTCCGTAACCGTCGGTCCCGAGGTATTTGGTTGCAACCCAGACGGCCGCAAAAGCAAATGCCGCCCCGGCGCACTGCATAACGACCATCGTCCCATAGTTGCGAAAAGCATACGTCAGATCCCAATCGGCACTTTGCCGTTCTGATCCGTCAATTGAGGGTTGAATATCTTTGATAGCTTTAATCTACGATCAGTGAAACCTTACGCTTAGGCCGCATCTTTACTCCTGCGGATCGCCAGAAAATTGACGCAATGAAATATTTCTAAACTGCGGTGATATTCCTCTATTCTGCGTAGCCCTTTGGGTAAAATGCGGTAGATTTTGTAGTCTTCGTGCAGCAACTCCCAAAAATCTCGAAAAAATACTCGCGAATCTACCATGCTCTCGCCAAATTCAAACTGAATATGGTCGATCCGCCCTTCATTGAGAGCTTGTTTTGCCCCTTCGAGCACTTTTAGCTCATGCCCCTCGACATCGATCTTTAGATAATCGATTTTCTCTATTCCTTCCGACAACAAAAACTTGTCGAGCGTCTTTATACTTACTTTTTCTGCTCGCATAAGATCCCGGTCCGGTATGTCGCTGTATAGCGATGTCAACTCTTCGACACCGGGGGTATAAAAGATCTCTAAAACGTCTTCTTCGGCGCCAAACCCAAAGTTGTGACAATTAATATTTTTCAAAGCTCCGGTGGCCTCACACAATTTTGCGTAAACTGTCGAAAATGGTTCAAAAGAATATATCTTTGAAGTTTTAGGCAATATCTCCGCTATTGCACGTGAATATTTACCATCATTGGCACCGATATCAAAGAAAATGGCACCCTCTTGGTTTCGCAATATTTTTTTTACAAGCGGAAGTTCGCCGCTAATCTCAAATTTTGCGGCTCCCCAATAATTCATTCCAACGAGGGATATATCAAACAGCCTCTCCCAAAATCGCTGAAGATAGGGTGTGCGGGCGGCTTTTCTTAGCATTTCTTTGATCATTTCAGCAATAAGTTTCGGAACTTCCAAGGTATTTTAATACATATTGCTCAATAATGAGCAGACAGCACTATTTAAGATGTGTATGCATATTCAAAAGCGTATGGCTCATTTCGGCGAGAGCCTCTGAGGCTGTTGCTGTTTCCCACAGACACATTTTCCGCGGTGTTTGATCTGGTCGCCAGTCGTCGATGGCGAGGATGGGTTCTGGAAAGTCGAACGGGAACAGCTCAAGATTTAGCGGACGGTAACCGCCGGCGTACGCATCGCTATTACCGGTGCATTCGTGATGGTGCGTGAGCAGTATATATTTGATGTCGCTGCTCAAGATATTATTGAAAATGCGGCCGATGTCTTTGAACGGCAGGTGCGCAAGCAGATCGCGGCAAATCATCAGATCGGCCGCCGGCAGCGGATCGCGGGTAATGTCCAAATTGACAAACTCGGTATTTTGGTTGCCATAACGTTGACGGTTATGCTCGACCAGATCGGGTACGATATCGACGCCGAGATATTTTACGTCACCGCGTTCGATACGTCTAAACCAATTATAGTCGCCACAAGGGGAGTCTAAAATGCTCTTTATCTCAAACTGCTCTAGCAATAACGGCAATTGTGCTCTGAGGTTTATCGTTGCATCCAGCCTTGAGCCCACACCCGAAACCGTCTCGTCATCGCCCCAACCATTTGACCGGTAATAATCGGAAAATATCTCTGACAGACTGCGAGGAGCGCTTGGCGAATTATGGTTTAGATCTTTCATCTATTGAAATGGTCCCAAGCTGCTTTGGCAATGTCGGCGATGATGCGTTCGTTGGTGTCGAAATCTTCTTTCGAATCTGTGACAAAAACGCTGATGTAGAAATGTTTACCGTTTGGCAGGAAGACGATCCCGATATCATTGACAGCGGCGTAAACACCGGTCGTTTTGTGGGCACCGGAATAGCCTGTTTTGTGAGCGACGACGGTTCCGGCGGGTAGTTGGCCCTTAAGACGTTTTGGGCCCGTCGAGGTTTCACGCATTGTTCGCCAGACAAAGTCGTAGCCTTTTTGCGAGAGCTGTTTCTTTTTGTTTTCGTAGAACTTCTTGAGGACTTGGTTCGCCGCCTTTGGTGTCGTCCAATTTTCAAATTGCCGATCCCAATTACCCTGCATCGTCTCTTCGTTGATCCTGATCGCGATGTCTTTGATCCCGTGTTTCTTAAAGTAATTTTCAACTGAGATCGGGCCGCCAAGCAGACGCAGCAGAGCATCGCAGGTCGCATTATCGCTCTGCGAAACGGAGTATTCGATCAGTTTTGAGATCGGAAAACTGCCGCCCTCCGGATTTTCTTCTCTCAGCGGACTCCACATTTCGGGCAGCATTTGCTCTTTTTTGATCTCGATCATCTGGTCAAGCTTGAACTTACCCTTGTCGATCTCAGCTAACATCATCAGGCCGATGTGATACTTGAAAACGCTCTGCATCGGAAAGCGACGGTTGCCATTGATCACCACCTCGTCTCTACCGTCACCGCCAACAATGGCTACGCCGACGGCGACTTTCCTATCAGCAGCGATCTGCTCGATCTGCTTGCGCAACAGATCCTTGCTCTGTGCGATCGTTTGGCTTGCGATAACCAGAACCGCTATCGCGGTCAAAAACAATACTTTAGTCTTGTCCATTTTAAGTAAAACCCTTTCGGTGATACGCGGCTGTGCCTCTAGCGGTTAGGGAGACCCGATTCAAAAGCGGCCGAGAAAGCTTTGTCGACCGGAACCCCTGCTTTTGAAGCGATCTCTAACAAAGTTCGAACTAAATAAAGCTTGGGCGGCAGCGTGTTTGGCAACAGCAAAACATAGCCCTGGTCATCATACAGTCTGATGATGTGGTGCGTTTCGCCAAACATATGATCGATAAAGTCGAGGCTCGCCCTCTTGGGGGCGTCGATCTGAGCAAGCCGCTGGCCGCCTGCGAAATCACCAGTCTCGTAATGATTTAGATCATCGATGATGATCACGTCATCTCGACCGCGTCGATGCCTGTGGATGGCCTCGATCTCAGTCTCGAGCGGAAACTTTACAGCCTCGTCATGGCAATCGTTATAGCCGCTGAGGCCGCCGTCGGCACCCGGAAAATGAGCATCGAGCCAAAACAGGATGTTTGGTTCGATCGACCGCAGTACGCTGTCGAGAGCCGCTGCGCTGGTGCCCTCGATGATCGTGACCTCGGGCCTGTCGGCAAACAGCTCGACATTTGCCTGATAATACTGCTCAACTATTTCGACCGAGTAAATCGACTCAAAGCCCGCATCGAGCGCGAGTTTGACACCGTTACCCAAAAACGTGCCCGTCTCAAATAGTACGGGCAGATCGTATGTTTCGGCGTATCGCCGCAGATCAAATCGAAATAGGCTGCCCATATTTTGTCTTAGTGGTCGTGCCCGCCGCCCGCACCGTCCGGCCCGTGATAGATCTCGCTGCCGGTTTCGACAAACTCTTTTGCCTTTTCGCTCGTGCCGACTGTAACTAATTTCCCGATCGTTAGGAGGAACAAGTCAAAAAACTTTTAACCCGACATTATCATCTCTAACGCTGCAAATTGATATTGAGCGTTAATATTTTATTTGCCTGAACATCAATAGATTCAGCGGAAAAAGATTTAAAATCGCCGCTGCACGCTAAGGGAATTGAGTGATGTCCGCTTCTGATTGACATAATCGGCAAACAAGTTGACTCGTTCATTCCGCTGATCGAGCGTGGGTTAATGTCGTTTGAATAGGCAGCGTATTTTGGTTTGCCATAATAAGAAACGTCTGCGATATTGACGGTTATATAAGCCGTGCATTCACCGTTTTTGAGCCAGCGCCAACCATCCGAGTAACGTCCGGCAACGTCTTTATCGGGATAGGAAACAGCGATAGCAATCGGTTCGCCCATTTGATTGCAGAATCTGAAACTACTGACTTTATCGTTTGCTAATTGGGCTAATTTCGCGTCATTTTCATCCGCTTTCTTTTTTCGGGATGCTTGGAACGAGCTTTTGAGAGCGAGAAACATACTCATTTCTTCCAGCGAAAACGGATTTTCGTTTTTTACTTTTGAGAGTTGATTAAGGAGTGTTTCCGCCCCGTCATACTCTTCGTCATTCAAAATAATGTCACTGTCAAAACGATTGCTGACGATCTTATAGGCTTCCAGAGCATCGTAAACCGTCTTCACAAATTTGCCTTCGGATTCGTAGATATCACGGCGAACCGCATACGCAATTTTTACTTTTTGACGATTTAAGAGACTATTTTCCGCTCTCTGTTCGGCTCGCGTAAATTCGATAAACTTTTCTGCATATTCGTAGGCTTTCGGCAAATTTTTGCACTGGAACGCTCCTTTAGTCAAAAACAGCAGGGTTTCATACTTGCGGTGATTTTTCTCAAGGTTAAATTCCACAACTTTAAGATCGTAGTTACAATTTGTATAGCCGGCTTCTATTACCGCATCTGCCTGAGCCAATCGTGCATTATCGCTTGAATTGCTGACGGATTTACGAGAAATGTCCTCCAACAAAGCACCTTTTCCGCTTGCCAAAGATTGATATGTCCAAAAATATGAAGGAATCGCGGCGTAGGCATCGTAATCGGCTTTTGCTTTTTCGGCATCGCCCCGTCCGGCGTAAATTATTCCCCGCTGCAAATGTGCCAGAACGTACCCGATCGACGTATTTTGTCCGTTAGACCAGTAAAGAGCGGCTTCTAGGTCTTTTAAAGCACGTTCCGTTTGCCCGATGGCATAAAAAACTATCGCCCGGTTCACATAAACGATCGAGCTTGAATACCATTTGGGAATCGTCTTATTAGCAGTTTCCAGAGCTTTTTGCCATTGATGACTCCTAATAAAAAAACGGATGGTATCTTCAACATCTGTTTCATTTTTGGTTGAGAAATCAGGGGTTTCAGAAACCCAGCTGTCCTTTTTGAAGTCCGGCGAACTCGCAACGGAAACCTTTAAGGAAAAAGCCGCATCCGCTTGTTCAGTGCATAATTCATTCTTTTTGCAAGGTCCGATTCGCAGTGGCTTACCCGTCATCACTGGTGCAGGCGAAGCATCGATTACCGATTGCGGAACGGAATTCGCCCATTCCGTCGGCGGTTCAAAAAAAATCTGTGCATTCACACAACCCGCAAAAGCGCATAGAAACAAAATTTTGATTGACAGATTTTTCATAACCCTAATGATGTTCCTTCGCTCCATCAGGCAAATTCCCGTGATAGATCTCGCTGCCGGTCGCTTTGAATTCCGCCGCTTTTTCGCTCATGCCGACGGCGAGGGCTTTTTCGGTCTCGATGTTTTGGGCGTTGGCGTAATCGCGGACGTCTTGTGTGATCTTCATCGAGCAGAAATGTGGGCCGCACATTGAGCAGAAGTGGGCGAGTTTGGCACCTTCGGCGGGGAGCGTTTCGTCGTGGAACTCCTTTGCCTTTTCCGGGTCGAGCCCGAGGTTGAATTGATCCTCCCAGCGGAACTCGAAACGCGCTTTTGACAATGCGTTGTCGCGATACTGCGCTCCCGGATGTCCCTTTGCGAGATCGGCGGCGTGGGCGGCTAGTTTGTATGTAATGACGCCTTCTTTTACGTCCTGTTTGTTTGGCAGGCCGAGATGTTCTTTCGGCGTAACATAGCAGAGCATCGCCGTTCCGAACCAGCCGATCATCGCGGCGCCAATGCCGCTTGTAATGTGATCGTAGCCCGGAGCGATGTCGGTGGTCAGCGGCCCGAGCGTGTAGAACGGCGCTTCGCCGCAGACGGCGAGCTGCTTGTCCATGTTCTCTTTGATCAGGTGCATCGGCACATGGCCCGGTCCTTCGATCATGGTCTGGCAATCCATTTCCCAAGCGATCTTGGTCAGCTCGCCAAGCGTGTCGAGTTCAGCAAATTGTGCCTCGTCATTTGCGTCAGCTATACTTCCCGGCCGCAAACCGTCACCAAGCGAAAACGCGACATCGTACGTCGCCATGATCTCGCAGATCTCGCGAAAGCGCGTATAAAGAAAGCTTTCCTCGTGATGTGCCAAACACCATTTCGCCATGATCGAACCGCC
>CAZIZR010000032.1:0-34707 GCA_964543865.1 uncultured Chloracidobacterium sp.
CAGCTGGGAGAGCGCTGCAATGGCATTGCAGAGGTCAGGGGTTCGATCCCCCTCGACTCCACCAATTTTCAAAGGACACCATTAGTGGTGTCCTTTTTCCATTACAATTAACGATCCTTGCTGAATAGTGCCCGCTGCAGATACAGTTTTGCGGTTGTCCACTCGCGTTTGACGGTTGCGGGTGATATCTCCATAACCTCACCGATCTCCTCGATCGTAAGGCCGCCAAAAAATCGTAATTCAAAGATACGTTCTTGCCGCCTGTCTAGTAGGGCGAGTTCTTTTAGAGCCTCTTCAAGATCGAGCAAGTTTAACGCACCTTCGTTAAACACATCGACCGCTCGGTCGAGCGTGACTTGTAAATACGCACCTTCGCGTTTCTGACGATTACGTCTGACGGCGTGATTTACCAATATCCGGCGCATCATGTTGGCGGCGATGCCGATAAACTGTGTACGGTTGAGAAACGAATCCTTTTCCTGCTGCGCAAGTCTGAGATAAGTCTCGTGAACGAGAGCGGTTGGCTGCAGAGTGTGATTTGAACGCTCCTGCCGCATGTAAAACTGTGCCAATCGACGCAACTCGCTGTACACCTCAGGATAGATCTCGTCGAGGTGCATATTTGCGCACAGGCCAAATTTTCGTGTTTCCGGTGTGTCGCTCATAAATGAAGTAAGATGCCGGTCAAGTTATTTTACGCGCAAATCTTTTTTTTTGAGCCATTGTGATACATAATATTGCGTTACATAACGAGAGATAGAAGTTTAGTAATTTTCGAAGGTTTTATCGACGCAACATTGCGTGTCAAACTGCCGTTGACGTCGGATCGGATCATCATCAGAAAGTAGAAAATCATAGATCAAAGGAGCACATTATGGAACGAATGCTTATCAAACACCTGAGTGGATCTAAAGCCAATCAGGTAGAGGAATTTGCAATAAAACATCACAGCGAGCTGATCTTTGGCCGCGACACATCGGCGACGGTCAAATATGACCCTGATCGGGACGATCTCGTCGGACGCGAGCATGCGAAAATCGCTATGGATCCGGCGAATCCGAACGGCTTTTTGCTGACGGATTTGAACAGCACCAACGGCACGTTCGTTAACAAGCAAAAAGTGACCGGCACGGTAAAGCTAAATATTGGCGACAATGTTCAGTTTGGGCCCGGTGGGCCGGAATTCACGTTTGACGTCGAGCCGCGTCCAGACAATGCTGCCAAAGCTACACGTGTAGTGGAAACCGGCTCGACCGGAACTCCAGCCACTCGTGTTGTGACCGCCGGCGCAGGCGGCACAACCGGCGGCAAGGCTCCCGGAACGGTTGGAAAAGCTACGGTTGAACGCATGATCTCAGAGACCGTTACCGAGACCAAAAAGGCGCAAGGGCGCAAATTTGGTGTTATTGGTGCCGTTGCGGGTTTGCTTGTCCTCGTTTTGGTAGCGGGTGTTATCGGCGGCGGGTATTGGTATTACAGTAAACGCGAAGCCGCACTTAAGGATGAGCTTGGCGGTAAAACGTCTGACCTAGAGAAAAAAGTCGCTGACGGCAAAACTGTCAATGCTACAGAGGTCAACGAAAAATACAGCAAGGCCGTTGTCTATATTGAGGTCGCGTGGCGGCTTATCGACACTCAGAAACAAACACAGGTGTATCATCAGTTCGTGCCAAATAGCCGCGAGGTATTAGGCAAACTGCTCGGTGTGAATCTAGGCCGCGGGCCGATCGACCCGACCGCCGGTGGTGCAGTTCCGGTTTATATGCAGGTTGGCGACACGTATGAACCCCTGCTTACGGACGACAAGACCGATCTAACCGCCCCAATTGGAGGCCGTCACACGGGCACCGGATTTATTGTCACGACAGATGGGTTTGTCCTGACGAACCGTCACGTTGCTGCGACCTGGATGACCACTTATCAGTTTCCAGAGACCACACCTCGCGGTGTAGTCATTAATGCGATGGGCCAACTTGCGAGCACTTCTCTTGTGCCGCCGCCAAATGATTGGGTCCCTGCCAATACTAAGCAAGAAGGCAAACAGCTCCAAGGTTCGCTCAAAGGTGTCGATGACACACTTGACGTAACTTTGGCGGGTAAAGAGAGCCGTATGGCAGCTCAACTAAAGCAGGTATCAGACCGTCATGACGTAGCACTGATCAAGATCGATGTTCCGGGCCAACTGACCAAAGTAGAGCTGTTTGACAACTACGATGCTCTCAAAAAGGGCGAGGCCGTCACGATCATGGGGTATCCTGCCGCATCACCTCGTGTCTATGGTGTTATCGCGTCAAAGGATGTCTTTAATAAGGACACTCAGCTAAAGATCATCCCTGATCCGACCGTCACCTCGACAAATATAGGCAATATCATTCGCGATAGTGATGATAAGAGCTCCGATAAACGAGTCAGTATGATGGGCGACGTTATACAGCTTGCGACCGGATCGACCGGACCCGGAAATTCCGGCGGGCCTGTTTTTGATAGTCAGGGGCGTGTGATCGGCATCTTTTTTGCCGGGGACAAGGCAAACGCGATCACTTACGCGGTTCCGATCCGTTACGGTAAGGAATTTCTCGCCGGCGACTAGTCAATTGACGCAGCTTAGGCCTCTGGACCCCACATGGTTCAGAGGCCTAAGCCCCCATAACGCCGCAATGAACAAGCGATTTCAGGTCAATGAAATGATCGGTGAATACCGCGTCACGAGTTTTCTTGGTGAGGGCGGCATGGGGGAGGTCTATCTTGGCATTCACGAAAAGCTTGGGCGTCCGGCGGCGATAAAGATACTCCATTCAAATGTGTCGGACGAGAGCTTTAAAACTAGGTTCTTTAACGAGGCACGGCTTCAGGCGAGCCTACACCACCCCAATATTGCGGCTTTATACGATTTTCAAGAACAGGGAAACGAGCTGCTGATATTTATGGAGTATGTCGATGGCGAGAGTCTCGACGATCTGATCTTACGTCGTGCATTTTCGATAAATGAATCGCTCAGTGTTTTTGCCTCAGTTTGTGAGGCCGTCGGTTATATTCATCAAAACGGTATTGTTCACCGCGATATCAAGGCCCAAAACGTTAAGCTAACCGCCGACGGTAGGGCAAAGCTGCTTGATTTTGGCATTGCCAAAGCAGACGGCAGTCACGGGCTGACTCAGACCGGTGGCGTGATCGGAACGCCAAATTATTTATCGCCGGAACAGCTCAGCGGCGAAAAGGCCACCTCGGCTGCTGATGTCTGGGCTCTTGGTGTTCTGCTTTACGAAATGCTCACGGGAAAGCTGCCGTTCAACGGTGAGACTCTAGGCGGGCTCGTACTACAGATCACAAATGCTCAATTTACCCCGCCGGAACAGATAAATCCCGGCATCTCGCGTGAGGTATCAAACATCATTAAGAGGTGTTTGAAAAAAGACCCGAATGGCCGATATAAAACGGCGGATGAGCTATTAAAAGCTGTTCGTTCAACGCTTGGGCAACGTGAGTCGGGTTCTACACAGGTTGGTGCCGCACTAAAGCAGGCATTTGGTCTTAATTCGCCGGCACAGGCACATCCGCCGGTTGCAGTATCTGGTGAGTACGGCGAGACGCCTGTTTCATTTGCTCCACAGACATTGGAAAAAAAAGGGTTTCCGATGGTCTTTGTAGCCGCAGGAGCCGGAGCATTATTACTTTTTTTAGTGGTGGTTGCGGGAATGGGATTGTGGGCATTTAGCGGTTCGCCGGATCCAAATACTGCCAATACATCGCAGAGACGGGCAGCCAATGGGTCATCGCCGCAGAGCGCCGATCTGAAAAGCGGAAAGGTGCGGATCAGGATAGACGTGGACGAGGGCAAGGCCCAGGTCGTGCAGAACGGCCAGGTTCTCGGGACGACGCCGTATGATATGGATATCAACGCAGGAGAAAAGCCAAGCTTGACGCTCCGCCGGGATAATTTTGAAGATAAAAATGTATTGATCGAGGCAGGTAGCGGCAAAAAGGTTTTTACCTTTTCGCTAAAGCCAAAAAGCTAAGAATTCTCTAACAACAAATGCTGGAAACCAGAAAAATAGACCTTACCGAGGGTGCAATAAAAATTGTCGCGAGCATACAGACCGATCCGGGCTGCGTGCGTGAGGCAAATGAGGACAGCGGACGTCACATCAGCCCGGGCGATGACGTAACGCGGCTTACCAAAGGAACGTTGACGATCGTTGCTGACGGGATGGGCGGACACGCTTCGGGCGAGGTTGCTTCGCAAATGGCTGTCGAACTAGTTAGCGAATTCTATTACGCCGATGCTCAAATGCCGGCGGGTGACGCGCTGCAAAATGCGATCGAGCAAGCAAATGCAGAGATATATTATGCCTCGACCAGCGACGAGCAGTATTTCGGAATGGGAACCACAGTTATCGCACTGGCATTGCTGGGCGACACTGCCATCTCCGCTCACGTTGGCGACAGTCGTTTGTACAGGATGCGAAATCGTAGCTTGGAAATGCTGACGCTTGATCACTCGCAGGTGATGGAGATGGTCAAGCATGGCGTGTTGTCGATGGAAGAGGCCCGCGATCACGAAGATAAAAACGTCATCCTGCGTGCGGTCGGCACCCAACCATCAGTCGAGGTTGAGGTATCAGAGCCATTTGCGGTAGAAATCGGTGACCTATTTTTACTGTGCTCGGACGGGTTAAGTGATATGCTCGAAGATACAGAGATAGAGGCGATCCTCAATTCCGAATACAACGCTCACGATGCCTGTGAGCGTCTGATCGCCGAGGCTAAGAACAACGGCGGACACGATAATATTACCGTGGGGATCGTGAGGGTCGGAGCCGATGCCATTATGGGATCAAGGGGCAATGTCCGTGTTACGAGGGAAGTGGAGGCTTTAGTTTAGGCGATGATCGGACAAATAGTTGGCAATTACAAGATCGAAGAAAAACTTGGCGAGGGCGGCATGGGGGCCGTCTATAAGGGCGTCGATACTATGCTCGACCGTGAAGTTGCGATCAAAGCTCTGCGGCCTGAGCTTGCCAGTCAGACGTCGGTCGTCGAACGCTTTCGGACAGAAGCCGTTACGCTTGCCAAACTAAATCATCCAAATATCGCCACCTTGTATTCGATGTTTCGTCAGGGTGACGAGCTTTACATGGTGCTCGAATTTGTTCGTGGCGAAACGCTCGACAGCATTATGCAAAAACGCGGTGCGTTGCCCGCCGAAGAAGCTATCCCTGTGTTTTGTCAGGTGCTCGACGGCATCGACCATGCTCACGAACTGGGTATCGTTCACCGCGACATCAAACCGGCAAATATGATGCTCACCGAAAAAGGCACGCTCAAGGTGCTCGATTTTGGTATTGCCCGCCTGCTCGGCAGCGCTCGTATGACACGAGCCGGCAATATCATTGGCACACTCGAATATATGGCGCCGGAACAGGTGCGCGGGCTTGAGACGGACGGCAGGTCGGATATCTACGCACTCGGCATGATGCTTTACGAAGTATTGACTGGCCGACTGCCGTTTCAAACCGAGAACGAATTTGAGCTGATGAAGGCGCAGACGGAGATGATGCCGACCCGCCCGCGTGAGATCAATCCGGCGATCCCCGAGGCGGTCGAGGCCGCTATCTTTAAGGCGATACAGAAAGATCCGGATGCTCGCTTTCAGTCGGGTGGCGATTTTCGTGCCACATTGCTTGAGGCCGGATTTAGTGGCGACGGACTGATGCACGGCGCGACCGGGATGTTTAATAAACCCGCGACCCGTCCATCAAATCCTCCCGTTTCGGCGAGCGATGCAAAAACGCTCGTATCGGCTGAGATCGCTCCGGCGATGAAAGAGACGAGATTGGGTGAGCCGGCACCGGCAGCAGCGGGCGCCGCGATGAAAGCCACCCGGCTCGGCGAACCGGTTACGGCTCCTGCATCCGGTATGAAAGCAACACGGCTTGGGACAATGGATGAAGCTGTTGCTCCGGCTTCGGCTGCTCCGGCATCATTTTTTAGCAAGTTAACGGCCGTCCATTACGTCGCTGCCGGGGTGGTCGTCCTGTTTTTGGTCGGAGCGGTTATCGCGATACCGGCTTTCTTTTTGCTAAGCGGGTCAACCCCTGCTAACACCGAGACAAAAACTAATACGCAGAGCCAGCGGCCCGAGATCATCACACGCCAGCCCGAGGCATCTCAGTCGCAAACGGCTCCGTCCCTAAATTCAAACAGTTCGTCTCCACCTCTGGGCGGCCAACCGGGCGAATTGACGCCGATCGAATCAAAACCGAAAGGGGACAACCCGGCCAGCGAAGCACCAAAACAGGCTCCTCCCAAAAAAGCACCACCGGCTAAACCAAAGGGCGGTAAAAAGAGCGCCGAGGATCTATTAACTGGAGATTAGAGGAGTATTGGTTATGGAGTATCGTACGTTTGTCAGATTCGTTGTTGCGATTTCGATCTGTTTCGGATTGATGGCTGGTTTTGGCCACGCCCAATATAAGGGCAACCCCGTCAAAAAGGAAAAGCTGCTAAAGGTTCTGCGGACGAAACAGCTTTCGACCGGCGAGATCGTAGCCGTTATAAAAAAGAACGGGGTAGATTTTAAGGTAACAACTGCTGTCGAACAAGAACTTACCCGCGTCGGAGCTCGCCCGGAGATAGTTAGTGCCGCAATAGCAAATTACCGGGCGCCAATGTCGCAAAAGCAGCCTGTCCTGACGCCGGTCGAGATTCAAGCCGAGACTCAGGCCGAGGATTACGACGACTTGTATGATCAGGCATACGATACGTTGAGCCGAATGGCAACGGTGACGTCTCTGGATCAAGCTGCTCAAATTTCCCGTTCTGTCATCGAAATTAGTAATCAGGCGGTAAAGCTAGATCCGACACGGCCCGATGCCTATAAGCTGATCTGTACTAACCATATTTTCATGCAGAATTTTGCAGAGGCACAGCGTAACTGTCAGTTGGCGGTCGATCGTGGCGGCAGCCTCGCTTTTCCTGTATATCATCTTTCCGGAACGCCGCACATCGAGACGTTATATGTGGGCAAGAACTGGTTGTCCATCGAGTCGAATCAAGAATTGTTTCAGTTCACAGGTGCTGAGGTATCAAACCTGCGACGCGAAAATGATTATGATCTAGGAACTGCCAGCGTAGCTGTTTTCAGCATGCAAACCTATAAGGATGGCCGGCAGGACCTGTGGTATTACACGCCGGGTAACACCGGGACAGCGCAGGAAGCAAATATGATAATGCAGCTGATCACCCGCAACTCACTTGGCGGCAGATAGGATGTAATCGATATGAAATACAATAATTTTTTACGCTCTGTCCTCTTATTATTATTCGTCTTTTCTTCGTCTATCGGCGTGCTTGCTCAGTATAAGGGCAATCCGGTCAAAAAGGATAAATTGATCAGCGTGCTACGTTCACGGCAATTGCAGACGCGTGAGATCGTGAATGTGATCAAATCGAACGGCGTTGATTTTAAGGTGACTGATCTCGTCGAAGCTGAATTAAAGGGAGCCGGTGCACGGCCTGAGGTCATCGCTGCTGCAAGATCAAATTATCGTGCCGGAGTGGCAACACCTGTTCAGACGGGCAACACTAACTCCGGCAAAACTTTTTCCGGCCAGCCGATGACCAAAGATGCGATCGTCACTCTGCTCAATAACGGCGTGACGGATGCGCAAGTCCGCAACAACGTGACAAGCCGCGGCGTCAATTTTAAGGCCACACCGTCGGACAAAAATGAGATCAAAGGAGCCGGCGGCAGCGCGGCCCTGATCGCCCTGATCGATAAAAGTTATAACAATCCGAATCAGGGATCGGCCGGTAACAACGACACCGGCGGCGGCGGCGGCAGCTATGACGCTCTCGTGGACAAAGCCGTCAATGAGTATGATACGCAGAAAAATGTAGCGGCCTCGATCGCCACGCTACAGTCTGCGATCGCCTTAAACCCCTCGGAATCAAGGGCTTATCAGTTGCTCGGGTTTAGCTATTTGTACGGGCAAAAGAATTTTACTGAGGCCGAAAAGTATATGAAACTCGCGATCGAGCGCGGGGGCAGCGCCGTATTTCGCGTGTTTCACGATCACGGAGCTTTGATGACAGACACCTGTAGCGGTTCGCTGTTTGTTTCTAGAGATAACGTTCGATACGAATCAGACGACAACATTCACACCTTTGAAACATCGGATTCAGGTATTAAAGAGGTAAAGATGGGCAATAGATTTGCCTCGATGTTCAACGTTAGACAGGGCTCATTCAAGATATCGCTAAAGAGCGGTGAGAACGACAGCAAAAATTACAATTTTGCTCCGGCGACGAACGACTCGCAGGAATCAAAGATGATCATTCGAATGATCGGAAAGTAGACGACGCCAGGACGACCTTCTTGGTCCGGTCCGGACCAGGTGGACCAAGATGGACCAAGGTGGACCAAGGTGGACCAAACCGGAAAAATACAACAAAGCCGGAAAAATACGTCAAGGCTTACGACGCGCGGGCGTCTTTTACGATCTGGATAAACTGCTTCGCCCGCTCAGTGACGATGTGAGCGTTGCCCTCGCGGATGGCTTTGACATCGACCAGATCAGTTCCGACACCGAGTGCGGCTGCACCGGCTTTGATAAAATCAGCCGCGGTGGTGAGCGATACTCCGCCGGTCGGGATGATCTTGACCTGAGGGAACGGACCTTTTAGATTTTTAACATAGCTTGCACCGCCGACAGAGCCACACGGAAAAACCTTTACAAAATCAACGCCCGCACTCCAGGCGGTAATGACCTCGGTCGGGGTCAAAACGCCGGGACAGATCGGGGCACTGTAGCGATGACACAGAGCGATCGTATCTAGATTCAATGCAGGGCTAACGATAAATTGAGCCCCTGCAAGCAGACATGCACGGGCCGTTTCCGGGTCGAGCACGGTTCCGGCACCGACGAGCACCTCGCTGCCGTATTTGTCGGTGACCTTTTCGATCACCCGCACCGCACCCGGCACGGTCATCGTGATCTCAAGCACGTTGACGCCGCCGGCCTTGATCGCCTCGATAACCTGCATCGCTTCATCCGCTGACGAAGCCCGCACCACCGGCACGAGCCCGACATCTTCGATCTGTTTTACAATTGCTGCTTTGTTCATATTATCTAGCTACGCGGGCTCCGCCGCCTCTCATGACTCTGAGAACATCGGCAAGACCGACGGTGGTTGTATCGCCGGGAGTGGTCATCGCGAGTGCACCGTGAGCCGCTCCGCAATTAACTGCCCATTCGGGTGACTCTCCGGTCAGGAATCCGTAGATGAGGCCTGAGGCAAACGAATCGCCGCCGCCGACGCGGTCAAAGATATCGAGGTCGGGCCGCATGATCGCCTGGAAAAGCTGGCCTTCGGTAAAGCAAACGGCTCCCCAGTCATTGACTGACGCGGTTTTTGCATTGCGAAGCGTTGTTGCGGCTACCGCAAAATTTGGAAAATCAGCGACTGCACGGCGAATCATCTTTTCGAAATTAACGATGTCGAGTTTTGAGTGGTTTTCATCCTGTCCCTCTACTTCGTAGCCGAGACAGGCGGTAAAATCCTCTTCGTTGCCGATCATTACATCGACATATTGAGCAAGATCGCGGTTGACCTCCTGCGCCTTTGCCTGGCCGCCGATAGCTTTCCAGAGCGAGTCGCGGTAGTTGAGATCATAGGAAATGATCGTGCCGTGTTTTTTTGCACACGCCATCGCTTCTTTAGCGACCTCGGGTGTGGATTCTGAAAGCGCACAAAAAATACCGCCGGTGTGCAGCCAGCGGGCACCTTCGTCACCAAATATCTTTTCCCAATCGATGTCGCCCTTTTTGAGCTGCGAGACGGCTGTGTTGCCTCGATCCGAGCACCCAAGAGCCGCACGTACACCAAAGCCGCGTTCGGTAAAGTTAATCCCGTTACGCACCGTGCGTCCGACGCCGTCGCATTTGACCCATTTGACGTGGCTCTGATCGACGCCGCCCTGATAGATCAGATCCTGGACCAACCGGCCGATCGGATTATCAGCAAGAGCCGTAACCACAGCTGCGTCGAGGCCAAAGCAACGCTTAAGGCCGCGCGCGACGTTGTATTCGCCACCGCCTTCCCATACTTCAAACGATCGGGTCGTGTGGATTCGTTTATCGCCAGGATCGAGCCGCAGCATAACTTCGCCGAGGGACACAATGTCCCATTTACAATTGTCTTTTGATTTGATGCTTAGCATTATTCGCTATTAGGCACACTCCCAACCGGTCGTGTTTCCGCCTATTGTCTCCCGTCTAATGTCTCTACCTACCCATCCATCCGCCGTCAACGACGAGAATATGGCCCTGCATATAATCGCTGGCGGGCGACGATAGAAATACCGCTGCTCCGGCAATGTCTGCGGGATTGCCCCAACGTCCCGCCGGGATGCGTTCGAGTATCTGCCGGTTGCGCGTCTCATCTGCCTGCAAAGCGGCGGTGTTATTCGTCGCGATATATCCGGGTGCGATGGCGTTGACGTTGATATTGTGTTTCGCCCATTCGTTTGCGAGGGCTTTTGTCAGCCCGGCGACGCCGGATTTTGCCGCCGTGTAGGCCGGAACCGTGATCCCGCCTTGAAACGAAAGCAGCGACGCGATATTGACGATCTTGCCAGAGCCTTGTTCGATCATCTGGCGCCCTGCGGCTTGCGACAGGCAGAAAAGGCTCGACAAATTAACCTGCAGGACAAAATCCCAATCGTCTTCACTAAAATCAACAGCCGGCGAGCGGCGAATCGTTCCGGCGTTGTTTATCAAAATATCGATCCGCCCAAATTTCTCAACGATCTCGACCACCAGTTTTGCGGGAACAGTTTTATCCGATAGATCTCCGGCAACTTCGGCTGAACTACTGCCGAGTTTCTCAATTGCCGCAACCGTTTCGCTTGCTCCGCCGCTTTTGCTCGCATGACAAACGACTGTTGCACCCGCATCCGCTAATGCAATGGCTATCGCATAGCCGATCCCCGACGACGAGCCGGTTACAAAGGCGACCTTGCGGTCCAGCCTGAATTTCTCGATAATTCCCATCGTCTATTTGAGTTGACAGATGTCAAGAACATTCATGTCTGTGTAATCGAGATTTTCGCCGCCCATCGCCCAGACAAAGCTGTAATTCGACGTTCCGACGCCCATGTGGATCGACCACGGGGGCGACAGAACGATCTCTTCGTTTCGCATCGTCATTGTCCGCGTCGTTTCGGTCTGGCCCATGACGTGCATAATTCTCGACTTTTCATCGAGGTCAAAATATAGATAAACCTCAGAGCGGCGTTCGTGAATGTGCGGCGGGCACGTGTTCCAGACGCTGCCCGACTCGAGCGACGTCAATCCCATTACGAGCTGCGAAGAATCGCAAACACCAGGAATGATCATCTGATAGACTGTTCGCATATTTGCGGTTTCGGGTGTACCTAGGTGCAGCTTGTTTGCGTCTTTTGCGGTCAAAAGCCTCGTTTCATACCGCTTATGCGCAAGCGTTGAGAGCAGATAAAATCTCGCAGGTTTTTTCGCATCTTCAGATTCGAACGTAACTTTTTCAGACTCTTTTGCGATGTAGATGCAATCCTTTTTGCCGAGTTTGTACTTTTTGCCGTCAACCGTAACCGTGCCTTTTCCTGCACCAATGTTGATAACGCCCATCTCGCGTCGGTCGAGGTAAGGGCGGCCTTTTGCGGACGCTGGTTCGGTATGCAGCGGCAGGACAAGTTTCTTTTTGACAGGAATGGCACCGCCAACCGCGATGCGGTCAAAGTGCGAATAATGCAGACGCACCTCGTCCTTGGCAAACGAATTCTCAACGAGGTAGAGTCTGCGTAGCTCCTCATTCGACGCCCCGTGGATCGAATCGGGATGCGTCGCATAAAAGGTCTTTCGGTACATAATGATCTTTATAAACTAACTGTCTGCTCAGCCCAAAACTGAAATTCGCGGTGCTTTAGGATCTCGGCTTTTGCCTGGATCTCGCCGCTCGCGACCTGCCGGACGTGCTCAAAGAGCCGCGTGCCGGCCTCAACGATACTTTCTGTGCCCTCGATAACATCGCCCGCTGAAATATCGAGGTCCTGTGCCATTTTCTCGAAGACGCGGTTGTTGGACGCAAGCTTAATGACCGGGGTGATCGCGTTGCCAATGGTCGTGCCGTTGCCGGTCGTAAAGACCACGACGGTCGCTCCTGACGCAACCAGTCCGGGCGTCGATTCCTGATCGTAGCCGGGCCCTTGCATCAGATTGATGCCGCGCGAGGTCGGCGTTTCGGCATATTCGATAGTGTCTTCGATACGGGTCGTTCCGGCTTTGGCGATAGCCCCAAGCGATTTGATCGTAATGTTTAGCAGCCCGCCGGCCTTATTGCCCGTGCTCGGGTTTTGTCCCAAAACGCCGCCAAATTTTGATGCGTATTCTTTGTACCAATCGACAAGAGCATAGACCTTGCGTCCGGTCGCCGAATCTTTTGCGCGGTTTGCGAGGATATGTTCTGCACCGCAAAACTCCGGCACCTCGGTCAGCAAGACCGTGCCGCCACTTTTTACAAGCAGGTCAGAGCAATAGCCGAGAGTGGGATTTGCCGAAATGCCGGAAAATCCGTCTGACGAACCACACTTAACCCCGAGCACCAGCTCGCTAACAGGAAACTCTTCCCGGACAGTTTGATTAACGACCGGCAGCATTTTTTCGACCTCTTTCAGGCCGATCTCGATCGCCGATTGCGTGCCGCCGACATCCTGTATGCCGATCTTAAAGACAGGCTTTTGTATAGGCTTATCGCGATTGGTCAGATATTTCTCTACAAAAGTCAGGTTTGTTTTCTCACAGCCGAGGTCGATCAATATTACCCCGCCGACGTTTGGATGATCGGCGTAATTTGACAGCGTCCGCATCATCAGATCGAGATTTGACCCGTCCTGACAGCCGCAGCCTTTGTTGTGCGGGATGGCGACGACGCCATCAACGTTTGGAAATTTTTCACGGCTGTAGTGCAAAAACTCGGCCATCATCGAGATCTGCGTTGCCTCGTGGCTGGCGCACATCGACGTCGGCACGATCAGCACAAAATTGCGCGTTCCGACACGTCCGTCAGGACGGCGAAACCCCATAAACGTCTCAACCTCGCTCGCGTCAAAATAATCCGGTGCGGGCGTGTGCAGATCGTCCGGCAGGTCGCGGACGACAGGCACATCATCGCTCATATTCTCATGAGTGACCCACTCACCGCGTTCGATGCCAAGGCTCGTGCCGATCGGCTGGCCGTATTGGCGGACGAATTCACCGGCGGGTATTGCTCTGGTCGCAAAACGATGACCCGGCGGAACGGCCTGCGGAATTGTGACAGTTTCGCCCGACACGAGCGCGACCTTAAGCCCGTCGTGCATCTCGTTTTTGACGACGGCGACATTATCGTCAGGGTTGACGATGATCCCATAGTCGCTGATCGCGACGGCTTTTTCTGCAAGAATATCCAACATAATCGTCACGCTATCAGATCGGGCAAAATATACGAGCGAACATCAGGGTGGAGCCTGATAAGCAGGCCCGGGTTTTCGTCGGTCTGTCGAGCAAGCTCAGTGCGATCAGACGAAAGTTCGGTCTCGATCATCCACTTAAAGCTCGCACGCTTTGCCGGTGCGGTAGAAGCATCGACTATCGACTGGACGATCCGCCTAGCTCCGAGAATGGCCGCAGGGCCGAGCGTCAGGATGTGGGTTGCATTTCTGCACTCCGTTTCATCTGCTTCAGTAACGCTGCTGCCGCCGACCTTAAATTTTGAGATATGATGCTCGAGTATGCTCTGGCTGATCGGTATGATGCCGGCAAAATCGTCAAAACCTGCTCCGCAGCCGGGTTTGATATAACACAAATGCGACGCCGCCTCAGCCTCAGGCCCGAGTCCTAAAAAGAACAGGTCGATGCCGCCGAGCGAATCGAGCGTTTCGAGATATGCGGTCAGAGCGCCCTCAAGGTCGTCCGTCTCGGTCAGCATCGGCGTAAAGCTCTTGACCTTGGCAAAAAACTTGTCGCCCAGCAAGCGCTCAAAATCGCGAACAAAACTCAGCCCGTTCGCCATACGCATCGGAGCAAGAGCGTCCTGGGTGAAAACGTGCAACCGCCCGAGCAGATCGTCGATCTCATTGGTTTCTGCGAGAGCATTTATGAGACGGTACATCGCCTGTGCCCCGCGTCCGCCGAGCAGCACCATCGTGATGTCGCCGGGCTTTTCATCCGCGTAGGCGATCAGCTCGTCGAGCATTGCGCGGCCAACGGCGTCCTCGGTTTCGAGCACGTTGTAATTAAACTCTTGTTTTCGGCTGATCGTCGTCACGGAAGCGCTAGTATAGCTGAGCCAGACGTTGTTACCGGCCTCTCGACGCTCGACGGTTCGTTTTGGGGAAGTATGCCCTTGTGTCACGATGAAAATAGTATAATTGGTTTAACCAATTAAATGCAAGCGGTAATTTATCAAAAATGGTAAAGTCTCCAAAAAGATATTCTTTTCTCTATAACTATGAGCAAAGATATACACTTCGGGCGCTTGACTTTTTAACTTGTTCTGGCACACAATGGCGTCACTATCCCCAAATGGTAATACCTTTTAGTTAATTTGCGTCTTCCGGCGGCAAAAAAGAATTTATGAGTTATTCCAAACTTGAACTGACAGGTAAAACTGCGGTCGTGATCGGCGGCACGTCTGGAATTGGTCGCGCCATTGCCCACGGAATGGCAGATGCGGGGGCGGATGTCGTTTGCACATCACGCCGTGTCGAACAGGTAGATGCTGCCGCCGCCGAGATCGAGGAGAAGGGCCGACGCACGATCCGCGTCGCGTCAGACGTGTCGGATCGCGGCTCGCTTGAGAATTTGCTTGGTGAATGTGTTACGGCATTTGGCAAAGTCGATATCCTCGTAAATTCCGCCGGCCGCACCAAACGCGAACCGTCGCTCGATCTGGATGACGAGACTTGGAACGCCATTTTGGAGACAAATCTGACGGGAACATTGCGGGCGTGTCAGGTTTTTGGCCGCCACATGATATCGAACGGCTATGGCCGTATAGTCAATATCGCGTCGCTATCGACGTTTGTTGCCCTGTTTGAAGTTGCCGCATATTCGGCAAGCAAGGCGGCGGTTGCGTCGCTGACGAAATCCCTCGCGATCGAGTGGGCAAAACATGGCGTTAACGTCAACGCTATCGCACCGGGCGTTTTCCGCACGGCACTAAACGAAAAGCTGCTCGATGAAACATCTCGCGGGCAGGAGTTTTTAACGCGGACGCCGATGGGGCGTTTTGGCGATGTTAAGGAACTGGCCGGAGCGGCCATATTCCTCGCGTCTGATGCAGCAAGCTATGTGACGGGCGAGGTTTTGGTGGTTGACGGTGGATTTTTGGCAAGCGGTGTTAATCAATAGTGACTGAGCTTGATGAAAAGACAGCACGGCTCGTGCAAATGCTGGACGCAAACAGCCTCGACGCCGTCATCATCAACGCCCAACACAATTTTGCCTGGCTGACCGGCGGCGGCTCGAACGGTATTGATCTCAGTCGCGAAAATGGAGCAGCATCGCTGTTAGTCACGGCGGACGGAAAGCGGTACATCCTCGCAAGCAATATAGAGATGCCGCGAATGCTTGTTGAGGAAGTCTCGTCTGCGGATTTTGAACCGGTCGAATACAATTGGCAGGACGAAAAGGCCTCGGCCAGTTTTGTAATTGATAAGGCCAAAGATCTTGCGAATGGCGAGGTCGCGACCGACTATCAGATCGAAAGCAAGTTGGCACAATGCCGTTATCGCCTGGCGGCGGAGGAAATCGAGCGTTACAGATCGCTCGGAAGCGATGCGGGGTCAGCGGTCAGAAAGGTAATTGACAATATCGAGCCGGGATTGTCGGAGATCGACGTAGCGGAAAAGCTGCGGCACGAACTCGCTCTAGGCGGGATGACATCGGTCGTGACATTGGTCGCCGCTGACGAACGGATATCGCGATATCGGCATCCGGTACCGACGGCAAACCATTGGAACAAAACGTTGTTGCTCGTGACATGCGCAAAACGCCACGGATTGATAGCAAGCCTGAGCCGGATGGTCTGCGCCGGAGATGTGCCGGGCGAACTGAAAATAAAGACCGAGGCTGCGGCGTATGTTAACGCCTGTTTGCTAAACGCGACCAGATCGGGTGTAACGGGAGCTGAACTTTATCAAGTCGCTGCAACCGCTTACGCAGAAAAAGGCTTTGCAGATGAGATCAACCGCCATCATCAGGGCGGAGCGGCCGGATACCGAACGCGCGATTGGGTCGCACATCCTGCGAGCCGCGAGGTGATTCAAGAAAACCAAGCTTTTGCCTGGAACCCCTCGATCACGGGGACAAAGGTCGAGGAAACGTTCGTTTTGACCGCGAACGGCATCGAGACACTGACCGCGTCGCCCGATTTTCCAACGATCACAACGGTCATCGATGGGCAAACATATTCGTCTCCCGGGGTCTTATCAATTTAGTGAGGTATTAACGAATGAACGATGATCAGGCTGATATTATCGAAAGCCAGAAACAGCAGGACGATGGCGAGTTTCTTGCCGCACCGGAGGAATCAGGTAGTTCTGCCGCCGGAGCGGTGATCGCCGGCGTGGGTGATGTCGTCAAACGGGTCGGCCGCTATCGATGGACGATCTGTGCCCTGCTCTTTTTTGCCTCGGCTATCAACTATGTGGATCGTCAGGTCATCGCGATACTCAAGCCGACACTGCAAAAAGAATTTGGCTGGACGGATATCGATTACGGCTGGATCATCTTTGCATTTTCGACGGCCTATGCGCTCGGTTTTATTTTTGCCGGGCGTTTTATGGATAAGTTTGGCACAAAGATCGGTTTTACCGTCGCCATTATCCTGTGGAGTATCGGTGCGCTGCTGCACGCCTGGGCGGTCGGCGTGGGTGAGTATGCACTGCCGATACTCACTCCCGTCATTGACGGCATCCTGTCGGTTATCAACGCTATAATCACACCACTCGGATTTGCTCCATGGTCTATCGTTCTTTCGGTGTCGGTCGCGGGGTTTATTGTTGCGAGGTTCGTTTTGGGGCTTGGCGAATCAGGAAACTTTCCTGCGGCGATCAAAACAACTGCCGAGTGGTTTCCTAAAAAAGAACGCGCCCTCTCGACGGGGATATTTAATGCCGGAACCAATGTCGGCGCACTTGTTACACCTCTGGTCGTTCCGATACTAGTCTCAATTTGGGGTTGGTACGAAGCATTTATCGTCACCGGAGCCTTGGGGTTTGTCTGGCTTGTTTTTTGGCTCTTGATGTACAAACGCCCGGACGAGCATCCACGCCTTTCAGCAGACGAGCTAGCGTATATTCAGAGCGATCCGCCGGAACCGGTTACAAAAGTTCCTTGGTCCAAGTTAATTAGATACCGCCAGACGTGGGCATTTGCCGTGGGTAAATTCCTCACCGATCCGATCTGGTGGATATATCTGTTTTGGGTGCCCGACTTCTTACAGCGTCAGCATGGCCTCGATCTCAAATCGTTTGGCCTGCCGATCGCGGTCATTTACATAATTGCAGATGTTGGCAGCGTAGGCGGCGGATACATATCGTCGGCGTTAATTAAACGTGGGTTTACCATTAACCGTTCGCGTAAGACGGCAATGCTCGTATGCGCACTCGCGGTCGTGCCGATCGTGCTGGCGTCAGTCACGTCCAATTTATGGCTCGGTGTGATCTTGATCGGCATCGCAGCGGCTGCCCATCAGGGCTGGTCGGCAAACTTGTTCACGCTAACATCTGATACATTCCCGAAACAAGCCGTCGGATCTGTCGTCGGTATCGGTGGTATGTTTGGTGCCATCGGCGGCATGGTGATCGCACCGCTTGTCGGCTACATTTTGGCAAAAACAAGCAGCTATGTGCCGATCTTTATCATCGCAGCGTCTGCGTATCTGATCGCTTTGCTGCTGATCCATTTGCTAGCACCAAAACTCGAACCGGCAAGTATCGAGGCATAGTTAAGCTTGGCTATCGAGGCCGCGTGAGATATGGCAGCCTTTATTTTTGGAATCGAAACCAATCGATATCAGCAGAACCGGCGTCGTTAAATTTTCCGGGCCGGGTATAAACCAGCCCAACCTTGGCTCCGATCCAACGGCCCTCGCGGGCGGTAAAAGTTTCCCCAATTGCGGTAAAGCTTTTGCCGTCGAGACTATAACTAAAATTGCACGCAGCTCCGGCCCTTACATTTACCCGCAGATAAATTTCATTTGATGAGAGTAAATGCGGCGAACTTTCCGTTTCCGACGTACCTTTGTCAGCGTTTTTTGCCGTCGCCTGTGAAACGTAGATCTTGCCTCCGCGATTTGTCAGACCTAGAACGGAATAGTCAATGCCCATCACAACTAGACCAAACCGCTCGCCCTCAAATCTAGGCTTGATGGACACCTTGGCTGTTGCGGTAAATTCCTCCGCAGGGAATTTTTGCAGCAGCAAATTTGGCAGGTCCCAGAGATTTTTGTAACCGTCGGGAAGTTGGACGGAGTTCATCCGCAGGACGCCTTTTTCGGGAAAGGGAAATGCCCATTCGGGCTGCGGGTTGCCGTGCCATTGCCACTGTCGTCCGATAGTCGGCCCATCAAATTCATCACTGTCCTGCGGTGTTTCGACCGGGTATGTCTTACCGACATTCGGTTTCTTGTAAGCCAAAACCGGTTCACCCGTTCCATCACCATCCGGATCAGATCCCATCACCGGAAAGCCGTTTTTCCATACTGTTGGTTGCAGATGAACTACTCGGCCGTACGCACCGCGATCTTGAAAATGGATAAACCACCATTCGCCGGTCGACGTGTCAATGAGAGCACCTTGATGCGGGCCGTTGATGGCGGTTTTGCCTTGGGCAAGCACGATGTTTTTCTCGTACGGGCCGTAGATATTTTTTGACCTGAGAGCAAGCTGCCATCCGGTCGGCACTCCGCCCGCCGGGGCGAGGATGTAATAATATCCGTCGCGTTTATAAAATTTTGGCCCCTCAACGGTCGAGTCGGTTTCGTGGCCGTCAAAAACCATCACACCATCATCGAGCAAACGAGTTCCGTCGGAACTCATTTTATTTACGACCAAAATGCTCTTGATACCCGCACGGCTCCCGGCAAAAGCGTGGACGAGATACGCATTGCCGTCGTCATCCCACAGCGGGCACGGGTCGATCCAGCCTTTGGCCTGACGAATGAGCAGCGGTTTTGACCATTCGTCCGCCGGGTCTTTTGATTTGGTCATATATACGCCAAAATCGGGGTCGCCGTAATAGATGTAATATTCGCCCGCGTGAAAGCGTATCGACGGAGCCCAAACGCCGCCACCGTGTTGAGGTTTTGTGAAAATGTCGGCAGGGTATTGTCCGCGAAAAACGTGGTTTATGACCCGCGAGTTTACGAGGTCTTTTGAGTGGAGTATCGGTAGACCCGGCGCGGCGTTAAAGCTCGACGCGGTCATATAAAAATCTTCGTCGATACGCACCACATCAGGGTCGGAGTAATCGGCAAAGATTATGGGATTTTTGTAAGTGCCGTCGCCGTTGTCAGCAACCCAAACATTGGAAACAAAGGGTTTGGGCTGACCCAAAATCCCGATGGATAGCAGAAAAATAGTAATTATTATTCGTAAGGGCATTTTCCACCCCTTATGAAACTTTACCGTTCAACGCTGCAGCGGTTTCCTCTTCTTCGAGCCGCTGTGCCTTTTGCGTTTCGACCAAATGGTCGTGCATCGCACGGCGGGCGGCTTCGGGGTCATGCTCGCGCATCGCACGGTAGATGTTGTGATGCTGTTCGGCGGACTGTTTGAGATCGAGCGCACGATGTACTGTTTTACTTCGGCTGTCGTAAAGAATAGCCGCGATCATGTTCATCAGCGAAGTGAGGATACGGTTGTTCGACGCTGACGCTATCGTTTGGTGAAACTGCATGTCGTGAACCAGATATTGCTCCGGCTCATTGAGCGACGCGTACATCCCCGTGATCTCCTCAGCCATCAGCGTCATCTGTTCGCTGCTCGCCCGCTCGGCGGCGAGGCCCGCAATACTCATCTCAAGGGCAAGACGTGCCTCAAACATTTCATCCGACGTAAATCCGTGCAGGGCCGAAAGCATCCGCAATGGATCGCTGTCGAGCGTGGGCGACTCGTCTTTTTCAACGACAAATGTGCCGGCACCCTGTTTGGACTTCAAAATTCCGACGGTCGAGAGCGAACGAATGCCTGCACGCAATGTCGGACGGCTGACGCCGAGCAGCTTAGCCAGATCGCGTTCCGGTGGCAGACGGTCGCCGGGCGACAGTTCGCCGCTGTGGATCATTTTGCGCAGGCGTTCGACGACCTCACCGACGGTGGTGCCGTTTTTCTCGGAGTTGAGAGATGTAAAAATTCCGGGCTTCGATTTTGGCATGCGATTATTTAACAATTTTATATTAGTGGTAAAAGTTTGTCGAAAATTTTTCGCCGTCTATTTACCGGGTTGGGTCTGTGCAAAAACCTTGATCAGGATCATCGAAAACTTTTTATCCGTGACTGTTCGTTGATGTGCCGTACCGCGCGGGACGACGATCAGGTCGCCCTTTTTGATCACTACTTTCTGTCCGCCTGTCGCTGTCTTTGCGCGCCACTCGCCGGGCGAGATCTCGTTTGGCGTTTCGAGCGTACCGCCAAGCATCAATGTCGCCGTGCCTTTGAGCACGTAATAAATATCGTCGGACCCATCGTGGATCTCGACGTTGTCGTTTACCCGCTTCTCGTCATGAAAGATCGCGACACGCATCTGCGTACCGGCGGCGGCGGCGATATCCTCATTAGTGTTGCCGGGCTTTTGTTCGAGCGCTTTTTGTATGTCCTCTACTTGTTGTTTTGTCTTAATGACAAATGGCCGTGTCGCCGTCGACGGCTGGCGTGTCTGGGCGGAAACAGCCCCAGACGCGGCCGCGATGAATAGAAACGTCAACAAAATATGGAGTTTTTTCATAACTATCTTTTCCTTGCGTTTGTCAGTAGCCAACGCGTCAGGTCGTTTGCCGCCTTAAAATTTTCAAATTCGAGCGGCAGACGCCGTCCGTCGAGATACTCGTTATAGAGCCACGGGTCGCCTATAACAAAGACCGTTCCCTTGCCGTGTTTTGCTGTCGCCATCACGACATCGCCGTTTGCGGTAACGAGAGCTTTTGCGTTGCCACTGACCGATAGTGTCGAGATCTCTTTTACAAACACGCGTCTTGTTGTCGGGAATATCGGATTACCTGCGGCGATCTCAACGCCGCCCATTTTGTAATCGTTGTTGAGCACCTCAAATTTGCGGTCTTTGTTAAATTTGATACCAAATTTTTCTGCGATCAAGTTAAATTTATCGAGCTCCGCGTTTTGTCCGTCATTGCCCATTAGCATAAGGACGCCGCCGCGTTTTACCCAATCAGCGACCGCTCTTGCATCGGGTTCGGATACATAATTTGCCATGGCGGTCTCTTTTTCCGTGTCGGGATCGACAATTATATAAACGCCTGCACCTGCCAGACTCGCTGATGTCGGTGCCGAGGATAGTGATGAGAGCCGTGTTCCGTTTGACCGGAATATTTGGCCCAAAGCATAAAATCCGGCGTCGGGCCGCTCGTCCCATTTGTAATGCCAAGTCTCGTCGCCGCTCAAGTTTTTGCTCTTACGGATCTCGTGATTGAAATAGTCATCAAGCACAACATTTTTACCACGCCCGGGCCAACCGCGTTCGTACGCTTCGATCTCGATGGCAGCACGGATCGCCGGGCCGAGGCCTTTGGCGTCGTTGGTCCGCAGTTTTTCGCTCATGTAGTAGTCAAAGCTGCCGTCGCGATACGGATTGCCGCCGAGCCCCGAGACGGACACCGTGCCTTCCCAGTCGGTCTGCCCTTGCGCGTTTGTTTTGATAAATTCGCGTTTGATGCCGTCCCAGCCACGAGTTGCCGTCTTGAGATATTTCTCCGGCAGATACCCTTCGCGGACACCGCGCATCAGCGCATAGACAAACATCGCCGAGGCCGACGATTCGAGGTAATTTTTTTCACGCCCACCGAGGTCGATGATGTCCCACCAGACGCCGGATTTGGCGTCTTGATATTTGGCGACAGCCGCCGCTTCGCGATTGAGGATCGCGATAATTTCCGAGCGCCGCGGGTGGGTAGCGGGGAAATGCTCGAGCGTATCGACGAGCGCCATCGCGTACCAGCCCATCGCCCTGCCCCAGACATGCGGCGACAAGCCGGTTTGCTTGTTAGCCCATTTTTGCTGCTTTGATTCGTCCCAGCCGTGGTAGAGCAGTCCGGTTTTTGGGTCACGAGCGTGCTTTTCCATCCAGACGAATTGATTAGCGATGTCGTTCCAGTTGTCCTCGCCAAACACACTCGAATACTCGGCATAAAAAGGCTCGCCCATATACAGCCCGTCGAGCCACATCTGATACGGATAGATCTTTTTGTGCCAAAAACCGCCCTCTTTTGTCCGTGGATGCGTCTTTAGCTGTGAGCGTAAAAGCTCGACCATCTTGCGGTATTTTTCGTTGCCGGTCACACGATAGAGCAACATCATCGCCGTGCCGGGTGTGACGTGGTCGATATTGTATTCCTCCAGATGGTAATCCTTGTGGTTGCCCTTTTCATCGATCCAGTGGTCCATTCCTTTTTGGATATGTCGAAAATATTTCGGGTCACCGGTCGCGTACCACATCGCTTCGACCGCCTTGAGTATCACGCCCTGCTCATAATTCCAACGCGGCGGAATGCCCGGCAGCTTGCGGTCATCGACCCAGATGCGGTTCATCGCCGTCTCAGTGAGCTGGTCGGAAAGTCGCGGTTGGGCGACCGCGACGGCGACCGACATCATTAATAACATGGTTGCAACAAAGATCTTCATTTCTTTAAGTATTTGTGTAATTTCAACTTATCTTCGCGGATGCCCTCAACAACGAGCTTTGCCATTTCCTCAGCTCCTTTTGGAACGAAGTGCGTGTTATCCTCGACGCCTTTTGGATAATTAGGGTTTTCGTCGGGCTTGAGCTGTAAAAACAGCGCCCGCGAACCTTCGACGCCGTATCGTTTTATTACGGCTTCGCTCTTTCGGTGCATATCAATGAGCGGCACTTTGTATTCGCGGGCGACGCTGCGAACCGCGTCAGGATATTCGGGTGGATGCTTATCCATAAAGTTACCGTCTTTATCAAAGCTCCGTCGCATCACCGGTGTCAGCAAAACGATGTTCCCTTTCTTAGCCTTAACATCGCTGACAAAACGGATAAGGTTTGTCCGGTAAGCATCGGGCGGCGTGTAACGCTCGCCTTTCTCTTTTGACTCGTCGTTGTGGCCAAACTGCACAAACACCCAGTCACCCTTTTTTAGTTTATCGACGATAGTCTGCCATCGGCCCTCAGAGATAAATGTCTTTGTGCTGCGACCATTCTGCGCGTGATTGTCAATGACGACCTTCGCAGGGTCGAAGTATTGCTGCATCATCTCGCCCCAGCCGGTTTCGGGGCGTTTCTCTGGCAATTTGTTCGCACAGGTCGAATCGCCGGCCAGATAGACCGTGATCTGTGCAGATGAACTGATCGCACCAAACGCCATGAAAAAAATAATTGCGAGGAAATACTTCATTACAAGCCTTCGACCAATTTTCCGCCGATCTTTACATTTGAGAGCTTTAGGCCCTTAACATTCTTGATCACACTCGGATTTTTGATCTCGCCAAATGTGCAGTTTTTGAGACTCACATCATAAATTGGAGCGTTGTCCAGGCCTTGCAGATCGAGAGCACGATTGCCGACGCTACACGTAAGGCCATCGACCTGAACGTTACGCACGAGCGGGATGTGAACACCTTTTGCACCTTCTTCGTAATTAAAGTCGATCTCGATCACCGCCCGCGAAACTGTGCCAACGGTGTTGTTTTTGTAATAAAAACTTTCGAGCTTGCCGCCGCGCGAAGCGTTGTTCTTAAACCGGATTGCCGTCCACAGGTCGGGGCTATCGAGCTTGTTATCGTGGGCAAACACATTACGGACCCCGCCGGAGATCTCGCTGCCGACTGTGATGCCGCCGTGGCCGTCTTTCATCGTGCAATTGCGGATAATGACATTTTCGGTCGGCGTCGCGAGCCTGCGGCCGTCATTGTTTCGGCCGGATTTTATTGCGATACAATCGTCACCTGTGTCGAAATAACAGTTGTCGATCAGCACATCTTTACAAGACTCGGGGTCGCAGCCGTCGTTGTTGGGGCCGTGGGTCGCGATGTGCAGGCTGCGAATGGTCACGTTCTCACACATTACCGGATGTACTTCCCACATAGGCGAATCGATGATCTTGACACCCTCGATCAGCACATTTTTGCATTTATACGGCTGGATGAACTGTGGGCGAAGGTAATCCTTTTCTCCGCCGAAAATGCGCTCGGCAGCGGGGGCGTTTCGGTCCATGTATTCATACAGTCTTGCGCGAGCTTCGCGCTGGCTGATCACCTCAGGGTTGCCGCCGTATCGCGGATTGCCATGCCATTTCCAAAAGAACGACGCTCCCTGTCCGTCGAGCGTCCCCTCGCCCGTGATGGCGATATTTGTCTGCTCGTAGGCATAAATGAGCGGTGATAGATGCATCAGCTCCATGCCTTCCCAACGAGTGTGAACGACCGGCAGATATGCATCGCGATTTGTCGCGAACTTGAGCGTCGCGCCTTTTGACACGTGCAAATTTACGTTGCTCTTTAGCCGGATCGCTCCTGTTAGGAACACTCCCGCAGGTACGACAACGCGTCCGCCGCCGGCCTTATTACAAGCGTCAATAGCTTTGTTTATGGCGTTGCGGCAATCTACTTGGCCGCCAGCTTTAGCACCAAATTTGAGAATGTTGTAATCCTTTTTCTTGAATTTTGGCGGCACGATACGTGCGAGGATCTGCTTGTATTCAGTACCCCAAGGGTCGCTTTGGCCAAAGGAAACGCGTGGGAATACGGCAAGCCCGGCCGAGCCTATTACTAGAGTTTTTACAAAATCACGTCTGCTGGTCATAAATTCTCTTACTTTGTCTTTGGTGTTTTCCATTTCGGATACTCTTTTTCGATCAGGCCTAATGGGGCATCAACATACCACGCATAGCCGTTACGTCGTTCGGCTTCGATCTGCATCACATCATATTTGATGACAGCGTCGCGGCCGATAAAGATCGGCTTCATCGTATCTATCTCGTAAAATCTCGCCCATATCGGTGGAGCAGTTTTGTCTTTGATGACAGAGCTACCGTCTTTTGTTCTTTCCCAACGAATGCCGTTCATCTGGTTTACTTTGAACCAAGAAACGGCGGCTTCGACGGCGGCGGAGATCTCGGGTGTTTGGTTTTCCTGCATCAAAAATCGGACGATACCGACGCTCTCGCCTGCCGACAGAGCGGGCGGCTCGAACTTGCGTGCCCACGCAGGTTTCAAAGAGACCTCGTCGTACTGCGGAGCCCAGACGGTCTTTTTGCCTTTGATCTCGACCTGCAGTTTTAGTATCAAAACAACGGCCTTGGCGACAGCCTTTTCCGATTTTGCACGACGGTCTTCGTCAACGAATTTGTAATCTTCGGCCCGGTTCGCTATGTCCCGCAGCAGACGCAGCACCCCGATCATCGCATCGTCGTTAAATGTGATATGCGTATAATAGCCTTTTTTCAAAGGGTAATACTGCGGAAAACCGCCGTTCTCATACTGATAAGAGAGCAAATAATTGACGCCCTTGTTGAACGCATCCATGTATTTTGGCAGGTTCGCGGGCGGCGAAGATTTGAGCAAACTGGCGGTGATCAACCGCCCAAGATACGCGATCTGTGTATAAGTCGTGCGGTTGTCGATCGTTGTCTCAGAGATGTCTGTTTTCTTGGCCGCAAGAGCATCACGCTCAGGCTTTGTGAGCATCAACGCCATGTCGACGTTCTTTTCAAAACCGCCATTGTCTTTTTGATAGAGCAAAAGCTGATCGCCGATTCGTGCGGCTTCGTCGGTTTGATACCAGAGAGGTTTTTGCTTGAATACTTCGCCCCAAGTCACTAGTTGCCAATCAGGTTTGGTCTTTTCCTGCCACGCGAAATTGTCACTCCGGTACGGATCCCAACCGTCTTTACCGCTTAGAAAATACTCGACCGTAAATACTTTGATATCAGCATCACCGAGTTTGCGTGCCCATGCGACGCGGGCTTCGGCGTTGGCACCTTTACCCGTCGAACCGTACTCGGCAAAGTACGCGGTCTTTTCGCGTTGAGGCTCCCAGTGATGCCAGCCTTCGGGGCGGATCTCGGCGTCCATCTGGGTGTTTAGAAATACGGTACGGCCGTAGTCTCTCCACGGCCGCCCGAGATAAATGCCATTTTTCGTGTTGTTGCTGGTCAAACGGCATTTATGAAAAATTAATCCTGCTGACTCATCAGCAGCAAACCGCATCGGTGCTGTTACGTAGCCATCACCTTTGCTGTGAATATGACAATTTTCGAACACCGCCGCAGCCATCCCAAAAATGAAATCGACGTGGCCCTCGATGTATGAGTCTTTGTAGTATTGCCGTCCGTTCTTGGCGTAGAGTGTGTCCTGCCAGCCCAGAAACCGGCATTTCACGAACATCGAGCGGTCTGCTTCGACAAGCACCGCAACCGCCTGTGAACCCTGGCTGAACGAATTTTCGAACGTAATGTTCTCCGCGTAAAAATCGTGCCCGCCGATATATGTGCTATAGCTGGCCGAGGTCGAACCAGCATCTTTGTTGGACAGGTTAAATGTCAGCACCGTCTTTTCGGCATCCGTCCCGATAAACGAAATATATGGTTTGTTTGCCGGAACGCGGATCAGCTCTCTGTATATGCCGGGTTTGATCGCGATGACGAAACGCTTTGTGTTGTTTTCCGGCACCCTATTGACAGCCGCCTGGACACTCGTAAGGTTACCGCTTCCGTCCGCCGCGACGGTAATGTCAGCGGCCTTCGTCGAGGCAGCTACCGCGATGATGAGCAGTAATATTTTGAAAATTCGAGCGGCGTTCATACGAAAAATTGAGATAAAAAAGCGTCACATAACCGGCCGGTAAAGCATGGTCGTCTATGTGACGCTCGCTAGTTAGATGCAAAAACCAAGCTACGTCACACTAGAATGTGAAACGTGCTGCAAGCTGTATGTCACGCGGCGGCTGACGAACCGGGGCCACCGTTTTACCAAATGCCGCATTCGACGGCGTAACATTTGGCGAAGTGAAATACGGTGTATTCAACGCGTTAATGGCGTCCATACGGATCTGCAACTTCATTCCATCACCGATACGGAAATTTTTGGAAAGTCCCATATCAAATTTTAGAAATCTCTGATTACGCAGGTTGTCTGTCGTAAAGGGAATGTTTCTCAGGGTGATGGCACTACCGCTAGTGAAGTTATTGGCAACACCCGGAACCACTCCACCGATGCTAAATCCGGAGATGTCCCAGCCGGGTATGTCCACACCATAGCGGCCGATGTTTACGTTTCGTTCGCTGTAGTTACTCACCAACTGCGTTATGTCGCCGTTGTAGTAGAGATTTGGCAGCAAGAGCGGTTCGCCGCTTTGGCGTTCAAAAATACCCTGAACCTGCCAACCGCCCAAGATGCCGTTGACGACCGGATGCCACGAACTGCCAAACTGACGGCCCTTGCCAAATGGAAGCTCGTAAATTGTCGAGATCGTAATACGATGCGGGCGATCATTAGGCGAAATGTATTCGGTCAACTCGGTGTCCTGCGGATTGAGGTATTGGTTCTTGAGACGCTCACGCGACCAGGTGTACGAGCCGTTAAACGACAGTCCTTTTGTAAAGCGCTTGATGAACTGCAACTGAACCGAGTTGTAGCTACTCGTACCGTTGTACTCCGTCACCGACACGTTGCCAAACTGCGGAAATGGCGTCAGCAATCTGCGGCGGGCAATAGTCGTACCGTTCCAGGCCGAGCTGCTCGGTATCAGCGTCCGGAAAGGGTTGGTAATTGTGGCGTTTAGATAGGTTGTGACACTAGCAAGATCGGCAATAAGTGTCGACGGATTTGCGGTCGCAAGATCTATCAAACACGGTCCGCCTGTATCCGAACGGACACAGTTGCGGGGAATAAAGTTAAGCTCACGGTTAACCGCGAGATCCGCACCCCGCGAATAAACATAGGTGGCCTCAACACCGACGCCGCCCCAAAGTTCACGTTGTACGCCAACAATGAATCGGGAGTAAGTGGCATTTTTTCTTTCCTTTTGCAGGATGATCGACGTCGGGCCGTTGTTACCAACGGCTGTAAGATCTGTTCCGGCAAATGTCATCAGCCCATTTGCAGCACCGACCGACGGAAGGATCCCCGTCGGGAAGGCGTTACCCAATGTTGCAATAAAGGTGAGGCCATTATTTGTGCTCGGCGTGAACGTTGTCGGCGTTGAAAATCCTGGTTGGAAAACAACGCTCTGGCTAACGATCTGAAAAGGAGCGGTAAAGGTGCCGAAACCTGCTCTGATAATAGTTTTCTGGTCTGGCAAGTAGGAAATACCAATACGCGGCTGGAAATTGTTTTTATCCATTAGCTGATTCGCTTGTGACGCTCCGCTGGCAAAAACAAAACCACCTTTTAGGTCTTGAAATACGGTACTGGGAACACCCGCCGGCACACTCGAATTGTAGTTGGCCAAAACTGCGGCAGCGATCGGGCTTGCAGCGTTGCGGTCAAAATCGACGATCATGCGGCCTTCTTTTTCCTTATAGCCGCTTTCGATCTCGTAACGCAATCCAATATTGAGGGTTAGATTTGGGGTAATTCTCCAGTCATCCTGTACAAAAACGCCGTGATAGACGGATGAAACATCATAAACCTGCGGATTATCGATCGAACCCGACGCGGGGATACCCATTAAGAATGACGCAAGGTCACGGCCCGGTCGGTCACGCTGAGTGTTTCCCGAGTTAGAGGCTTGCATGGTATAGGTTCCCTGGAAAGTGAACTGTCCCGATGCATATCCGTCGTAATTAAAACGCTCGTGCAGACGACGGAAATCATAGCCAGACTTGATAGTATGGTTTCCTCGCACATACGTCATCGTTGGTTGGACAGTGAACATGTCAAACGGCCTGTCGCGCCCATTATTGTAGTCCGCACGTTGTGACCCCACGGTAAGGAAGTTGGTGAAATTGAACCTCGGGAAAATATTTGCCTGACGGCTTGCTGGAATGCCGGTAAAACCAAGATCGGCGGCGCTTGGTTGGCCGTCCTGAAATCTTACGAGCTCAAATTTTCCCCAACTGCCGCGAAGGTCAAAATACAGATTTGAGCTGATCGTCGATGTCCAAGTTGCGCTCGCACCGTTATTGCGGCGGTTCTCAAACCCGCGGAAGATCGAATCCGGCGTCATCGTCAGGTTATAACGGTCCTCAGTATTGCGGCTGTGATAGTATTTGCCAAAAATGGTGTTTCTGTCGTTAATATTGTGATCGATCCTACCCATAAACGAACGGTAAGGGCGGATCAGATTTTGATCGGTAATGTAGTTGTTTGTGTTTCCAGGGAGATTTGGCAGGGGAAATTTGCTCATAAACGCGACCGCCGGGGCATAGAGCGATCCCGTTGGAATAATGTTGCAGGTGGAACCCACAGGAACTGCGCCTGATGTCGGGCAGCCAAACGACGTGCGAACAACATTGCTGCCGCTGACCGCTCCCGAAAACGGGTTGTAAATAATAGTATTGGCAGCATCTGCGATATTCGCCGGATTAACGATAAGAGACGAAAAATCACCGGTTCGCCACGCGGCTAGCGGCACGCTGTAGGTGGTCGTCTGGGCAACATTGTCTTTTTGGCGTTCGTAGGAAAAGAGAAAGAAGGTCTTGTTCTTAAAGATCGGGCCGGTAAGGACGCCGCCATAGCGATTGTATTTACGTTCGGGTTTTGGCAGGCCGGCTTTGTTGTTAAAAAAATTGTTTGCCGTGCGGCTCTTGTCACGATCATAAAAATAGCCTTCGCCGCTAAATTTGTTTGTTCCGCTCTTGGTCGCGACGTTGACGGTCGCACCGGCAGTAAATCCCATCTGAGCGTCAAAGCTATTCGTCTGGACTTTGAATTCGCGGGTCGCGGCTGACGGCGGCGTGAATGCGACCTGTCCGTCATAGGCAAGGTTTGGCGAGCCGTCGAGGTTGATCACGTTGCCCCCCGAAGCGTTGACCTGGTTTCCCTGGGTGCCGTTGCTGCGAAAACCTGCGAGGTTGCCGTTTGCGGTCGGGCCCTGGAAATTGGGGTCACCGGTGTAAACCACGCCGGGTGCCTGCGTGGCAAGGACATAAGGGGCTCCTTCGGCAAGTGGCAGCTCTTCGATCTGGCGTTGACTGACTGATGTGCCGACGGTCACGGTTCCGCGTTCGAGCAGCTCGGTATCAGCAATAATGCTGACCTCCGCTGCGGCGCCGATCTCGAGTTTGAAATCAAGCGGCAGACGATCGTCCACTTTCAAGACTATATTTTCTCGTGTCGAAGTTTTAAACCCGTTGCTGGTCGCCGTGATCGTATAAGTTCCCGGGACGATGAACGGTATCACATAAGATCCCTCACCGTTGGTCGTTACCGAAACGGTGATGTTGGTCTCATTATTCTTGACTGTGACCGTTGCTCCGGCAACGGCGGCGCCGTTTGGGTCAGTTACATTGCCATTAATAGTCGCACGAAATTCCTGTGCGGCGGCAACGGATGCAAACGCGGTAAAAATAACCGAGAGTGCGGTGAAAATAAACGCTTTACGGATCAATGTTGTCTTCATAACCTGATGTCCTTCTTTTTTAATGTCTCAAAAATACTTTATCAGCGGCTAGCCGCCTGTACATTTTTCTAATTTTGACCAAATTGGTAACACCAATTATGCGAATGGTTCTAGGATTTGGTTTCTAATGTAAAACTCTTTGCCATTCATTTTAGCCTATTTTCTTTGTATTTGAGTGCGCAGTTATTATGTACCAACCAAAAAATCTTTGTCAAGGCTGTTTTACCAATTTAGAAATTTTTTTATTATGGGTTTTACCAATCGTGTAAATTTTCCGCAATCTCTATCATTCGCAAGACAAAAAAGCCGGCAGATGGGCCGGCTCAAATAGATTAGTTATTGATATAGACGAGGGCTATCTGGTAGGCTCATCAGACACTTGAAAGAAATCTCCGGTGCCGTTGTTTGTACGAAGCATCTTCATAACGTCCTCAAAACCAAACGGCCTTGCCCCGCGACGGCCAAACACGGCGATCTGATTGCCGCTCTCATCTGCGGCACGATCTCGGTCGAGCCCCTTGCTGATGGCGACAGCCTCACCTTTGGTTTTGAACGTTGCTATCAGACGCGGTTCGGGACGCGGACTAAACCCTGCGTAGTTTGGCATCGTTTCAGGATCGGTTAGCTGCAATATCTTGAGCCCGTTCTTGCCGTCAGCGACATACGCGTACAGACTGGCGTTGGTCATTGCGACCTTGACGGCGTGGGCATCATTGATCGTGCCGTCGGCGTTAAAGGTCTGGTCGAGCTTTGGCTGCTCCGGTTTTTCGACATCGATTATGGCTATACCGTCAGCACCATTGGCAACATAGGCATATGTGCGGGCGATATAGATGTCATGAGCGTGTGCCAGCGGCACCGATGCACCGTCAACCAACTTTACCTGCCCAGTCGTCTGTAAGTTCTTGATATCAAGCACCTTTAACCCGTCGTTATCGACGACAAAAGCATAAAGGAACTGAACGGCGACGGCTTTTGGATCATTGAGAGGAACCTCGGCGGTGATCTTTGGTTGTGTCGGCGTCGAAAGATCGACGATCACAAGAGCCTTGTCAGTCGTAACATAAGCAAAGTTACCCGCGAGGGTAATATTATTAGCACCATCTAACGCGCCGTTCGGATTAAAGGTAACGGCACGGCTCAGGAAGTTGTTTCGCGGATCACCGTCTAGCAGCGTCGCGGCGCCCACGACGATGAGCCCCTCAAATTTATCCGCTACATATAAATATGCGTACAGCGGATGGATCGGACCCTCTTCGTTAATTGCGGGTGCGGGTTTGCCGGCCTTGGCGGCTTCGGCGTTTAGACGCAAGGCTTCTTCGGGCGGAACTTGTTTGAATGTGCCGTCATCGTTCTGCACCGTTCGCCAACGTGCCGGATCGACGGCTAATGTTGATGGTGCGGCAACGGCAGTCGCGTATTTCGACGGAACATAAAACTTTTGGCCAAGCGGCGAAACGGGAGCCGTTGTTATGCGTTCAGAAAATCCTTTGTGGTCGATCTGGGCGACGTCATAAACGCGCAGCCCGCCTTTACCCGCCGCGACGTAGGCATATTCGCCACGCACCTGAACAGACAAAGCTTCAGGACGACCTTTGTTCTCATAGACCTCTGTTAGCTCGCGGCCGCTCGCGACAAATCTATCAAAATTATTTTTGTAAGCCAGCTTGTGCAGGTTGCTGCCAAGAACGGCCTGCGGCTCTTCCTGCTCGGTAACGACGACCGCGTCGAGCGAGTGGGTCGCTGCGACATAAACGTAGCGGCCGATAAAATTGACAAAGTTAGTGCCCTGGAGCATCACCTGAGCTAGCCAGGCGTTGTTGTCCTTTTCTTTAGAGACATGGCAATCGGAGCAGCTCTTGGTCTCGCGTCCGCGGACCGTGTGCGGCACGTGCGTATTAAATGTCTGGCCGGAGAAACCCTCGGCTGAGACCGTCTGCTGCTGGCTGTAGATCCACTCGCGGTTTTGATTTCGCGACGAAACGAGCACCGCCGAGCGCGAACTGACCGGTGCAACACGGTGGCCGGTGACGGTGCCGTCTTTGCCAAGCATAAAGATATCGTCACGCAGCACCTGAAAATTGTAGCTCGTAAAATTACGCGAATCACCGCCTTCGTTGTGACGGCTTGGCATCTTTTTATTTGCCTCCATCGATAGGTGGCAGCCAAAACAGCTAGTTACCCAAGATGTGTGACACGCGTAGCAAGTCATAGTGCTGTCGGCGTGGGCGAGCTTGTCATCCCCGGCGTCAATGTTGTCCCAAGTGGCGTTGTCCTTTTGCATCAGCTTGGCGTATGCCGATTGAGGATTGTAATCGCGTTCGCCCTCGCTGACCGTATCGCGGGTCTGCGTCACACGCCACCACAGATCCGGATCTACGATCGAATGTTGGACGATGTCGCCTTTTCTTAATTGGATCTCGCGGCCCTTGGCGGTCGGGTTCGGACGCTTTTCGTCTTTTGTAATTACCTCAAGCACCGCTTGCCGTTTGCCGTCGGGAGCGCGAAACCGGAGACGCGTCAGGTCGCGGCCGATGAGCGGTTTATTGGCGGCCTTGCGTTGATTTAGCTCGTTGCGGTTTTCGGGCGCCTCAGCGGCAAAGCTGCTCGTGATGCCGTTTGCCTTTGCCCTGACCGAGCCATGACAATCGACGCAGCTTATCTCGACCGCCGCACGCGGCTCATTATAAAGTATGCCCGTGCCATGGCTGTCCTGCCGGAAATGGCAATCGACGCAGTGCATACCTTTTTCGAGATGGATGTCCTGCAAATGGACGGCTTTTTGAAACTTGTTGGGATCGTCAGCCGGGACGACGCGGTCAGAGGCGTTTAGCAGATTGCCTTTGCGGTCCTTTTTATATACGTTCTTGAAGATCCAGCCGTGGCCGTGCGAATCGGCAAACTGCACGTTCTTTAGCTTGCTGTTAAAATCCGCCGTTCCCGTATTTTGCAAAAATATCGAATCCGACCACAGCCCGCGCAGGCTCGCTCCCTCAGGATTTTTATCGAGCTTTGCGGCCATCTCGGCCTGCGTCGGGTCGATCTGCTTGTCCTGCGGATACATCATCTTGCCGTCTGACTCATTATCCCACCACATACGGCCCAGATAGGTCGCGACCATATTTGTGCCGGGATGCATGTGACAGGTCATGCATTGCGCCGTCGGAATACGCGATGTGAACTGATGCTTGATCGGATGGCCTGATTCATTTTTTGGGATCTTTGTATCCGCCGATTGTGAGTAGCCCCGATTTCCCGCCGCCGCGTATGGCCCCGACGAGGCTTTGCTCGTGTCGTTAGCATAAACGACGTGACAAGAGCTGCACCCGGACGAACGGTAATCACCCGCGTGGTCGTTGGTGCCGAGAAAATTTGATGTCGGATCTAAGAGACGCGTTTTTTGCAGACCCAGATAGACCGGGTCGGTGCGGTTGTTTGTGCCGAGCCCGCGTGGGCTCAGGCCTTTGTCGGGTTTGCCCGGCTCTTCTTCCTTGTCGGGATTACCGACCTCAAGCCGCCGCCGCCCGCCGCGTTCGAATACGCGTAGAATGTTGCCCGGCTGCGAGACTTCCCAGCGAGGTAGCGGGTATAGCGACGACAGCCAACCCTTGAAAGCTTGCTGCTCACGGGTCGGGGCCGGTTCGTGAAGCAGAGCTTGCGGCTTGCCGTCCTCGTTATAGCTTTCGCCAAAGCGTGCGTCTTTGATATGAAAACCGCCGTTGTTATACAGAGCGGCTCCCCACAGCATCGAACCGTGCGCCATCATGCTGCGCGACACGTTTTGATTCTCATCCGAGTGACACGCTCCGCACGATTGGCTGATGACGCGAAAATCGCCGGGGTTTACAAAGCGGACGAATTCTCGTGT
>CAZIZR010000033.1:0-27660 GCA_964543865.1 uncultured Chloracidobacterium sp.
GCAAAAGACCTTGATAAAATGCGTGCCGTCGGCGAGCTTATCGCTGAGGTGCGTGAGGCTTTGCGCGGTATGGTCGAGCCGGGTATTTCGACGATGGATCTCAATAACGCGGCGGAGAAAATGATCCGCGATGCCGGTGCTTTGCCGACATTTATCGGCTATCACGGATTTCCATATGCGATATGTGCGTCGGTCAACGACGAGATCGTTCACGGATTTTCGAAAACTACGCCGTTGAAAGAAGGTGATATCGCCTCGCTGGACATGGCAGCGACGTATCAAGGGTTTGTCGGCGATACGGCGATGACGGTTCCGGTTGGCAAGATCATCGACGAACTCGCGCAGCTTATTCGCGTGACTGAGGAATGTCTCGAATTTGGCATTCAGGCGTCACGCGTCAATAACCGCATTGGGGATATTGGCTGGGCGGTTCAGGAACACGCAGAAAAATTTGGTTACGGTATTGTCCGCGACTATACCGGACATGGTATCGGGCGGCATATGCACGAATCGCCGCAGATACCCAATTATGGGCGTCCGGGTACAAAAGAGCGTATTCGTGCGGGCTATTGTTTTGCGATCGAGCCGATGCTTAATCTCGGAACTGCCGCGACAAAGACGCTCAGCGACAAGTGGACGGTCGTTACTTTGGACGGCAAACCATCGGCTCACGCGGAGCATACGTTGGCGGTAACGCCTGACGGGCCGGAAATTTTGACGCTAACAAAATAACAAAAACGACTTAGGCAGGCGAACGGCGCAAATAATGCGGCTTCCGTCACTTGAAAAATTAGCTGTTAGACGCTAATATTATTGGTTTGCTCAACTATTCAGCAAGTTGGCGTAGTATGTATGTCTAAAGAAGAAGCGATAGAGGTCACAGCGACCGTGCTGGAAACATTGCCAAATGCGATGTTCAAGATCGCCGTTGACGATAATAACCACGAGGTTTTGGCTCATATTTCGGGCAAAATGCGTAAGAATTTTATTCGCATATTGCCTGGCGATAAGGTCTTAGTAGAGCTTTCGCCATATGATCTGGGGCGTGGACGTATTACATATCGCTATAAGTAGGACAGGTGAAAGAACATGAAAGTTAGGCCATCAGTAAAGAAAATGTGCGACAAGTGCAAGGTGATCCACCGCAAGGGCATCGTGCGTGTTATTTGTGAAAATCCAAAGCACAAACAAAGACAGGGTTAATTAATCGGAGAAATTATGGCTCGTATAGCAGGAGTTGATCTACCGCCCAATAAGAGGGCACAAATTGGAATGACCTACATCTATGGTGTGGGCAAATCGCGTGCGACCGCGATCCTGGAACAGGCCGGTATCGGCATCGATTCTAAGATCAAGGACCTCAGCGAGGACGAATTAAATAAGATCCGTGCGATCCTCGACGGTATGGATGACATCGAGGGCGATCTGCGAAAGCTCACCCAGATGAACATCAAACGTCTGATGGATATCGGTTGCTATCGCGGCCTGCGTCACAGACGCGGACTGCCGGTTCGCGGACAACGCACCAGCACCAACGCACGAACAAGAAAGGGGCCGCGTAAAGCAGCCGTTGCGAAGAAGAAGGCACCAGGTAAGAAATAGTTAAGAAGTGAGCCGTAAGCCGTGAGCAGTAATTTATGCTTGCTGTTAGCTGCTCACCGCTCACTGAATATATGGCTAAAGCAGCAACAAAAAAGAAGGTTTATAAGAAGAAAGAGAAAAAGAATATCCCCGTGGGAATCGTGCACATCGCGGCGTCGTTTAACAACACGCTGATCTCGATAACCGATGCACAGGGAAATCTTGTTGGTCAATCTTCGTCGGGAGCACGCGGTTTTCGCGGTTCACGTAAGGGAACACCGTTCGCAGCTCAGCAGGCGGCATCAGAAGTTGCCCGTAAGGCACTCGATGTCGGTATGCGTGAGGTCGAGGTTCGGGTCAAGGGCCCGGGTGGAGGACGAGAGTCGGCTATCCGTGCTATCGCAATGGCGGGTATTCGCGTGACATCGATCCGCGATACGACACCGATCCCGCATAACGGTTGCAGGCCGCCGAAACGGCGTAGAGTTTGATCAATTTTTGGAATTTTTTAGGTCGATTTCGAATTTGAGATTTCGAATTTGAAATTGGTAATTATCGAAAGGACGAAGGGCTGCGGCTCGTAAACTTTTCCGTATAAGGTACGGAGGCAGAAAATAAATTATGGCTAGATATAGAGATGCGGTGTGCAGGCTTTGCCGCCGCGAAGGTGGAAAATTATTTTTGAAAGGCGACCGTTGTTTCAAACCGTCGTGTGCTATCGAGAAACGCGGAACTAACCCTCCGGGACAGCATGGTGCGGCTCGCCGCAAGATGCTGCAGGGCTACGGTGAGCAGCTCCGCGAAAAGCAGAAAGTAAAACGCATTTACTTTATCCTCGAAAAGCAGTTTCGCAATTATTTTGAAAAGGCACGCCGTCAAAAAGGTGTTACAGGCGAAAACTTGCTTTTCATGCTCGAACGCCGTCTGGACAACGTCGTCTATCGCTCAGGTTTTTCGACTTCACGCCGTCAGGCACGTCAGCTCGTAAATCACGGACATATCGAAGTGAACGGCCGCAAGGTCGATATCCCTTCATTTCAGGTCAAGACCGGCGACAGCATTGCTGTTAAGGGCCGCAGCCAGAACAACACGCACGTTGGCGGAGCATGGTCGACAGCGGTCGGACGCGGACGTCCGGCGTGGTTGAGTGCCGGCGGACAGGATTTCACTGTCAATGTTTCGGCTACACCGAGACGCGAAGATATTGACGCAAACATTAACGAACAGCTTATTGTCGAACTTTACAGTAAGTAATACACAAGAGTTGGCTGAAGTAGCCGGGGCCGAAGAGTTTTGTTCTTGTCGGGCACGCTCCGGGGACAAAGCCAACTCATTAGACCTTTTAAACAAGAACAAATATGACAAGCAATAATTGGACAGATTTTCAAATGCCGAGCCGCCTGAATGTCGATACTGAGACATTGACCGAGCGGTACGGAAAATTTTACGCATCGCCATTCGAACGCGGGTTTGGTACGACCATCGGTAATTCGATCCGCCGTGCATTGCTCTCGTCGATCGAAGGTGCCGCAGTCACAGCGGTCAAGATAGAGGGCGTTGAGCACGAATTTTCATCGATCAAGGGTGTTGTCGAAGACGCAACTGACGTTATCCTGAATCTGAAACAGGTTCCGTTTAAGCTGCACGGCGGCGGTGTAAAAACTCTTTCGATCAGCAAAAAAGGTGCCGGCGAAGTGACCAGTGCCGATATAGAGACTGACGGTGATGTCGAGGTGCTCAACGGTGATGTTCACATCGCGACGATCAGCTCGGGCGGCAGCCTCAACATCGAGATGCGTCTCAAACAGGGACGCGGATACGTTTCGGCTGAGCTTAATAACGACGAAGACCTGTCGGTCGGATATATTCCCATCGATTCGGTTCACACGCCGATCAAGAAAGTAAATTACAACGTCGATAAGACGCGACAGGGTTCGAACACCGAATATGACCGTTTGACCGTTGAGGTTTGGACGGACGGATCGGTCAAGCCCGAAGATTCGATCGGCCTCGCTGCTAAATTGGTCAAAGATCACATGTCGATCTTTATCAATTTTGAAGAGGAAGAAGAAGAATACAAATTCGAAGACATCGCACGTCCGCCGCTTATGCGTAACGACCTGCTGGATAAGTCGGTGGATGAGCTTGAGCTTTCGGTACGTTCGTACAATTGTTTGAAGAACGCCGATATCCGCTCGATCCGCGATCTGATCAAACGCAGCGAAAAAGACATGCTGCACACCAAGAATTTTGGTAAGAAATCATTGACCGAGATCAAGGACATGCTGCACGGCATGGGGCTCGATTTTGGAATGGATTTTGACGAACAAGGCAATCCGATCCCTGGATCGGGTGGACGGGATCTAGATTAAGGATGAAGGATAAAGTCGGAAAGGCATAGTCCTTTCGCCTTTATCCTTTCGCCTTTATCCTTTAAAGAAATGAGACACAAGAAAGCACATCGTAAATTAGGACGCACGACCGAGCATCGCATGTCGATGCTTAGGAATCTCGCGACTTCGCTGATCAACGCTGACAAAGAGCACATCGTTACGACGACGCCAAAGGCAAAAGAGCTGAGGCCGTTCATCGAAAAAGCGATCACGCTGGCAAAGAAAGCTGCAAACATCGAGGGTGATGATAAAGAGCTTCGCGGAGTACATCTTCGCCGTCAGGCGGCCGCGTTCTTTCACGCCGGTAACGGTACGTTCAAAAAAGAACAGAGCCGTTTTCGCGGGAAAAAGGGCGAGACTAAAGCCCCGATCGAACGTACGGCCGGTGTAAAAGCGGTTCAGAGACTTTTCAACGAACTCGGAGCGCGCTATAAAGACCGTGATGGCGGTTATACCCGTATCATCAAACTTGGCCGCCGTCAGGGCGACAACGCCGAGATGTCGGTCATCGAGTTGGTCGATAGCAAACGGGAAATGGCTGCCAAAGGTTAAAGCTTACGGAGGCTTGTTGAGATGAGTGAAAACACAGCATCAGCAAAAGCACAGGGCGGAGATATAGTGGCCGAAAAGAAAAGCGATAAAAAACAAGACGTTAACGATCCGTCATTCAATATGGATGAGTTGCAGGCGCTCGCCGCACTGGTCAATGAGCACGGATTTACGGATTTTGAGTTTGAGAACGAGAATATCCGTGTGCGTTTGAGCAAGATGACGGCCGCCCCGGTTGTGCAACAGGCAGTTGCAGCGGCTCCGGTTGCTGCTCCGGCAGCGTCTACACCGGCAACAACAGCACCGGCTGAGACCGTACAGGCGGCAGATCCCGATGCAGGTTTGCATAAGATCACTTCGCCGATCGTTGGAACATTTTACCGTTCACCGGGCCCGGACAAAGATTCATATGTCAGCGAGGGCAGCAACGTTTCACCCGAGACGACCGTTTGTATCGTCGAGGCGATGAAACTCATGAACGAGATCCAGGCCGAGGTTTCGGGCGAGATCGTCAAGATCTATGTCGAGAACGGTCAGCCTGTCGAGTACGGACAGGCACTTTTCGGAGTTAAGAAATAAAATTAGCCACAGATCACACGGATAAAACGGATGGATCAGTTTCCAGATTTTGCTCGATCCGTCCTATCTGTGTAATCGGTGGCTAAATTGCTTATGCGGGAAATTCGCAAAATATTGGTAGCAAATCGCGGTGAGATCGCTAACCGCATCATTTGGACGTGTAAGGAGATGGGGATTAAAACCGTCGCCGTTCACTCCGAAGCTGACCGCGAGGCTTTGCACGTACGGTTTGCAGATGAGGCGATCTGCGTCGGGCCTGCTTCATCGGCTGAAAGCTACCTCAATATCCCATCGATCATCAGCGCCGCAGAGATCACGAATGTCGATGCGATTCATCCGGGTTATGGCTTTTTGGCTGAATCCGCGACCTTCGCCAAGATCTGCGAAGACTGCAACATCAAATTTATCGGACCGTCGCCTAACGTCATTGCGATGATGGGTGACAAGGTCGAGGCCCGCCGTACGATGACCGCGGCGGGCGTCCCAATTTTGCCTGGCAGCCCCGAGGCGATCGAATCAAAAGAAGAAGCTCTTGAATTGATCCGGCGAATAGGATTGCCCGTCATTATCAAAGCTGCTGCCGGCGGCGGCGGACGCGGAATGCGTATCGTCCGTGATGAAAGTGAGGTTGAGACCAGCCTAGAGTTAGCGCAGACCGAAGCACTAAACGCATTTAAGAACGGTGCGGTCTATATCGAGCGTTACATCGAGCGGCCGAGACACATCGAGATACAGGTCCTGGCCGACGAACACGGCAATGTGATTCATCTTGGGGAACGCGAATGCACGATCCAGCGGCGTCACCAAAAGCTGCTTGAAGAAGCTCCGTCTCCTGCGATCTCAAAAGAATTGCGTGATCAAATGGGAGCCGTCGCCGTAAAAGCGTGCCAAGAGATCGGATATGCAAGTGCTGGGACGTTTGAATTTTTGCTTGATGAGGATGACAGTTTTTATTTCATGGAAATGAATACGCGTATCCAGGTCGAGCATCCTGTGACCGAGATGGTCACGCTTGCCGACATTGTGCGAAATCAGATCCGTATCGCCACCGGCGAGAATATCGGCTATCGACAAGAAGAGGTCGCTATAACGGGCCACTCGATCGAGTGCCGTATAAACGCAGAGGATCCTGTCAAATTTACTCCAAGCCCCGGCAAGATCACCGCATTTAATATACCTGGCGGCCCGGGCGTTCGAGTCGACACGGCAGTTTATCCCGGTTATGTCGTGCCACCATATTACGATTCGATGATCGCGAAATTGATCGTCCACGCCCGCACACGCGAACTGGCGATCGCCCGTATGCAGCGAGCACTCGACATGATGGTCATCGAGGGTATTAAGACGACGATACCGCTGCACAAAGCGATCATGGCGGATGAGAATTTTCAGAAAGGAAATTTCTCGACCAAGTTTATGGAAGAATTCAAGTACGAGGTCTAAATTGTCCTTAGTGCTTGATTATGTTAGAGTTAAAGGAACATCTGGTAATAGTTGTTTTAGATTTTAGGTTTTGAAATTTCGTGGTTACCGTTCAATAGAACGGAGTTACTGCGAGCAATAGGAGAGGCTATTTAGGCAAGGCAATATTATGTCAACAGTTAAAGAATTAAAAGAACAGATCGTAGGTGACTACAAAACGCACGGATCGGACACGGGTTCGTCGCAGGTGCAGATCGCCCTGCTCACGCAGAGGATCAACGAATTGACCGAGCATTTTAAGGTGCATAAAAAAGATAACAACTCGCGTAGAGGCTTGCTGCAAATGGTCTCGCGTCGTAGAAAGCTGCTCGATTATCTCAAACGCCGTAACATCGGTGAGTATCACGAGATCATCAAAAAGCTCGGACTAAGAAGGTAGTCGCGAGAGTCTGACGAGTCCAGAGAGTCTCGGGAGTCTTTTGACTCATGACTCTCATAACTCTCGAGACACTCAAGACTATCTAGAGGCTTCTTCGAGCCTCGTAGAAAATAGAGATCCATTCGAAGAAATTACCTGAGGCGGCTGAACGTGACAGCTGGAAATGCCAAGGGATGAATTGGGATCTTCGTCAAAATCAATAGTTTTTCAGAGACGAAAGGGCTTCACGTTAGTGGCTCTTTCGTCTTTGTTTTTAAGGAATAAAATGACAAAAAAATATTTAAGCGAATCGATCAAGTTAGGAACAAAAGAACTGATCGTTGAAACAGGCAAGGTTGCCAAACAGGCCGACGGTTCGGTCGTTATACGTTACGGGGACACGATGCTGCTGGTTGCAGCCGTCAGTGCACGTACAGCAAGGGAAGGGCTGGACTTTTTCCCGCTCACGGTCGAATACCGTGAAAACTCGTTTGCCGCAGGCCGCATTCCCGGAAACTATTTCCGCCGCGAAGGACGTCCGGGCGAAAAAGAAATTCTTACTTGCCGTCTTATTGACCGCCCGATCCGTCCGCTGTTTGCCGATGGATATAGATTTGAAACACAGATCGTTGCTTCGGTCATCTCGTCGGATGCGGAAAATGATCCGGATGTGATTGCGATCACAGGTGCATCATGTGCTCTGTATCTGTCGGACATTCCGTTTCACAATCCGGTCTCGGGTATCCGTATCGGTTTGATCGACGGCAAATACATTATTAACCCGACGTTTGAAGAACGCCGCGAATCGCAGCTCAATCTCATCGTCGCCGGCACCGAAGAAGCCATCTGCATGGTCGAATGCGAGGCCCAAGAGGTCGAAGAATCGATCATGGTTGAGGCTTTGATGCTTGCGCACCGTGAGATCAAACGTCTCTGTCTGTGGCAGAAAGAGCTCGGCAAGGCGCTGAACATCACCAAGCGTGAATTCAACGTGCCGGAGCTTGATGCGGGTATTGTTGCCGATGTCGAAAAGACCTGGACAGACAAACTCCGCAAGGCTCTTGATTCGACCGGACGCGACAAGATCGAGGTCTATGCCGGACTCGACGCCCTAAAGAAAGAGGTCGTCGAAAGCTATCCTGAGGACGATCCGGGTGCACGTGCGACGGCAGGCAAGGCTTTTGGGCAGCTCAAGGAAAAGATCTTTCGCGAGGATATGCTTACCAATAAGCGTCGTCCGGACGGCCGTAAATTCTCAGAGATCCGCCCGATAACGGCTGAGGTTGGCTGGCTGCCGCGTGTTCACGGTTCGTCGCTCTTTACACGCGGCGAGACACAGGCGATCGTCACGACAACGCTCGGTACGAAAATGGACGGCCAGTTTATGGACGACCTTGAAAAAGGTACCATCGACCGCCGATTTATGCTGCATTACAATTTCCCGCCGTATTCGGTTGGTGAAGTCGGACGTTTTGGTTCGACCTCACGCCGTGAAACGGGCCACGGTAATCTGGCACGCCGTGCGATCGAGGCTGTTTTGCCGGATGAAGAAGAATTTCCATACACGTTGCGTATCGTTTCGGATATTACAGAATCTAATGGTTCGTCATCGATGGCGTCGGTATGCGGCGGTATCCTGAGCCTCATGGACGCCGGTGTGCCGATCAAAAAGGCCGTGGCCGGTGTTGCTATGGGCTTGGTTATGGAAGGCAATCGCTACGCGATACTATCCGACATTGCCGGAGCTGAGGACCACTACGGCGATATGGACTTTAAGGTCACCGGAACCGAAGACGGCATCACTGCCCTCCAGATGGATATCAAGATCGGCGGCATCAACGCCATGATCCTCCAGGAAGCTCTGGAACAGGCCAAGAAAGGCCGTATGCACATCCTTGAGATCATGGACAAGGCCATTTCAGAGCCGCGGGAGGACATCTCGCAGTATGCTCCGCGTATCATCACCATCAAGATACATCCGGACAAGATCCGCGATGTGATCGGAAAGGGTGGCTCGGTCATACGTTCTATTACTGAAGAAACCGGAGCCAAGATCGACATCTCGGACGATGGCACAGTGCTGATCGCAACGCCGGACGGTGATGCTGCTGATGCGGCAATTGCCCGTATCAAATCGCTTACAGCCGAAGCAGAGATCGGTGAAACATACATGGGTACGGTTTCGCGTATCGTCGATTTTGGTGCGTTCGTCGAGATACTTACGGGACTTTACGGCCAGCTGCACAACTCGGAGATAACAGAAAGCCCCGGCAAGGACGTGCGTGTCGAGCTTAAATAATGCCAGCAGATAATCGTCAAGTGTATAGGCAAAGAGGGCAATAAGGTCAAGCTTTCGAGAAAGGCTATTCTTGCCGAAGAAAAAGGCAAGGGATCTGACGACGGCGACGAATAAATAACGCCAAAAAGGCGACATTAATTCAGGAAACAGACACCGGTTATCACTATATTGTGATAGCCGGTTTTTTATCGCCGGTATTGAAAATAAAAGTTGAAAAAATTTCCGTCTTTTCTGGAAGATGGGGTCCATTGACCATTTTTTCCCTCTGAATTAGCGAAATTTGTGTATTTTTGGCTAAAAAAGGCAAGAATAGAGAAAAAAACACGTGCATTTACATTTGTTTTTTGCTATATTTGCCGGACTGCCCCAAAAATCAATTCAACAGTGAGTGCCACCGAACTGTGAAAACGAATTCGTTTTCGCCGTAATACCGTTTAGTCAGGTAATAGACATGAAAAACTTTAACTATAGAGTAGTACTCTCGGCCATTGTCATGGTCTCGATTTTGGCAGGCTTTTCACAGGTATCCGCCGGGCCGGTGCGTTTCGATCAGGTTGTACAGGTCGTAAATGCAAAACCGGGCAAGGCAGCGACCGGTACGTTCTCGCGTCTGGCTGTCGCGGGCGACTACAGCGCGTTCCTCGTCAGCGATGACGATGACGACAAAAAGAAAAAGCAGGACGGCCGCGTCATCACCGAAACCAAGACGGAGATCGTCGAGGATGCCGCTTGTGACTGTGAACCGCCGGTTGTCAGCCGCGGATTTCCGAAATGGTGGCTGCTCGGTTTGGCTGCGATCCCTGTCGCGTTCATTTTGATCAAGCGTAAGAAAGATACGCCGACACCGACGCAAACCGTACCGAATTTCACGCCGACGCCGACACCAACGACGACGCCGACCGTGACGCCGACCGTAACCCCAACCGTTACGCCGACGCCGCCAATGACGCCGACGCCGACTCCGCCGGAACCAGTTCCGGAGCCAGTTACGATCCTGCTCTTTGGAACAGGCCTGGCATCCATCGGCCTCGCAGCTCGCCGTAAGTTCGGCAAAAAGGGCGAGAGCGGAGATGAAAAGGAAGAAGAATAGAGTTATTATGAGCTGAGCGTCGCCGGAATCTATCCGGTGACGCCGGACTCTATATCTCTAATATGAAGATATACGGGCGGGAGCATTTATCCGGCCCCACCATGAGGACATTAAGATGCGAGCTATTAGATACAACTTTCTATTCGTGATCGGGCTGATGTTAACGCTGGGACTTGCGACCGCGTTTGCAAACGGCGGCGATAACAAGAATAAAGCCCCTAAGAATATGGGAACGCTTTCGGTCAAAACTTCGCCGGGGTCATTTCCGGTCAAGGTTGATGGCCAATACGTCGGCATGAGCGGCGTTAACACGGGGGCTGAATTTTACCTGACGCCGGGTTTTCATACCATTGAGGTTGCCGGTCCAAACGGTAAGGTATTTACCAAAGAGATCGAGATCAAGCGTGAGGCAAAGCACTGTGTATGTCTCAAGCTGGTCGAAGAGGTCATATCAAAAGCTTGTCCTTATAGATTTAGCCTGAGCGGTCCGGACAGGATCACCGAGGGCGACACCGTGACCTTTGCTGCGATCAACTCAGGTACGGCTCCGATACCTATCCGCTACGCATGGCGGGTAAATAATGGGCGTATCGAAAGTGGTCTAGGCACATCATCGATCACGGTCGATTCGAAAGGCTTGGGCGGAAAGACGATCGACGCTGAGCTGGATGTCAACGACGATGTCTATGACAACCGCTGCCGTCAGGTGATCTCGGTTCCGACGTTTGTTGAGCCGATCAAAGAGCCGCCGCCGATCACCAAGATCGGATGTGACCAGTTCGAAGCAAAATCGGCTGACGATGACAAGGCTCGTTTTGACAACTGTGCAATTCAGGTACAAAATACGCCGGACGCAAAGCTTTACATCATCATCTATCCGGGAACGGACAGATTGAGCACAACGCGTAATACGTACGATCGCCTGTCACGACGAACGCTCGATTATCTCGTCAAGACTCGCGGCGTTGACCCAAGAAACATTCAGATACTAAAGGGAAGTCCGCGTACACGGACAGCCTATGAGATCTGGATCGTCCCGGCCGGTGCAGAACCACCAGTCGTACAGTAGGCGACACAAAACTGACTAAACACGAAAAGGACGGGCTTTAACGGCTCGTCCTTTTTGCTTTGTAAAAAGTGAATCGTAAATCGTAAATTGATAGAATCTACTTTCTATTTTTGATTCGAAAATAATTAAGAAATGTCTGCACCAAATATCGAAACTATCGTCTCTCTCTCTAAACGCCGCGGATTTGTCTTTCCGGCATCGGATATCTATGGCGGGCTCGGTTCGTCGTGGGACTACGGCCAGCTGGGGGTCGAACTTGCAAATAATATCAAGAAAAGCTGGTGGAACTGGGTCGTGTATGAACGCGACGATATAGAGGGGCTCGATTCATCGATAATTCAGAATCGAAATGTCTGGAAGTACAGCGGGCACGAGGACACGTTTAGCGATCCGCTCGTCGATTGCCGCGACTGTAATGCGCGGCTGAGGCTCGACAAACTCGATGTCGATACGGCGGATGGCAAGGCGATGTGCTCGAACTGTAATTCTAAAAATCTGACCGATCCGAAAGATTTTAATCTGATGTTTAGGACGACGGTCGGAGCGGCGTCGGCGGATAATGATCCGACTGCACTTGCGTATCTGCGGCCCGAGACGGCACAGGGCATTTTTATCAATTTTAAGAACGTATTGGACACTTCGCGGCGAAAGCTGCCGTTTGGTATTGCTCAGATCGGCAAGGCGTTTCGTAACGAAGTGACGCCTGGAAATTTTATTTTCCGTACGCGTGAATTTGAGCAGATGGAGATCGAGTATTTTTGCCGGCCCGAAGATGCCCCGCGTGTCCATCAGAAATGGATCGATGCTTATGGTGAATGGCTAGGTTCGCTTGGGATTTCTAGCGAAAACATTGTTCATTATGAACAGACCGAGAAAGAACTTGCCCATTACAGCGACCGGACGGTCGATTTTCTGTACCGATTCTTCCCCGAACGCGAAGAAGAAGATAAACAGTTTGACGAGCTATTGGGTATCGCGAACCGCACCGATTATGACCTGCGGGTTCACTCCAAAAAACCTGAGGATGCCGAAGGGAAGCGGATCAACCCCGACACGACCGAAGACCTGTCGTACTTTGACCCGCAAACTAACGAGCGGTTCTATCCGTACTGTATCGAGCCTTCCATCGGTGTTAACCGCACTCTGCTCGCGGTGATGATGGACGCGTACACCGAGAAAGTGAATGATAAGGGTGAGGTCCGCGTTATACTAAAGCTCAAGCCGGAACTTGCTCCGATCAAAGTCGCGGTACTGCCGCTTGCTAAGAATAACGAAGGCATCGTGACTCTTGCGAAAAAGCTGAAACACGATCTACAGCCGACGATGCGTGCGGTTTATGATGACACCGGCGGGATCGGTAAGCTGTATGCACGTCAGGACGAGATCGGTACACCGTTTTGCGTGACGGTCGATCACGAATCTCTGGAGGACAACGCCGTGACCGTTCGCGATCGCGACACTTGGGAGCAAGAGCGCGTCGGCATTGATAAATTGGCAGAGTATCTGAGCAGCCGTTTAAAGTAATTGCGTAATGAAAAAGCTGATCGAGTGCGTTCCAAATTTTAGCGAAGGCCGCGATATGGCCGTGATGAAGCAGATCACCGACGAGATCGAAAAGATCGATGGTGTTAAGCTGCTTGACGTCGATCCCGGTTTTTCGACAAACCGGACTGTGGTGACATTTGTCGGAACGCCGGACGAGGTTGTCGAGGCCGCGTTTCAGGCTGTTAAAAAAGCCCAAGAGGTGATCGATATGCGCCAGCACAAGGGCGATCATCCGCGTTTTGGTGCGACCGACGTTTGTCCGCTGATACCGATCTCGGGCGTTACGATGGATGAATGTGCCGAATATGCCCGCAAGCTAGGCGAGAGGATTGGAAGCGAACTCGGCATCCCGGTCTATCTGTATGAGAATGCGGCGAGTGAAGAAAAACGCCGAAATCTAGCTAATTGCCGCGAGGGCGAGTACGAAGGAGTAAAAGACAAGATCGCGTCAGCCGATTGGAAACCTGATTTTGGCCCGTCGGAATACAACGAAAATGTTGCTCGTTCCGGAGCGGTCGCTGTCGGAGCGAGAGATTTCCTCATAGCCGTTAACTTCAATCTCAATACAACTTCGACGAGGCGTGCAAATGCTATTGCATTTGATGTTCGCGAGAAAGGACGTACAAAGCGCGAGGGCAATCCGATAACCGGCAAGATCGTCACTGACGAGGCTGGCGAACCGGTAATGCTGCCCGGAACGCTAAAGGGTACAAAGGCGATCGGCTGGTATATTGCCGAATACGGCATTGCGCAGGTGTCGATGAATATAACGAATCTAGCCGAGACGCCGCTGCATATTGCCTTTGAAGAGGTTCGTGAAAAGGCCCGCAATCGGGGTTTGCGTGTGACCGGACTTGAGATCGTTGGCCTTGTGCCGAAAAAGGCGATCATCGATGCAGGAAAATACTATCTTGCCAAACAAGGGCGTTCGCTTGGTATTATTGATGCCGAGACGATCAAGATCGCGATCAAGTCGATGGGGCTTGACGACCTCAAACCGTTTATTCCCGAAGAAAAAATAATCGAATATGTCATTTCGGCTGAGTACAAGACCGACAGCCTTGTAGATCTAACGTGTCGCGGCTTTGCCGATGAAACCGCATCGGAATCGCCGGCTCCGGGCGGTGGCTCGATCTCGGCTTATTTGGGAGCACTCGCGGCGGCACTCGCAACGATGGTTGCAAATCTGTCTTCGCACAAGGCGGGTTGGGACGACCGCTGGCAGGAGTTTTCCGATTGGGCAGTTAAGGGGCAGCAGATCAAGGATGAGCTGTTGTTTCTTGTCGATGAAGACACCAATTCATTTAACAAAGTGATGGATGCTTTTGGTTTGCCAAAAGCTACCGACGAAGAAAAAGCCTCGCGAACTGCCGCCATTCAAGAAGCGACCAAATACGCGACTGAGGTTCCTTTTCGAACGATGCAGCGTTCATTTGATGCTTTTGAAATAATCAAGGCGATGGCAGAACACGGCAATCCGAATTCGGTTTCCGACGCGGGTGTCGGAGCTTTGTGTGCCAGATCCGCTGTCATGGGTGCTTACCTCAACGTGAAAATCAACGCCGCCGGGCTCAAAGACCGGGAATTTGCCGACGATATGATCGCCAAAGGTGCTGAGATCGAGCGGCAAGCTATCCAGGCCGAGTCAGAGATCATGGCGATCGTTAACGAAAAGATCGATCAATAAAGCCTGACATTTTTTTCCGGCACCGAAACGGTGTTCTAGATGAGCCAAACCGGCATTTTACAATCAAAATTACTTCGATTTGGCATTTCGGTCGCGGCTGTACTGCTAGTGACGGTCGGGCTCGCAGCGCTTGGCGATCATGTAAATTTGATCACGGTCTCGCTGACGCTGCTGCTGATCGTGCTGGCATCGGCAACTTTTTTCGGCCGCAATCCCGCATTGCTAGCGTCGTTTGTAGCGATGCTCGTTTTTAACTACTTTTTCATGCCGCCTGTTGGCACATGGCATATTGCTGAACCGCAAAATCTTGTAGCGTGGGCGGCCTTTACGATCACGGCCATTGTTGCCGGCGAATTATCGGCATACGCCAGGCGCAGGGCTCTCGAAGCAGAACGCTTGTATGACGAGCTGCAAACGGCGTTTGCGGCCGCGACACAGGCTGAGGCATTAAAGCAAAGCGAAAAGCTGAAATCGGCCTTGCTAGACGCTGTAACGCACGACCTGCGTACACCGCTGACATCGATCAAGGCTTCGGTCACAACACTGCTAGACAGCGAGGGCGGTCATCGCACTATCGAACTCAATAGCGAAGGCCGTTCTGAATTTCTCACTATCATTGACGAAGAGACCGACCGTCTAAATGATTTCATCGAGGACATGGTGAGCCTCGCGCGTGTCGAGGCAGGTTCCTTTAGCTCAGCCGGAACACTTTCTAATGTCCAAGAGATCATAACGCTTGCTCTGGATCGTGCCGAGGCGGTGGTATCAGAACACGACTTGGTTCTAAATCTTCAAAAGGAAATGCCGCTGATCCGAGGCGAAGCAAGAGCTATTGCCGAGGTGGTTTATAACATCGTAGAGAATGCTGCAAAGTATTCGCCCGCCGGTACGACGATCACTATCAACGCCGCGACTCTCGGAAACGCTGTGGTGATATCGGTCATGGATGAAGGGAAGGGAATCCCGCCGGATATGCGGGAGAGAGTATTTGAAAAATTTGTACGGCTTGAGGGTGAGCACGCGGACGGTCTCGGACTAGGCTTAGCCATTGCCCGGGGCATAATTGAGGCCCAAAATGGGAAGATAGAGATCGGGTCAGGTGACGGTGATCGTGGAACAAAGATCACATTGACGCTGCCGATAGGAGAATAATGAGCGAACCGCAGAAAGTTTTGGTCGTGGATGATGAACCGCAGATAACACGGGTTTTACGGCACAGTCTGACCGCCCATCGGTACGATGTTCGGACTGCGGCTGATGGTTTGTCTGCCCTCGATACATTTCGCGATTGGCACCCCGACCTGATAATAACCGATCTGCAAATGCCGGAGATGGATGGTATCGAATTATGCCGGGAGGTTCGTAAATCCTCAACGCTGCCGATAATTATTTTGTCCGTGCGGGGAGAAGAAAAGACTAAGGTCCAGGCACTCGATGCCGGTGCAGACGATTACGTCACTAAGCCGTTTGGTATCGACGAACTGCTCGCTCGCGTACGTGCTGCTTTACGGAGATTGCCGGATTCAGAAAGTTTGACGGAAACTGCGTTAAAAGAAGGCGATTTTCAGATCAACCTTGCTACACGCGAGGTCGTGGTTAGCGGTTCGTCCATTCACCTGACACCCAAGGAATTTGACCTGCTTGTCTTTTTGTTCCGAAATCGCGGAAAAGTCGTCTCGCATCGGGCTATTCTCACCGCGATCTGGGGCGGTAACTTTACGGAGCAAACTGAATATTTACGCGTATTCGTCGGACAGCTTCGTAAAAAGATCGAAATTAATCCTTCGCAGCCGAGATATGTTCGGACTGAACCGTGGGTCGGTTATAGATTTGATCCTGCCGGTTAACCTCCGACATGCACGCTCGGCCTTAGCTCGGGATCTGGTTCCGCGACACGCAGTATCTCTCGCGTTACAGGGGCCGTATCGCCCTCGCCGAAGAGAATATAGCGTATAAGGTATTTGATCGGATTACCCTCACTCCAGCCAAAATAAACATGCGGCGTCTTGCCGGTTTTGTCTCTCAGTTTCAGTAGCAATGCGGCAATAGCATTCGGTACGGCGGGAGCCTTGGTCCTCAATATTCGGTAACCCGCAATGTCCACTCCGCTTACTTCGAGTTTTCCCGTGAATTCGGACGCATCACCGATCTCGATCTCATAAAATAGGATCGGATCGCTTGCCGGTATATGGTTATCGACACGCTTTTCGTGTTCTTTGAACCGGTATTCTGTTACATCACCGGTCTCGCGACGATTGGTAACAATTCGTATCTCTTCACCGGCGAGATCCTCAAGAAATTCCATTGCGACCGGATCAAACTCGATCTTTTGGATACGCAACTCGGTCGTCCGCATTGCCCGCGATATAAACGATGCAATGATTATTGCGAGAATAAATAGCGACGCTATCTTAATGCCATCAGGACGCTCGATAATGTTTGTAAGGGTCGTGTAGGTAAAGACCAACGCGATAAAAAGGTAAACCCATTTAATACCTTGCTCTTTAGACCATGCCGAAATGGTTACGGCGATAGCTGCAGAGGTCATTAGCACCAAAACACCGGTCGCGTAGGCTCCGCCCTGGGCTTCGACGTTTGCCTCAAAAATAAGAGTGATGGCAAAACAGATCAGCGTAAATATGATCACCAGCGGCCGCGAAGCACGTGCCCAATTTGGAGCCATGCCGTAACGCGGCAGATATCTCGGCACAATGTTTAGCAAACCCGCCATAGCCGACGCACCGGCGAACCACAAGATCAATATAGTACTGACATCGTAAGCAGTGCCAAAGATCTCACCTAAATATTCGTGAGCGAGAAAGGCTAGCGCTCGCCCGGATGCCTTTCCGCCGTGTTCAAACTCCGACGCCGGTATCAAGACGCTTGTTATAAAGCTGCTGCATATTAAGAAAAAGCTCATTATCAGAGCTGATGTCCGGAGCAGCTTTTTCGTCTTTTCGATCCGATGCGGGTTTTCTATGAGCGGCATTACCGCAACGCCGGTCTCAAATCCCGACAACCCGAGTGCGAGCTTTGGAAACACGAGCAGCGAGAGCCCGATGATCATTATTATGCTTTGCGGCCCGCCGTGGCTGTTCGTAAATAGCGCGGTTTTCCAGTTGGTGAGTACCGTCGGGTCAATTACTACGTGATAGACACCGGTGATAATAACAACCAAGTTAAGTGCCAAATAGGCGACCACCAGAAATACCGCAATACCTATAGCCTCTTTAAATCCTTTGAGAAATACCGCGGCGAGCACGGCGATCATCAGGAAAGTGACGAGGACCGGATGGTCGAGTCCGGGAATATTTGCCTCAACAAACGGGTTGTGGATGATGTGTTCCGACGCGTCGGCGGCCGATAATGTGATCGTAATAACGAAATCTGTCGCGACAAAACCGAGCAGGGCTAGGACAAACAGTTTGCTTTTCCAACGTGAGAGGAGCGATTCGAGCATTGAGATCGAACCCTGTCCGCGGGGGCTTTCGGCGGCGACGCGGTTGTAGATAGGTAAGGCACCAAACAGCGTAAGCATCACCAGTATCAATGTCGCGATCGGCGACAAAACACCCGCCGCGGCAAATGCGATACCCGGCTGATATCCGAGAGTCGAAAAATAATCCACACCCGTCAGACACATCACCTGCCACCAGGCGTGTTTTTGATGATGAGCCTTAGCGGTAAATGCCGCATCAGGTTGCTGGGCACCCTGCATCAACCAATCTTTAAGCCCGCCGTTTGAACCGCCATTTATAGAACTCATAAAACGTAATTAAGGCACGATCAACTGTGTGACCGCGCCTTTGAACCTTGCTCGCATAAATCGATGTGAGCTTTATTAACTTTAGTATTGAGGACATAAAGAACCCATAAAAAAGTCATAAAGATTTCATAAGGATAGGTCGGAACGGTCCAACAAAAAATCTTTACGAACTTTTTATACAAGCCTTAGCCAAAACTTATCTTGTCGTCGTTACGCTCATAAATGTCAGGCTTTGAATGCATGACGGAGACGATTATGAACAGCGATCTTAAGACCGATAACACCATCGTGCGTACGCCCAAACCAAAGAGCCGGCTACGACGGAAAATGCTCAATCCACTTTTCTGCACGGTCGTCGCGTCGTTTGGCATTTTTGGCGGAATCTCCGCTTTGTTTGTCGGGCTGATCTGCGTTGTTATCCACAGTCTGCTCGTTGCGGACCGCGCATTTGATGGTGTTGGCACGGCCCTGCTTATTGCTGCCATTCCGATGATCCTAGTTGGTTCCGTTTTCCTAGACGAGATCGACAAGAAATAAACATTAACCTTTCTACACTGGCTGACCAGCTAAATCAAATGAACATCAGAAAGATATTATTTGGCAATCCTATTGCCAATGAAAATGCCGCTCATGAACGCCTGACGAAAAAGACCGGACTTGCTGTGTTTTCATCGGACGCACTTTCATCAACCGCTTACGCAACCGAGGAGATATTGCTTGTCCTCGCGGTCGCCGTAATGGTTGGCCAGGCGTCGTCATTTAATTACGTAATACCCATTTCGATAGCGATCGGACTGCTGCTGTGGATCGTCGCGCTCAGTTACCGCCAGACGATACACGCGTATCCGTCAGGAGGCGGGGCATATATTGTCGCCAAAGACAATCTCGGAACAAATGCGGGACTCGTCGCGGCGTCCTCTCTACTTGTCGATTATGTTTTGACCGTGTCAGTTTCGATCGCGGCGGGTGTTGCGGCGATAACTTCGGCAGTACAAGGCACAAGCTATGAGTGGATAGCGGCCTATAAGATATACCTCTGCATTGGTTTTGTGATCTTTATCGCTCTCGCGAATCTGCGCGGAGTGCGCGAATCGGGATTGCTGTTTTCCATCCCGACATACGGGTTTGTCATAAGCTTTTTCATAATGATCTTTTACGGCCTTTATCATTATCTCGCATTTGGCGGCTACGCTCCGCCACCCTCAAACGAGGAAATAAAAGTCGCTGAGGGCTATATTCCCCAATCGTTGACTCTGTTTCTATTGCTCGGTGCGTTTTCAAACGGGTGTGCCGCCCTAACCGGTATCGAGGCGATATCAAACGGTGTTCAGGCATTCAAAAAGCCTGAAGCCCGCAATGCGGCGAATACGCTTATCCTGATGGCTGTGCTCCTGTCGTCGATGTTTATTGGGACGAGCATACTGGCATACCTGTACGGCGTGCATCCGCATGAGAATGAAACCGTGATATCACAATTTGCCCGCGTGATCTTTACCGGCGGGGTTAGTTGGTTCTATTTTGTTATACAAGCAGCAACTGCGGCGATACTTGTGCTCGCGGCAAATACGGCGTTTGCGGATTTCCCCCGGTTATCATCTTTACTCGCAAACGACAGATATATGCCGCGTCAATTTTCGAATCGCGGCGACAAACTCGTATTTACTTATGGAATTGCGGTGTTATCGGTAGCTTCGATATTATTGATAGTAGTTTTTGCAGGCGACACGAGCCGGCTGATACCGCTATACGCAGTCGGTGTATTTCTTTCATTTACACTCTCGCAATCAGGTATGGTGATCCATTGGTTAAAGGAGCGAAAAAACGTAGCCGAAGACGGAAATGTTATCGCCGACGAAACCGGATCAACCGACGAATCTATCCACACGTCTCTCGCAGACCCTCAATTGGCTCGCGGTGATGCAGCTAAACGAGCGGGGGCCGCTGTGAAAGATGAAACAGCGACAAATTGGCGAAAATCATTGATACTAAATGCCCTGGGTGCGGTAGCGACTGCCGTCGTGCTCGCGGTATTTGTTACCACAAAGTTCCTCCATGGTGCGTGGCTTGTGGTTGTGATCATTCCGCTGATAGTCGTTATGTTTAAGGCGATCCACCGCCATTACGTTAGTGTTTCTCTGCAGCTTGCGACGACGGGCCAGGAGCGGATCACTGAGATCAAGCACGAGGTGATCGTGCCTATCTCGGGACTCCACAGAGGCGTTTTGCTTGCTCTGCAATACGCTCGCTCGATTGCCCCGCATAATGTCACGGCGGTATTTGTAGACCTTGACGGCGAATCAGGTGAATCAATGCGTGAGGCTTGGCAAAAATGGGACCTCGGTGTGAAACTCAAAGTTCTCGAATCACCATACCGTTCGCTTTCTCGCCCGTTGCTAAGTTATATCGACAAACTCTGTCGCAAGAACAGTGACGATTTCCTGACGGTCGTGCTGCCTGAATATGTACCCGCGCGTTGGTGGCATCAGCTATTGCACAATCAGAGTTCGTTGTTGCTAAAAGGAAGGCTTTTATTTAAACGCGGGGTTGTGGTAACCAACATTCCATATCATTTGAACGATTAGCCGCCTTTGATTAGGCACTACAACTATTGCAAAATGGGTGTTTTACGCAGATGTCCATTTTGCCTCAAAAAGTAACCGATTTGGCACTTGCTGTTAGTAAATACGGCGGGCGGGCGATGCTTGTCGGTGGTTGTGTTCGCGACGAGATAATGGGCATTGCTCATAAGGATTGGGACGTCGAGGTTTATGGTGTTGAGCCGGTCAAATTAAGGGAAATTTTGGATCGGGTCGGCGACGTAAATGTTGTCGGCGAAGCCTTTGCGGTGTATAAGATCAGTGACGATCTAGACGTTTCGATACCTCGACGAGAGCGTAAAGTTTCCGGTGGGCATCGCGGATTTGTCGTTGAGGGTGATTCGGAAATGTCTTTCGAAGAGGCATGTTCGCGGCGTGATTTTACGATCAATGCGATCCTCAAGGACATTCTAACCGGTGAGATCGTTGATCCGTTTGACGGGCAGGGCGATATCGAACGAAAGGTCTTGCGGATGGTTTCGCGTGAGACATTTGCCGAGGACAGTCTGCGGGTGCTGCGTGCGGCACAGTTTGCGGCGAGGTTCGAATTTGAGATCGAGGCTGAAACCATCGAGGTTTGCAAGGGGATCGATCTCACTGATCTACCCAAAGAGCGTATTTGGGGCGAGATCGAAAAGCTTTTGTTACTTGCACAGCGTCCATCGACAGGGTTGCAGTTTCTATATGACGTCGGTGCCGTCGAGCAGCTTTTCCCGGAGCTGCAGGCTCTTGTCGGCGTGCCGCAGGAACCCGACTGGCATCCTGAGGGCGATGTTGATGTTCATACGTTGATGGTGGTTGATGAGGCCCGTAAGCTGATCGATGAGCTCGACTATCCGCGACAGGTTGCCGTGACGCTCGGTGCACTTTGTCACGATCTAGGGAAACCGCCAACCACAGAGTTTATTGACGGGAAAATACGCTCGCGCGGCCACGACGAAGCAGGTGTTCCGCCGACGCTGACCTTTTTGGATACGCTCGGCATCCATACGCTACAGGGGTTTGATGTTCGTGAACAGGTCGTTCAGCTTGTGCGTTATCATCTAAAACCCGGTGAATACTACGGTGCGAAAACGCCGGTTGGCGACGGTGCATTTCGTCGGCTTGCCCGCAAGGTCGAACCCGATCTGCTGTATCGTGTTGCCAAAGCCGACTCGCTTGGCCGCAATCCAGAATGGTTGCCAGAGGAGAAATGGTTCGATTCAAAGGCTCAGGAATGGTTTATCGCAAGGGTGCGGGAATTACAGGTCGAGAAAAAAGCACCGGATCCGATCTTGATGGGGCGGCATCTTATTGAGGTTGGGCTGGCGCCAGGGCCGCAATTCAAACATATACTCGATGCCGTATATGAGATGCAGCTTGACGGCAAAATAAATGGCCTCGACGAAGCTATCGCCGAGGCCAAGTCTCTCATTTAGAATAATCTAGCTCTGTTTTCCTTCTAAGAAAGCTTTCAATCGACGCGACCGCGACGGGTGACGCAGTTTTCTCAATGCCTTGGCTTCGATCTGACGGATACGTTCTCGTGTGACGGCAAAATGCTGGCCAACCTCTTCGAGCGTGTGCTCAGAGCCAGTGTTTCCTAAGCCAAAACGCATCTTGATAACCTTTTCTTCACGCGGGGTGAGTGTCGCAAGCACCTCGTCGGTGATCTCACGAAGGTTTGAGAACGTCACGCTTTCGGCTGGATTCAATATCGATTTGTCCTCGATAAAATCGCCGAGATGCGAATCTTCTTCTTCACCGATGGGCGTTTCGAGCGAGATCGGTTCCTGAGCAATTTTCAATACCTTTCGCACTTTCGAGACGGGAATATCCATCCGCTTTGCGATCTCCTCGCTCGATGGTTCACGTCCGAGTTCCTGTACAAGCAGACGCGAGGTGCGGATGAGCTTGTTGATCGTTTCGATCATGTGAACCGGAATACGGATCGTGCGGGCCTGATCGGCGATGGCACGAGTGATCGCCTGACGGATCCACCACGTCGCATAGGTCGAGAATTTATATCCGCGACGCCACTCAAATTTATCGACGGCCTTCATCAAACCGATATTACCTTCCTGAATGAGGTCGAGGAATTGCAGCCCGCGATTGGTGTATTTTTTGGCGATAGAGACGACGAGACGCAGGTTGGCTTCGACAAGCTCGCGTTTTGCTTTATTTGTCTCGATCTCGCCGACGCTGATCGTCTGATATGACCGTTTGATCTCAACGGGCGGAAGATGATATTTGGCCTCGATCTCGGAAAGGACGCCGCGAGCATCGGCCATTTTTGCCGTAAGCTCTTTTTTCTCAGCAGCCGCAGGTTTTTTATCAAGCTTGTCCTGCACTTTCTTGATCGTTTTTTCGGTGGCCTTGATCTCCTGGTCCACCTTGCGGATCGCCGCGATCAGCACCTGACGCGAGCGTTCGGTCAGGTTAAGATGCTTGATCTCCTGTGCGATCTCGAGCCGGGCACGTGCCGTTTTACGTTTTAAGGTGAGTACCTTTTTCGATTTTTTTCCGGCAGCCTTGATCTGTTCCTTGGTGAGCGAATCCCAAGTCTTAAGAGCTGACGCAAAATGTCCGCGGATGCTCTCGATACCCTCGAGCGTCCAACGCATGTATTCCTCGGCCTTGTCTTCTTCGAGATTGACCTCGGCCTGTTCGCTAAAGACAACGGTTTCTCGAATGCTCGCTTTTCCGGCGATCAGGTCGTCGCCGATCTTGAGCAGACGCTCGACCGCGATCGGCGAACGCGAGATGGATTTGTGTGTTTTGATCTGGCCGCGCTCGATGCGTTTTGCGATGACGACCTCGCCCTCGCGGTTAAGCAGAGGCACGACGCCCATTTCACGTAGGTAAAGCCGGACAGGATCGTTTGATTTATCTAGAACGCCGGCGGAAAGATCGAGGTCGAGATCCTCCTCTTCCTCTTCGGAGGCCTCCTCTTCATCATCAAGGGCCATGCTTGAGGCGCGTTCGAGCAACTGGGCGTCAGTCTCGGCAACCGATACGTTGGCACCCTCGAGGCGTTCGAGAACATCTTCGATCTCGTCCGCATTCAACATGTTTTCAGGCAGCTCGCGATGGAGCTGGTCAAGGCTCAAACCTTTTTTTCGGCGACCGAGAGCCACTAACCGGTCAACCAGGTCTTGTTTTTCGTCGTAATCAGGCATATTTAGTGATAAGTGTTATTCGATTGTGTATAGGTGTAAATCGTTGTTCGCAATATATTTATAAACGATTTGCGGCCCCAAAATGTTTCATTTCCGGGCGTCAGGCCTAAACCGAAAAGTATATCATAATTCTACGATCCGCTGCTGCAGATCGCGGCGGATTTTTTCGAGTTCGATCTGCTCGTAAGTAAGCTGGTTAAACCGAGCGGAGTCGCCGGATTGCTCTGCCAAAGTTGCCTCGCGGCTGATCTCCATAATGCGGTTTGCGATAGCCATATTGCGGAGGGCGAAAACACAATTTTCCGCCTCGTGCAGCACGCCGTCCATCACATCTTCTTTTTCCCGCCGTGGCGAACCGCTCAGCAGGCTGTGGGCGATATCGACGGCATCCTCGTCGTCACCGATGTGTTCGAGCAAAGTTTCCGGCGTGATGTCCTGTTTTGACGCGTGGATCGCATTAAAAGCCGCAAAAACATCGGCGGTCGAAAGGTTTTCGTAATCGCCTGGCTCAAGCTGCGGCAATATCACGTCGCGCAGGTCGCGGTCGAAAACAAGCAGTTCGAGCAGTTGGCGTTCGGCGATTGTTATTTTTGCTCGGGCGGCTCGTGAGACTTTTTGTGTGATGTTCGTCGCTGGAGTGTTGTGGGCGGGGCCAAGCGACGACCATAGTTCGCGACGCAATCCGGCGTCGTCGATCTGAAAATACGTCATCCCCTGGTCAAAACTCTCGCGTTTTTGGATGTTGTTGCGGATGGCGGCGATGACGGGCAAAAAGTCTTCGATCGCCTCGGCCTTTTGCTTGGCGTTATTCATATTGCGGTCTTTGACCGCCGCTTCTAGGGCGAACCGGAGAAAAGCCATCGCCTTGCCTCGGGCGGCGTTGTAGGCGTCAGTGCCGTTTTCGCGAATGAAATCGTCAGGGTCTTTGCCGTCGGGCAGAACGAGCACCTTGATGTCAAATTCCTGCGGCAGTAGATGCTCGATCGCACGGCGGGCGGCTTTGAGGCCGGCAGAATCGCCGTCGTAATTGATCACAACCTTTTTCGCGAAACGCGAAAGCAGCTTTGATTGATCCGGCGTAAAGGCCGTGCCGAGGCTCGCGGCGACGTTCGTGATGCCAAACTGAGCGAGGGCAATGAGATCGAGATAGCCCTCGACGAGGATGGCAAATTTCTTTTTGCGGATCTCGTCGCGGGCCTGAAAAAGGCCGTAAAGATGCTCGCCCTTTGTGTAAGCGGGCGTCTCGGGTGAATTGAGATATTTTGGCTGGTCGTCCGGGTCGAGCGAGCGGGCACCAAAAGCCACCGGACGGCCGTTAACATCCAAAACAGGGAACATTATCCGCCCGCGAAAACGATCGAAAGTTCTTTCTTTTTCTTCATTTACGGATACAAGGCCCGATTGGACGATGAGCTTTTCGTCGGCACCAAAATCACGCAGCACACCGAGCAATCCGTCCCAAGAATCGGGCGAATATCCGATGCGAAATTGTTTTTGGATCTCGTCCGAGATGCCGCGAGTTTCGAGATATTCGCGAGCCTTTTTTGCCTTGGCATCTTTGCCTTGCAGCTCTTTTTCCCAAAAATCGAGGGCTACCTGATTTAGCTCGATGACCTGATCGGCGAGCTGTTTTTTCTCCTCTCGCTGTTTTTTGCTGCGTTCGTATGAGACGTCATCGACCGGTTCGGGCAGCATCACGCCGCTGATCTCAGCGACACGCTTGACCGCTTCGGGGAAATTGAGGCCCTCCATTTCCATGATAAAGTTGTACGCCGTACCGCCTTTGCCGCAGCCAAAACATTTGTAAAAGCCCTTGATCGGGTTCACCGAAAACGAAGGCGTTTTTTCCTGATGAAACGGGCAGCAGGCCATCCAATTTGCCCCTTTTTTCTTCAGGTCCTGAGCATACGGCTGTATTATCCGCACCAGATCGGCACGGTTTTTCAGATCGTCGATGAAATATTGCGGGTAGAGCATTTACTGTTTTAGTTCAGCAATAGTAGCACCGTTTCCGCCTTGGGTGGATGGGGCGAATTCGTAGCGTTCGACGAGGTCGCTGTTTTTTAGGAAATGGTGGACGTAATTTTTTAGTGCGCCGGTGCCAAAGCCGTGGATGATGCGGACACGCGGCGTGCGGGCCATGTATGCTTCGTCGATGAAACGGTCAAGCTCGTACTCGGCGTCGGCGGTGGTGAAGCCGACGAGATTTAGTTCCGTGGTGATATCGCGGCCGTCGATGTCGCGGGTAAGCGAGTTGGCTGATCGCGTGGAGCTTGTCTTAGTCCCCACAGACTGGCCGCCCGCTGACGCGCGCGGTTCTGACAGGCGTAGATCTGAGAGTTTTTCGCGGAGGTGGATGCTGCCGACGAGGACTTGGGCGATGTCACCGTCGATGCGCTGGACGGTGCCGACCTTTCCGAAGGATGTGATGACCTGTGAGCCGACGGCTAAGATTGCGGATTGCGGATCGCGGACTGCAGATTCGTCCGACGCACCCTCCCTTACGGTCGGGCTACTGACACGGGTGCCGCCGTCTTGAGGTCTGAGATTTTGGACTTTGGACATCACGGCCCGGTTTAGCTCGGCTTTGCGGGCGAGGCGTTCTTTGTCGAGACGGTTTTTTAGGGCTTTGTCCTCGATGGTTTGCATGAAGGCTTTTGACTGGCGGTCAAAAGCATCGACGGCGTCGGCGAGTTCGCTTTCGAATTCTTTTTGACGTGCCTTTTCTTTTTTGACGGCCTCGATCTCTAGCCCAGCGTATTTCATCGCGACTGCTTCGCGTTCTTCTTCGAGAGCGAGACGCAGGTCGGTCGCGATCTTTGTTTCTGTTTGGAGTTTTTTGAGATAATTTTCGGCTTCTTGAGCGGAGATGTCGAGGTTTTGCCGTGCGACATCAATGACATCTTGATCGATGCCAAAACGGCGGGCGATCTCGATACCGCTGGACGCTCCGGCTAGGCCGATCAGCAGTTTGTATGTCGGCTGGAGCGTTTTTTCGTCAAACTCGACCGAGGCGTTGATGACGCTCTCGTCATTTGCGGCGTACATTTTTAGGCCGCGATAGTGGGTCGAGGCGATGACTTGGGCACCTTTTTGGCGGAAATGGTCGACGATCGCGACGCCAAGAGCCGCGCCTTCTTCGGGGTCCGTGCCCGTGCCGGCTTCGTCAAGCAAAACGAGCGACGGCGGCACGCATTGGCCGATCATGGTAGCGATATTCGACATGTGCGAAGAAAAGGTCGAGAGGTTTGCGGATAGCGATTGGTGGTCGCCGATGTCGGCAAGCACGGATCTGTAAAAGGGAATTTTCGCCTCAGCAGCCGGAACGGGCAGGCCCGATATCGCCATCAGGCTCAGCAAACCGGCGGTTTTGAGCACGACGGTCTTGCCGCCGGCATTGGCACCGGAGATGATCATGACGGCGTTGTGAGCGGTCAGGGTGAAACTTGAGGGGACGATGCCCGAGGAGAGAACCACCCCGTCAGCCGAAGCGGCTGCCCCCCCTCC
>CAZIZR010000034.1:0-3939 GCA_964543865.1 uncultured Chloracidobacterium sp.
GCCGAACTCACCGGCTTTCACCGCACCTACATCGGCATGGTCGAACGCGGCGAGCGAAACCTTTCGCTTTCGAATATTGGTGTTTTTGCTAAGACTTTGGGCAAGACATTAGGCGAATTGATAAATTTCGAAGATGGAACAATGAGATAGAGGCGGGGGATTGGCCAAATTGGCGGGCAAGTAGACGTCAAACAAAGACCATTATGAGTACTGAAAAGATTGAAAGGGTGATTGCGTTCGCAAAAGAAAAGGCTGAAGAGTTTGGTGCGAAGCCGAATCAGGAATTCAATAAACCCTACGTTTTTCGCAATAACACCGGAGCAGATGCCCTTCCCGATAACGGCGCATATTTCGGGTTCATTCACCCAGATGAAGAACAATCGGGCCCATACCATGATTTTTCGTTGACCGTGAATCCAAGCGCAGACGATGCTCCGTGGTTCGTAAATATTTGTATCGGCTCTAGCGGATTTAAGAATGACTACGATCTTGCAACTAGACCCGGTCTTCGGCGTCTCTTCTCCGGCCTTGTTGACTCGAAAGGATTCTGCAAGTCCGACTTTTCAGACATGGAATCGAGCATGCCAAAGTCGTTTACGAGCAGAGACGATGTTCAGCATTTTAAGAGGACGATTAGCGGATATACGAAACTTTTCACGACTTTGCAGATTGTAGACGATCCTGAAAGCGAACGAGGCAAACAAATTATCGCCGCTTTCATTGCCGGATACGCAAAGATTCGAGACTGGCCATCAAATAATATTCAAAGAAGTGCGATCTCAAATGCCCTTGCTCATTTTGTAAAAACTGATGAGGGTGAGGATGAGGACGAGATCGAGAAGCTTTTGCGTCAAAGGAAATTTCTCGTACTTCAAGGCCCTCCCGGAACGGGAAAGACACGATTGGCAAAGCTGCTCGCAGATAAAATGGGGGCGAAGTCATTTTTCACCCAATTTCATGCCGAAACGACCTATTCAGACTTTATTAGTGGAATAAGGCCTCGAACCGATGGAAATAATTTAGGCTACTCAAACTCTTTGGGAATTTTCGGAGAAGCGGTCAAATTTGCAAAAGAGAATGAGGAAACGAAAACTCTTTTAATAATTGACGAAATTAATCGAGCGAACCTGGCGAATGTTCTGGGACCGGTGTTTTACCTATTCGAACACATGATGGATCAATTCAACGTCGAGCTGGAAATTGCCCCTGGTTTTAGCCTGAATAAGCTTCCAGACAATCTCTTCGTTGTTGCAACAATGAATACGGCAGACAGGAGCTTAGCGGTTGTTGATTTTGCCCTAAGGCGTCGATTTGCGTGGTATGACCTTAAACCAAAGGCAATTGCGATCAGTCGGTTCTATAAAAAGGACTTCGAACAAATAAAGGAAATATTTGAATGGTATGCTTCGAGTGACGAGTTGTCTCTCCAGCCAGGACAAGGATACTTCATAGCGTCCGACGATGCGGCGATGACTAACCGAGTTCGATTCGAAATCTTTCCATTGATAAAGGAATACTTGCAAGAAGGCCTGCTTCGATCTGCTCGCGAGGAATTTAACAACTATTTCTCAAATCGAATAAAGCAGTCCCTTTTTGAATGATGAATAAGCAGGACGTTTTTTGTGAAGTCTCGTGCTTAACCGAGAAATCGGTTTTGTTAAGGGGGCTTGCGCTGCAGAAGAAATGGTTCAAGGGAGCTGACAAAAGAATACTTGGCCAGTACCTGCAGAAATTTATTAGTTACAACGCAAACGTACTGAGCTTCTTAGGAGTTCAAGCATTTATAGATGGAACGGATCAGAACTCTTCGTTATTCTTTCGCTCCTCTAGTTTCATCGGAACCGTCCCTTTGCGGGCTCCTGACACGGGCAAACAAATTGGTGATTTTGTTGTCTCTCCACGTTTTCTCGGCCGAGACAGGTTCGAAGAGTACATAGAGATACTTGATCTGTTAGGTTCCCACATTAGTCCTGAGTTCTCAGAGAGTCTTCCTCTCGCGTCCGCAAAAATCTTTAGACCGCCATTATATATGGAGGCAGTAAAATTCATCGCCGCGCTAGAAGAAATGCTGAAGCTCCCCTGGCGAAAGTTCGACAATCTAGAACTCAGAGTAAGTGAGCCATACGGTCAAGTAAATTGGAACAAATATTGTAGGGAGGAATTTAGGGTCGAAAACCGAGTTCTTTTTCCTGTTCGAAAAAATATTTTGAGTGAATTTCACCGGGAGTATGCTGAAATCCGTTATGTCTTTGATATCTGTCGTCGTGAATTACTCGCAGCGTCTACGCCGCAAAGAATACGAATGATGGTCCGAAACCGACTTTCTTTTATCGAATCCAAATTGTGCGGGCACGCGCCGAAAGAAACAACAATGGTCAAGATTCGCTCCGCAGACCGTCAAGCGGTCAGAGTATGTAAGGAGAGAGCCAATACCCTATTAAGCCGAGATCTAGCGGACGGTACTGCCTGGCGAGTTGACTTTAATGACGTATTTGAAAAATTTGTTCAGCATGTATTTGCGGAGGTTGCAAAGTCGACCGGCGGTAAACTATTTCCCAATTTCAGGATTCCGTCTAGGACGCGTCGTCGCTACGCATGGGAACTTCGTCATATTGAACCGGATGCGGTTTTTCAGAGACAGGATATGACAGTTTTTATCGATGCCAAATACAAATCCAACCTATACAACAAGTATGACGAAAGCGATCTTTTGAAGGATGACTATCGGCGCGATCTCCACCAAGTGCTTGCCTATTCATCGTTTGACCGCTCACATCATAAAGTGGCACTACTTTGCTATCCTTCAAATGAAATTGAAATAAAGTCTTCGAAATTTGAAAACCGCCTTAATGATGCCACCACGACAGTTCTACTTGCCGGTGTCCCTTTATATCGTGGGGCTCTACAAGACACCATTCAAATGTTTTCACAGCAACTTAGTAATGCCAATTTGCGGGCGTGACGCTTGTCACTGTCGGTAGGCTTAGATATCATTGAAGATTGGATTTAGCTAGGGACAAGCGACAAGGGACGAGTGGCGAGTTAAACCCAAAAGCGAAATCGGAAAACGGTGCTTGGTTTGGCGGCATCATAGAAAAAGTTAGAAAAGCGATAGGAACGGATAATAGATAAATGAGCACAGGAACAGAATCTTCGGCGGCGGCAGCGGGGCTGCGTGGTGTGGTGGCGGCACAGAGCAAGATCGGCGACGTCAACGGCGAACAGGGTATTTTAATTTATCAGGGCTACGATATTCACGATCTGGCCGAGCACGCGACGTTTGAAGAGGTCGTGTATCTGCTGTGGCACGGCGAACTGCCGACCGCAAGCGAGCTGGATACGCTCAAGGCCGAGCTGCGGGCTAATTACGAAGTGCCGGCACAGGTCATCGAGCTGATGAAACAGTTTCCGAAAGATTCGGACCCGATGGACGTACTGCGAACGAGCGTTTCGGCTCTCGACTTCTTTGACCCTGCCGGACACGGCACCGACCGTGAGAACGCAACGCGGGCCGCTATCAAGATCACCGGCCAGATCGGTACGATCGCGGCGGCTTGGGACAGGATCAGGAACGGTAAGGACGTAGTCGCACCGGACACGAGCTTGAGCATTGCGGAGAATTTTCTGTATATGCTTCGCGGCGAACGATGCGACGCGGACGAGGCAAGGATGTTTGACGTGTGTCTGATATTGCACGCGGATCATGAGCTAAATGCATCGACATTTACGACGCGAGTCGTCGCCGGCACGCTTGCGGATATGTACGGCTGTGTCACGGCGGGCATCGCCGCTCTGGCGGGGCCGCTCCACGGCGGTGCGAATACGGCCGTGATGAAGATGCTCATCGAGATCGGCGAACCGGCAAATGTCGATGGCTGGCTCGAAAAAGCTCTCGAAGAAAAACGCAAGATCATGGGCATCGGCCACGCTGTTTACAAG
>CAZIZR010000034.1:3949-27451 GCA_964543865.1 uncultured Chloracidobacterium sp.
ACCGAAGATCCGCGTGCCACTTGGCTGCGTCGCTATTCGAAGCACATGGCCGACAAGACGGGCACTTCGAAATGGTACGAGATGTCGCAGCGCATTGAGCAACTGATGCTTGAGAAAAAGGGCATGCACCCGAACGTCGATTTTTACTCAGCTTCGACCTATTATATGATGGGCATCGCTCTGGATATGTACACGCCCATCTTTGCCGTCAGCCGCATCTCAGGCTGGACCGGCCACATCCTCGAACAATACGCCAATAACAAACTCATCCGCCCGCGTGCCGAATACATCGGTGAACGGGATAGGAAATATGTGGCGATCGGGGATCGCTAAAGGCAAAAGTAAAAAGGCAAAAGGCAAAATTAAGAGGCTCCGAGATCGGGGCCTTTTTTTATTTGCGTTTAGCGGAAATTGTGCGACACCACATCGACCGTAAAGCTATGTATCGGCTCAAAATGCCGGGCTTTTAGCATTCCCCGCTCTTCGAAAATGCCTTTGATTATCAGGTAATCGTTTTGGTTTATCACGGCGCGGTATTTCTCGAACGTGTCAGGCATTACGACAAAATTCGAGTGGCCTGTCTCGTCTTCGAGCGTGATAAACACGACGTTATTCGCCGTCATTGGCCGCTGGCGGATGATGACCGCTCCGGCGGCAGACACGACCTGGCCTTTTTTGAGGTTGAGAGTTTGCCGGGCGGAGAGGATGCCGCGTCTGGTCATCTCCTCGCGAACGAACGCCATCGGATGCTTGCCGATCGAGATGCCGGTTCTTCTGAGGTCAGCCTCGACCAGCTCGATGCCCTCCATGCGGGTGAGGAATGATGTGTCTGTGTCAGTAGCCCGCACGTAAGTAAGGGCCGCTTGAGGATCTGGCAACTCGCCCTTACTCACGTGCGGGCTACTGACATCTGCGAACAGCTCGCCTGCCGGCTGGATAGCCAGCTCCGAATTCCACAGAGCCTCGCGGCGATGGATCGTGCCGTCGAAATTTAACGCTCCGGCGAGGCTGAGCGCGCGTATCTCGCGTTTATTGATAGCGGGCACACGGTCTATGAGGTCGGCGATGGAGGTGTACGGCCCGTTCTTTCGCGCGGCGATGATCTCTTGGCCAACATCTTTTCGCAATCCTCTGACAAAATTTAGCCCGATGCGGACTTGTTTCTGGGTCTCTGTATGGATGCCGGAGTTGCCCTTACTTACGTGCGGGCTACTGACACAGACGTCTTCGACTGTAAATTCGTACTGCGATCGGTTGATATCGAGCGCAATGAAATGCAGTCCGTGGCGTTGGGCATCTTTTACAAGCGTCGCGGCGTTGTAGAAACCGAGCGGGTAATTATTGAACATCGCCGCCATAAAACACGCGCGGTAATGGATCATAAAATACGCCGACGCGTAGGCGAGCAAGGCAAAGCTGAAAGCGTGCGATTCGGGAAAACCGTAGTTGGAAAAAGCGAGCACGCACGCGACAATATTTTCTTGGACCTCCGCCGGGACACCTCGTTTTTCCATGCCTTCGCGCAGGTTTTTGCTGATCTTTTCCAGCTTTTTGCCCGGCTTTTTAAACCCCATCGCTTTGCGCAGGTCTTCGGTCTCGTCGGACGTAAATCCGGCAATGTCCATTGATATTTTCAGGAGCTGCTCTTGAAAAAGCGGCACGCCCATCGTTCGCTCTAATATGGGTTTTAGCCGTTCGTCGATATAATCGACAGGCTCTAACCCTTGACGGCGCTTGAGATACGAGTGCAGCATTTTACCGACGATCGGCCCGGGTCGAATGATGGCGACCTGGACGACGATGTCGTAGAAATTCTTTGGTTTTGATTTGGGTAGAAACGCGATCTGTGCCCGGCTCTCGACCTGAAACATCCCGACCGTATCGCCCGTTTGCAGTGCTGCGTAAACCTGTTCGTCACCGTGCGGCACTTTGTACAGGCTGAGATCGATATCATGATGCTGCTTTATAAGCGTGATCGTGTCCCGCAAAACGGCCATCATGCCGAGCCCGAGCAGGTCGATCTTGACGATCTTTAGGGCGTCGCAATCGTCTTTGTCCCACTGGACGATCGAGCGGTTTTCCATCGACGCCGGCTCAAGCGGCACGATGCTGTCGAGCCTATTTAGCGACACAACCATCCCGCCCGAATGCTGGCCGAGATGACGCGGAAAATCGAGGATGCGCCCGTAAAGATCAGCAAAATGCCGCAGCCGCGTGTTTTCCGCCGGATCAAATCCATGCTCTTTGAGCCGTGCGTCTAACTCTTTGCCCTTGAAAGTTTCATAGTGAGAATTGAGCTTTGAGAGCCGATCGAGCACATCCGTGCCAAAGCCAAATGTCTTGCCGACCTCACGCACGGCCGATCTGCCGCGATAGCTGATGACATTTGCCGTCATGCCCGAGCTGCGGCGGCCGTATTTGTTATAGACGTGCTGGATGACGCTTTCGCGGTCGTCACCCGACGGCAGATCGATGTCGATGTCAGGATATTGTTCGTAGCTCTCGGACAAAAAACGCTCGAATAATAGTTTGTTCTTTATCGGCTCGACTGCCGTTATGCCGAGAGCGTAGCAGACGACCGAGTTTGCCGCCGAGCCGCGTCCCTGCGAGAGAATGTTGTGCGACTTACAAAAATCCGAGATGTCAGCGACGGTCAGAAAATATCCCGCAAGCTTTTTCATCTCGATCACGCGAAACTCTTTCTCGAGCCGCGAAAGTACCTGTGAGCGTATCGGCCATGCCTCTTGCAGATAACGCTCATGCGAACGGGCGATCGCTTTTTCTCTCAATACCGAGTCGGCAGTTTCGCCTGAGGCCACAGGATAATCCGGGAAATTATACGAAAGCTCGTCCATCGAAAAACTCACGCGGGCGGCGATCTCGGCGGTTCTATGAACTGCTTCCGGCAGGTCGGCGAAAAGATCGAGCATCTGCTTTTGAGATTTTAGATATCGCTCGCTGTTCTCGCTCAAGAGCTTTCCGGCGTTGTAAATTGTCGTGTGATTTTTTATGCAGGTGAAAACATCAAAAAGCTCGCGGTCGTGATGGTCGGCATAATACGGACCATTACTGGCAAAATACGGGAGCCGCAGCTTGTGAGCTAGGCCGAGGAGCGATTGGTTTATCGCCTCTTCGTGCCTGAGATGATGCCGTTGGAGTTCGACGTAGAGCCGATTTTCAAACACATAATTAAGCCACGCAGTGTCGATCTGGCCGCGGCCGTTTTTTATGCTGTTGTGCATAAAACCATCGGCTCCGCCGGTAAAACACAACAATCCCGCAGAGTGATCCTCGATGTCTTTTCGCGTGGCAAAATGCTCACCTTTTTTGTGACGGAGTTTGATGGTCGTGATGAGCTTAGACATGTTTTGATAGCCTTTCAGCGTCATCGGAACGAGCGGTAACAAGCTCCCGTCGTCCATCGTGATCTCGGCTCCGATGATGGGTTTTATGCCGTGCTTTTTTGCCTCAAAATGAAACCGCACCGCTCCGGCAACCGTGTCGCGGTCGAGCAACGCCGCACCGGGCATCCCTAATTCGGCAGTGCGCCCCGCCAATCTCTGCGGCTGTGAACCCGACGAGAGAAAGCTAAACGCTGATCGTGTATGTAATTCGCAAAAGGTCATTTTTGAACTGTCCCAGCTGTCCCCAATGTCCCGAAGTGTCCCACGTGTCCCGACTGTCCCAAAGGGTGTTTCATCAGTCGTACTCACCCGTCAAAAACCACTCTTTCCCGGCCTTGAGCAAACGATAAACACCATAATTTTCGACCTCGATATCCCATTCCTGCGTTTTCCAAGGCTGTTCCCACCATTTAGAATTCGACCTCCAGACGCCGCTGTATTCGAGCACATGGCCGCTAAAATGATGTGTCTTAATAAAGACGAGACGGGCGTCGCGGACCAAAACCTCTGCTCGGAGCGGCGGGCGATAATAGTTGAATGCGATGATCGGATCGTCAGCTATCGCATTCATTTTCTCTCGTCCCGCAGGCAAAACATCGGCATCGAGAGTGAATGGTTCGGCGAGCCGCTGGTTGAGCAGCAGCGGCACACCAACATGTGTCTCACCGACCAGCTTTTTCAGCTTATTGACTGTGAGCAGCAGGCTTTCGGGCTCGGGCCTCGATACAGCATATAACCCCTTTTGATCGGGACGCGGATGCGTAAAATGTGCAGTCGTTTTTACCGACACGATGTCCGCCTCGGGCGGATCAAGTGCACAACGCAGATTGATCAGCTTTAGCCAAAATGCCCGGTCGAGCGTCGGGAACGACGTTTTTATCTCATAGGCCTTTTCGGCCTTGTTCTTGAGCTTAAAGCTCAGATCGAGATGCTCCGTACTAAAACCGCAATGCTCGACCTCAGCCAGCAGACGTTCGAGTCCGTGATTGAGCACAAATATCAGCTGCTCAAAATTTTCGACCGAATGGTCGAGATCATAGCTCCACTCGACATTGCCGTCTTTTACATTTGGCGTGACGAACGACGCACCTCGCTGTTCGATCGTGTCGATTACCTGCTGAAACTCACGCCCATACCGCCCGATCAGCTCCGCACGCGATATCGCCAGCAGATCGCCGACACTCCGGACCCCAAGGTCGCTGAAAACATTTAGCGTGTCCTGGCCAATGTCGAGGTTGCGTAACGGAAGCTGCTCAAACGCATCCGGCTCGTCTGCATTGTGCCCGCTGACGTCCTTTTGCCGTGCAAGCAAAATTGCCGTATCGACCGTCGCGGCAACGGCGACGCTGCCGCGAACCTTACGCCGCTCTAGCTCAGCCAATATCTTTTGTGCGATCTTATCGGGCTTGCCGATCAGGCGTTCGAGCCCGCTCACGTCAAACAAAATGCCGTCGCCGAGCACCTCGATCGAATACGAAAATTCGCGCGCCGCCGCGATGAGGGCGTCTTTGTCCCGCTTTACATCCGACGAAATTATGCACGCGTACGATCTAGCCATCGGTGTAGTCAACCTCCATTTTTGCCCGCAGCGGCGCCCCGTAAGAGCCTTTGCGTGAGGTGAGGCTAATGTAAAACTGGCGCAGCAGTTTGAATTTGCCGCTGCCCGACCACACCGTTTTGTCCCGCTCAAAAGTATAAGATCCGTTCGTCGCCGAGCCCGCTAAAGATTCCGGGGCGGTGACGAGTAATATGGTCGGCGTTTCTTTGATCCGCGTGCGATAGCGAAACCAATATGATCGCGGCACCATCCGCAATTGTGACCGCGAAAGCCCGCCGAGATCTAGCCAAATACAGCCAAACCCTTTTGCCTGCACCAGATAGTCGGCGGCGACAAACGCTTTTTCGATATCGTTTCCGCATCGGATCCAGAGTAGATTATCGAGCACAACTCCCGCCATCTGAGCCGTCACCGGATCAAAACCATGCCCCGCATCGACGACCGCGCACACCTCGCCGCCCGACGTGAGCCGTGAAAGCAGCGCGAGTGAAAAGCCTGTTTTCCCAACGCTCGGCCCGCCGACGATCTCCGTTATCGCACCGCGCGTCAACGACATGCCAAAACCATCGAGCGAAATTTCCTCGATGTGCTTTTGCTCCTCACGCAAATGCGAAAGGCTTTTTACCAGGCTCAAATGCTGCATTTTAAAGTCAGTTTCGCAATGCCGATAACGGCATTATGTTGCATCTGTGAAACAGTGTTAATAGAATAATCCAACCGCCGGATAAAGGCAAGGGATTTATAACGAAGAGATCTTTACCGCAGATAAACGCAGATCGACGCAGATATTTTTATTTTATTTTCTGTGAACATCTGTGTTTATCCGCGTTCATTTGCGGCTAATTTCTCTTTCGAAAAAATAGTCAGAGCGATGCCGCCGAGGATCAGAGTAGCGGCGATGGCGAGGCGTGTGTCGGCGATCTCGGCGAGGAACAGCACACCAATGATGGCGGTGATGACCGGGACGGAAAGCTGCAGCACGGCGGCGCGGGTTGCGGTGTGATGTTTTAGAGCGGCGTACCAGACGGTGTAGCCGATGCCGGATGTGACGGCTCCGGACAGAACGGCTAATGTGATGCCGCGAGTCGATAAATGTAAATTGGGCAGGAAAATAATCGCGATGACGGCGGCAAAAGGCAGTGTGCGAATAAAATTTCCTGTCGTTTGGCCGAGCGGATCAGTGCTGCCTTTGCCGCGTAGAGTGTAAAGCCCCCACGAAGCTCCGGCGGCTGCCATCAGCAGCGAACTCGTAAGCGGCGGTGATGCAAGGCCGGGAAATACGAGATAAACGAGTCCGCCGACTGCCGCTGCGAGCCCGAGCCATTCGAGCGGGCGCGGGCGTTCGCCGCGAAACAGCGTGACGGCGATCATCGTCATCTGCACCGAGCCGAATAGTATCAACGCACCTGTCCCCGCCGTCAGCCCGAGATAGGCGAACGAAAAACAAATGGCGTAGGCGAAAAGGAGTAAGGCGGACGGCCAGGTGCCAAGGGCGGAAACGCGACTGTTAAGGAGCGTGCCATCATGACCGTCCGAAGACGCACGCTCGTTTACACTCGCGTTTCTGCCCATCGACATCACGTACCAGATCAACAACAACGCGACCGCTCCCGACATTAGCCGGACGGCAGTAAATCCCGCCGCGTCGGCTTCATCGCCACGCAACGCGAGCCGACACAATATTGAGTTGAACGCAAAAGCGGTGAGGGCAAAGGTTGTGTAGAGAAAAACTTTCAAAGCATTTTTAACGCAAAGACGCCAAGGTGCAAAGAAGGGAAATTTTACCGCAGATAAACGCAGATGGACGCAGATTTGTTTGGGTTCAATTTCTATTCAAATCTGTGTTTATCCGTGTTCATCCGCGGTTAATTATCCTCTTCTTTTTCCTCGTTACGCTTCTCAGGACGCATGTGCGGGAACAGGATCACATCGCGGATCGAGTGTTGGTTCGTGAGCAGCATCACGATGCGGTCGATGCCGATGCCGATACCGGCGGCGGGCGGCATACCGTACGACAGGGCTCGGATGTAATCTTCGTCGAGGATCATCGCCTCGGCGTCGCCGGACTCGCGTTCCTCCATCTGATCGACAAAGCGCTCATATTGTTCTTTTGGATCGTTGAGTTCCGAGAAACCGTTCGCACGCTCGATACCGCCAATGAACAACTCGAAACGCTCCGCGATCGCCGGGTCGTCTGGCGAGGCTTTCGATAGCGGCGAGATCGACTTTGGATAATCGACGATAAAGGTCGGTTGGATAAGCTTTTCCTCGGCGTGTTCCTCAAACAACGCGAGCATGTTCGAATCGGTCACATCTGCGTCCGGCTTAAATCGCAGGACCGCATCTTTCATCGAAACTCGCTCAAAATTATTGAAATCGATCTCGTTACCCTCATAACTGATCGTCAGCCCACCGGTCGCCTCGACGACAGACTTTTTTAACATTTCCTCGCAAAAATCCATCATTCCATTCACGTCCATATAGGCGCAATAGAATTCGAGCATGGTGAACTCGGGATTATGTTTGTGCGAGAGGCCCTCGTTGCGGAAGTTGCGGTTGAGTTCATAAACCTTTTCAAAACCGCCGACCATCAGCCGCTTGAGATAAAGTTCGGGGGCGATACGCGCAAACAGTTGGATATCGAGCGCCTTGTGATACGTCTCAAAAGGCTCGGCCGCGGCACCTGTCGCCTTGGGCGTGAGCATCGGTGTCTCGACCTCGATGTAGCCGTGGTCCTCCAGGTACCGACGCATTGAGGAGATGATCTTTGCTCGACGCTCAAATACCTCGCGTGTCGTTAAACCGTCGTGCTCGACCTGCAGCGAAGAACCGATCAGGTCCGCGTAGCGATACCGCCGCCGTAATTCCGGATCAGCGATGCCGTGCATTTTGTCGGGCATCGGGAGCATTGCCTTGGCGAGAAATTGGAGTTTTTCGGCGTGAACCGAAACCTCGCCTGTATTTGTCACAAACAAATACCCCTCAGCACCGATCAGGTCGCCGTGATCGAGCAGCTGCCACAAAGCCCAGCCGTTTTCCCCATCCACGCTGTCGTTGCCGTCATTTTTGATCAATGCGAGCGGGCCTTTTTTGTTCGCATAGACCTGCAATTTATCGATGCCGTCGGTCAGATGGACAAAATTACCGCGCGTCGGCGTCGTCAGGCGGCCGGCGATGCGGACGGTACCAAGAGCTTTTAATTCTTCGTTGAGAGCATCTTTTTTATCCGCGGGCGGACGTTCGCCCTCGGCAAGGCCGGCTTTGATCTCGGCCATTCGCGATTCGACACTCACGATCCTGTCAAAATGTTTTAGCGCGGTAATCGAGTCTTCGCCGCCGCTGACGTTGGAGCGGGCAAATTTATTCGGATAGACATTGCCGACCAAAGCGGAGATCGCCCCGAGCGACGCTTTGCGTGCCTCGGTCTGGTCGTTAGGTTCAATGATGTCGTCAAAAGAAGGAATGCTCATATGTGATCTCGGTCAGTAGCCCGCACGTAAGTAAGGGCTAGGCTTGGAACATTCAATTATAGTGTTCAGTTGGAACATCGGCAACGAACGGACTCCGTCCCGGCAAGTCGTACATTAGCGACGTTGCCCTTACTTACGTGCGGGCTACTGACAAAACGACTCGGCAAACATCTCGCGGATATGTCAAAATATAAATGCCGTAGGAAACGCGCGTACCACCCGGTCTCGCGTTTTCTGCGGATAGGTGCGTTTTATGGCGAATGAGTTCGAGCAGTTGGTAAAAGAAATAGCGGTAGGCAGACGTGTCATTAGCCTGAGCGGGCTGACATCCGTTTCGGCAAAGGCATACGTGCTGTCAAAGCTGAGAAATGAGACGGGCAAGCGGTTTGCCGTCGTGACGGAATCAAATCAGGAGCTGGAATCGTGGGAATCGGATCTAGCGTTTTTCCAATCCGCGATCCGCGATCCGCAATCCGCAATTGTTACGCTTCCTTCGTTCGAGACCGATCCATATTCCGGCATTTCGCCGCACGCCGAGACACAAGAACAGCGTGCATTGGGGTTATGGCAGCTTGCCAACGGCGGTGGTGAGATAACGATCATGTCTGCCCGGTCGCTTATTCAACGCAGCGTCACGCGGGCGGAGATCGCGGCTCTCGGATGCGTGCTGGTCAGGGACAAAGATATGCCGCCTGAGGAGCTTGTCGAGCGGCTGTTTGCATGCGGATACGTTCGCGAAGAGCCGTTGTTTGGCCCCGGCCAGCTTTCGGTTCGCGGCGGCATTATGGATATCTGGTCGCCGGACGCGGAAAATCCGGTTCGAATAGAGTTTTTTGGCGATACGGTCGATTCTATCAGGACGTTTGACGCCGATACGCAGCTTTCGCTTGAGCAACTTACATCCGTCTCGATCGCACCGATGCGTGAATTTGCCGTTACCCCGCAAGATCTCAAAGACTGGGCGTTTTTTGCAACTGAGCGATTTCCAGACGAAAAATTTAGACGCAATCTAAAAGACCGTGTCGATTTTGCCACGAACGGCGAGACGTTTTCGGGTTGGGAGTTTTTCCTGCCGCTGGTTAAACCGCTGACGGCAAACGTCTTTGACCATCTCAAAGAACACATTATCGTCATCGATGAGCCCGTCGCCGTCGAGCATACGCTGATAAGTCAGTATGAGCATCTGACCGCGAATTTTGAGGCGATCACCGAATCGGGCGATGTCGGGCTCACGCCAAATGATCTTTTTCTGATGCCGGAAGAGTTGAGAGATCTACTGGAAACAAAACCGAGCCTGGAGTTGCGGGCGCTTGGCCGAACGGCGTCGGCGACGGATGAAGAATTTGCCGTCGGGGACGCGACTGATACGGCACCTCTCTTTCTTTTCTCGACAGCCGAAAAAGCAAGTGATATTGAGATCCAGTCGCGCTCGACGCGTAAGTTTCACGGCGATGTTCCGGCGTTTGTCGGTGAATTTGACCGCTCCGCGGCGATAGTTATGCACACGCCGGGCATGGCAGAGCGGCTGGCAGAGATGCTGCGCGAATACGACATTTATTTGGCCGTGGACGCGATCAAGATCGGTGCGCTTTCGGGTGGTTTTGAACTGCCGACGGACGGCCTGACGATCTATTCTGAGACGGATATCTTTGGCGAGAGCGACGTGGGCGAAACTCGTGGAGGGCGTGATAAAACAAAAAGATCCAAGAGCAAGCTCGGTGCATTTATCTCTGATTTTCGTGACCTCAAGGCCGGCGATTTTGTCGTCCATGTCGATCACGGAATCGGGCGTTTTGACGGTTTGCAGACCATCGATTCGCAAGGCTCAAGCCGCGAGTTTATGCTGCTCATTTACGCCGACGACGCCAAATTGTTTGTACCCGTCGAGCGTATGGATCTCGTGTCGCGGTATTCGTCCGGCGAAGCGACGGCGGCAACGCTCGACCGTTTGGGTGGGCTCGGCTGGCAAAAGACCAAGGCAAAGGCAAAACGCGCAATGCGCGATATGGCCGACGAACTGCTCAAGCTTTATGCCGAACGAAAGCTCGTTCGTGGCCACGCGTTTCCGCCCGATGCTCCTTGGCAACACGAGTTTGAAGATGCCTTTCCTTATGATCTGACAGTAGATCAAGCAACCGCTATAGAAGAAGTGAAAACCGACATGGAAACGCCGACGCCGATGGACCGGCTGATAATCGGCGACGTCGGCTATGGCAAGACAGAGGTCGCGATGCGTGCGGCGTTCAAGGCGGTGATGGACGGCAGACAGGCGGCGATACTGACGCCGACGACTGTGTTGGCTTATCAGCATTTTGAGACGTTCAAAAAGCGTTTTGCGGCGTTTCCGGTCAAGGTCGATCTGCTGTCGCGTTTTCGCTCGACCAAAGAGCAGAAGGCCGTTTCCGAAGCCGCCGGCAAGGGCGAGGTCGATGTTTTGATAGGGACACACCGCTTATTATCTGCCGATGTTAAGCTGCCAAAGCTCGGGCTCGTCGTCGTGGACGAAGAGCAGCGTTTTGGTGTCGGGCACAAAGAAAAGCTCAAACAGTGGAAGAAAAAGGTCGATGTGCTCACGCTCTCGGCGACCCCAATTCCGCGAACGTTGAATATGTCTCTGCTCGGGATGCGTGATATGTCGGTCATCGAAACGCCACCGCGTGACCGTTTGGCGATCAATACACAGGTCGTGCAGTTTGCCGAGGGCGTGATACGCTCCGCCATCGAGCTCGAGCTGTCCCGAAATGGACAGATCTTTTTCATCCATAACCGCGTCGAATCTATCGAAGCAATTGCCGCACTTATTCAAAAAATCGTTCCCGATGCACGCGTCGCCATCGGCCACGGGCAGATGAACGAAAAGGAAATGGAAAACGTGATGCTCGATTTTATTGATTACAAGTACGACGTACTCGTCGCGACAACCATCATCGAGAACGGCATCGATATACCGCGTGCGAACACCATCATTATCAATCGTGCCGATAATTACGGTCTTTCTCAGTTGTATCAATTGCGTGGACGCGTCGGGCGGTCAAACCGCCGTGCCTACGCATATCTGCTGATCCCAAGCGAATTAGAACTAACGCCGATCGCACGGCGACGATTGTCAGCCATTCGAGAATTCTCCGATCTCGGTGCCGGATTTCGGCTCGCGGCGTTGGATCTTGAGCTACGCGGAGCGGGAAATATCCTCGGCGGGCAGCAATCGGGGCATCTTGATGCACTCGGGTTTGACCTTTATACAAAGATGCTTGAGCGAACCATCGCGGAGATGCGCGGCGACGAGATCGCTGATGATGTTAGCGTTTCGATCAATCTGGGCATCGATGTCGCAATTCCTAAAGATTACATCGCCGAGGCCAGCCAGCGGCTGCGAACCTACAAACGCATCTCGTCGGCAGGCGGCGAGGACGATCTGATGGCGATACACGCCGAGATCGAGGATCGCTACGGACGTATTCCCCGCTCGGTCGAGAATCTGTTTGATTATGGACGTTTGAGAAAACTCGCGGAGCAAATGGCGTTGGTTTCTGTCGATAAAACGGTCGACGGCATAGCCATAAAGCTGGGCGAGCAGGCACGAGTCTCTCCTGAAAAACTAATGGAAGTTCTAGAATCGAGTGCAGGGTCGAGCTTTAGCCCGAGCGGTATCTTGCGCGTTGCGGTCGTGACCGGTGATCCGATCAAAACCGCTATGGAATGTCTTAACTCGATACGGGCGTGACGTTTTTATTCGGTGCAGTCGCGGTACTCTTTGTTTTCGCAGACGAATAGATCAGGTGCGTGATCGATGGTCTGCTTGCGGATGTTTTGCCATACGGGTGACGACCAGTATTTTTGTTTGGTCCAGCCGAGTACGTTGCGATTTTCCCAGACAAATTTGTATGCTTCGTGCTCGTCGTGCCCCTTTAAATGCTCGGCTTCGTGGAGCAATATCGCGGCCCGCTCGACATCATCAACCGGGTAAGTGAAAAAATCGGAGTACAGCGTCATTATCTCAAATGGAAAATTTGTCGCTGCGTAAGCATTCTCTTTAGCAACCGAAGCGTTGAGCCAATTATCGTTGCTGCGGTATACGGTCAGATTTTCAAGCAGAAATGCGTGGCCGGAGAATCCCTTTTCTTTCAATATCGCGGTTGAGCGGCGGACCGAGCTTTTCTGCTCGATATTAAGCGGCTCGGCCGAGATGACAAGCGAAAAATAAAATCCGAGCACCGCAATAATGCAAACGGCTAGGCAAACCAGCGCCCGGATAATTATACGGGGGCGGCGTTTGCCTACGGGAATAGAAACGCTCTCGACAGCAATAAGATCGCCCTGACAACGGGCACAGCAGCCCGCGTCCACGAAATTAACGAGATGGCAATTTGAGCACTTTTTCTTCATCGGAGAGTTGCTGCCGAGGCTCGGCAGAGCACTATTATTTAAAAACAACCAATACGCAAAAGTTCCGTTATTCAACATCTGGATGACTTTTGATGGGAATAAACGCGCACGGGCGTTTCGGCATCAAATGCTAAAGTTGCATAATGTAATGAACGAATACTAAGATTTTGTTTCGCGATTTGCGACGAGGAGTTTTTCATGAGATCGATCGGATATATATTTATTTTTACCCTGATGTTTGGTGCGCTCAGTATTACGGCGTTTGCACAAGAAACGCAGACGCGTGTTGTTGACGAGGTGGTTGCTCAGGTCAATGACGGCGTCATAACGCTCTCGCGTATCAAGCGTGAGATGAAGGACATAGTTGAAGCCGAGGTAGCGCAGGGCAAAAAACGCGAAGACGTTCAGAAAATGGTCGATGAAAAACAGGGCGAATTGATCGCAAATCTGATCAACGAAGAGCTGCTGATCCAAAAGGCCAAGGAACTGGGCCTGGAAAAGGAGATCGAGGCTGAGGTCAACCAGCGAATGGCTGCAATTATGAAGCAGTACAACATGAAAACCGTTGAGGCTCTCTACGCCGAAATGGAAAAGAGTGGTGTCAGCCCGCAAGAAATGAAAGACACTTGGAAAAAGCAGGCGACTCGCGATCTGGTTGTACAACGTGAGATCCAGGGGAAAATCTATTGGGGATTTAGCGGGAAGGAGCTCAAGGAATACTACGAAAAACACAAAGAAAAATTTACAAAACCAGAGACAGTGTCATTCAGTGAGCTTTTCCTTGGGTTTGCAGGACGTGACGAGACGGCCGTTCGTGATAAAGCAAAACAGCTGTTGGCGCAATTGAGAGCGGGCGGTGATTGGGCAAAGATCGTTAAAGAAAATGGTGATGCCGGGGTTGTAACGCAAGGAGCCGGAAAGATAGAGAAGCTCAAAGTGAAAGAACTGGTTGAGATACTTGCAAAACCGCTCAAGGGCGTCAGTGTGGGTCAATATACCGAGCCTTTTGACGCAGAACAGCTTGGCGTAGTCATCCTTCGCGTTGATGAACGAGAGGCCGCAAGTAACGAATCCGTCTTTGAAGAAAACGCAATTCGAGGTGCCATGCTGGCAGAAAGAGGGCCTAGCGAACAGATAAAGTTCTTTTCAAAACTTCGTGCAGATGCCTATATCAGGATAAGTGAAGCCTACAGGCCACTCGTATCGCCCATTCTGTTTGAAGATGAAAGAAAAAATAAACCAGGGAATTGATAGATAGTATGTTTCAAAGAGAAAGGGCCGGTATTCCGGCCCTTTTTCCTTTCTAGAGGGCTAGTCGACTTTTCAGATCTGACTGACCGCACCGGCCGCTACTTGTTGCGGCAAATTTTCGACCGTGGTGTCGATCTCACACGAAGTGATCTCGATATCGGCATCCTCGTCGGCCTCGACCACACCGTCGCCAAACGTATCACGCGATTCGAGTGTCTCAAAATATATTGAGATGTTATCTAATATTTCCTCAGCAGAATGCGAATGATACAACGTCTGGCGAAACTGTGCACCGCCGACAAGCCCTTTGGTAAATTGACCGGCAAGTTGTTTCATCTTGCCCAAAGCGACGATCTCAGCCATCTCTTCACGACACATCGAAAAAAATTCAAGTAAAACCTGCTTCTTTTCTGAGACGTCGGGAACATACGGCTGGTTGCCCGCGAGCACATCGGCAAACTGCCGAAATATCCATGGGTTTTGCATCGCACCGCGGCCGATAAGAATGCCGTTGACGCCTGATTCGCGCCATTTCTTCATGCCGTATTCGATCGTCGTTATATCGCCGTTACCCGAGACAGGAATACTTACAGCTTCTTTGACCTGTTTTATCAGGTCCCAATTTGCGAGCCCTTTGTAACCCTGTTCGCGTGTGCGGCCGTGCACCTGAATGTGCTCGACGCCGCATTGCTCGGCCATCTTTGCTACGTCAACAACGTTGATCGACGCGTCCGAATAGCCGGTCCGCAGCTTTAACGTTAGCGGAATGGTGATAGTTTTCTTGATCTCTTTAAGGATGGCCTCGAGCAACGCGGGTTCGCGAAGCAGGCCCGAACCACCGCCATTTTTGACGACCTTTGGTGCAGGGCAGCCGCAGTTTACATCCAAAATATCGGCGCCGACCTCTTGGGCCATCTCAGCACCCATCGCCATCCGATCGACCTTGCCGCCAAAGATCTGCACGGCATACGGCCGCTCTTCCTCATCAAAACGCATCTGGCGTTTCGATTTAGGATTGTGCCGCGTCAGCCCCTCGACCGAGACAAATTCGGACACGACCAGACCGACACCGCCCCGCCGCTTGATCAGCCGGCGAAAGGTATAGTCCGTCACCCCCGCCATCGGCGACAGGATAAGCGGCGGATCTATCAAGATGTCTCTGATCTTAAATGGTTTCATGCCATCACGGGAACGAACCCGTATTATAGCGAATCGAGATGGTCCTGATAAAGGTTGAAAAACTTTCCTACATGGAATCCATCCATAATCACGCTTGATGTCAGATTGTCTAAGACGTTCAAGTTCAATGAGACAATGTCGCTTGAACCAATTTTCGAGGCGTTCAACCTGACCAACAGCCGTAATCAGAGGAGTTTGCCGAGACCGCTGACGTTTAACTTTGACGGCACAGTCTCAGCCGGTTTTGGCGAACCGCGACAGGCCCAGCTTGGCGTTAAGTTTAAGTTCTAACCCTTGGTTCACAATTGAAAAGACTCGGCTCACCTACACGGGGCCGAGTCTTTTTTTGATCGCCATGATCGAAGCCGCCTATTTCTGGATGGTTCTTTTTCGGCCCGCGATGAACAAGACCAAGCCAATGACCGCGATCACCACCGAGATCAGAAAGACGATAATACCGGGAATAATGCCGAGCATCGCTTCGTCCCAACTGGTTCGACCGTCAGTCAGCGGCACGAGTGCAGCGGAGACGATCGTTACAAGCGCACCTAAAATGATACCTAAGATTCCAAATACCAGTGCAACGATCCCAAGGGTTTTCATGTTACTTGCCTGAGCGTTTCAGCTCGATGCCCGTTGCCTCGAACGAGACCTCGGTCACCGTGCCGTCGGTATTGCGGTTGGCAAATTTCGCACCGTCCTCTTCGATCATATGATCGACCATGGCTTTGGTGAGCGTTTTGACCTGAAACGTGCCTTCGACACGGGCCTTGGCTCCGGCGGATTGCAGAGGGATAAAGAAAGCGTGGTCTTTCATCTTGATACGGACACTTTTGCTGTCTTTGTTCTCGGCAACCTCAGCCCAACAGCCTTCCATCTTGCACGAACGCACCACGACGCCCTCGATACGGACCGTTTTGCCGCTGTATTTCGACGGGTCCTTGAGCGCTTTGTTAAGCGAGACCTTTTTTGCACTGCCAATAGCCGCGCCGCGTTTCAAATAGCTATCGGACGGGATCGCCGCTGTCTTGTCTGCTTCGGTCGGCTTTGCCTTTTCTTTCATGTCCTCTTGCGAAAACGCCGTGAATGAAAGTGCCAAAATAATTATTGCCAAACTAAAAATAGATCTCATGTTTATCTCCCTTGAATAGTAAAACTAAATTATAACAAAGGCGTGATCATTTCGCCTCAAAGACGACCTTTCCGTCAACTACCGTCAATAAGACTCTAGCGTCCTTGATCTTATTCGTGCCGATCGAAAAGATATCATCCGATAACACTATGAGATCTGCCAGCTTGCCAACAGCGAGCGAGCCTTTTTGGTTTTCCTGAAACTCAGCATAAGCCGAGCCGAGCGTGTATGCGCGGACGGCCTCATTAACCGTGAGCGATCGGCGGCCGCTGTTCACGGCCGCGTGTATCCCAAATAGCGGGTTGAGGTCTGTTATAGATGCGTCAGACCCAAACGCGAGCGTCACACCCGAATCAAAAATGGCGCGAAGATCATCACTTCCCGCTCCGAAAAGGTGCGGCTGCATCGAAGCAATGATACCTGACCGCGACAACCGTGAAATATCGCTCGACCGCATCCGTGCGGCGTGTTCGACACGGAAACGCCGGTCTCGACGACCGTTTGAGGCTATTGCCTTTTCAAATGCAGTGATCGTAGTTGAATTAGAACTCCTGCCGATTGCATGGACCATCGCTTGCAAACCGGCTTTGTCAGATTCAGTGATCGTCTCGGTCAACTCGGCCAATTCGTCATCTTCGCCATGCGTAAAACCTTTGACACACCCGCCCCGAACAAAAGCGTTGCCGGTCGCTGCTCGAAGCCCGGCAGAAATTGCTTTCTGACGGTCGCGAATACCGATGCACTCATACACGCGCGTCTTTAGCTTTCCGTTTTCGGCTAATGTATTCAGGATCGCGAACAGGTCATCCGAATGCACGTCTTGTACACTGGTCACACCGAGCGACGCGGCATAGTTGCTAGCCGTCTCGGCGATCTCAGGCCAGTTTCGCTCGTGATCAAACGGCACTTGTCCTCTGATCCGAACTACTAGCTCATTCGATACCACCGGCTCTCGGCCCGGTATTTTCGCAAGTTTTAGAGCCGCCGCATTAACCAATGCGGACTTGTAACCCGCAAAATAGATCAGAACGGGGTTGTCCGGACTTACAGCATCGATCTGAGAGATCGTCGGCAGGTCATTTGATGAGAGCGTTAATCCCGCACCGAGTATCCAACGTCCTTTTGGCAAAACGCCTGCATAGAATGCGATGCGATCTAAAACCTCTTGGCGTTTGCGGGCATGTCTGGCGTCGAGATGGGAAAACTGATTGCCGATACCGGTGAAATGGACGTGTGCATCGTTAAATCCGGGCAACACGAGCTTGCCTCGGGCATCGATGATGCGTGTTTTGTCATTAGCGAGTTTGCGGATGTCGACGGCCTTGCCAACCGCAGTGATGCGCCCGTTCGTTACCGCAAGGGCCTCGGCTTTTGGCGCACGCTGATCCATAGTGCGAATATTTGCATTGATCAAAATAAGGTCGGCCGATGTTTGAGCACCGGCCGACATACAACCCCAAATCACGAATAGTAAGTACGCAACGGATCTCATTTCCGCTCAAACGCCACTTTTCCGTCAACCACGGTGAGCAGCACGCTGACGTCGCCGATCTTATTTGGGTCGATGGTAAAAATATCATCGGACAAGATGACCAGGTCAGCGATCATGCCGGGACCAAGCGTTCCTTTTTCGTTTTCTTGAAACTCGGCGTAAGCAGATCCCCACGTAAATCCGCGAACCGCTTCGTCAACGGTGATCTTTTGCTCGGGCAGCCATCCGTTTGGATTCTTGCCGTCTGTCGTGCGTCGTGTGACCGCGGCGTAAATACCGAAAAGCGGATTGAGCGGGGCGACCGGCGAATCGGAACCAAACGCCAATATTCCGCCGGTGTCGAGTAGGGTTCTAAACGCATAAGTTCCCTGCAAACGCGGCGCATCGAGGCGTTTCCACGCCCAGCGTCCGTCGTCGATCGCGTGAACAGGCTGCATCGAGGCGACAACCTTTTGCGAGCCAAAACGCATGATGTCCTCGACACGCAGATGCTGTGCGTGTTCGATGGTAAAGCGGCGGTCCCACGTGCCATTTGCTTTATCGACGGCGAGAAAATGGTCTAGAATGGTCGCGTTCGCACGGTCGCCGATCGCGTGGATACGAACCTGCAGCCCAGCTTTATCGGCGTTTTGGATGTCCTGCCGCATTGTTGTCATCACATCTGCCATTGATAGTCCCGTCGAATTTGGAGCATCGAGATACGGTGCAAAAAACCACGCAGTGGTCGAACCCAGGCTGCCGTCTGCATACCCTTTCAGACAGCCGACACGCAGCATTGGGTCGCCAAACGCACGCCGAACGCCGGTATTCGCCCACCGTTTGTAATCGGCCAGCGGAGAACAGCCGTAAACTCGCGTTTTTAGTTTTCCCTGACGCAACAACTCCTGATAAACGCCAACTTCCGTCCCTGCGGACATATCCTGAACGCTCGTCACGCCGAGCGACGCAGCATGATCTGTCGCCGCCTGAGCCGCCTCTAGTCTCTGCTCAAAGGTTGCTGCGGGTATCGCTTTTTCAATGTAAAAGCTGGCCGCGTCCTTAAATATACCCGTCGGATTGCCGGACGGATCGCGAACGATCTCGCCGCCAGCAACGTCCTTTACGCTCTTATCGACACCCGCGAGCCGCATCGCCAGGCTATTCGCCAAAGCCATATGGCCGTCGAGGCGATTTATAAAAACCGGATGATCGGGCGTCGCAGCATCGATCAACGCGGCGGTCGGCAGATTGTTTGGCGTCCAATTTTCATGGTCCCATTGCCCCCCGGTTATCCAGCGGCCCTTTGGCAGCTTTGCCGCAAACGCTTTGATCCGTTCGACAAATTCCTGCGGCGTTTTCGCATCACGCAGATCGACCGAGGCGAGCTGAAAGCCCGTCTCCATAAAATGCACATGCGCGTCGTTAAACCCTGGAATTATGGTCTTGCCCTTGGCGTCGATGACGCGGGTCTTTGGCCCGATCCATGGCCTGATATCGGCATCCGAGCCTATTGCCCGGATCTTTCTCCCGATCATCGCTATCGAACTTGCGACCGTGCGCTTGGCATCCATTGTTCGGATGTTGGCGTTGATTATGACAAGATCGGCCGCTCCGTTTTGGGCAAAAGAGGGTGAAGAAAACTGCAGGTAGATCGCCGAAAGCGTTATTATTAAAGCTATCTTTTTCATATTTAGAGCATCTGAGAAACGGTGTATTCTTAATGTGTCCGGCAATTATACAATGAAAGAAAAATATATACATATCTTAAGCGTCGCGATAGTCGCACTCGGGCTTGGGTTTGTTGTTTTTCTTTACTGGTCTGAGCCGAAAACGCTAGCCGAGGTCACGACAAAGAGCCAAGTCGTGCTGGGCACATACGAGATAAATCGCGATGAATTTACACGCGGCCTGACGTTGTTTCGGAGCGATGATTTTATCGGGGCAAGAGCGGCTTTTGACCGTGCGGATCCGGAAAAGCGTGACGCGAATACGCAGTTTTACACTGCTTACAGCTATTACCGTCAAGGCTGGGGACGGCTGTCGAACGACGATACGCTGTTCAAACCGGGTCTCGAAGCGGCCGATCGCGTAATGAAGCTGGACCCGAATTTTAGATCGACCGACGAGACGCTAACGATGAAAACCCCGTCGGAATTGAAATACGAACTCGAAGAAGGGCTGAAACTGACACCGGATGATTTTAATCCGATGAAACTTACCCGGGAAAGAAAATAGAGAACCACCCCGTCAGCCGAAGCGGCTGCCACCCCTCTCGTAAGGAGGGGAGCTTTTGAAACTTGATGACAAAGACGGACGATCAGATCATTGATATCGACACGAGTCTCGAACCGGCTCGCGATGGCTCGATCGTTCCAGCCAAAGATCAAAAATCCGAGATCGAAGATCAAAGATCTAATCTCACCTATCTGATATTGCCCTGTTTGTTTCTGCTCGTAACGCTACTCGGTGGTATGCGGCTCGAGGCGGCGGATAATGCGTTTATCTTTCTCAAACCGGCTCTGATATGCCTAGTCTTTGCGTCGGTTTTGATGATCTTGTTTTTCCGGTCATCGCTGCTACGGATGGACGGTTGGTTTTCAGACAAATTCTCGACGCTGCAAAATATTGCTAACGCCGCCGTTTTACTAACGATGTTTACCGCATCGACGCAGCTTTTTAACTCGCTGCTGCCGGAAAAAGGGTTGCCATTTTGGATAGTCGGATTTTGTTTTTTTTGGACCCTTTGGAACAACCTTTTTGCAGATTTCGACACCAAAAAGCTTTTGCGAAGTTTGGGGGCATTGTTCGGCCTCGCATTCGCCGTCAAGTACCTTGTTCTCGCAAATCTGACCGCGACGGGCGATACGGGCCTGTTGCAACGTATATTCGACAACCCGGCGAAAGAGGCTTTCACGTGGCTGCTCGATCTGCCGCGCTATGCGGCGGGCACAGGTTACATACAGTTTTTTGCTATCGCGATATACCTGATCGCTCTATTTTTGACGCCATCGACAACTAAGAAATGAAATTTATTTTTACACTAGTATTTTCTCTAACTCTAACATTTACAGCATTTGCCCAATCGCCGTCAAAAATCATCAAACAGGCGGAAAAGGCTCTTGGCGGGCAAAAAGCTCTAAAGGCCATGACCTCGGTCTATCGCACCGGCCGGATAACACGCGTCAGCGATGGTGCCGAGGGCAAGTATCTGTATCAAACATCGCAGCCAAATCTGCTTAATATCAGCTACGACCTCGCCGGATTTGAAACCGAAACGGGCTATAACGGGCGTTCGGGCTGGCTACGTGATTCTCGCAATGGGCTCCAAACCATAACGGGTGACGCGAGCACGGCGATGCAGGCTAAGGCCTTATACAGGGACCATCTATGGCTTAAGGCAAAGGAAGAAAAATCTAAGATCGTCGCGGGCGGACAGACGACGATCAATGGCAAAACCGCCAGTTCGATCATTATCAATACGCCAAAAGGCATTTCAATAAAGGTCTATTTTGAAGCGCTGACGGGCTTACCCGTCCGCGATGAAATACCAAATGGCAGCACGGTCGAGGTCACTGAATACAGCGATTACCGTAGCGTGAACGGCGTGCAGCAAGCCTTTACGCATCGCGTTACGATGGGCGGCGAGACTTATGAGATCAAGTTTGACGACGTCAGGACAAACCAGCAGATCGCTAAGATTGAGTTTGATTTTCCGAATATTTCGGGCGAGCCTCTGCCTGATATCCCTACGCTGCTCAAAGATCTGCAAGCCAACGAGGACCGCGTCGAGGCGATGCTAGACAGCTATTCGTTCACGCAAAAGGTAACAAAACGCGAGCTGGGAAAAGACGGCAATCTGCGTGAAACCGAGTCGGAAACGACGCAGCTTTCGTTTTACAAAGGCTCACGCATCGAGCGTGTCATTGAGAAAAACGGCAGGCCGCTGAGCGGCAGCGATCAGGAAAAAGCCGATCGTGACGCCGCCAAGCAGGTCGAGGAGATCGAAAAGCGCATCGCCAAAGAAGATGCCCGTAAGGTCAAGCAAAACGTGGACGGGACGCCCTCGGATGAGAATCGCCGCATCTCGATCGCCGAGGTTTTGCGTGCATCAAAGCTGATCAATCCGAGGCGTGAGCGGTTTCGAGGGCGCGACTGCGTAGTATTTGATTTCGAACCAAATCCGGCATTCGACATGAAAAATGCAAAGAGCATGCTCAAGTTTTTTGGTAAGACAGCGGGTGTGATGTGGATCGACGAAAAAGACAAACAGGTCGCACGGCTTGAGGCCGTTCTTTACGAAAATTACAATGTCGGCGGCGGTGTGCTGGCAAAGCTAAAAAAAGGCGCGACTTTTATGCTTGAAAAAGAGCGTGTCGGCGACGAGATCTGGCTGCCTTCGCAAACGGACATCAATCTGTCGGTCCGCGTGCTGCTGGTCAAGGGGATCGATGTAAATCAGGTGATCAGGAGCTATGACTATCGAAAATTTGAGACGGAGGTCAAAGACGCGACGGTCGACGGGACAAAGAAACCCTAGTTTTTGATAACGATATCGACGCTCTTTCCGTCGCGGCGAACGCGGACAGTTTTGAGGCTCGTTGTGCTGCGAAATGAGGTTTTGTCATTAACCGTTTGGCCGTTGACCGATTCGATCACGTCGCCGGTTTGGATCTGCGACCGCTCAGCCAAGCTATTTGGCCGCGTCGATTCGACCCGCCAGCCGTCGGCTTCAAACCCACCTTTCGCACCAATAAGATCAAGTACAGTTTTTGCGGGTATCTGCGGAATTCGGTGAAAACGGCGGCCCTCGCGGCTCGCGAGATCGATCGAACCGCCCCCGGCATTTTTATCTTTTACAGCAGGCTTTTTGACTGCGGCTACGGTGTTGTTTGAAACAACGTCAGGCCTTTTGACGACAATCTGTTCGTCCGGGTTTGTAGTCGGCGGCACCGAAACAACTTCGTTCGATGGAACAGGAACAGGTTGAGCGATATTTGGCTTTTCATTTACCCCAACGACCGGGACATTGGCATCGCTGACCGAATAGAAAGAATTCAAAGCAAAATAAACGCCAATCGCGAGCACAAGGGCAAGCGGTGCTCCATAAGCAAGCCAGAGCGGAATACGAAACCCGCCACTTTTCGTCGGACGGCCCGCAGCGATGCGGGCACGGACGCCAAAATCAAAATCTGATGGTGCTTCGACGTGTTGTAGCTCGCCTAAAAGACGGCTGACCCGTTCGTTTTCTTGTAATTCTTCGCTCTTCATCGCTGTTTATAAATAATGCTGCAATTTCTCTTTGAGCAGGCCTCGTCCGCGATTTATCCGCGACTTTGTCGTGCCCAGCCCAAGCTGCATGATCTCGGCTATTTCGTCGTAACTGCGTCCCTCGATGTCACGCAGGATGACCGGAACGCGGTATTTCTCAGGCAAAGCGGCTATCGCTCGGGCGATGACCTGGCTGCGTTCGTCCTCGACGAGTTCCACGTCCTGCAGCTTGCGTTTATCCGGCGGCTGAAATTCGACCTGCGTATCATCCTCAGCCTGAAACAGGCCTGTCAAAGACATCAGTCGCCGCCGTTTTCGCCGCCGTATCTCGCTGATAGCGAGATTTGTCGCAATCCGATAGATATAGGTCGAAAACGCAAACT
>CAZIZR010000035.1:0-17650 GCA_964543865.1 uncultured Chloracidobacterium sp.
TAAGGACACAGGATTTTAAGTCCTGGGCGTCTACCAATTCCGCCACCCCAGCACGATTTAAAAGATTAACACTCAGTGGGGAGGAGGGGAAGAGGGGAAGAGGAGAAAAGGAGACAAAGCTCGACCGTCGGCGAATTTATCCCCTATTCACCCTTTCGCCTCTTCCCCTCTTCTCCTTTTCCCATGACATTTCGTGTATATTGAAACTGAGCGTTTTTCAATGCTTGTCTTATGGAACAAATTACCTGGATATTGTGGCTGGTTCTGGCAGTGGGGCTGATCGTTGCTGAGATATTTACGCTTGGGTTTGTGCTGCTGTGGTTTGGGATCGGGGCACTCGCAGCGGCGCTCGTCGGGTTTTTGGGACTTGGGCTCGTATGGCAATTTTTGGCGTTTTCGGTCGTTTCGATAGGTTTAACGATTATGTCACGAACCATCCTTGCTAAATATTTCGGCCACGGAGAACATGACCGACTGAAATCCGGTGTCGATGCGCTGCCGGGCAAGGTCGGAACCGTAACGACAGCTAGCAAAGGGGCACTAAACGAAGGCGCGGTAAAGGTATTTGGTTCAACATGGACGGCGTATCCGATTGATGGTGATGAGACGCTCGTCGAGGGGGAAAAGGTCGAGGTCGTCGAGGTCAAAGGATCGTCGATCTATGTAAAAAGAGTGACTAACGAGTTGCCGGAGTGGCGTCAAGATTAGCGATTACCATTTTCTGCCGCGGTAATCGTCCATGTCATAATCACCGTCCTTATCGATATCAAAATGATCGCCTTTTTGTGCCCGCAGATAATCGATCTCGTATTTTGCCCCGCCGACCTTTTCCAGCACACCTAGCTGCACACGATTACAGTCAAGCTCTTCGTTGATCATTATCTGCAGGGCCGCTTTCTTATCGGTCAGCAAATGAGCGTCGCCAAACTTTTTCCCCGTATCCTTATATTTCTTGATATGAGTAGTCTCGTGGATCAAGACGCTCGTCAGCCACGGCAATGAAGCATCAAAGGTCGCCTTAGCGATATCGATCGTCATTATGCTCTCGTTAAAATTGGCACCGCTCGCCTGATACGCCCGGATCTTGCCAATGATCGATTTCATCGTCGCATAATCATTTGGAGCTTTTGTCTTTAACAGATCGAACGCCAGAGTTATCTTGGCCTTGAACGCAGCCGGATCGATATGTTTGGCATTGGTTTCGATGATGATGCCGTCGATCTTAAACTCGGTCTGGGCAAAATTCGCACTAACAAGCAAAAAGCCCGTTAAGATCATTAAATGAACAAATCTTAGGGACTTTCTGGAGTAAAGCATTTTCTTGTGATTGTTAGACGATCTCGGCTGTATCTTCGTCATCCTCGATGCCCTGATCGGCAGTGTCGTGGATGCCGCCAAGGTCGATCAGCTCAAGCTGGACTTGGTCATCGACCGGCTCGGCAAGATCGTCGCCGGTAAATTTTGCAATAACAACGGTGATGTTATCCTCGCCGCCATTCTCATTAGCGAGTTTTACCAGCTCGACACAGGCGTTTTGCAGTTCATCATAGCTGTCAACGACGATCCGCTGCATATCGCCCGCCGTGACCTTATTCGACAAACCATCGCTGCACAGCAAAAACACATCGCCGCGGCACGGAGTAATACGGACCGACACTGGATATATCTCATTTTGCGCGCCCAACGCTTGCAGGATGACATTTTTTAGCGTGTGCGTCTCGGCTTCTTCGGGTGAGATCTGCTGCGCGTCAATAAGCTGTTGGACCAGAGATTGGTCTTTGGTGACCTGATAGATCTTGCCTCTCCGAACCAAATATGCCCGGCTGTCGCCAACCTGGATAATGTCGGCGGCAACAGGCGTTACGCCCATACCGGTGAATGTCGCGCCCATTCCCTGAAACTGCGGGTCGGTACGTCCCTGATGATGGATAAGCTGATTGGCAAAAACGGTCGCTTCGTGCAGACGTCCGATCAGCTGATGATCAAAATCACCCGAGCCGAGCGTGTCATCGACGTCCTCATCAAGCAGCTTTTCGCTGACCGTTTCGACCGCCATCGTGCTCGCGACCTCGCCTGCGAGAGCTCCGCCCATACCGTCAGACACGGCCATCACGACACCGCTGTCATCGATCACAAATTTTTGCGTCTCGATGACAAATTCGCCGTCCTCTTGGTCGCTCGTCCAGACCTTGGCTCCACCGATATTGAGCAAGAGATAGTTGTCCTCATTACCTTTACGGACGCGGCCTATGTGCGAGGTGGCATGTGTCTCAACTGTGAACATAAATAATCAGTTTCGTTTCAAGTCAACAAACAAATTACCACGAAAACCGCATAACTTGGAACTTTGAACCTATAACTTTGAACTATCTCAATGCTTGATCGATGTCTTCGAGAATATCCTCGACATCCTCAATACCGACCGATATTCGCACCAACCCGTCTGTGATGCCCAGTTTAGCACGCGTTTCTTCGGGTACGGAGGCGTGTGTCATCGACGCCGGATGCGAAATAAGGCTCTCGACGCCGCCTAAACTTTCGCCAAGCGTGCATAATTTTACGCCCTCGAGCACCTTGCGGGCACTGTCGATAGACCCCGTCTCAAACGAGACCATTCCGCCAAAACCGCTCTGCTGACGCTTTGCAAGTTCGTGCTGCGGATGCGACGCGAGGCCCGGATAATATACTTTTTCAACCGCCGGGTGCTCGGCAAGAAAATTTGCGATCACGCGTCCGTTCTTGTCGTGGGCCTCCATACGGACGGCTAACGTTTTTGTGCCGCGCAGCACCAAAAACGAATCGAACGGCGACAGTATCGCCCCGACGCCGTTCTGCACAAAGCCTATCCACTCGGCATCTTTCTCATCATTCAATGCAACAAATCCGCCTACGCTGTCCGAGTGGCCGTTCAAATACTTCGTTGTTGAATGTACGACGATATCCACACCGTGCTCGATCGGACGCTGAAAATACGGCGACATAAATGTGTTGTCGCAGACGACCTTGGCACCGTTTGCGTGTGCGAGATCGGACACAGCCTTGAGGTCCGTGAGCGTCATGATCGGGTTTGTCGGCGTCTCGACAAAGACCATTTTTGTATTCGGCTTAAAGGCCTTTTCAAGATTGGCGATGTCGGAGGTGTCCGCTAGGTCAAAATCGACACCGTAATCACGCAGGATACGGTTAAACAGCCGAAACGTCCCGCCGTATGTGTTGTCGCCGAGGATAACGTGATCGCCGCCCTTTACCAGTTTGAGAGTTGCGTCGATCGCTGACATGCCTGAGGCAAATGCAAAGCCGTATTTTGCCCCCTCAAGCGCCGCGATATTTTTCTCCAAAGCCGAGCGTGTCGGGTTTTGCGTACGGGCGTATTCGTAACCGCCGGTCGGACGGCCAAGAGCCTCTTGCTTATATGTCGATGTCTGATAGATCGGAACGCTGACGGCACCGGTTACCGGGTCCGGGTCATTTCCCGCGTGTATTGCTGTGGTCGAAAAGCCCATAAAATCTGTAAATCGATAATAAAATGCTCTGTAATTTTATATCTTTTGCGGCAAATAAACGAGTTTTAAGTCTCTACTTTTTGGCAGCAACTGGAATCGAACCTATCCTGCCTAATGGATATCTCCGCATCATAACTTCTGCTAATATACACCTATGGATGTCAATCAACTTGAGGTTCTCGTCACGGTTGCCCGCGAACGTAGCTTTTCGCGTGCCGCAGAGGTGCTTGGCCGAACACAGCCCGCGATCAGCCAGGCGGTCAGACGGCTTGAGCAAGAGGTTGGCGAAACACTTTTTGACCGCTCGACCAAGGACGGGACGCTGACATTTGCGGGTGAGGTGCTACTCGATTACGCCCGGCAAATGCTCAATCTTCGCAATACGGCCCAAGCCGCTCTTACCGAGATGCGAAATCTGCAACACGGGAAAGTCACGATCAGCGCCAACGAACACACGGTATTTTATCTGCTGCCCGTCATCGAAGAATTTCGCCGTCTGCACCCACTAATAAAGATCGAGGTCCAACGCGGTGTCGCAAGCCGTATCCCAAAACAGATCACCGGCCGCGAAGTCGAGCTTGGCGTGATCTCGTTCACACCAAATGACGATAGTTTGCGGTCGGTAAGCGTAATGACCGATGAGCTGGTGCTTATCGTATCGACAAAACACAAGCTGGCAAAACAAAAAAGCGTCTCGATCATAGACCTCGGTGACGAGACATTTGTCGCCCATAATGCCCCGTCGCCGTATCGCCGAAAAGTGATCGAATCGTTCGAAAAGCACAAAACGAATCTTAATATCTCGGTCGAGCTGCCGTCGCTTGAGGCAATAAAAAAGCTGGTTGAAAAAGGCGTTGGGGTTGCTCTCGTGCCAAAATTGTCTGCGGTCGCCGAGATCAAGGGCGGCCGTCTCGCCGCTCTTTCTGTCAAAGAAATGAAGCTCGAGCGAAAGCTCAACATCGTCTATCGGCGAAATTCCGAGCTGTCGCATGCGGCCAAGGCGTTTTTGCAGGTTGCAAAGGAACTCAGCGGCAAATAATCTCTTATGTATTAACGCTGATTTGAGTTAGAATGTGAATCAGTTTCACAATTCAATTCAGCGGTCACGACAATATTTTTGACCCGGCAAACTAAATGACTGTACAAGATACCGACGCAGCCCTATCGCCCTCAAACCGACGCGGCACCGACCGCAAAAAGCTCATCATCGACGTCCGTTTTGACGGAGGCGACGGAACCGGCATCGCAAATACACGCGATATCGGCATCGGCGGCCTGTATATGACGACGACCGCGATACTCGACCAGGGCACACCGATCCTGATGACACTGAGCATTGGGGAGCGGACAATGAACATCAACGGAACAGTCGTTTATTCCGATCCGGGGCACGGCGTAGGCATACGTTTCAAAAATCTCGACGCGGGCGACGAAAACTTTTTACGCACCGAACTAGGTCTCGAATAATATATGTTTGATCAATTTACACTCGGCATCGAAGAAGAATTTCAGATCGTCGATCCGGATACGCGCGAGCTAAAATCCCATGTTTCCGAGATCCTTGACGAAGGGAAAATGCTGCTCGGGGAAAAGATAAAGCCTGAGATGATCCAATCAATGATCGAGGTCGGCACGGGCGTTTGTGCCAATATTCAAGAGGCCCGTGAGGATCTGACAAAATTACGCTGCATCATTTCAGGCCTCGCCCGGAAAAAGAATATGGCGATCATCGCCGCCTCGACGCACCCGTTTTCAAAATGGAGCGAACAGGAGATATACGACGGCGATAGGTATAAATTGCTGGTTGACGAGCTGCAGATGGTTGCCCGCAGTTTGCTGATCTTTGGGCTGCATGTTCACGTCGGCATACCCGATCTCGAAAAACGGATACAGGTGATGAATGCGGCACGCTACTTTCTGCCGCACATCTTGGCTTTGACAACATCGTCGCCGTTTTGGCTGGGCCACAACACAGGGCTCAAGTCATACCGCTCAGAGGTCTTTAAGAAATTTCCGCGCACCGAGATCCCCGACACTTTCGAATCGTATGCCCAGTACCAGGCTTATGTCGATCTGTTGATCAAAATGAACTGCATCCCGGACGGGTCAAAGATCTGGTGGGATGTGCGCCCGCATTACAAATTTCCAACCCTCGAATTTCGCATTTGCGACATACCCACGCGAGTTGATGACACCATCGCTATTGCCGCTTTGTTCCAAGCGATCGTTGCAAAACTGATGGTTCTCAACGAAGGCAATATCGGATTCCGCATCTATCACCGCCGCCTGATCCTCGAAAATAAATGGCGTGCGATCCGCTACGGGCTCGACGGCAATCTGCTCGACCTCGGCAAACAAAAAGAGGTCCCGGCGAGAGACCTCATCCGCGAACTGCTTGATTTTGTTGATGATGTCGTTGATCCGCTTGGCTCACGCAGCGAGATCGAGCATATCCACACGATCCTCGAACGCGGCACATCTGCTGATGAGCAACTCAAGGTTTACGAAGCATCCGGCAATGATTTTAACGCCGTCGTCGATATGCTGATGAAAAACACCCTCGAAAACGTGCCCGAAGACTGTTTTGCGTGAGATTGTCGATCAATCTTAAAATAGAGCCGCTAACTTACGCAGGTTAGCGGCTCAATTATTTGGTAAACAAAATCCCTGGCAATGCGTAATATCAGCATTTCGTTCTACCATCTTATTATTTGTAGGGAGAATCACCGTGTTTAATAAATCATTTCGTAGTGTATCCGTCTTGTTAACAACCCTCACCTTAACGGGCTCGATCTTTGCACAAAGCTCGGCTTTCGACATCGGCCGTATCGACCCAACGATCGAGGCGTGCAACAATTTTTACCGTTACGCCAACGGTACATGGTTGAAGAAAACCGAGATCCCGGCAGCGTTTCCGTCGTGGGGAACTTGGGACATTTTGATCACGCGCAATCGCGAAAAGTCACGGGCGATACTCGAAAGTGCGATGAATGAAAAACTCGCACCCGGAACGAGCCGCCAGCTTATCGGTGACTATTACGCATCTTGCATGGACGAAGCCGCAATCGAGGCCGCCGGCATAAAACCGCTCGCACCTTTCTTTAAAGAGATCGATTCGGTCAAGGACATTAACGGCTTACGCAACGCGATTGCTATGCTGCACAAGGCCGGTTCGGGGCCCCTCTTCGGGTTTTACTCATATCTCGATGACAAAGACAGTACCATCAATATCGCCAATGTTTATCAGGGTGGCCTTGGCCTGCCAAACAGCGATTACTACCTAAAGACAGACGAGAAATCGGTCGAGCTTCGCGGTAAATATGTCGCACACGTCGCACGTATGTTTGGACTTGTGGGCGAGGATACGGCAACCGCCAAAGCTCACGCCGACAGCGTCATGGCGTTTGAAACAAGGCTTGCCAAAGCTTCGACCAGCCCGGTCGACCAGCGTGACCCGGTAAAAAATTACCATAAGATGTCCGTTGCCGAAGCCGACAAGCTTACGCCCGGATTCGACTGGTCGGCATACGCCACAAAGATGGGAGCACCGAAATTCACGTCGATAAATATAGCTCAGCCCGATTTTCTAAAAGAGGCCGGTAAGATGATGTCCGATACGCCGATGACAGAATGGAAAACATATCTTCGCTGGTTTGCGGTAAATAATTTTTCTCCACGGCTAAACAAAACGCTCGAAAAGGCTGACTTTGATTTCTACAGCACGACGCTCAGCGGCACGACCGAACAGATCCCCCGCTGGCGACGCTGCACGCGAGATACTGACAATTCGCTTGGCGAGGCGCTGGGCGATGAGTTTGTAAAGACAAACTTTACACCCGCCGCCAAAAAACGAATGGACGAGCTGATCGACAACCTTTTTGCCTCATATCGCGACCACATCGATAAAAATGAATGGATGAGCAACACCACCCGCAAAGAAGCCCTTAAGAAACTCTCAGCCATTCGCCGCAAGATCGGTTACCCTGATAAGATGCGGGGCTACGCGGGCCTCAAAATTGATAAAGGTTCCTATTTTGAGAACGTAAGCAGGCTAACCGAATTTTTGAGCACCCGCGAACTGCAGGATATCGGCAAGGCCCCTGATAAATCCCGCTGGGGCACAACCGCCGCGGTGGTCAATGCCTATTACAACCCAAATTACAACGACATCACTTTCCCTGCCGGAATATTACAGCCACCGTTCTTTGATCTCAATGCCGACGACGCGATCAATTACGGTGCCATTGGCGTGGTGATCGGCCATGAATTGACACATGGTTTTGATGACAGCGGCAGCCAGTATGACGGTGATGGAAACCAGAAAATGTGGTGGACGGATCCGGACAGAAAACAGTTTGAGGATCGTGCAAATTGTGTGACCGAGCAGTTTAGCGGCTACGAAGTCGAGAAAGACCTGTTCGTCAACGGCAAATTGACGCTTGGCGAAAATATCGCAGATCTCGGCGGTATGGCGATCGCGTTTGATGCTTTCAAAAAATCGATGGAGGGCAAGCCGCGTCCGGCTAACATCGACGGATTCTCGCCCGAGCAGCGTTTCTTTCTTGGTTGGGCACAGGTCTGGGCCGAAAACGACCGCCCCGAATACCTCAGGTTGATCGTCCAGTCAGATCCGCATTCGCCAGCCGAATTTCGCGTCAACGGGCCGACGGCAAACTTCCCCGCCTTTGCCGAGGCATACGGATGCAAAACAGGGGCAAAAATGATCAGGTCAAAACAGTGTAAGATCTGGTAAGTCGGCGAACGGAAAAGCCTGGCAAATGCCGGGCTTTTCATTGACCTTTGTGGGTCAGAGCAAGCTTGAGAAAGTTTTCAAACAAGATGCGGCCATCGCGGCTTTCGTTTGGATGCTCCCAGCGGGTCGGGTTCTTTGACCAGTCTTCGAATGATTTCTCGAGATGAAACTGGACGCAGTAGATCATCTGCCCATCGGACTGTTTGACCATCATCTGGTTTTTGCACAGATATGAAGACGCGAGCAGCTTAAATCCCTCAGGCACGCCGTCGATCTGGACACCGTGGTTCTGCCAGACGCGCAAGATATCGTCTTCCTTAGTATATTCCTGCCAAATGCCCGATCTTTTGTCATCGTTACCCGCAAATATCGGATCTGCTTTGTCAACGATCTTTACAAAACGGTATTGATATTCGACAACGCGGTCAGTGCGTTTTGCCGCCAGCTCCATATCGTCGAGCGTTTTGAGTGACGCACCGAACGCCATGCCGACAAGCTGATGCGCACCGCAGATCGCAAGAACAGGGATCTTGGTCTCGCGGATAAATTTGGTAAAGCTCGCGATATGCTCGGGATTATAGTAATCAAAATCGGCGAACGTCCCGCTCATGACGATCGCGTCGGGCATAAATTTCTCAGCCGCGTCCGCAAGTTCTGACAGGTGCACCGTCATCGTTTTGGGATTTTTGACGAGCCGCAGCACATTGCGGGCAATGTTGTTACACGCCATGCCCGAAACCTTACGCTCAAATTCGAGCCGCGTCTCGGTCGTGCCGTTCCACTCGTCGCGGGCAAGCTGCGACAGGTCGGATTCGTACCGCAGCAGATCGTTGACGATCAAAACCTTAGCGTAATCGATACGCTGTTCGATCGGCTCGTAACGGCAATACGTGCTTTTGTTGTAAGGAAACGGAAGTTTTTCTGATTCGGTAACCTTATTCACGGCGTCATGCATAAAAACTGTGTTCGATTATAACGTGAAAATGTGTAAAAGGGTAAGAGTGGTAACAAAGTGAAAAAGTGGAAATGGGTAAAAGGGAAAAAGCAGGAGGGTCATAATTTTACATCTTCCATTTTCACTTTTCACCTTTTCATCTTTTCCCCTCTTCACCTTTTCTCTCTCTGCTTTGTCTCGCGGTCAAAAAACGGCATAGCCTCGCCGGGGCCGATCTCAGTGATCTCGGCACGGATCGCTTTGACAAGCCGGGCAAGCCCCTCCGAGCGGTCAACCTTTGCTTTTTCAAGCAGGACAAGCGAACGCTGCCATGACGTTTCCAGCTCGTCTGCGATGCCTGAGATCTGCGAGATATCGTACGGCAAAGCAAACTCGCGGCAGCCGATGCGTGCAAAAACTCGCAAATAGCGCGCCGTCGCAAGCTCCGGGCAAGCAAAGCGTCTACGTCCGACCTTTAACTCAATTCCAAGCAAGGTATATTGTATTTCGGCTTGGTTCTGACGAGCGGGAATGTCGAGTCTGTACGCTCGCGTGCGGCCCGAGCGGACCTTGTCGCGGTAGATCGACGGCAGCCACGCGTCAGCCATATCGTCACGAATTGCGGCGGCGATGTCCATCGGGGAGCGTTGGCTATTTTTCAGCCTTGACCACCACGCCGGACGGCGATTGGGCAAATTTTTCGATAACGCGGTCGGCAAAGATACCAAAATACAGCACGCCGAGTATCGTGATCACAAGCGCCGTCGTCATCGCAATCGGCATCTTTGGCTGACGCCATTCGGAGGTGCGTTCACGGAAAAACATCACTACGATCAAGCGTAGATAATAATACGCCGAGATCGCTGAACCGATGACCGCAACGATGACGAGTCCCGTTACAAGCGGATTTGCCGCTTCAAGTGCGGGGCGAAAAACCAGTATCTTGCCCATAAAACCGGCCGTCAGAGGCAGGCCCAAAAGCGAGAGCATAAAGAGCGAAAGTGAGAATGACAGCACCGGCGATTTGAAACCGATACCGTTGTAGTCCTCAAACTCTGCACGGCGGTCGTTCTTTTCGGCAAGTAGCGTGACGATGGCAAACGCGCCCATGTTCGTCACGGCGTACGTCAGCATATAAAACGCGACCGATGCGATGGCCTCGTCACGAGCAGCGGCATTCTTAGCCATGCCCGCTCCGATAAATCCGACGAGGGCATATCCGGCGTGAGCGATCGACGAATATGCGAGCATCCGCTTGACGTTCGTCTGCATGATCGCCGCGACGTTGCCGACCAGGATGGTCATTATCGCCAAAACTGATAACACCGATATCCACGCTTCGTGCAGATAGGCAGAGGATTGAACACCTGCGATCAGCGGCATGCCTAGCACAAAAATTCGTAGGAATGATGCAAACGCCGCAGCCTTTGGCCCTGCGGCCATAAATCCGGTGACAGGTGTCGGTGCACCTTCGTACACGTCAGGCGTCCAAACGTGAAACGGCGCCATCGCGATCTTAAAGCCAAAGCCAACGATCAGCATCGCTCCGCCGATGAGCAGCAATGCCGGGAAATTAGGACTCGCGATCTTGTCCGCGATCTGCGTCAGGTTGGTCGTGCCGGTCGCACCGTAGATCAACGCCATGCCGTAAAGCAAAAATGCCGACGCGAACGAGCCGAGGATGAAATATTTCATCGCGGATTCGTTCGATTTGAGGTCGCCTCTTCGCAGGCCCGCCATCACATAGGTTGCGATCGATAGCGTCTCAAGCCCGAGGAAAATAACAACCAGATCGTTACCCGCCGACATCATCATCATGCCAAACGTCGCAAACAGCAGCAGAGCATGATATTCGCCCGCCGGGACACTTTCACGCTCGACCCAAACGGTCGAGATAAGCACGGTCATTGCCGAAACAAAAAGAAAAACGAACGAAAAACTCAGGCGGAGATTGTCGTGGGCGATCATGCCGTTCCAGCCCGAGGCCGGAGTGTTGCCGCCCCACATTGTTGCTAGGATGACGGCCGAAACTGTCAGTCCGATCAGCGATATCGCACCCGAAACGGCACGCTGCTTTGGGAAAAAGCTGTCGTAAAGCATCACGATCACGCCCGCAAGCGCAACGACAAGCTCGGGCAAAACAAGCGAAACGCTTGCCTCGGGTGTCAGCAGATCTGTAAGAAAAAGCGTACTCATTTATTTGTGTTCTTCTCCGCTAACATGCGGTTTAGCATCCGCCGTATCAACTGTTCCGCCGGCTTGGTGCATCACGCGTTCCTGGATCGCCTTGACCGCACTTTGCGACCGCTCAAGTATCGGTTTTGGATACACGCCCATATAGACCATCAGAAACAGTAGCGGGATCATCAGCCCGATCTCGCGCCAGCTCAGGTCGGCGAGGCCTTTGTTCTTTTCGCTCGTGGTCTTGCCAAAAAATACACGCTGCACCATCCAGAGCAAATATACGGCGGCAAAGATCACACCCGTTCCGGCAAACATCGTCGCAACGATGTTCCAATTGACACTCGCGGTAATACCAAGCACTTGCGACTGGAACATACCGGCCATGATCAAAAATTCACCGACAAAACCATTAAGGAAAGGCAACCCGATCGACGCCATCGTGGTGATAACAAAAATCGTCGCATATATCGGCATCGGGTTAGACAGCCCGCCAAAATCGGTGATCTGCCGCGTGTGCCGCCGTTCGTAGATAAAGCCGACGAGCAAAAATAAAGCTCCGGTCGTCACGCCGTGGGCGAGCATTGTGAATAAGGCACCCTGCATCCCCGATTCGGTAAACGAGAACATGCCCAGTATTACAAAGCCCATATGGGCGACCGACGAATAAGCAACGAGGCGTTTAACGTCGGGCTGGACCATCGCGACCAGTGCACCATAAATAATTCCGACGATGGCGAGCGCGATAAATAGCCACGCCCACTCTTTGCTCTGATCAGGAAACAGTCCAAAGTTGAACCGCATCAGGCCGTAGGTTCCCATCTTAAGCAAAACCGCGGCAAGGATTACCGAACCCGCCGTCGGAGCCTCGGTGTGAGCATCCGGCAGCCACGTATGGAACGGGAACAACGGCACTTTGATCGAAAATGCGAGTGCGAATGCGAGAAACAGCAGCGTTCCTGTTTGCGGCGGGATCACGAGGTTTCCGGCCTTCATCGCGTTCATAATCGCGACGAGGTCAAAGGAGCCGCCAAGACCCGTTTGGTCCGCATATAAAAAGAACAGAGCAATGATAGCGACCAGCATCAGCAAACTGCCGAGCGCCGTAAAAATAAAGAACTTGACCGCCGCGTATATACGATTTTCGCCGCCCCAAATACCGATCAAAAAGAACATCGGCACAAGCGACGCTTCAAAGAAAAGGTAAAAGACAAGCAGGTCGAGCGAGACAAATACGCCGATCATCGCCGATTCGAGCAGCAGCAAAAAGATGTAAAAAGCCGTCCGTTTTTTCTCGACCGCGTGCCACGTCGAGATCACGGCGATCGGCATTATAAACGTCGTAAGTATCACAAGCCAAAAGCTCAGGCCGTCCACACCGATATGATAATTTGTCCCGATCGCCTTGATCCACGGCACGTTCTTTTCAAAGAAATAACCGCTCGGTCCAGCGACCGCCGATTTGGAAAACAAAGCAAGTGAGACAAGAAAATTGAGCGTCGTAAAACCAAGCGTCAGCCATTTTAGCTGGCCTTCCTGCTTCCAAAACATCTGATGCGCGAGCGTCAGCACCGCACCGATGACCGGCAGCAGGATCAATATCGTTAAGAGATTTTCGTTCAAAAAGTCCATCAATTTAACCGACTAACTTCAGCCCGTAATAAATAAAGTATCCGATCACGGCCAGAGCACCGAGCAGGATGATCGCCGCGTACGAGCGGACAAAACCGACCTGTAGGCCGCGGACGAGGTTTCCGGCTTCCATCACAAAATGGCCGATACCGTTGACGATGCCGTCGATAAAGCCTACGTCAAAACCTTTCCACAAACGCTCACGCGAAAGCCGCGTTATCGGATCGACGATGTAGCCGTTGTAAAGCTCGTCGAGACGCCATTTTTGTTCGAGTATCTTTGGCATCTGACGAAGCGGTTTTTTCAAGAACAGAGCGAAACCGATCACGATGCCAAACACCGCCATCACGACCGACAGGCCCGCGAGCATTCGCTCTTTTTGTATAACTTCGGGTTCGTGCGACTCGGCATTTTCCTTTGCCTTGATCGCAGTTTCGGTCTTATTTTCGGCAATGACCGGTTCGAGAACGTGCTCAAAACTATTTGCTTCTTTAATGCCGACCATAGAACTCATCGCATACGGCACACCGACCAACCCGCCGACCGTCGATAAAAACGCCAACACGATAAGCGGAAACGTCATTACCCATGGGCTCTCGTGCGGTTTGAATCCGGCTGGCAATGCGTGATGATGCTCTTCGTCATCGTCGCCATTATCGTCGTGAGTTGCGGCATGCTCTTCGTCGTGATGATGAGCGTCATCGTGTGTATGGGCGTGTTCTTCGCCGGGCAATGCGTCATGAAAACGCTCGGTTCCCCAGAAAGTCATGACCATCATTCGGGTCATATAAACTGCGGTCAGGACAGCCGTCAATGCCGCGATACCCCAGAGAAATTCTTCGCCCGGAAATACGCCCGCCGGGAAATATCTATCGGCGGCAAATGTTTTGTAAAGGATCTCGTCCTTAGAGAAAAACCCCGCCCAGATCGGTATACCGCAGATCGCGAGCCAACCCATCGCCATCGTTATGAACGTGACGGGCATATATTTTTTCAGATTGCCCATTTTTCGCATGTCCTGCTCGTGGTGCATTCCGTGAATGACGGAACCCGAGCCAAGGAACAAGAGGGCTTTGAAAAACGCGTGTGTCATCACGTGAAAGATCGCCACCGTGAACGCACCGACACCCGCCGCTAGGAACATAAACCCAAGCTGCGAGACGGTCGAGTAAGCGAGGACCTTTTTGATATCGTTCTGAGCTATCGCGATCGTCGCCGCAAATATCGCGGTCGCCGCACCGATCACCGCAACGATCCACATCGCCGTCGGGGCAAATTGGTAGATCGCATTTGCACGAACAACGAGATAAACACCCGCCGTAACCATCGTCGCCGCGTGAATAAGGGCCGAAACAGGCGTCGGGCCGGCCATCGCGTCAGGCAGCCATGTGAGCAGAGGTATCTGTGCCGATTTACCTGTCGCACCGATAAATAGCAACACCGCCGCCGATGTCAGCCCGCCCGCAAAGATCGCTCCCCACGTAAACGGATCGGCGGTCATATGTTCGGCGACAAATGAAAATACGCTGTGAACCTGTTGCCCATCGACGACCTTGTCAAAAAACGATATCGACCCCGTCAGCGTAAAGATCAAGAAGATCCCCATCAGCACGCCCCAGTCGCCGATGCGGTTCATGACAAATGCCTTCTTGGCGGCTTCGCGGGCCTCGTCTTTCTTGGTGTAAAAACCGATCAGCAGATATGAGCAAAGTCCAACGCCTTCCCAGCCAACGAACATCAGCAGAAAATTATCCGCCAAAATAAGCGTCAGCATCGAGAACATAAACAGGTTGAGATAGGCGAAAAAGCGGTAAAACCCCTTGTCGCCTTTCATGTACCCGGTCGCAAAAATATGGATCAGCAGTCCGACAAACGTTATAAAACAAGCATAAACTCCGCTCAGACGATCCATACCGAGGCCGAAATCTGCCCGAAATCCGCCGACCTGTATCCAAGTCCAAAGATGGTCGAGCACAGGTTTTTCGGCGTGCAAAGCCCCGCCGTGATCGGCAAAGAACGCGATGTAAAACGCGACGACCATCGAAACAAAGATCGTCCCGCACGCGACCACACCGCTGAACAATTCATTCCGCAGCCGCCCGCCGATCAGCCAGTTGATCACGGCACCAACGAGCGGAGCGAAAATAATTATACTTAACAGGTTATTCTCAACCATTATCCTTTTCGTTTCGGCCGGGCGACGAGTTCCCCGCCGCAGTTTGGACAGACCGAATCCATTTCTTCCGCACAGCCGATGCAAAATGTACACTCGTAGCTGCAAATATTAGCATCACCACTCGCCGCCAATCCGGCACCGCACTTTTCGCAAACCTCTCGCATCTCAAGTGCCATACAACAGTCTTAATTTGGTTTGCCCGTCTTAGGACGAGCCGGATACTCGATCTCGGCAACATTTACCGGATTACTCGCAACTATTTTCGCTTTTGCGGCAGCAAATTTTCCGTCCTCAAGCAGAGCCCTTACATATTCATCAATCGGTTTTTCAGCACCGGTCGGATCATTTGGATCCTTATAAGTCGTCGAGATCACAATGTGCCGCGCGTTGTACTTTAGGGCATTGCCCGCTCCAACTTTGCTGTCGAGTTTGATGATGTGATAACCAAACGATGTCCTTACCAGCGTCGGATATATCCCGCCGGGCTGTAGCGAGAGTGCCGCATCCTCAAAAGCCGGCAGCATCTTTCCCTTAGGTATATCTCGATAAAGCCCGCCGTTCTTTTGCCCGCCGGGGCCAACGTTGCCTGGATCACTCGAATACTGATCGGCAAGTTTTGCAAAATCTTCGCCGGCTTTTGCACGGGCGAGTAATTTTTCCGCAAGTTCCTTTTTGGCCGAGGTGTCAAACTCAGGATGAGCCCCAATATATGCGGCGATCTCGGCATCGGTGACCGTACCGTCGTTAGCAATAACATCGGAGATCTGTCGAGCCAAAAACTGAGATTGTTGCAACACGACTTGGAGCTCGACTTCCCTTACGAAAGACTGGTCCAAGGTCGGTTTTGCCTTTAGAAATTCGTCGGCTGTTATGCGGCTCTTTGCATAGGCTTCCCTGGCCTGTTCCGTTTCTTCACCGCCTATGCCGGCACCGTCTGGCCGCCCCGCAAGCTCTAGCTTTGTTTTGAGGAATCGTTCAAATGCCGCTGTGTTCGATTCGCTTTTATAAAAATTAAGGACCTGCGCACGTGTGATCCTGACAAACGGGGTCGCAGAGCCACTCACTTTTCTGTCATACGCAACTGCCGAGGTCTCCATCCGAATACTATCAAACTCTATCGCGTTAACTTCTTTTGCCGCCAACCCCCGTTTTTCAGCTTCGCACGCCATCGATAACAGCTCACGAATACTATCCCGCTGCGATGTTCTAAATTCAGCGCTTTCGAGCTTTTTCTTAGTCTCCGCAGGCATGTCCTTCAAAAGTATCGAAAATTCTTGCGTGCCAAATGTGTCTACGCAATATTTTGTACCGGCCTTGATCGACTGGCCGCTCACTATAAATGCCGACGCCGATACGAAAACGGCGAGAAGTATGAATTTTTGAGTCTTGTAGAACATAAAACTAATTCTTCAACATACTCGCGTCATCAACGTCTATCGACTGTTTATTACGGAAAAACGCGATGATAATTCCAAGCCCGACCGCCGCCTCGGCTGCGGCAACCGACATCACCATAAATACAAAAAGCTGCCCGGTCGTGTCGCCGTAGTAACGCGAAAACGCGACAAACGTCAGGTTGACCGCGTTTAGCATCAGCTCGATGCACATGAACATCCCCAGAGCGTTGCGTTTAAAAATAACGCCGACCGCTCCGATAGTGAACAATATTCCTGATAACGCGAGATAACTCGCTAAGCTAGGTTCCATAAATTAGTGAACAGTGAATAGTGAACAGTGAATAGTGTCGCTTGGCTGCGAATGATCTATTTACTATTTACGATTCACAATTATCTAACCTCATTGATCGTCGTTCCTCCGCTCCGATTCCTGTTCGACGACCAGCTCAAGCTGCGGCTGTGCCAGACGCCTCGCCAACATGACCGAACCGATGATCGCCATCAGCAGCAAAACTCCGACGATCTCGACCGGCAGCAAATACTCCGTGTACATCGCCTGCCCGATCGTCAGCGTTTTGCCCGCACTCAGCGTCTGATCAGCCGGAACATTTGGTGCACGCATCACTGCGTAAAAAATAAAAAACGTCTGAGCGAGCAGCACGACGCCCAGCCCGCCGCCGAGCGAATACAGGTATTTCAGCTTGTTCGGCCCCGAATCGTCGTCCAGATTTAACAGCATTATCACAAAAACAACCAACACCATGATCGCCCCGGCGTATATCAATATCTGCACCGCAGCGATAAATGGGGCCGCCAGCGTAATGTAGATACACGACAGCGAAATAAACACACCCACGAGCGATATCGCGCTGTAGAGCGGATTTTTGTGATACACCATCGAGATCGCACACATAATGGCGAATCCGGCAAACAAGAAAAATAAGGCTGTTCCGACCATTTTATCTATTCAGAAAGAACACAACTATTATCGTCACGATCACATTTGCCAAAGCGACGGGCAGCAAAAATTTCCAGCCAAAATTCATCAACTGGTCAAATCTAAATCTAGGCAGC
>CAZIZR010000036.1:0-15350 GCA_964543865.1 uncultured Chloracidobacterium sp.
GCGACGATCTCAAGCCCCGAAAACCTCAAGAATCTCGAAAAGTATAAACGGATCAATGCCCAACTCGCCGATCCTCGTAAGCTGGGAACGCAGGCGCCCTCGCCTGCACGCGACGCAGTCGCAAAAAAACTGATTGCCCAGGGTAAGACGATCGTCCTCATCACCTGCGGCGTGCATTCGACCGAGGTTGGCTCAACGCTTTCGTCGATGCTGATCGCCCATCAACTCGCTCTGGCATCGCATCCCGACATTAAGAAAATTCTAGATAACACGATCATCCTGCTCGTACCAAGCTTAAACCCTGACGGCGTGGATATTGTGAAGAATTGGTACGACAAAACGCTTGGCACGCCATATGAAGGCACCGAGCCGCCCGAGCTTTATCACAAATACGTCGGCCACGACAACAACCGCGACTGGTACGCATTTACACAGGTCGAGACGCAGCTCACGGTCGATAAGATCCACAACGTCTGGCACCCGCAGATCGTCCACGACATCCATCAGCAAGGCCAAAACGGCTCGCGGCTTTTCCTGCCGCCGTACATGCAGCCCGTCGAGCCAAACGTGCCAAAACAGATCGTCGAGGGCTATACCGAGCTTGGTAATTATATGGCAAAGTCCCTACGCGGACTCGGTTATCAGGGCATCACGACAAACTCGACCTACGACGCTTGGACACCCGCACGCGCCTATTCGCACTACCACGGCGGCGTGCGGATCCTGAGCGAGACCGCCTCCGCAAGGCTCGCAACGCCGGTGAATGTAAAATACGAAAACCTCCGCGTTCCCGCCGATGACGGCTACGACCCAAAGGTCGAATCGCCAAACTTTGGCCCCGTATGGAAAGGCGGCGAATGGAAACTCCGCAACATCACCGACTACATGACCACCGCCGCGTTCACCCTCCTAAACCACGCCGCCGACAACCGCGAAAAATGGCTGTCGAGATTTTATGAGATCGGCAAAGAAGCGGTGCGGCCGAGGCAAAACGGAGAAAACCAAGCGATCATAATCAATAATTGGTATCCGTTTATCATGGGTGCAGAATCTGTCCTTAAGCGGGCAGGTGTAGAGTTCGAGAGCTATGGCGACAGTAGAATCGGCTTTGTAGTCATTCCACTTAACCAACCTTACGGGTCCTTTGCGAAAGCTCTCACCGAGTTTCAAACCTATCCGAACCTACGTGATGAGAAGGGGGAACCAATAACGCCGTATGATGTCACAGCCCACTCGTACTCATTGCTGCAAGGATTTAATGCTCGGATGTTGACCGAGCCCTTTGTTCCGCCTAAGGAAACTCGCGGAACTGGAACTGGAATGGGACTGGGAATCGGAGGGCTGGATCGAAAGCGATGTTCCGAGGATTTACATTTTGGCATCTTCAAATCTGATATTCCATCTATGGATGAGGGCTGGACTCGTTGGACGGTAGATCGTTACAAGTTCCTTTTCAAGAAAGTCGATCTTTACGGACAATACTGCAATGCGCGACAAGTCTCAGTTTCCCGACAGAAAATTACGGGTAATCTTCAAGATGAATTTCTAAAAACAATCATCTTCCCCGACCAATCCGCCGCGCAGATCCTCAACGGCTATGCAAAAGGCTCGATGCCGGATGAGTACACGGGCGGCGTTGGGAAAGAGGGCGTTGAGAACCTGAAAAAGTTTGTTGAAAATGGCGGGACGCTCGTCTTTCTAAACCGCTCGTCACAGTTTGCGATAGAGCAATTTAACCTGCCCATCCGTGACGTAACGCGCGGCCTCGACCGCAAAGCGTTCTACATCCCCGGCTCGATCCTGCGCACCGAACTCGACCTGACCTCGCCCATCGCCAAAGGCATGCCGCAACAGTCGATAGCGTGGTTTGAAAACAGCCCCGCGTTTGAAGTGCTATCCGGTGTCAGTAGCCCGACCGTGAGGGAGGGCCAGTCCAATGACGAAATGGCCCTTACTAACGTGCGGGCTACTGACACAATCCGCGTAATCGCCCGCTATCCGTCCGACCCGAAACAGATACTCCTCTCCGGCTGGGCACTCGGAGCCGAAAAAATAGCAGGCAAAGCCGCGCTCGTCGAGGTAAAGATCGGCAAGGGGCGGATCATACTGTTTGGCTTTAGGCCTCAGTACCGCGGCCAGTCGCTGGCGACATTCCCGCTGCTGTTCAATGCTATATCCAATTAGGCGTTGTAATTCCAACAGGATGTGCAGGATGAGAAGTCAATTCTTCGATCCTGTAAATCCTGTCTATCCTGTTAGAATTCTCTCTGTAGATGAAAGAAGACATACAAGAAACCCGCCTGGATAACGGCCTGACGATACTTACCGACCGGATGCCCGGCGTTCGATCCGCGACGCTCGGGTTCTTTTTCCGCAAGGGTGCGCGGGACGAGCCGCGCGATCTGCACGGCATATCGCATTTTATCGAGCACACCGTTTTTAAGGGCACCACGCGGAGAAGTGCGTTAGATATCGCTATCGAGCAAGACCGCCTCGGCGGTAATCTTGATGCGTTTACAACGCACGAAGAGACGGGATTTGCGATCAAGGTCATCGACGATCAACTGCCGCGAGCGTTTGATCTGATCGCCGATATGCTCGAGAATCCGCGATTTGACGACGCCGATCTCAAGGCCGAGCAAAAGGTCATCATCGAAGAAATGAAGATGATCGACGACAACCCTGAGGAGTATTTGGGCGAGATATTTAGCGAGGCGTTTTATCCCGGTCATCCGCTCGGTGCATCGATCGCCGGAACGCCGAAAACGGTGCGGAGCTTTGACAGCGAAACGACACGAAAATATCACACAGAGGTTTTCAACGCGGCGAATCTGGTTATCGCGGCGGCGGGCAATGTCGAGCATTCTGAGGTCGTCGATCTTGCCACTCAGGCTTTTGGTACGCCGCAAGCGGCGTGGCAAGCAGGGATGCTTGCCGCTCCAGTCGCGGCGGCACCGATCCTGATCAAACAAAAACCCGATCTTGAACAAGCTCATCTGATCATCGCTACACCGTTCCCTTCGGCAACGGACGAGCGCCGTTATGCCGCTGATGTGCTGGCAAATATCATCGGAGGCGGGACTTCGAGCCGCTTGTGGCAAAAGGTGCGTGAGGAACGCGGGCTGGCGTACAATGTCGGTGCGTCGTCGATCTCGTATCAGGATTGCGGGATGTTTTCGACATTTGCCGCGACCTCGCCGGAGCAGGTCGAGGAGGTCGTTGACCTGTCGATCGCCGAAATGCGTGCCGTTGTGAACGACGGTGTGACAGCGGACGAACTTGAGCTTGCAAAACAACAGGCCGTCGCCTCGATACTGCTCAGTCTCGAAGATTCAGCCTCACGCGCCGCCGCCCTTGCCCAAGGCGAAATGACCCACGGCCGCCAGATCCCGGTCGAGGAAACGCTCGCCAATCTCAATGCCGTCGCGACGGGCGATATTCACACGCTCGCACAAGAGTTTTTCACGACAGAACAGATCGCGTTTGCGGCATTGGGTGATCTGAAAAGGATTGATATTGATCGCGAAAGGTTGAGTATTGGTTAAAGTTTTGCGATATATTAGCGGGATGAATCTCAAACGAACATTTCTCTATTCATTGATCGGATCTGTGACGCTGAGTGCACTAATCGGCATCGGCGTCATACTTTTCGGAGACTTTGGCAGTTTCGAAGTACGTGTCCTGATGACGACGCTGACGATAACGGCCGCGAGCATTCTCGGCCTTGCTTGTGGTGCGTATCTCGAAACCGGCCGGGCAAAGGCACTGCCGCTAGCTGGCATCTTGCTTTCCATAGCCGCCGCAATAATGACGTTCTTTATCATCTGGAACGTCTCAGACAAATCAGAAACTTTCATCAAGGCTGCGGGCACCGTGACGCTGCTTGCGTTATCCTGCTCGCACCTATCGCTGTTGTCACTCGCCCGTCTCGACAAACGGTTTTACTGGTCGCGTATCGTCGCGTTCGTTTGCGTTTGGACGCTGTCAGCGATCCTGATCTACATCATGTGGTGGGAACCTGAGAGTTCGAGCGATGTGGTCGCCCGCATCATCGGAGTCCTATCGATATTGATCGCCGCAGCTACCGTCATCACGCCGGTCTTTCACAAACTGAGCCATGCCGAAGGAGCGACCGAGATCGAGACGATCAACATCGAGATCGATCAGTTGCGAGCACGGATCGATGAGCTAGAACAGCGAAAAGCCGATCTAGCTCACCGCAGTAGCGAGTAGCGTGCGATCAGTTTTTAGATAAATATGCCGAATCGGCAGCTTCGCGGGCAAGAGAATTTGCTCCGGCCGTTTTGGCATCGATCTTGGTGTTCAGATCCTCAAATCCGAGCAATCCCGCGACGACCAGTTCCTGTCCTGATACCTTGCCATAATATTCGCCATCGGCAGGCTCCGCATATTTTGGTATCAGGATGATCACCGCAAAGGGTTTGCCGTTGGCAAGCCGCCATTCGAGCTTGTTCTTGCCCCAATTAAATCCGACGCTTGCCGTCGCTATCGGAAAATTATCATCCTTGCCCTTTCGCTCGGCATTGAAATGCGTCGATGCCGCCGAATAATATACCCGAACCTGATAACCCGACGGGCCACGGCAGATCGAATATCCGTCAGAACCATTCGAACCGTCGTAGGACTTGCACGTCGTAGCAAGACTCGTGTAAACAGACGTGAACTTTGGTGCCTTTTTGCCCTGTGCAGAAATCGATGCGGTAAAAGATGTGATAGCGACAGCTGCCAGAATAAATATTTTTAGTTTCATTCTCCCCTCCGAGATCATTTATCTAAATATACCCAATTGGATCGCGAACGCCAGCCCGCTCGAATCCCCTCAATCTAAGTGCACACGAATCGCACGTCCCGCACGCCAGATCTTCACTCCGATAACACGACCACGTGAGATGGAGCGGGGCGGCGAGTTCGATGCCCTTTTTCACGATCTCAGCTTTCGATAATTCTATTATCGGCGTGCAGATCTCGACGTGCGTGTCGGGTTTTGTGCCTGTATTTATCGTTTGTTGAAACGCAGCGTAAAACTCCGGGCGGCAATCCGGATATCCGCTTGAGTCCTCAGCCACGGCACCGATGTAGATCGCATTTGCGCCGATCACCTCAGCCCAACTCGTCGCTATCGCCAGCATATTCGCATTGCGAAACGGGACGTAGCTGGTCGGGATTTCTGTTGATGTGAGGTCGGCTTCAGAGACGGCAATGTTGTCATCCGTCAATGACGAGCTGCCGATCTTTGCAAGGTGCTCGATCGAGATATCAAGCCGTTTTTCTATGCCGAAATGATCGCCAATATCGTTAAACGCTTGCCGCTCGCGAGCCTCAGTCCGCTGGCCGTATGAGATATGTAAAAATGCTAGGTCGGCATTCTCAGCATGAGCCATCGCCGCTGTTACGCACGAATCCATACCGCCTGATACTAGACAAATTGCTGTCATAAGATCTGCCACAGAGTTCACAGAGGACTCTGAGAAAATAACTCATTCCGAACTCAAAACTCACATTCGGCGTATAATAAAGCAAGATGTTTTGCCCAAATTGTGCGGCGCCAGACGCCGACGGCCACAGCTATTGTCGCAAATGCGGACTCAAGCTCGAATCCATCGCAAAGACCGTGGCGGAGCAATTTCCGTCCACAGAATATTCGTCCATCGCAAACCGCATACGCAGATTTGAGATCATGGGCGTTTTTTCGCTTTCGGTTGCCGCCATCATTGCGTTTTCGATGCTGATCGTTAAAGCTTTTGAATACAAGGTCATACTATTTGGCCCGAATGTATTATTTTACGCGGCTATCGGTGCATTGTTGCTGTTTGCCCTGTTTTCGGTATATTGCTTTAACTACAAAGAGTTCGTCAATTTCGACAAACGAAATCCGCGTCTGCCGTCGCCCGAGCCCGTCGCAGACGAACCTATCACCACAAACAAGCTGATCGATGCCCGGCCGTTTGAACCCGCGAGCGTCGTCGAACACACGACCGAGCTGCTCAAACGAAAATAGCTGTTCTTATCAGACGCCTCTCGCATCCGCTCCCCAAATATATTTGTGCAATTGTAGATTGAGCCGCACCTTTAGGCCGCTGTTTGCAATAGCCACAGCGATCTCATCTAAATTTTTTATGCCGTGAACCGGCGATATCAGGATCTCTTTTGTACAAGCGGTCAGATCGTATTTCGCGATAACATCTTTCGCAAATTCCCAATCCGCGAGGTCGGCGATTACAAATTTCACTTCGTCATTGTCTGCCCGTAAGCGTTCAAGATTAGGCCAATGGTTACGCTCCGACTCGCGCGAACCGGGGCATTTTACGTCGAGGATTATCTTGGCACGCTCATCAACCTGCTCGGTCGAGACAAAACCGCCGGTTTCGATCAGCGTTTCATAACCACGGTCACAGAGCTGTGAGATGAAACGAAACGCGTTTTTCTGAGCTAGCGGCTCGCCGCCCGTAACCTCGACGAGGTTGCAGCCAAATGCTTCGAGCTTGGTAAAAATGTCTGCAAAAGGAATGTGCTCGCCGCCCGTGAATGTGTATTCGCTATCGCACCAGACACAACGCATCGGACAGCCCGTCAGACGCACAAACGAACACGGCCGCCCGGCGTGCGACGATTCGCCCTGGATCGAAAGAAAGATCTCTGTAATGCGCAGCTCCATCGGAAATATTAACAGGATACACAGGATGATTAGGATAGTGGCAGCTTTGCCATCCTGCCTATCCTGTTCATCCTGTTTGAATTAAGCTTTGACCTAAAACAACCCAAACCATCCGTAATTATTCATCACTTCGCCGATACCAAAAGACGCGAGGTTGGCAATGACGATAGCAATCAAGCTGCGTACCCAATCCCCGGTTTCGAGCGAGCCTTTTCCGCGAAACGCGATCCAAAACAGTATGCATTCAGCGACCGGCGCGAAAGTCTCAGCGACGAGTAAATACAACACCCTTGATTCGCCAAAAAATATTGCCGGCAGCACCAGGACGACTATTGGATAAGTGCAGGCCGTCAGCCACACACCGCATAGCAATTTTTGATTGAACGTGACCTTTGGTGACAGCCCGACGAGCAGCACGGGCGTTTCGATCAGGATCGTGAACAGATATCCAATCGGCAAAAATAGCCACAGATCCCTGAGCGGCAGGCTCTGTGTCGCTCGTACAGGTTCGGCTAGGTCAAACAAAAACATAAGAAATAATTAGCCGCAGATAGACGCAAATGAACACAGATAGCTTTGATTAGCGTTTGTCCGCGTCCATCTGCGGTTGATTTCCTAAAGCATTTTGATCAAAAACGGAAATTCCGCCATTACGTGCGCGATCGCAAACGCAAAATACACATCCCGCGTCGTCGTGTAATCGATCGCAAATCCGCCCCACAACGCTGCGACTATTATTAGACTTACGACCAGAGCCGCTACGACGAGTTTTGGAAAACCTTTTGCGTTAGAAAAAAGCGGTATCTCTTTTAGACGCCAAGGCATCGCCCGACGGTCGATGAGCGGTATCAGCACGATCCAGACTGCGTAATGTATCGTCTCTAAAAAGACGTGCGTAGCGACTAGAAAATGGCTCGAAATGCTCGGTAATATCTGGCTGCCCGCGTGCTGCGTGATCCGCCAAAAAAGGTTATTTTCCTCAGACAGATTGGGCTGCGAGGCAAAAGCCAACCACAACCCCACAACAAAAACAGGGATCGCCGCAAGACACCAGTGATAAGCCCGCAGCCAGTCTGGGCGCGTGCGGCGAATCTGGCGTTCGAGAAACCACATCGCAATGAACGGGTGAACATAAACGAGCGCAAGGCTCCAATATTGCGGCACCAACCACGCCAATGCCGCGAGCAAAAACGCTATCGGAAACGCCCATGCCCAGTCACTTTTTGGCCGCTGTTTCCCACGCAAATAAAAGAGCAATCCGACCCAGAGGACAAATGCCGTATTCCACGACGCCGCAAAGATCGCCCAGCTCTCTAGACTCCAGAGCCAGTTGCCGCTTGCAAAATAGAGCGTTAAATAAACCGCCGCGAGCACGATGACACCGCCTATACCGACCGAATAAAACAGCCTCGACCGTCCCCACCGCAGCGGCATCCTCGCGGCAAAGTAGCGAAACTCCATAAAATTATGCACGCCCGCAAACATAAAGATCGTCGCTATCGACGCTTGCAAGGGAAAGCTACCGATCAGCGCCGCCGCGACGGCGCACGAGGCGACGAACGCCATTAAAAAATAATTGGCGTGCGTTACCTCAAATCGTGCCGTGCGGATCTCCTGCATGCTCTACTTATTCACGTTCGACGCCGGAGATCCCGGAGCAGGCGGGTCAGGAACATATAGCTCGATATTTTCACCATTGGTCGATTCGACTCGGACGTTCCACGAGGTAGCCTCGCCACGCCACATAGCATCTTGGTTAAATATTTTGCTCGTAATATCGTTTACCGGCTGCGGTGGTGCGATGTCGGCATAGACAAATGTCGCGGCCGAGCCGAGCCCGGCCATAACCGCCAATAACATGAGAGCCTTCCCTTCTTTCGAAGCGGCTTTGCCCGAACGGACAAACCACATACCGCCAAAAACGATTGCGAGGCTTAAGAACACGCCGCTCACAAAGGTTTGCGTTCGCGAAAAGCCGCCCGGTGCCGTCACAGCGGCGGTGTTGTCCTGATCGGTTTCGCCGCCTTCGTTTTCGGCGCGCATTTGATTCATTTTCGCCTTTGGTATCCTCAGCGTCGGCGTTTCGATATTAGAATCGAAGCGGATAGTCATACTCGCAGAGGTGTTTGAATAGACTTTGAGGACGGGCTTTTTGACCGGGTTCGTCTGTTTACCGGGCCGTGCGATATCCGCAAACATCGCGACGGTGCCGACGAGCAACAAAACTACTAAACATAGTATCCTTTTCATAAAGATCTCCTTTCAAATTATTAATAAACCGAGTTATTCGTCCGAGCTTGGGGTCGCCGCAGGCTGCGGATCGGGAACGATAAATTCGACGTTGTTGCCTTTCGAGGAAGTCTCGACCTTTATTTTGCCCGAGCCGTATTTATACATGTGCATCGACTGCGAAAACATCTTGCCGGTGATAGTGCGTGCCTCGGGCGGCGGGCCGGCGTTTGCATAAACAAAACTTGCGGCCGCCCCCGTTACTGCCAAAACTGCCAGTAATACAAAAGTCTTGCCCGACTTTGTTGCTGCTTTGCCCGAACGGACAAACCACATTCCGCCAAACACCAGAGCGAGGCTCAAAAACGCACCGCTGACGATCGTCTGTGTTCGCGACAACGACGATGGCTGCGTAACTGCTGCCGTATTGTCCGAGTCGTCATCAAGTTGTTCGAGCTCAGCCCGAAGTTGTTTGATCTGTGATTTTGGGATGATAAGTTTGGCCTCAGTTGCATTACGGTCGAGCCGGATCGACATCGTCGTATCTACGCCCTTCGCCGGTTTTGGTGTTTTCGTCGGGTCAGGCCGGGCAATATCGGCAAAAACCGCGACCGCGGCCAACAGAACAAACGTCGTCAGGCAAAGTATTCGTTTCATTGTGATATCTCCTTATATCGATACAGAATTTTTGTGAATTATATCAGTATTTTCCTTTTGAACGATTTGCGATAAACTCATTTGCATTATGCGAGGACAATTAAAAAAGTTTATCGAGGCGATGGATGACAATTCGGTCGCGATCATACCTGCCGCTCACGAACAGACACGCAGCTACGACACCGAGTATAAATTTCGCCAGGACTCGGATTTTTGGTATCTGACGGGCTTTCCCGAACCGGACGCTATCGCTGTGATAACTAAGGCGAAAAAGGTCAGCTACACGCTCTATGTTCGTCCGCGTGACCCGGTGATGGAAACGTGGTTTGGCCGTCGGCAGGGTGTCGACGGAGCTGTCAAAAATTATAAGGCCGAGCGTTCGTATTCAATAGAAAAATTTGCCGCCGACCTCGGCAAAAACCTTGATGGTTACGACAAGCTCTATTATCGATTTGCGCTCGACGCGGCCCTCGATCAGCAGATCCTGGGCTATTTTAAGGGTCAACGAGTCCAGCGTCTCAAGACGGCGTATCCGCCGCATACAATAATCGACCCAACGCCGATCATCGGCGAGATGCGTCTGCATAAATCCGAAAAAGAAGTCGCATTAATGCAAAAAGCCGCGACCATCGCCGCCGAGGCTCACATCTTGGCGATGAAAAAGGTCCGTCCCGGCATGAACGAGTCGCAGGTCGAGTCGCTGATGGAAGCCTACATGCGTGACAAAGGGGCGAGCGGTGTTGCCTATAATTCGATCATCGGCGGCGGCGATAACGCCACCATCCTGCATTACGTCGAAAACAATATGCCGCTCAAGGACGGCGATCTGATCCTCATCGACGCCGGTGCCGAGGTCGAGGGATATGCGTCAGACATCACCCGCACGTTTCCCGTCAATGGCAAATATACCAAGGCGCAGCGTGAGGTATATGATGTCGTGCTCGACGTTCAGCTCAAATGCATCGATTTCACCGTTGTCGGCAACACGCACATGCAGCGTCAGGAATATTCGATCGAACTACTGACCGAAGGCATGAAAAAACTCGGCCTGCTCAAAGGCAAGACAAAAGACCTGATAAAAAAGAAAGCTTATCTTAAGTATTACATGCACGGCGTGGGCCACTGGCTCGGCCTCGACGTTCATGACGCCGGACGCTATTATGTAGATCAACAGGCAAAGCGATCAAAGCCCTATGCTCCCGGAATGGTGCTGACCGTCGAGCCGGGATTGTACATTCCGCCCGACGACAAATCAGCCCCGGCTAAATATCGCGGTATCGGAGTGCGCATCGAGGACGATGTACTCGTCACAAAGGACGGCAATCTCAACCTGACTGCAAAAGTTACAAAGGATCCGGACGAAATCGAGGCTCTAATGCAAAAGCCTGCACGCAAGTAGACTTCTAGCTCCCCTCCTTGATTAGGAGGGGTGGCTGCCGCTCCGGCAGACGGGGTGGTAGATAGAATTTATGCACCTCGAAGACATCACCAAGAACCTCCCCGCATTGATCGCGGCTTTACTTGTCGCGATCTTGTTTATCCAATCGGGGCTAGACAAGGTCTTCGACTGGAAAGGCAATCTTGAGTGGCTCAAGGGACACTTTGCGAAAACATTTGTCGCGGGGCTCGTGCCGATAATGCTGGCTAAGATAACCGTGCTTGAGATCGCGACCGGCGTCGCGAGTGCGGCGGGCATTGTGTATTTCATGCTCTACGGCTCGACGCTGGTTATTTTTTGGGCGGCGGCTCTTGGTGCGTTGACGGTAACTGCACTTTTTTTTGGCCAACGAATAGCAAAGGACTACCCTGGAGCGGCAGTCCTTATTCCATACTTTATTTTGTTGATAATCTTGATGACGCTGACGCGTCCGGTTCCGCTAATGCCTTCACCCGCTATGCCCTAGCGGTTATTTCTTGTGCTTTGCTATGGCCAGCGTGACCGTTTTTGGAAATGCCCGCACCTTTACCTCTTCGCCCGGTATCATCCGCAGATCTACAAAAGTGATGTCATAACCCTCATAGACGATGGTTTTGGGGTCGAGCGTCGAATTAAGCTCAAAAGTTTTTGCCGCTTTTCGGCCCTTTTTGACCGAGATCTTTATTTTCGCGTTTCCCGCCCAAACACAGGTGACATGCGGCGGACAACGCGAATCTTCGACCACCTCTAAGAATTTCACCGTGATCTTGCCCGCAGTCGTAACTTTCTGCTCACCGATGGCGACGCTAAATGTTTCGGGGTCTTTTGATATTGTTGCCATCGTTGAAAATAGTCCGCCGAAACCAAGCATAAAGATTGCAGTTAAAAATAGTATTTTCATAGGTGACCTCTTAGGTTCGGCAATTTGCCGTTCCTACTATTAGAACGATTATCATACAACGGCGTTGCAGAAAATCGCGACGCATTGGAACCCGTGCGGCGGTTTATCCGTATAACCACCATTCGAATTGCGGCATCAAACTGCCAGCACACCACAGGAGATATTATGCGTAAAGTTTATATGAAAAAGATAGCGGCATTTTTTATGTTCGCCAGTCTCGTAATCTGCACTATTCCGGTCGGGGCATTTGCCCAGCATTCGGGTATAGACATCGCCGGTATGGACCGCTCGGTCGACCCGGGCGACAATTTTTTCGCCTACTCTAACGGCACTTGGTATAAAAATACTGAGATACCTAACGACCGCTCATCCGTTGGCATTTTTCAGGGCATCGCCGTCGATGTTGCCCAGCGAACAGCCGGCCTGATCAATGACGCCGGCAAATCAAACACACCCGACAGCAAGATGGTCGCCGATTTCTACGCCGCGTTTATGGATGAAGCCTCGATCGAATCTCGCGGCCTAACGCCGATAAATGACGAGCTGAAAACCATCGCCGCGATCAACAACATATCCAAACTTTCGGGCGTTCTGGGTTCGCAACTGCGTTCAGATGTCGATCCGCTAAATTCGACCAATTTTTACACCGAGCGTCTTTTTGGCGTTTGGATCTCAGCCGATTTTAATAATCCTAAAATAAATGTTCCGTATCTGCTGCAAGGCGGACTTGGCCTACCTGACCGCGACCTATATCTAAATGACGATGCTGGCACAGTTGCCTTGCAGGACAAATATCGCGCTCATATTGCCAACGTATTAAAACTCGCGAATATCGCCGATGCGGACGCAAAAGCCGCACGCATCTACGAGCTCGAACATCAGATCGCAAAAACTCACGGCACCCGCGAAGATTCGGTTGACGTGGCTAAGGCAAACAACCCTTGGAAGCTCGGTGATTTTCCAAAAGCCGCTCCGGGCATGGACTGGAAAGCATATTTTGCGTCCGCCGGCCTCTCAAAACAGCCAATGGCGATGGTCTGGCATCCCGGAGCTATTAAGGGCATTTCCGCTCTCGTCGCAAGCCAGCCTGTCGATACGTGGAAAGAATATCTGACTTTCCGTACGATCGAGCGTTCGTCCGGCCTACTGCCAAAAGCATTTGCCGACGAAGCTTTTAACTTTAACGGGCGACAGCTTTCCGGTGCCCGCGTTCAGCGTTCACGTGATCAGCGCGGCGTTAGTTTTACAAGTAATTCGCTGGGCGACGTGGTCGGTAAGATGTATTGCGAAAAGTACTTTCCGGCTACGGCAAAAGCCGCTATCAATGATCTTGTCAAAAAGATCATCGCCGCGTTTCGCACACGCATCGACAAGATCGATTGGATGTCGGCAGAGACACGTGCGAAAGCTAAAGCAAAGGTCGATACGCTCTACGTCGGCGTCGGCTACCCTGACAAATGGCGTAGCTACGCGGGCCTTAAGATCGACCCGAAAGACCCGCTTGGCAATACGCAGCGCGTCAGCCTGTTCAACTATCAGTATTATCTGGCAAAACTCGGCAAGCCCGTCGATAAAGGCGAATGGTGGATGAAAGCCCAAGAGGTCAACGCGGTAAACTATCCGCTGCAAAATGCTCTGAGCTTTCCGGCGGCGATACTTAATCCACCCTTCTTTGACGCAAATGCCGATCCGGTCGCCAATTACGGCAGTATCGGCTCGGTCATTGGCCATGAGATCAGCCACAGCTTTGACGCTACCGGGGCAATGTTTGATGCCGAGGGCAAACTGCAAAACTGGTGGACAACTGAGGATCTCAAGCATTTCAAAGACTCGTCTAAAATGCTCGCCGACCAGTTTGACGCCTACGAACCGCTGCCCGGACTGCACATAAACGGAAAATTGACGCTCGACGAAAACATCGCAGATCTCGCCGGACTTGCGGCTGCGTATGACGGTTACCGTGCGGCTTACGGCGGTAAAGAGGCCCCGACGGTCGAGGGACTAACGGGCGACCAGCAATTTTTCGTCGCGTACGGCCAGGCTCATCGCGGCAAGATGCGTGATCAGACGCTGCGGGCGATAGTTATGACGGACGGACACTCACCCGACCGATACCGCTCATACACCGTCCGCAACCTCGACGCCTGGTACTCAGCATTCAATGTCCAACCCGGCAAACTGCTCTATCTCGCCCCGGCCGATCGCGTTAAGGTTTGGTAGGCAACTAAATACAAAAGGTTTCGGAGAAAGCACGGCAGCAATGCCGCGCTTTTTTGCGGCTCAGCCGCTTTTTTTGCGGAAAGCGTGGGGTATAATCAGATTGGAATGCGATGTGTTGGAACAATCCTCCTGTGCTCCGTAGTCGTTCTTAACGGTTGCGGGACTGCCGAATCCGATCTTCCTTTCATAAAAGATCCAAGCCTCTCCGTCCGACCTGTCGAAATCAGCGAACGCTGCAATGTTTATGAGACCGTCCTTGAGTCTGAGAAAGTTCCGCTTGATTCCGACAACATCGTGGGGACAGCTTCAGATTGCAGGCCCTTACGAGGCTACGGCCTTTACCCTGATAAGACCGACAAGAAAGCAGGAAAAGGCACAAAAAAGGAGCTTTCCTCAGTTTCGCTATCAGATATCGAGTTCGATCAGGACTTCACGACAGCCAGGCTCGTACTCGCCTACAGTTGTGGTCTAATGTGCGGCGGCACGAGGGAATTCACTCTAATTAAGAAGAATCAACGTTGGGTCATAACAGACAGCCGCACGCTCGCGGTCGTGTAGGCTATCCCTCAAGCAGCGGCGCTCGCTCCTGACTTAATCTTCTCTTCAATAGCACGGGCAAACTCATTCGTTTTGGCATTGCCGCCGAGGTCTTTGGTTATCGATGTGCCGTCTGCGAATACCTCGAGGATCGCGTCATTCATACGCGTCGCGGCATCTCTTTCGCCGATGTAATTGAGCATCTGGACCCCCGAGAGCATTAGTGCGGTCGGGTTTGCGATTCCCTGTCCGGCAATGTCGGGTGCTGAGCCGTGAACCGCCTCAAACACCGCTCCAAGCTCACCGATATTTGCTCCCGGAGCCAGCCCAAGGCCGCCGATCAACCCCGCGCACAGGTCGGAAACGATGTCGCCGTAAAGATTTTCGAGTACCATCACATCAAACTGTTCAGGCCGCATCACGAGCTGCATACAGCAATTGTCGATGATCTTGTCGTCGGCCTCGATGTCAGGAAAATTTTTGGCGACGTTATAAAAACACTCGAGAAACAACCCGTCCGAGAGCTTCATGATGTTGGCTTTGTGGACGGCCGTCACCTTTTTGCGGCCATTGTCTCGAGCGTATTCAAATGCATATTTCGCGATCCGCGTCGAGGCCTTTTCGGTGATGATCTTGATAGATTCGACCACGCCGGGGACGACAATGTGTTCGAGACCTGCATAGAGGTCCTCGGTATTTTCGCGGACGATGAC
>CAZIZR010000037.1:0-13529 GCA_964543865.1 uncultured Chloracidobacterium sp.
AGCGCTCTCCCAGCTGAGCTACGACCCCAAACGTAACGACTAATTACGAATGTCGAACTACGAATTATAGAACACGGCAGAAAGAGCGCGCAATTCGTTATTCGAAATTCTCAATTCTTTATTTGCCTTTGAACTCCGGCTTACGCTTTTCGAGAAACGCCGAGACGCCTTCGATCTTGTCTTCGGTCGAAAAGCAGATGGCGAAAAGATCGACCTCGCGGCGCAGGCCTTCGTCAAGGTTAGATCGCGAAGCGAATTTCACGGCTTCTTTTGAAAGCTGTAATGCGATAGGAGCTTTTTCAGCTATCTTTTCGGCGAGCTTCATCGTCTCGGCCTCGAGTTGATCGACAGGAAATACATGATTTACCAGCCCAAACCGCTCGGCAGTTGCCGCGTCGATCATATCGCCTGTCAAAGCCATTTCCATTGCCCTGCCTTCGCCGATGAGACGCGGCAGACGCTGTGTGCCGCCGCCGCCGCACATGATGCCGAGATTGATCTCAGGTTGCGAAAAACGCGCATTCTCACTCGCCATCCTTATGTCGCAGGCCATCGCCAGCTCGTTACCACCGCCAAGGCAAAATCCGTTGACCATGGCAATGACGGGTTTTGGAAACGTATCTATCGAATTAAAAAATGAGCGTTCGTGAAAAGCATTTCGCTGTGTGACCGGCGTCTGGCCCTCGAATTCGCTGATGTCGGCTCCGGCGATAAACGCCTTTTCTCCGGCACCGGTTATCACCAGCACGCGAACACTATCATCAGTACGAAGCTCATCGAGAGCAGCAACGCCCTCGGCGTGAACCTGCGAACTTAGTGCATTGAGTTTATCGGGACGGTTGATGGTCAGGACGGCTACTTTTCCGCGACGTTCGAGAGTGATAGTTTCGTACATATAAAGGTAAAAAGTGAAAAAGTGGAAAGGTGAAAAAGTAAGAAAGTATGTTTGTGGCCACACTACTTGTTCACATTTTCACTTTCCGACATTTTCGCTTTCTCATTCGTTCACGCCCTCGACGATATTGTCATCGGCGATCCATGCCACAAACAGGCGTAGCCAGCTCTCTTTTGGTTCCTCGATCGCGACGCCGATGCGATGTGTTCCGTAGCTTGCCGGCAATACGCGGACGACCTGAGCCTTGACCTCGACCGGAACGCCGTTTGGCCGGTGCGAGCGAATATACAGACTGTCGCCGTTTGCGATGGGTTGATTTAGTTGGAAAAGTGCTCCGAGAGTTGAGATATCGTCGGTTTCGGTCGGTTCGCTCCACGTCGCGCCGTCCTCGGTCCGGCCCGATACGACTATCGGCAGACGGAGTGCCATTCTCAGGGCAAACCTTTTTTCCTCAAAATGAGGTTGAATGGAGCTCATCGCTGTTTCCTTAAAATGGGTTTCGAACCGCGAAATCTAAGAATTATGATAACACGAAACCCTTTAACGTGTTACCGTTACCGTCTGCAAACAAATTGTGGAAGGGGTAAAAATCCGACCGACCCATAGAGCCTCGATCTGCAACTAATTCTATTAGACGAACCTGTTAGACGATAGTTATACTATAAGCAAAGGCGAAATCCAAAGCATCTTTTGACGCAAACGCCGCTAAGAATCTATGAGCGAAAAGCAAATACATCGCAAAGTCGTGATACTAGGCTCGGGCCCCGCAGGTTTGACGGCCGCCGTCTATGCCGGACGTGCTCAACTCGCGCCGCTTGTCATCGACGGCCCGCAGCCCGGCGGACAGCTTACTATCACGACCGATGTCGAAAATTATCCGGGATTTTCCAAAGGGATAATGGGGCCGATCCTGATGGACGAGTTTCGCGAGCAAGCCTTGCGATTTGGCACCGAGATCATCAATATATGGATCGACAGCGTCGATCTCACGCAGCGGCCATTTACGCTTTACGGCAAAGACAGTGAAGACAGCACCGAAATAACGACCATTATCAAAGCCGACACGCTTATAGTCTCGACCGGTGCGTCTGCAAAATGGCTCGGGATTCCGGGTGAAGCTCCGGTGCCCGAGGGTCTTGGCGGTAACGGTGTTTCGGCGTGTGCGACGTGCGACGGATTCTTTTTCCGCGACCGTCCGATCGTTGTTGTTGGCGGCGGCGATACCGCGATGGAAGAGGCTCTGTTTCTGACAAAATTTGCATCCAGAGTTACGCTCGTCCATCGCCGTCACGAGTTTCGTGCCTCCAAGATAATGCAGGACCGTGTGCTCGCCCACGACAAGATCGACGTCTTGTGGAATACCGAGGTCCGTTCGATCAACGGCACCAAAGAAGCCGGCGTTGAGAGCGTCAATCTTTATAACAGCGAAAGCGGAGAGGAAACTGTGTTTCCGACGCAAGGTGTTTTTATCGCGATCGGCCATCAACCGAACACCGGTCTGTTCAAAGGGGTTTTGGATATGGACGAGGTCGGCTACCTTATCACTGAGGGCAAAACAATGCGGACCAATATTGACGGTGTTTTTGCCTGCGGCGATGCTCAGGATGCGTATTACCGTCAGGCGATAACCGCCGCAGGAACGGGTTGTATGGCCGCGATAGACGCCGAACGATTTCTCGCCGAACATGAAAACGGGTCGGCAACGGCGGCGTAAGCATCAATTTTTTGTTTGCACCGAACCCTTCAGGATCTCCGCATTCTGAGGGGTTTTTTCAACGCGGTTTGGGTCAAAACCCATTGTTTCAGCTCGCCTTAGAATTGTTTGATAAGTCGCCGTATTCATTTCAGGTGATCTGCTCAGGATCCAAAAATAATTCCGACCGGGTTCACCAATGACGCTATAGCTATAGTCAGGGGCGATATCGATCACCCAATAATTCGCCCATACGAACGGAAGAAATGATATAAACCCGGGAGCAAACCGCACCTTGAGTTTCGCGTTATTCGATTTGTCGCCAACCTTTGCCTCGCCAATCGCTTTCACACTTGTGCCGTCTTTCCTTACGCATTCATTCAGCACCTCGATGCGGCCATTTTTTTTGACGGTGTAATTTGCTGTCGTATTGGCAACGCACTGTTTTTGAAAACGATTAGGATATTTTGCGATCTCGTACCAACGTCCCGCATAACGTTCAAGGTTGATCCCGTTGATCGGCGACAATTCCGGTTTAGCGGTTGATTGTGCAACTATTGAGCCCGCAAAAAGAATTCCTGCCCAAACCGTTAACGTAATAGAAAGAGAAATATTTTTCATAAACCCTCCTGATGACTGTCGCTTAGTAATTCGCCATATTACCCGTTCTGGATTTATGGATTATAATGTTAGATGAGATTTCTTTGATGCGAGTTTGAGTTTTTATGCCTATTTACGAATACAAATGTCAGCAATGCGGCCTGCATATCGAGGTGCGTCAAAGTGTGTCGGACGCTCCGCTGACGGCTTGCGAAAAATGTCACGGAAAGCTCGAAAAACAATGGTCGCTCTCGGGTTTTCAGTTCAAGGGCGAGGGTTGGTATGTGACCGACTACGCCGGGAAAAAAGGGAAAACGGAAAAAAGTTCGTCAAGCGAATCAACGCTAAAGCCCGATACTGCATCAAAACCTGCAAGCGAAACAGTTTCAGCAACTACAAAGCCGGATAAAAAATGACCCTCCGCCGCATAACATATTTATTTGCAGCACTTTGCACCTTAATTATCACGGGCGGTGTTTCGGCGCAATCGCGGCACAGCTCACGCGGAGACGCGGCGATAGCCGGAACTACACTATCAGTTGTTGCTACGCGACAAGACAAGAAAACCGACATTATCCGACCCGAAAACCTTAATCTCTTTGAAAACGGCATCGAGCAAAAGATCAAAAATTTTAGCTACGACCCAAGCCCATCCAAGATAGTCATTCTCATCGACAACTCGCAGACGCTGCAAATATCTGTCGAAGCAATGAAAAAGGCCGTGATGGAATTTGCGTACGAGATATTTGAGGGCGACCAGCTATTTGTACTCGCATATGACACGCACGCCGAGATCATTCAGGAATGGACGGACGACGCGAAAAAGATGGAGGTGTCGCTTGGCACTCTTCGAAAAAAGGGTAATCCGTATCTGTTTGACGCGGTCAATTCATCTCTCAAAGAAGTGATCTTGCCGCTGATGCCGGCCACGCGAAAAACGGCTCTTATACTAATTAGCGATGGCCTCGACCGAGGCAGTAAGACGCCGTATGACAAGATGCTTAACGACCTACAAGAGCAAAATGTAACAGTCTATTCGCTGCAGATCCCGGATCGCTCAGGAGGAGCATACCGCCGCGACCAGCCAAAAGCGAAGGTCATAATGAACCAGATCGCTGAGGAAACCGGCGGCCAGGTTTTCCCTTTTGAAGAAGCGTCAACCGCCGCAAAGTTTATCTGCGACGAGCTTCGCAAAAACCGCTATTTACTCTCGTACACCCCAGCAAACGCCTCGAGCTATGACGCCCGACGTCTGCTGCTCATCGGCGACGAAGGCATAACACTCCGCACAAAGACCTTTCAACCTGCAACCGTAAAATAGGCTTACCGCCTGCTTTTTATTGACGCTATCTGACACTCGGGATAATATCTTAGGTATTTCACGGAGGACAGATCATATGTTTTTGCAGAGGCTTGTTCGCTTATTCATCGTATCGGCAATTTTCTTAACACTGATTGCGACCGGTGCACACGCTCAAAAATCCGGCACGCCATCGGGTACGGTGAGTGTCTGTAAAGAGATCGATGACGACTGGAAATGCGTCGGTGAATCTGCCGAATGGGCGGCAAACACAAATTTTAATGTGCTCTTTGTAAATACGGTGCCGGTCGGCGTCAATTTCATCGGCATCGTCTTTCACAAACAAGGCTCTGACGGCAAAGATATCGCGTTTATCAACGAATACCAGCAGCAAATGGATCCCTCATACCGCAAATACGCGACCGTTGGTGACAATTTCAAGCTGCCCGCGGGTACCTATAGCGTGTATATCATCTCGTGGGGCAAACGCGAGTCCTTAGTCCACAACGGCAATTTTACTGAGTATTTTGCAAAAACTACGCTGAAGGTAAAATGATCTAGACCGCCACCGGAGCCGCGATCTTTCCCCACGACTGATAATTCTCTAATTTCAAATTTTCAAATTTAAAATTGAGCAGTCCGTCGAGCCCTTTTAGATCATCAGCATCGACAAATTCCAATTTAGGCAGCTCCATCGGTTCGCGTGAGAGCAGTTCATCTACTTGTTCCAGGTGGTTACTGTAAATGTGTAGATCGCCAAAAGTGTGTACAAAATCACCGATCTCCAGCCCGCAGACGTGAGCGACGAGGTGAGTCAGCAAGGCGTAGCTGCTGATATTGAACGGCACACCGAGGAAGGCGTCTGCCGAGCGTTGGTATAGTTGGCAATGCAGGGTCGTGCCATTTTCGACCTTGAACTGAAACAATGTATGACAAGGCGGCAGAGCAACATCGTCGCACACCCGCGGATCCCAGCCCGACACAAGCAATCGACGCGAATTAGGGTTTTCGGTAATCTCACGTATCAACCGCGCGATCTGATCGATGCCATTTATTTGCGGATATTCCCCGCCAAACGAACGCCATAGATAACCATAAACCGGCCCGAGGTCGCCCTCTTTACGCCCAAATCGAGCCGTTTGCTCACCGGTTGCCCATTCCGCCCAGATATCGACGCCGCGTGCATTTAGTTCTTTTTCATCAGTCGAGCCGCTCAAAAACCAAAATAGCTCTTCGGCTACCCAGCGAAACGGCACACGTTTTGTCGTCACGATCGGAAAACCTTCGCGCAAGTTAAAACGCGTCTGATAGCCAAACATCGATATCGTGCCCGTCCCGGTGCGGTCCTCATGTCGGACGCCGGTTTCGAGAATATGCTTTAGTAGATCGTGGTATTGCCGCATCGTAGGTTTGTGGATTAATTCTCTAAAAGTTACCATAAATAGCTTATGTCGGGGAAACTTGAGGTCAGTTTTAACAGCCCGCAATGCGGATGGATGTCGATCGGTTTTGACGATGGCGCGTCAAAATTTCACACGACGACGGCTCACGCTCCGCACGCTTCTGCTCTGCCTGAATTGATGTCGATCTTGACCGACCTGATGTCGGAATCGCCCGCCCCGCGTGAACGCACTCTAAAATGGAACCGCGACCCTGAGGAGTTTGATTTTCGCTTTGTCCGCGAGGGCGACAAGATGCTGCTGCAGATCTATCAGTACCCGACCGACGACCGTTCGTTTGCCGAACGCGAGATGGTTTTTACGCACCTCGATATAGCGGAGAATGTATTCAGGGCTTTTGCGACTACATTTGAACAGCTTTATGCGGACCGTGAAACGGACGAATTTGAAGCTAACTGGCACCAGCCGTTCCCGTTTGCTGAGTACGAGGAATTTAAGAAGAGGATGATTTAGCCACGAATTTCACGAATTTCACGAATAAGGAGGCTTTCAATCATTCGTGTCATTCGTGTAATTCGTGGCTAGATTCTTATGAAAGAGAAATTACTTGACTTACTCGCATGCCCGACCTGCGGCGGTGATATTTTGCTCGCCGTTGCAACAAAATACGATGATAAAGAGATCATCGACGGCGTGCTGACCTGTAAAAAATGCGACCGCGAATACAAGGTTATTCGCGGCGTACCGCGTTTTGCCGACCTCGGTAAGATCGAGGAAGACAAAGCTGCGACCGCTGAAAATTTTGGCTGGCAATGGACCAATTTTACTCAAGAAGACCCAAAATACAACGAGCAATTTCTCGGGTGGCTACAGCCAGTAACGAAGGATTTTTTTGAAGGAAAAGTCGTTCTCGAAGGCGGCTGCGGCAAGGGTCGTCATACAAAACTTGCCGCCGAATGGGGCGCAAAAGAGGTTGTCGGTATCGACCTTGGCGACGGCGTCGAATCAGCGTTCGCATTGACACGCAATATGCCCAACGCGCACGTTATCCAATGCGACATATTTAAACTACCGTTAAAAAAGGCATTTGATTATGCATTCAGCGTCGGCGTTTTGCATCACACGCCCGATCCAAAAAAGGCATTTCTTTCGCTTGCGGGAAAGGTAATAAGCGGTGGACACCTATCGGCTTGGGTTTACGGCGCAGAGAACAACGAGTGGATCACGCGTTTTGTCGATCCTGTACGCACGGGTTTTACGTCGCAAATATCGCAGCCCGCGCTGTACCAGCTATCAAAATTGCCGACCCTGAGCGTATTCCTGACGACAAAGCTTATCTACCGGCCGCTAAATTCGTTTGCCAAACCGATCGCAAACTACCTGTTTTACAACGAATATCTCAATCACCTCGGGACTTTTGGCTGGCGCGAGCAGCACAATATCGTATTCGATCATCTAGTCGCTCCGACGGCGTTTTACATCGCAAAGGACGATTTTGCCGGCTGGTGGAACGAGATCGCCGCCGAAGACGTTAAGATAACGTGGCATAATGAAAATAGCTGGTGCGGCTTTGGCCGAGTTGTTTAGCCACAGATGAACACAAATAACACTGATGAAGAACAGATCTAAATATTAGATAGCTCATTATATTTCTGTGTACATAGTGTTCATCTGTGGTGAAAATTCCTATGAGATTTGATAAGGGCATAGACAAAAAATACCGCAAGTCGGTCGAGGATGCGTTTGAGACGATCGTCGCTAAGGGCAATGATTTTCATCGCCACATGATGAACGAGATCATCGAATCCGAGCTGCTTGTTCAGGTGCTGCCGGTTAGCAAGATCAATGCGTCTGGCATTACGGGAGTGATCAATTCGGTCAAGACCAATTACAAACTTGCGTCCGAAAGGTTAAGTCTTCGCGAGGCTCTGGGTGAGATCTACATCGCGATTGCCGAAGAAACGATCGACACCGGCGGACAACGCGGCTGCGAAGGGACATTTGTTCACGAAGGCCGTCACGCATACGATTTCGCCCAAACTATCGAGAGCCTTTCTAATGCCGATATGAATCCGATCGGCATTTTTAACCCGACGCTCTATGAGCTTGAGTGGGAGGCACACAAAACCGCTGGCGATTATATGCTTTGCCGTGACCAGCAAGACTTTCTTGACGAGGGCTTGCAGTTAATGATCCTGTGTCAAGAAGGCAGTAAATGTGAGGTGAGCGACGATGGCATCATGAAAAGGTTGAACGAGAGCTACGGGCTTGACCTGACGGGAAACCCCGGTTCGCTCGCAAGCGAGATGATGGGGTTGAGGGTATAATAGCGATATGAACGCAGCGTTACCGCAGGAAATGCAGCAGCACACATACGCCATCATGGACGAGGTCGAGGGCTCGCATTGGTGGTTTGTTGGCCGCCGCGCGATCCTCGAGAGTTTTCTAAAACCGATCTGCTCTGAAATAGGCTCCCCTCCTTACGAAGGAGGGGTGGACGCCGCCTTGGGCGGACGGGGTGGTTCTCTCCGCATTCTCGATGTCGGCTGCGGAACCGGAGCAAATATCGAGATGCTGTCGCAATACGGCGATGCCGAGGGCGTTGACGTTTCGGATGACGCTCTGGAGTTTTGCCGGCGTAAGGGACTAAAAGTTCAAAAAGGACAGGCCGAAACTCTTCCGTATGATGACGAGACATTTGAATTAACCACGGCCCTCGACGTGGTCGAGCATCTTGATGATGATATTGCTGGACTTAAAGAGATGTATCGGGTGACGAAAAGCGGCGGATATTCGCTGATCTTTGTTCCCGCGTTTATGTGGCTGTGGGGTGTGCAGGACGACATTTCGAATCACCGAATTCGTTACACCAAAAAACAGATCGTCGAACGGCTCCAAACTGCCGGTTACACGGTCGAACGGGCGACATACGCAAACTGGACATTTTTCGCTCCGATCTTAGCCGGGCGGACGATCATGAAACTTACCGGTATCAAACCCGAGTCGGAAAATAACATCACCATCTCCGGCTTGAACGGCCCGCTGGGCAAGCTGTTCGCCGCCGAACGTTTTTGGCTAAAGCATTTTAATTTCCCGATCGGCGTTTCGATCGTTGTTGTAGCGCAAAAGCCAGAGTAAGCCTATTGCGCTACAATTGCGGCAGGGTTTTGGTGACATAATGGCCAACTTGAAACCGCTCGAATTTGTCTGGATCGACGAATCGAAGCAGATCGAATGCGCACATCAATTTTTTGAGACGATGGTTAGACGTCGTACGGTTCGCGACTTCAGTAGCCGTGAGGTGCCGCTTGAGTTGATCGAACTTGCCATAGCTGCTGCGGGAACCGCACCTTCGGGAGCTAATATGCAGCCATGGCGGTTCGTTGTTGTTCGGGATGCTGAGGTCAAACGCCGCATCCGCGAAGCTGCCGAACGCGAAGAATACGAGAGCTATCATGGTCGAATGAGCGAAAAATGGCTCCGTCGGTTGGAGGTGCTCGGGACTGATGAGCACAAACCGTTCCTCGAGATCGCTCCGTATTTGATCGTCGTTTTCCGCATTAATTCGGTCGAAGAAAACGGTGAATCCGAACCGACGTACTATTCACAGGAATCTGTAGGCATCGCGGTCGGGCTTCTACTCGCCGCTTTGCATACAATGGGGCTTGCAACGCTGACACATACGCCTTCGCCGATGAAATTCTTGCAGGAGATACTTGGCAGGCCAAAGAATGAGATCCCGTTCGTTCTAATTCCGGTCGGGTTTCCTGCTGACAATGCCATGGTGCCAAACATAGAACGTAAGCAATTGAACGAGATCTTGCAGGTCATCTGATATCAAACTGTTAATGGCTCAAATAGAGAATATAGCTATACCGACACCGGAACTTTCGCTATTTCTTCCCGTCTTGGACGAGGAAGATAACCTGCGGCCGATGCACGCAAAGATCGCGGCGGCGCTGGATGCGCTTGGGAAAAGAGCCGAGGTCATCTTTGTTGATGATGGTTCAACGGATAAGAGTTTGGAGATATTAAAAGAATTAGCGGCGGCGGATGAGCGCGTCCGTGTAGTTTCTCTCCGACGCAATTACGGCCAGACAGCGGCGATGTCGGCTGGTATCGACGCTGCCAAGGGCGATATTCTAATTCCAATGGACGCCGATCTGCAAAATGACCCCGCAGATATTTCGCGGCTTTTGGACAAGCTTAACGAAGGCTACGATGTCGTTTCCGGCTGGCGAAAGAACCGTCAGGACAAGCTCATCTCGCGCAAGATACCGTCGCAGATCGCTAATCGCATTATCTCTTGGATCGGCGGTGTAAAACTGCACGATTATGGTTGTTCGCTCAAGGCATATCGCCGCGACGTGATACAGGATGTAAAGCTGTACGGCGAGATGCACCGCTTTATCCCCATCTACGCAAGTTGGGCCGGTGCGCGTGTCGCCGAGATCCCGGTCGATCATCACGCCCGCACGATGGGCAAGTCAAAATACGGCATCTCCCGCACCATCAAGGTCGTTTTTGACCTGATGACGATCAAATTTATGGCGTCATATCAGACAAAGCCGATCTATGTTTTCGGTATGTTTGGCATGATCGCGTTTCTGCTGTCGATGGTTGCCGGCATCTGGGCGATCGTCCTTAAGTTTGAGGGCACGTCGTTCATATTGACGCCGCTGCCGGTCATAACCGTCGTTATGCTCGCGATTTCGTTTCAGTTTTTCCTGATGGGCCTGCTCGCCGAGTTGCTCGTCCGCACCTATCACGAGTCACAGGACAAGGCGATCTATGCCGTGCGCGAAAAAATAGGATTCTAGCCAATGTGCGGTATCACCGGTTGGATCAACCTAAAACCAACGAACGAAAACCATAGCGAGCCCATTCTGCACGCAATGTGCGAGCGGATCGTGCATCGCGGGCCGAATAGCGAGGGCATCTGGATGGATGATGCCGTTGCTCTGGGCATGCGGCGGCTGTCGGTCATTGATCTGCACACCGGCGACCAGCCAGTTTTTAATTGCGATAAAAGTGTTGTCGTAATGATGAACGGCGAGCTGTATAACTATCGTGAGGTGCGCGATGAACTTGAAAAAAAAGGCCACAAATTCGTAACCAAGTCCGACACTGAAATACTGCCGCACCTTTACGAAGAGTACGGTGAGACGTTGGTCGATCATCTCAACGGCATGTACGCGTTCACGCTGTGGGATACGCGTAAGAAAAAGCTCGTCATAGCCCGCGACCGTTTTGGCGAAAAGCCTTTGTATTACGGCGTTTTTGACGGAAAGCTGATCTACGCATCCGAACCCAAAGCGATGCTCGCCCATCCGTCTGTCAACGCCGAACTCGACACCGACGCCCTTCGCCATTACCTTTCATACGATTACGTCCCGGCCCCAATGTCGATCTACAAAGGCATCTCTAAGCTGTCCGCGTCGCACATTATGGTCGTCGAAAACGGCGGGGTAAAAACGCGGCGTTATTGGAATATGAGTTGGTCCAAATCCGGCTCCCCTCCTTACGAAGGAGGGGTGGACGCGGCTTTGGGCGGACGGGGTGGTTCTCTTGATTCGTCTGCCGCCGAACTCCGCGACCTACTCTCCGACGCTGTCCGAATGCGGCTCGTGTCCGACGTGCCCCTTGGTATTTTGCTGTCCGGCGGCATCGATTCATCTACGGTCGCGGCATTTGCTACAAAGCATGCTACGACCCGCGTCAAAACATTTTCGATCGGTTTCGAAGAAGATTCATTTGACGAATCAAAGCATGCTCGCAGGGTCGCAAAGCATTTAGATACCGAACATTACGAAGAAATTTTGAATGCCAATACAGCCGGTGATCTGATATCTGACATAGGCACATGGCTCGACGAACCCCTCTCGGATGGTTCGCTGATACCGACATTTCTGCTGTCGCAATTTGTGCGAAAGCACGTTACGGTCGCTCTCGGCGGCGACGGCGGCGACGAGCTTTTTGCGGGTTACCCAATGTATTACGCCCATACGGTTGCGGCAAAATACAGAAAAGTTCCGGCTTTTCTTCGCAAAGGCCTGATCGAACCAGTCGTCAAACGCCTACCTGTTTCGACAAAAAATATGTCGTTCGATTACAAAGCAAAACGCTTTGTTCGCGGGGCAAATCTCGACACCGTCGAACGGCATCATTCTTGGTTCGGTTCGTTTAGCCTCGATGAGCAAAGCCAACTGCTAACGTCTGAGATACTTGCCGCAAGCGACGGCGATATCTATCGCGGGCCTCGTGATCTGTTGGCGTTGTGTGATGCGACGACCGAGATCGAGCAGATGCAGTTTCTCGACATAAATTACTACATGGCCGAGGATATTTTGACCAAGGTCGATCGTGCGGCAATGGCCGTCAGTCTCGAAACACGTGCACCGTTTCTCGATCCGCGTGTCGGACAATTTGCCGCGTCGCTACCGCTTGCATATAAACTCAACGGCAAAAGCGGCAAGCACATCCTAAAGACTGCGATGGCAGATCTGCTGCCCGCAGATATCCTGCACCGACCCAAAAAAGGCTTTGGCATACCTGTCGCCGAGTGGCTAAAGGGCCGTCTCAATCCGCTGATGCATGATCTACTGTCACCATCCCGGTTAAAAGATCAAGGCCTTTTTAATGCCGAATACGTCCAAATGCTAATTACCGAACACGAACGCGGCACCGCAAGCCACCATAAACAGTTATGGACGATGCTCGTGTTTCAGCTTTGGCATGACAACTTTCTGTCCGTAGCCCGACCGTAAGGAAGGGCCGCACTATTAATAGATATAGCCCGCGCTCACGCTTGGGCTACTGACACCATTGGCGTATTATCAAATTTATGGCAACACTTTATCCTGAGATCGAACCTTTTGACAGCGGCATGCTTGCCGTTTCCGATATCCACACGATCTATTACGAGCGCGTTGGAAATCCTGACGGCGTTCCCGTGGTCTTTTTGCACGGCGGGCCCGGCGGCGGGCTGATACCGATGTATCGGCAATATTTCGATCCGGCGGTTTATCAGGTCGTATTATTTGATCAACGCGGTTCGGGCAATTCGACGCCGCACGCTGAACTTGAGGGTAATACGACCTGGGATCTTATCGCAGACATCGAAACGCTGCGTGAAAAGTTTGGCGTCGATAAATGGTATGTATTCGGCGGTTCGTGGGGCAGCACGCTAAGCCTTGCATACGCGGTCACGCATCCGAACAGGTGTTTAGGGCTGGTGCTCCGCGGGATATTTTTGACGCGCAAAAAAGAGCTGCAGTGGTTCTATCAATACGGTGCGTCTGAGATCTTTCCTGATTTTTGGGAACGCTACCGCGACGAGATACCTGAGGACGAACGCGGCGATTTTATCACTGCCTACCACAAACGGCTTACCAGCGATGACGAACAGGTCCGTCTTTCAGCCGCTCGTGCGTGGAGCGTGTGGGAAGGCTCGACCTCAAAACTCTATCCGAGCGAAGACCTGATGAACCACTGGGAAGGCGCGCACGAGGCACTGAGCCTCGCCCGTATCGAGTGTCATTATTTTATGAACAACTCGTTCTTTCCCACGGAGAATTATCTGCTCGAAAATGTCGATAAGATCCGCCATCTGCCGACCGTTATCGTACAGGGCCGCTATGA
>CAZIZR010000038.1:0-12246 GCA_964543865.1 uncultured Chloracidobacterium sp.
ATTAATCCGACGGGTTTACAGCCCGTTGCCTTTGACCGCTCGACCACCCATGCGTGATCTTTCTTGATGCAGTAATCGGCAATTAGAGCCAATTAGCAAATTCTTAATAATAGCTAAGGGTTTTACAACATGCAAGCGCGTAAGTGCACGTTTTTGCGCTATTTAGCGCCGGCTCGCGGATGAAACCGATCGTAGTTTCTTTTTAGCTGGGTGCTGGTAATGTGCGTATATATCTGCGTCGTCGAGATATCGGCGTGGCCGAGCATCTGCTGGACCGAGCGGATATCAGCGTTGTTTTGGACAAGATGCGTCGCAAACGAATGTCTCAGCGTGTGAGGTGAAACGCCTTCGAGTCCGCATTTCTCTGCATATTCGACAATGAACGCATGGATCGTCTGCCGGTTGATAGGAGAGCCTGTGGGCGTGACAAACATATTGTCGATCTCGATATTTTCGATCCTTCGCCGGGCGGAGAGATAACTTTTGAGCCACTCGACGGCGCTTGCCCCGACGGGAACGCGGCGTGTCTTATTTCCCTTTCCGGTCGCCGTCACAATACCCGAATCAATATCGACATCATTTGTTCTTAAGCTCACGGCCTCAGAAACACGCAGGCCTGACGCATACATCAATTCCAGAATTGCCCGGTCACGGAGCCCTGTTTCGGTCGATGTATCCGGTGTCCGCAGTAGCATCTCGATCTCGCTCTGATTCAAAAATCGCGGCAGATACACGCCCTTTTGCGGAGCGACGAGATCCTCTGCCGGATTTTTGTTAACGTGCCCGTCAAACATCAAAAACTTATAAAACCCGCGTACCGCACTGATCAGCCGCCGTTTCGAGTTTTCCGACAACCGCTCTGCTCCAAGATCGATCAGCCACTCGCGCAGGTCCTGTCGCGTAAGCGTTAACAACTCGAGATCGTTCTTGTCCGCCCAGATGCTCAGACGTTCGAGGTCGGTACCGTAGCTGTCTATCGAATTTGCCGCAAGCCCCTTCTCAACGCGGCAATACGTCAGGTATTCGCGGATCAGGTCACGTTTAGGGCGTAGATCTTGAGACATGTTGTCGTGGTGTAAATGAAAATAAGACGCGTACCGGATACAAAGGGTGGCGCGTCTTAATGCTACGAAGTCAGCGTGTGAAAAGCAAGAAAATTATCCTAATCCTCTTCGTAGCTTCTGGGTTTAAGGTGCTCTCGGTCGCAACTGCCGATCTCGCTTACCAATGCCTGATTAGAATTCAAAATTGTGGATGCCCTAGAGCGTGAATAGTTCCAGCTTCGTAGGTCACCCTCGTTTTGCTTTTGGCAGTAACGTCTCGCGATCCGATTGATCGTCGTTTGCTGAGCCTCAGCATTTAAGGTTTCAAACGAATTCATCAGCACCGGCAATGCATCGTCGCTTAGTTCTGAATTGTAGCTCGCGTCAAATTCGCGTCCCTGCTCGGCAAGGGCGATGTTTGTCTTGACGATAAAGGCATCAGGATTCAAAACGTGCGTTGCTCCGAGGACAAGAAACGCCGACCAGAGTGCAGCCCACGCAAAATGCTGCCTCGCCCCGCGAAGCACCGTCGCTCCAAACAACACAAACACTATCGCGAGCCACGTCATAAAGATCATCGGATACAGCCGGACGGTCGTCATCCCATAGCCGAGATTGCCGGTCAGCAGCACGAGACGCTGGACGGCAGACGCCATAATGACAAATAGCAAGCCGATCTGAACTCCGGCGAGGACCCGAAATAAATTATGTGCCGCTCGGGCCTCTTTGCGGATGAGCCAGTGCGAAGCAAGCAGCATCGGCAGAACGAGAGCGGACACGGCGACGAGTTCGCCAAACCCGCGCCGAGCGTAATTTGCAAGTTTGAAATCAGGCGTGTTTTGGACGAGGTCCATCCCGCCAAAAAGATACGGCACCTGAAAGATCACAAAACTCAGGAATAGCAAATTCACTAGCCCCAAAATGACCGCGATCTCGACCGTGCCGAGCGTAAATCCGGGAACGATTGAGTTATCAATATTGGCCCACGACCAGGCGGTTTTCTTTTCAGAAGTTTCATTCTCTGATGGCTGAGAGTCCGTTTCAGTTTTGTTTTTAACATTTGGAGCATCGGGGCTATTGATATGCTCGACAACGGTTTTGTTATCAGGTAGGACGACCGGATGCTCGCCGGATTCGGCACGAAATTGGTCAACTTTGCTTTCATCCGTTCGTTCGGCGGCCGCATCGACGATCGATATCAGAGGCTCAGCGACGGCACCGGCACTGGCAAAGATCGCCCCGCGAAAATAGCCCGCCGTCAGCCACGCGAACACCATGAACAACGCCCCGTGCGAAAAGATCGTCTCAAAATCGACATTGAGCATGTTTCGCACCCATCCGTCATAGACCGCGTCTGCGGCCATAAACAGAGCTCCGAAAATGAGTATCAAGGGCGTTGCGATCAACACGCTACGAAATACTGCCACAGCGTGTTTTCGCCAACCGGTCATCGGAAATTCGCCCCAGTTTATGTCGCTTGCGAGCAGAGCGATGGGACCAAACATTGAATTCAGTCCCGCCCAAACGATACTTATCGCATATTGCAATGCGCCCGCAACTTTCGCCGTGATCTGCAGCGTTGGCAGAAACAGCACGCCAAGTATCACTATGATCGCGAACGTATCAGCCACCCGCAGCTCGATCGCATCACGCCAAACAAACATCGACGCAAAAAAGACGAGCGCCCCGATCAGCGCGTACGTCTGCACCGTCAAACGCTCACGCGCATGCCGCCAAAGCATCGCAAACGTGCCGCCCGCAAACGCCAGATTGAACAACAGAACATTCAACCCCCAAGGCGTAACTCGTAAAAATAAGTCACCGCAAACACCGAGTATCGCGGCGACTAATAAGATCTCTAAACCTGGTCTTGTACGTCCGTTCATTTCGTCTCAAAAACCTTTCTAAAAAATAGCCAACTTATGTATCCAAAAATAAGGGCGGCAAGCGGGAATACTACCGCCCCAATCAACATCCCGCCCGATCTGTGTGCAGCAGCGTTTTCCATCGTTAGATTGAGATAGATCAGCCTCACTGTGTAATAGGCGAAAAACAACGATGGGACCGCAAAAGAGAAGCCGCACACTGCGAAAAGTACTTTGTTAATTGCTGGCGTGGATGTATCCATAATTTAGACACCCCCCTTCATCGCCTTTATCAGCGCTTCCATATGATCGAGATATTTCGCGAGTGCCGTGCGGCCGTCTTTTGTGATCTTAAATTCGGTCAGCGGCATGCGGCCTTTGAACGATTTCTCGCAGGTCAGATAGCCGGCCTCTTCGAGCTTGCGGGCGTGAACGCTGATGTTGCCGTCGGATGTCGCGAGCAGGTTTTTGAGCTCGGTAAAGCTTAGCTTGTCGTTTGCCGCAAGAGCCGAGATGATGCCGAGACGCATCCGCTCATGAATGACCTTGTCGAGATCATTTGAGACCTGCTCCGCCGCACGGGCAACGTGCAGCCCTTGCTGGACTTCGTTTTTATTAATTGCTAGATTCTTTGCCATAAAATTGTTTGCCCGCGAAACACACTAAGTACACGAAATCACAAGACTCTTGTTTAGTGCCTTTCGCGTATTTCGTGGGCATAAACTCCTATCCGCCGTAACGTCGGGCGATGATCGCGCCGAAAATAATGTGTAGTCCGCCAAAGCTCAGCCCCATCATCAGGCTTCCGTAACTTACAGGCAGCGCAAACGCGATGGCACCGAGCACCATAAAACACCAGCCCATTACCGGAATAACGCGAACCGAAAAAGCTCCGCCACAAGCGACCGCTGCGCCGTATGCCAGCATGCAGACGGGCGCCATTTGGTAATAGTGGCCATACTTCCACAACCCAAGTACGGCGATAACGCCCGCAACAAGCGGCGGTGCAAAACTTAACGCAAACTTTTTTGAAGGCGCGGAGAGAAGCGATTGGCCTGCTATCTTCGACTTTTGCCACATCGCCAGCAGGCCGATAGCAAAAGCAAGACACGCTTCGATAAACCAGGTCCACAGCGATTCGACCAGATAGACTTGCGTGCTTGCTATATACGCAGCAACCAGCGCCGTCACGCCCATCAGCATCCCGCCATAACCGGGAACGGCCGTAAAATGCGTCGAGCGTTCCATCGTCTCGCGGATAAATTCGAGGTTGTCGATCGCACGGTCGCCGATATTTACGGGGTTGCCGGTCTCTCTATCATCTTTTGGCATCGCGTTTGTTTTCGCCATAGTAAAGCAAAGATATATCAAGTAGTATCGTCTGTCAAGAACTTTATGATACAAAGTTTAATTTATCGCGCAAAAAAGGGGCGGCACTTGGCCGCCCAAACATCGAGTCTAAATCTGCGTTCCCTTAATGACTTTCCTCGACCACAACCTTGCCTTTGAATGTGCGGAAAAGAAACGTGAAATAGCCGAGAGCGATGATGATGCCGATCGGCCACCAGATAAGCCCGACGCTCAGGCCATAGGCGCCAGCTTTGGCGTTGTGAACGGTCAGGCTATGGGCCGGATCGAGTGCGGGCAGGACGTTTGGATAAAGTCCATAGACGGCTCCGCCTAGCATCATCGCGAGATAAACGGACGACGCGAGAAATGCCCCCTTGTCATTTCCGGTGGTGTTAAAAAATTTGATCGCTACCAGCGATGCGACCACGCCGACGGGGATCAGCCAACCGACCGGCAGATAGTAATAATTATCCATGATCTGCGGCCGCACATAGAGCACAGCGGCGAGGCTAGCGATCGTAACGAGGACGAGGAGAAACCAGCCGACGCTTACGAACTTTCGCGAGCGGGTGTTCATGTCGCCCTCGGTCTTTATCGCGAGGTAATTTGCCCCGTGAACACCCAACGCAACAAACGCGACAACGCCCGACAGCACCGTAAACCAATCAAGGATCCCCGTCGCCCCTGTGGTGCTCCAGTCGGTAAATAGCGGTTCGAAAAAGTAACCGGTGGCATCCAACGGCACCCCTCGGACGACGTTACCGAGAGCGGCTCCGAAAAATATCGCAAGCAAAATGCTAGCCAGCGAAAATACAAAATCCCAAAAGCTCGTCCATAGCGGATTGTTGAGTTGGTGCCGCAATTCGATCCCGGCAGCACGCATTATTAACAGCCAGAGAACCATTATCAGTGGCAGATAAAATCCGCTAAAACCCGATGAGTATAGGGCCGGGAAAGCAAAATAAAGAGTGCCGCCCGTCGCAAGCAGCCATACCTCGTTACCGTCCCAAACGGGGCCGACCGCACTGATGGTAGCCGCACGTTCGTTGGCATTACGTCCGACAAAATAGTGCACGATCCCCGCTCCTATGTCGAAACCATCAAGGACGACATAACAAACTAACATAAACGCGACTATCCCAAACCAAACTGTTTCCATTTCGTCCTCCTTAATTTGCTTCGGCCTGAATGCTCTGACCCAGTTCGTCCGCACCCTGATCAATGCGCCGCAGCATCAGGAAAATATAGAGCAGCGACAGGATCGTGTACATCCCGGCAAATCCGAGCAGCGTGAACAGCACATTGCCACCCGAAACCATCGGCGAATGGCCGTGTTCTGTCCGGAATAGGCCATAGACCAGCCACGGCTGTCTGCCAAGCTCGGCCACCATCCAGCCGACGGTATTTGCGACAAACGGCAGAGGAAAACTGAGCATTAATATCCAGAGCAGCCAGTTCGCACTAAATAGCCATCCGCGCCACAACCATATTGCGGCGATCGACATGATCGCGATGAACATCGTCCCAAGCCCAACCATTATGTGAAAACTGTAATAGAGCAGCGGAACGTTTGTCGGATGGTCTTCTTTTGGAAATTCGTTTAGGCCCCGGACCTTAGCGTCCCACCGCTGATAAGTGATAAAGCTCAGCATATTGGGAATATGTATGGCGTTATCCAACCGTTGTTTTTCCATATCAGGCTGACCGATCAAGACGAGCGGAGCACCGTCCTTTGTGTCGTAGAGCCCTTCCATCGCGGCGAGCGTAATGGGTTGATGTTCGGCGATCATTTTCCCTTGGCGGTCACCGGAGGGAAAGAGCATCCAGATGCTCGCTATGCACCCGACAACAACGCCGACCTTCATAAACATCTTGCCGTATTCGATCTTGCGTTTTGAAAGTATGTAAAACGCTCCGAGTGCTGACACTGCAAACGCACCGACGACAACCGCTCCTCCCATGTTGTGCATATACTGATAGATCGCCCAATGATTTAGGACGAGCGCCCAAAAACTGGTGAGCTGGACTGAGCCGTCAGCGGCAACTTCGTAACCCACGGGGTGCTGCATCCACGCGTTTGTCGCGATGATGAACCAACCGGATAGCCATGTTCCGACAAACAAAAGGAACGCCGCCAACCAATGCAATTTTTGCCCGAGCCGCTTTTCACCAAACAAAAACAATCCAATGAAGGCAGACTCAAGAAAAAAAGCAAACGTCCCTTCCATCGCCAACGTCTGTCCGATCACGCCACCGGCGTATTTTGAAAATACGGCCCAGTTGGTCCCAAACTGAAACTCCATCGGGATACCCGTGACGACGCCAAACAAAAACGTGATGCCAAAGATCTTGCCCCAAAACCTCGCAACTTCGTTCCAACGCTCATCATTTTTTCTGATTGCGAGCGTCTTAAAGATAACAATGATCGGAGCGAGCCCCATTGTCAGCATTGGAAAGAGGTAATGGTAGGTGACAGTAAATGCAAATTGGATGCGATCGAGAGTGTTGGATTCCATAAGCTATGCTCCCATTTTTCAGTGCAGTGATCCAAAAACGATATGGCCGGCGCACCGGTAACCAAGTGATTCCGTCATTCTATTTGTTTAGGATAATCTTACGAGTACGGTAGAAACGTGACGAAAATCACAAAAGGATAGATAAGTGCGACTTTTGCAACGAAATCAGCGTCTAATGTTTTGTACGGAAAAGTTTTTATGCTTAACAAGCTAATTGCACTACTCGGCTTGGCGCTAGTTGTCGGGGTGGGTTGCGCGTTTTGCCAGGAAAAGGTACCTGACGAAACAATTAAGGTCGAGACCAAACTCGTCAGTGTACCGACGACGGTGAGCGACCGCAACGGCCGTTATATACCAAATCTGACGGCGGCTGATTTTCAGATCTTTCAGGATGGGGTGCAGCAAAATATCGAGTTTTTTGCCGCAACCGAAGAACCTATTAATGTCGCATTGCTGATCGACACCAGCCAGAGCACACGGCCCGTGCTCGGCGATATTAAAGACTCTGCCAAATCGTTTATCAAGCTGCTCACGCCCGCCGACCGGGCCATGATCGTGAGTTTTGACTTTGCCGCCCACACATTAAGCCCGCTCACAAACGATCAGGAAAAGCTCAAAAACGCTATCAAATCGGCCGAGATCCCAAAACAACTAGCGGGTACGACGTTGCGGGATGCCGTCTATGACACGATCACCACCGCATTCAAAGGGCTGACCGGACGCAAGGCGATCATTCTGCTGACCGACGGCAAAGATTTTGGGAGCCGCATTTCGCGTGAGACTCTGCTTTTCCGGTTAGAGGAAAGCGATACGCTTATCTACACAGTGTTTTTCAAAACGGACGATCGTCCCCAACGGCCAATGTTTGGGGGATTTCCACGCGGACGACGGGGCGGGGGCATTTTTGGGCGATTTCCACCGATCGGCTTTCCCGACCGCCGCGATGATCGTCGGCAAGAACGTGTCGAACAGGAAAATCGCATTGCCGAGGCTTTTCTACAACAACTCTCAGACATAACCGCCGGGCGGCTCTACTCGAGCAAAGACGGCAAGCTGAAAAAGACCTTTGCCGCGATCGTCGAAGAATTGCGGTTTCAGTATCGGCTTGGATTCTATCCGGCTGAGGAAACCGGCGATGCTGCGCAGCATAACCTACGAGTCAAAGTTTTGCGTCCAAACGTATCCGTCCGCGCTCGCGGCAGCTATAGGGTGCAAAACAAAACGAATTAAAAATAGAACCCCAACAAAGGTCTGAACGCGGATCACGCGGACAGAGTAGATAAAAACGGAGCTGAGATCTTACTTTGCAGCTCCGCTTAGATCTGCTCGAATCCGTTGCGGCGTATCCCGAACTGCATGTTAATATTCCCGGCAATCTTCCGCTGCCTAACAGACAGATGATGAAAATGAGCGGTACGAGCGTATCAGCCCCGGTCGTAGCGGGGGCGGTAGCAATGATGCTGCAGGCTCAACCGGATCTCACACCATCGATGGTGAAAGCGATACTGATGTACACCGCCCAACCTCTTGCGGGCTTTAACCAGCTAGAGCAGGGAGCGGGCCAGCTAAACGCTAAAGGCGCTGTTCAGATCGCGCGTAAGATCAGTCTCGGCAACAATCCCCATCGCGGCGACACGATAATTGACACCCCGTTCACACCAAATTCGTCTATCGCCAGTTCCGCATTCCCGTGGTCGCAGATCGTGTCGGTCAGACACGGATTCCTATCGGGATCTGATTTGATGTACAAGTATCAAAAGGTTTACGACGTGGGTTTTGTACTGAGTGACGGTGTTAACTACGGATACGACACGATGACCGTCAACAGCAAGATGACAGATGGCATCAGCGTCTATCCATCGATCCTCGCGACAGACGGCGTCGCGGACCGGGGTGGAAATCCATGGACAGGCGATCTATCGTTCATGGACTACAGCTTACTTATGGGTGACGGCATCTTGATCAGCGATGGCATTTTGGTAAGTGACGGTATCATTGTCAGCGATGGGATCCTGGTTAGTGACGGGATACTTGTAAGCGATTCGACATTGGGCGAATGATCCTCGATAACTTTAGGCATGGCCGCGTCTCTAATCGGACGCGGTCATTTTTTTTGTTTGAGGCTAGGATTGTTGACCTTATCGCCGAGGTTTTCGACGGGTGCGGCTGCGGGGTCGGCGGTTAAAAAAGTCAGCCGTTTTCCCTGCATGAGGAAATTCTTGCCGTTCCATTTATAAGCTGATCGCGTGAAATGAGTCGGGCAGCAAAGCTGTTCGATGTCGTCGGTGATCTTGCCAGTCTCGATCTCGCCAAGCAAAAAACGATCCTGCCCATAAAGCTCGACGACGATCATCCCGTTTTCGGCAAAGACATTTTTTAAGCCGCCATCCGCACGGTCACCAGTACGAAACGGCCAGATCAACTCGGGTTTGCCGTCTTTCCACGTAAATACATAACCGACCTGCGGTATCGCCGAGCCGCCCGTCTCTATCTTTAGCACGACAACGGCCTCGTCCCCGCCGTCACCGGTCACATCAAAATATTTCGTTGTGACATATGACAAACCGATGCGGCGTTGCGCCTTCGCGGTGGCTTTTGACGCGTCATCCATCTTGTCGTTGGTGTTTGTCTCTACCGGGGCCGCTTTGCCGTTAACGAGCGTGATCTCCGTCGAACCGTCAGGGTTTTGCCATCCGCGGGGTAGCTCGTAGGTGTAATTCTTAAAATCAAAAGTGCCTATCGCAAATGCCGTCGTCGAATCTTTATGATCCATCAGCTCAGCCTGTAGATTTGGGATTACCGAAGTCGGCTGAACCGACGGCTGCGGTGTCGGCGGAGGTGGCAACTGCGCCGCCGGTGAAGCGTCGTTCTGATTGGTCTCAACCTTGGTGCCGCAAGATAGCGCAAAAATGGTCACAACCAAAACAAGAGGAAATGTTATCTTTCTAATTTCCATTAACTCATCCAACTCCCCGGCCGGAACGCAGGCGTCCTCGCCTGCAAACGCCGGTTCCTCCGGCGTGGTGTTGCCCTAAAAATGCAACTTGAATAACCCTCACGTTCCGTGAGCGTCCTTCGAAGGCGCATTGCAGCCGGGGCGGCTGCGTTCCAAGCCTACGCCCGCGTCAAACTCCTATACTTGATACGGTGCGGCTGGTCGGCATCGTGCCCGAGGCGGCGTTTACGGTCAGTCTCGTATTCGCTGTAATTGCCGTCAAAATACTCGACATGGCTGTCGCCCTCAAACGCCAAAATATGCGTCGCGATGCGGTCCAAAAACCAGCGATCGTGAGATATTACGACCGCACAGCCGGCAAAGTTTTCGAGAGCCTCTTCCAACGCACGCATTGTGTTGACATCGATATCGTTGGTCGGCTCGTCGAGCAAAATGACGTTGGCACCGGTTTTGAGCATCTTGGCCAGATGGACGCGGTTGCGTTCGCCGCCCGAAAGCTGTCCGACAAATTTCTGCTGATCTGCACCGGAGAAATTAAATTTCGAGACGTATGTGCGGGCGTTCATCGTTCGCGTGCCAAGCGTGACGTTATCGAGCCCGTCTGCGATCTCGTCAAAGACAGTTTTCTCGCCATCGAGACTGTCACGCGACTGATCGACGTAACCAAGCTTAACCGTCTCGCCCACCTTGAACGTGCCTTTGTCCGCCGCATCCTGTCCGGTTATGAGGCGAAACAGCGTCGTTTTACCCGCACCATTGGGCCCGATCACGCCGACGATACCGCCTTTTGGCAGCGAAAAATCGAGGTCTTCGAACAACACGGTATCGCCGTAAGCTTTTGTGACGCCATGCGCCTCGATGACGATGTCGCCAAGCCTTGGGCCGGGCGGAATGTAGATCTCTAGATCGTCGGCACGCTTTTCTGATCTGCTTGCGACCATTTCTTCGTAGTCGTTGATGCGGGCCTTTGATTTTGCGTGCCGCCCCTTTGGTGACATTCGTATCCACTCAAGCTCACGCTCCAATGTCTTTTGCAGCTTGTCCTCAGAACGAGCTTCTTGTGCCAGCCGCGTGCCCTTCTGCTCAAGCCAGCTCGAATAGTTCCCTTGATACGGAATGCCCTCGCCGCGATCAAGCTCAAGTATCCAGCCGGCAATATTGTCGAGAAAATAACGGTCGTGCGTGACCGCAATGATCGTGCCTTCGTATTTTTGCAGATGCTGCTCAAGCCAACCGACTGTCTCAGCGTCAAGATGATTTGTCGGCTCATCAAGCAGCAAAATGTCCGGCTTTTGCAGCAGCAGGCGGCACAAAGCGACGCGGCGCTTTTCACCGCCTGAGAGATTCTTAATGATCGTGTCCGGCGGCGGACACCGCAGAGCATCCATCGCCATTTCGAGGCGGCTGTCGAGATCCCAGGCGTCGGCATGATCGAGCTTTTCCTGAACCTCGCCTTGCCTTTCGATCAGTGCCGCCATCGCATCATCATCCATAGGCTCGGCAAACCTGGCGTTGATCTCCTCAAATTCCTTGAGCAGATCGACCGTCCCCTGCACCGCTTCTTCAACAATTTGCTGGACAGTTTTCGTCTCGTCAAGCTTTGGCTCCTGTTCGAGATAGCCGACGCTGTAGCCCTTGGAAAAAACGACCTCGCCGTTAAATTCTGTATCCGTGCCCGCGATTATCCGCAACAAACTCGATTTACCCGCACCGTTAAGGCCAAGCACACCGATCTTCGCCCCGTAAAAGAACGAAAGGTAAATGTCTTTGAGGACGGGTTTCTTGTCGTAAAATTTTGATACTTTGACCATCGAAAAGATGATCTTGTTTGGTTCTGTACTCATAAATTAGTAGCTACGAAAGGGAGTCGGGATCGTTAAGTTCTGTAGAGATATCCATTCTGCCGTGGATCACACGCCAAACATCGATCTGATGTTCGGTTTCAATGTAGAAGATAAGATATGGAAAGCTCTTCATCGGCCAGAAACGGATACCGGACAAGCCGGGGTCAAATCCATACCGCGGCGAGCCCGTTTCTGGAAACCGAGAAATGTGAGCGACGGCACGGTCAAAATCGTGCAGGAAATCGATCGTCACATCGATGCCGGCGGTCGCCAGATAATGATCGTAAGCGCGATCGAGATCATCCTCGGCCGAGACACGAGGGACGACAGGCTTATTCATTTCTTGGTCGCTCTAGCACGCTCACGCATCTTTTCAAAGTGTTCAGCGTTCCAAACGGTTTCACTAACCGGCGATGCGGCCCCTTCGAGTAACAACTCCCTTAGTCGCACTCGATCCTGCTCCTTTCGCAAAACATCGCGCACGTACTCGCTGCTGCTGACATAGTCGCCCTCAGACACCTGTGTATCAACAAATGTTTTCAACGTTTCGGGCAAAGATATGTTCATCGTACTCATACGCTAAAAGTATCATTTATGGCAAAGTTTGCCAAACTAGTTTCCTTTAGGTCGAAAAGACTACCTAGTCGGGTTCGTTATTTGAAAAAGTTGGGG
>CAZIZR010000039.1:0-7938 GCA_964543865.1 uncultured Chloracidobacterium sp.
TTAGGAGGCGGACGCTCTATACAGCTGAGCTACGGGACCAAACAAAGTCGAAAAGGGGAAAAGTGAAAAGGGGGAAAGTTTATTAACGGAATGCGAGCTAAAACTTTTTCACCTTTTCCCTTTTCGCCTTTTTTCCTTTCTAAGAGTCGTAATGTATCAGCGATCTGACGTCGTATCCGTCAAATTTGCTGCGGCCACCGAGGAAATCCAGTTCGACAACGAATAGCAGCCCGGCGACGGTTCCGCCGACGCTTTCAACCAGGTCGATGACCGCTCTGGCCGTGCCGCCTGTGGCGAGCAGGTCGTCAACGATCAGTACGCGATGGCCGGGACCGACCGCGTCCTTATGCATTTCGAGCGTGTCGGTGCCGTATTCGAGTTCGTATGACATCGAGACGGTTTCGGCGGGCAGCTTTTTTGGCTTACGGACCGGAATAAACCCGGCTCCGATCTGATAAGCGAGCGGCGTTGCAAAAATAAAGCCGCGTGATTCGACACCGATGACAGTATCGATCTGCCCCGGCGGGACCTCGCCCACGAGTGCGTCGATCGTGTTTTTCAAACCCGTCGGATCGATCAACAGCGTCGTAATGTCGTAAAAATTGATGCCCGGTTTTGGAAAATCCGGCACTTCGCGAATAAGGTTTCTTAGGTGTTCCATTATTATCTTTCTATTCTAAATTGCGGATACAACCCGCTCGGTTCCAGTACAAATTCCTCTACATTGCTGACCCGTGAGTGCGTCGGGCCGGCCGCAAGGTCAAGCCTAAAATTATTTACCGCCTTTTCAACGCCCTCAGCGAGCACCTCGACACGGCCGTCGGCGAGGTTTGTCACATAACCGCGAACCTGATGCCGTGCGGCACTTCGTTGGGTAAAATAGCGAAATCCGACGCCCTGCACCTCACCGCTGATGACAAATTTTCTCGCGATCATCAAAACCCCTTGCTCGGCAGCAAAAGACATTTTGGCAAGTTTAGTGCCTTAAGCGCAAATCGGATAAGTATCTGTCCTCAAATATTTATCGGCGAACTCCCTTTCCCAATATTTGGCGCTGTCCGGATAGCTTCTGTAACAAATTCCTTCGATATCCTTACGGCGTCAGCCAAACTCTTGCCCAAAGCTAAATTAGCTGTGATCGCCGCCGCCAACGTGCATCCAGTACCGTGCGTTGCGGTTGTCTCGATAAACTCCGCCTCTAGCATCGTGACTTCATCGCCAATAAACAGGTAATCTCTCGCCTTCGATTCTGCATTAACGACGTGGCCGCCTTTAATTAGCACATTTCTCGCCCCAAGCCCGCTCATTACTCTAGCCGCACGTTCGATATCTTCGGGAGAAGTGATTTCCATCTTTGCGATGCGTTCGGCTTCGGGGATGTTTGGTGTAATGAGGTCGGCAAGAGGAAAAAGTTTCTCTATCAACGCAATAAGAGCTGCGTCATCGATCAGGTCAAATCCCGAGGTCGAACGAACAACCGGATCGATGACGACATTTGTTAGCTTTCGTGTTGCGATGATGTCGGCAACTGTTTCGATGATCTCGCGGGTCGGCAGCATCCCGGTCTTCACCGCCGCCACTTCGTAATCATCGAGCACCGCTTCGACCTGTTTTCTGACTGACTCAGCAGTCTGATGCTCGGCTCCGAAAACTCCCGTCGTGTTTTGAAACGTCACGGATGAGATCGCTGCTGACGCAAAGCAGCCAAACCGCGAGAACGTCTTGATGTCCGCGATAATGCCCGCACCGCCGGACGGATCAAGACCGGCGATCGTCAAACAAATTGGCTTTTTATTGTTGGACATAAAATCAACAATTCAGAATGCCTTTCGTTGTTCTTGTTCCGTGCCATTCCGCGCATTCCGTGGTTAATTCCGAAGAGATCGACCACTGACAACACGGAAGTACACGGAAAGAAGAGGAAAAGCGCACTTCTTAAACTCCCTGATTCGCATTGGCTGAGATCGCTCGCAATTCGTCCACATCATTTAGCGACCTGATCGCCGCAAATCCTTTTGCTCCGGCGTCTAAAGCGGAACGGTAATTTTCTTTATCAACACCGCCGAGGGCGAGCACCGGGAACGGCTTTAGTCTGTCACAGATGTCGCTTAGGGCGGAAAGTCCGGCGACATCTGCTTTCCCCGGCGTGTCAAACACCGGCCCGAACACCACAAAGTCTGCTCCTCCGGCAACTGCCGCGTTGGCCTCATCGATATTGTGCGTTGATACGCCGATGATGAATTCGTCGCCAAACGTCTCGCGGATAACCTCAGCCGACACTGACCGAGACGTAAGATGCACGCCGTCCGCACCAGCGGCAACGGCGATATCGGCACGGTCGTTGACCAAAACGCGCGTCCGCGATCCTTTAGTTATATTAACTACGTCCGCCGTGAGTTCGAACAGCAGTTTGGCGGTCAGTTGTTTTTCGCGGATCTGGATGAGCGGGATGTTTTCCTCAACGGCGACGCGGACAATATCGAGTATCTGACGGCTGGCGGCGTCAAAATTTGCGGGCGTTGCCTCGCCTTTTGTGATGAGATGAATGATCGGGTTGGAGAGATCGAGGCTCACTTTTCGCCTTGTGGTGCGTCGCCTTGGAGCATTTTGACCGCTTGCTCAAAGTGCATTACTTCCCAAAAAGCGATGAGCAGATTCATCACCCCAAGCCCCGTTACCGCTCCGCGAAACCACGTCGACGCCACCGCCCGCTGTATCACCGGAGCACCCGTTTTGTCCGTCAGAAAAACGAGCAGATAATTCTCACCCCACGGCCCGAACAACACGTCCCACGGCGAAAATATCAGATACGCACCCAACAGTACGCACAGGATCACAAAGAAAATGACGGTCAGCCTTTCAACCATACCGTCAGAGTATAACCTTTTGTCTTTTTGCAGCCAAAGCCTTTTAACTGCCCGACGCCAGTACGACTTTCCCCGACGCTGTAATGGTTTTCCCCGACGCGAGAATATTCGGCCCGGAAGGCTCTGAGATGTTTCGGGAAGCGAGAATATTCGGCCCGGAAAGCTCAGCGATAAACCTTGATGGAAGATATGAGAATCGGGAAACGGGAAACACTTTTGTTGAACCGAAAATACTAAAACATGAAGCTCGAATACGAAATCATGCCACGCATACTCTTAAACATTAAGCGTCAACGCAAAACCTTGGTTCGGCAATATAGAGAATGGTTGGTATTTTCTATTTTGGATTAGTCGATACAATCTCCCATTGCGGCATAATGGGTGCTCTAGCAATAAAACTATTAACGACTTTCGCGTTATAGCTCTTTCCCGCGTATCCAATTGTAAGTTTGCGAGATTGAGCGAATTGAGTTCGCGGCATTATCTTGAAAGTTAGGTTTGTATCTACCTCGCTCAACCGCTGAGTGAGATCCTCAAAGGTTTCAGTCACATTTTTGTTATACGGCGAATCGTAATTAGAAAAACGAGATGAATTCTGAAAAAACCAGTCCCAGAATAGATCGGCTTTTGTCAGCTTTCCTTTTCGCCGAACGCGAACCAACTCACTTGAGTTCCACTCACAATCGGGATAAGGAGCAATATCAACTGTTGCAATTACCGATCCTGCTGTCCCGTGTCCTGTAGTATCGACAATGATAACGGGACTGCCCTGGCCTGAAACGATGCGTCCCCTATCTATTGTCCAATTGTATCTAAGAAGACTGCGCTCAACGTTTCCACCCCACAGTTCCACGTGAAAAGTTACTTCTTCGCCATCGGTCACATTCTCGGCTGATGCGATAACTTGTGACGCCGGGCATTCAGTACCGGGCGGATTTCGCTGCGCAACTGCTTCCGTCGCGGAAAGCGAAAGCATGGCTATGAGTAAGAAAAAAGGAAGAAGGTGTCTCACGTATTCACCAATCGTATCATAGGTGTCAAACAGAAAAGGCCGCAAAAGCGGCCCTTCGTTGACGTTGCGTGATCTCAACAATTGTTTAATAGCGGTCGAAACGCAGTCCGCTGATCTGTCCGTATTCGGCAGAGTCGGCTCCAAAGACGGATTTGACGTATTTTTTGACAAGCATCGCGAGGTCAACGAGGCCGGTCGTTTCGTCGTAAAGCTGGGTGTTGCGGTCGATGCGGGCGTTGCTTGTAACGGTCAGTTTGTTGATGACGGCGGTGTTTGCGTCGGCCATCGCGTCGCGTTTTGCGGTGAGTTGGACGACCTTGAGCTCGACCTCATTTGGGCCGTAGGAGCCGCTCTTTATGAGCAGTTCGATCAGGCCGGTGAAATGCTCAACGAGTTGGACGTATGATTGCTGCGACACGGAAATGCTGTTGTCCTCAAGCGGCGGTTCGCCCTCGGCGGGCACATCAAGCGCCTCGGCACGGGCACCGTCGATCTTTCGCTTAAAGGTGCGGGCGTCATCGACATCTTTCTTGGCCGCGCCGCCAGCATCAAACGAGTTAACGACCCGCGTGACCAGTTTGCGAACGCCTTCGAACACCTCTTGACGATTGTTTATCTCGATCTTTTGATCCGCAACTGCCGTGCTGACACCGCCAAGCACGCCCTGCGCAGCCAATAGCTTTGCACTGAGAGCGCCTAGGTCGATCGACGCGTTTGACGGATCATAAGCGGCACCGTAACCCGTGCAAAACGAGATGAGCGTTTCAAAATTACCAACATTGCGGGCATGGCCTGTTTCAGACATATCTAACCTCCGGTCAAGTGAATTGTGAATAGCGAACAGTGGATCGCATTGAGGCCCGGTTGCCGAAACCGTTAACACACGTGGGTGAAAACAACACGATCTCGGAACCGGGAGAAGCAAGAAGAAAGTTTCGTTATTGGTGAAGGAGGTTGCGGAAATTTGTGCTCGGGGCAGATTTGCGGGAAAGCTCGATATGCTCAAACATCGATTGCTAGAAGGACATCCGAAATATCGAGTCTTATAACCCGAAACGCAGTACCACGCCTTAGCTTACGCACCACACTCACCTCGAATTTCCTTCTAGCACGGGAATATTAGGTCAAAACAGATTTGAGGTCAAGCGCAGAAGCGATAGCCGCGATTGTGCGGCCACTCTGTTTCTTTGAATCGTGATCTCTTTATCGATATGACGACAGAAAGGAGGACTGAAAGGGTCGTCGTTTTTCCCCACTGAGCCCTCCTGACTCTGGCATAGACAAACGGAGTAAAAAACGAACGCGAGTTTCAAAGTTCTTCGTCCACTCTTCGCCGAGAAGAGCGGGTTCGGGGTATTTGATTCTTGCCACCAATTGAGCTGATTCTGAGTGGGTAGCATCCTCAGGAACTCGATTTAAGCTACTCAAGATATTTAGAGGCCCTTTATGAAAATCACCATAGTGAGCCGTTAGTATAAATGCCGTACTAATCGCACGCTTGGATGTAATCCGGCTCACATTAATCGCGAGCATCTGTTCCTTAAATTTCCGTTTAAGCGTTCTCTCGTATCGCCCAATGCACGATCTAACGAACTGTTGCTCAATTGTGCTGGCACCTTCATGAGTTCCTCGTGTGAGGTTTCGCCAAATTGCCCTGCAGATGGCCACCGGATCCACACCAAAATGTAAAGCATTTCGATGATCCTCGGCCAATCTCAGAACGTCATACAATTCATCGGAAATCTTTAGGCAACCATATTTTGCCAAAGTTGCTCGACAAAGTTGAAAATCGCTCTTAACCTTAAAGACATTGCATACATGGCAAATCCAAGCCGCTATTAAGAATGGTAGACTGGATAACCAAATTAGGGATCGGAGAAAGAATACATTGGAAGGAGCCTTCTTTAGTGGAAATTTAGGACTTAGGAGTGGTTCAATGGAATCGCCGGGCCGTAATAATTTTCGTGATTCTAAGAACAAGCCGTCATAATACTCGTTAACCCGGCCAGTGTATAACCTGCTGACGCTCTGGCTTGGGTCTTTGTAAAACCCCCGCCAGTCAAGAAACCATTTTGTCGCAGCTCGTGCATCCCAAATCCGCTCGCATGAGCGTAAGACGGAAGTTAAGCATAAATCTTTGTTAGACGACTGCAGATACTCAAGCCAGTGATCGTAACGCAGTTGGTTTCTTCCAATCGTTAGAGTGGATGCACGAGGAGAATTTACGGACAGAAGTAAGAAAAGCCAAAGATACTCGACAATACGAAATGAAAGAGGTCTAAAGGTCGACTCGATCAGTACGACGAGATGATACTCGTCACATGATGGAATATTCCACAAAACTTGTCGAAATGGTGTGAATCCTGCGACCTTCTTAGAGCGACAACTATTCACCCGTACCATTTTCTTCTTTTTCATCATCGGCTTCGTAATATCCGGACCAGGATGGCATTAGGGAGTCTTTATTCACCAAATAATGCGCAAGGAGGTTGGTTGCAACTCCTAAGACAAAAACTCCAATTAAAAAAGGAACGAGTAAAGATTCGAGTGTTGAAAATAGCCCCGAATAATCACTCTTTTCGATAAAAGGAAAGGCGAAGTGATAGCTAAGTCGAAAGACAAACCATAAAAAACCAAGATACGTTAGATAGAAAGCTACGAAAAAAAGAATTGCTGAATTCCAATTATCACGGTAATTAGCAAAATCATATGTAGCTTTGCCACAGCGAATAAATTCTATGCCGACGAGGAGCAATAGAAATCCAGCGAACTCTTGTGGGGTCAAGATAAATGCGACCAGAAAACCAGTTATCAATGGCACCATCAGGAATGTCAGGAAGATGGATATCCATGCCTTAATGTATAGCCTAGTATTCTTTTTGCGCCCCCCATTCTTGATGGACTGGTACATCCCAAATCTGTCCTCGCCAAAATACTCAGCAAGTTGGCGCTCTAGCATGGAGAGTGGAAAAACAGCGAAATATGATGGTGTATATTCGAGTTTCGTCAGTTTCCGAAAGAGTTGAATTCCGCTAAATATGCCAAAAGCACATAGTACGGGTATCATCCGAACTTCATATCCCCATAACGAGGTAATTACTTGCATCACTTTACTCCTGTCTCTTTTGTCTAACTTAGCCGCAACATCGCCTCTGCCCAAGATAATTTGTGTGGGTTATACTGATAGTGCCAAAACTCTCGTAGATTGTAGCCCGAAGGCTCTTGCCACCCTTTAAATGCAGGGATTCGCTCGAAACCTTCGATTTCAGCAGCCTCAGTAAAATCAAACACGTACGCATCAACGACGTATCCTCGATAATCAGCGAGTCGCAATCTTACCCCAAGTTCACCTGTCTGTTTGAAACAAATTAGGTAGGTGCGAAAGTATTGTTTGTCATTAATTCCTTCCGGAACAATCACTAGAGCTTCACTCGTTTGGTCATAGTCAAATGCACGACCAGTTCGATGCCAAGACCGACGTGCAACGCCTTCCTTTTTAGACGTATGTTGAGAAATTCGTGTCACATCCCCGCACCTGGCTAGAAAATCAATGCCCGATCTTTCAGAAACGATTTGTCTAAGACGGTTAAAACTAACCGCAGCGGCAGGAACCATTAGTGGCATTGGTGCCTTCGTGTTTATTTTCTTGAGCTGTACCATTCGTCGAATGTAAACTCCTTAGGAAAATGCGTAGTGAAGAGTTGTCGGAAAGGGCATCCATCGCCCTGACGGACAGCCGCTTTCTTTCCCTGATACTTTTTGGACATGTGGTTGTCGCTCCGAATTTCTTAATTTATTTGAGTGTGTGGAATAGTAGCGCAGAACGGTAGTAAGTAGCTAGTAGTCAGTAGTAGGTAGTAAGTAGTCGGTAAGGCGCGGAGTTTATGAAATCATGGCATGTCTTCGAGTGGGGTCCAGCCGGTGCCGGTGTCGCATTGGGACTTGGTGGTGGTGCAGACCTCGAGCTGTGTGACCGGGTGGATCTCCCAGTGAGTGCGGCGGACCGGGTGTTTGTCGCCGATGTGCTGGGTGTCGAGCATCGCCCAGCCGGTGACGCGG
>CAZIZR010000040.1:0-7373 GCA_964543865.1 uncultured Chloracidobacterium sp.
CGGGTGTTTGTCGCCGATGTGCTGGGTGTCGAGCATCGCCCAGCCGGTGACGCGGACGTATGTTTTTTGCTTTGCCAGCTCTTTTAAACGGTCGTGCGTCCAATTGGTACGGCGGATGCGCGGGGATATCTCGGCGGTGAGCGAATATTTTTCGGCGGCGTTTTTGGTACGCCCAAGCACGAGGTGATAGTCGTTATTGATCTCGCCGGTGAGATTGCAGTTGCACGCCTCGGCACCGCGTTCGTATTTAGAGACCGCCTGGAGATAGAGCGACACACGCAGCGGCGTGCCTTCGCCGTACTCGACGAGCCCCGCGCGGGACTGGTTCCATTTCCATTTCTTTGGGCGTTTGAATTTTGCGACCTGGGCGATCGTCATTGGCCGTACGTCCGCCTCGTTTGGCAGATCGGTGCGGTTTTTGGCGGAGTTGAGCAGCAGATCTACGCCACAGCCTTCGCGTGGGCAGTCGGCAAAGCCGGTTGCGTTGCAGCAGTTCTTTGGCTCGCCCGTACTCGGATTGATCGCACAAAGCGGTAACTGACCGTACGCCCCCGCTGCGGTGAACGCTAAGAAGAAAAAAGCTGAGAGTAATCTAGGCACGTGGTTGCCCCTCCTTTTTATGGTGTGCAGAGATAGTAGCGCGGAAGGGTAGTAAGTAGCCAGTAGGAAGTAGTCGGTAGTAAGTAGTTGGAAATAGAGAAAGGCCACGAGCTTCACGCTCGCGGCCTTTTTATCCTTGGGAAAGGATCGGAGTAATAGTATTCCGGGTTTAGTGCTGGCCGACGAGATTTTTTACGCGTTCGCTGACGTCGCGGAAATCGACGTTTTCGGCGTAGATCTGTTCGAAGTATCGTGCGGCGGTCTCTTCGTCGCCGTTGGCCTGGTAGGCGAGGGCGAGTTCGTACCAGAGGCCGTGATGCTCTTCGTGGGAGATGTCGGGTGTTTCGAGCGCACGGATGAGCCATGTGATCGCGTGGTTTGCCATGCCGTTTTGCAGGAAACAGTGGCCGAGCAGATTTGCACACCGGAAAAACCTGCGTGTGCCGTCGCCCGGCTGGGTGAGGCCCGCGGCGTCCTGAAACTCAGCGATCGCCTGTTCGATGAGGCCCATCTCTTGGTACGCAACAGCCGTGTGATAGTGCGTCTCGTAATCGTCGTCCGTGTCGGCGGTTTCGGGTTCTTCGAGGCCAAACTCGGAACGCATTTCGTCGATGCCAAGCGTATTTACCGCAACCGCTTCGACGACTTCGACCGCTTCGACGTGGGGCGGCTCTTCTTCGAGCTCCATCCCGATCTTTTGCCGCAGCTCGGCAAACGCAGGCCGGTCGCCATACTCTCTGGCAAGCTCGTTGAGCGCTTTTTCGGCAAGCTCGTTGTAATCGTTTTCGATGTAGAACGTAATGCTCTCGATCTCTTTCTGAATCTTTTGCTCGTCGGAGTGCGACAGGTTTGGTTCGTCAGTGTCTTCGCCGGGCGGCACGTATCCGCCGCTGACATCCGACATACTCTCGATGATCTGCGCCTCGAGCACATTGCCGTTTTGCTCGATCTCACTCGGAGTTTCGAGATCGTAATTTGGCGAGTGGCCGTTTTGATGGGCCGTTTCGACCGCCGCTGGTTCCTGTTCGTCCGCTTGCAGAGTCTCGTTATTGACCGGCTGATCGCCGGGGCCATATTGCTCGACGATCTCGTTCAAACGGTCGCGGTAACGCGTTTCGTGTGGACGGATCAGCACCAAACGCTCAAGTGCCGAGCGTTCGTCATCGACCGATCCGACCTTGGTCGCGGCGGCATATAGCCGCTCAAGCGCGAGCCTGATGCCGGTCTCGTCGTTGAGCCAAGTGTTGTAACGAACCAAGATACGCAGGCCCGACAATTGATTTGGGTCGCGTTCGAGTATCTCGTTGATCCATTTGCCGCACTCGTCCGATTGCCCGCCCGCGAGCAGGTATTCGCTGCTCATCGTCAGGATACGCGCCGCAGATTCGGCGTCGTTGGTGTTTAGGTAAATGCGGATAAGATCGAGGAATTTCGGGTAGTTTGCGGGTTCGATCTCGACGAGCTTGATAACGGCTTTTTCGGCTCCCGCAGCGTTTTGCGAATCGATGCAGCAATCGATCAGCAGATAGAGCACGTCGCGATTGTACGGCTCGTTTTCGAGTATCTCTTCGAGCAAAGACGCCGCCTTTCCGGCACGGCCGAGAGCGTTTTGTGCGGTAACGATGCCTTCGAGAATACGCAGATCGGTCGATTTGATGTCGTAACCGCGCATCAGCGCACGTATCGCCTCTTCGTGACGGCCTTGACGGCCAAACCGCGCACCGGCCTCAGCATAAGCCTCGACCGCCTCGTCTTTCTGGTTTTCACGCAGGTAAGAATCGGCGAGATTCATACACACGTCGGTGTTGTTCGGGTCGAGCAAGGCGATCTGTTTGAACATCGCCAAAGCCTCAAGCCTGCGGCCGTTTTTCTGATAATGCTCGGCCAGCGTCGTGTAATGCGAGCGTGCCTCGGTCAGCGATCCCTTGGATTTGTGCAGCTCGGCGAGCTTTGCCGAAACCTCGATCGAATCTGGCTGGAGACGTGCGATCTTGTTGTACATCGCGATCGCTTTTTGAGCAAAACCCTGTGCGTTGTAGTGATCCGCAACCTTGACGTAACACTGTACGGCATCACGTTTGTCGGAGTTTTTGGCGTACAGATCGCCAAGCATGTTGAGCGTTGCGATATCGCGCGGATCGTTATCGACCACAGAGCGATACTCGGTGATCGCCGCACGGATCTTGCCTTGCGCGACGTAACGTTCCGCACTCCGCATCGCTTTTGTTTTATCGAAATTCATCTGTCGGTAAAGCTAGTCCGGCCGTGTTAGACGCCGGTGTTGGGCCAAGGTGAGAGTAATGTACAGGTCAAGTTTCGAGGCACTGACCCGTACATTAAATTTAGCACGCTAAACTTAATAGTGTCAATCTTTTTTGTCAGTGTTTATCAATCTTTTACACATGTTTTCGTGGGCGAGTTTTGATTTTTTTGCTCGCTTTCTTTACGCTCAAATTTAGCTCGCTTTTTGTTATTTTATGCAAGCACTCATCCTCGCCGGCGGCAAAGGCACACGGCTCCGCCCGCTTACCGTCTATACGCCAAAACCGATCGTACCTGTGGTCAACCGCCCGTTTTTGCTGTATCAGATCGAGGTTTTGCAGAGAGCCGGGATCACCGATATCACGCTCAGCCTGAGTTATCAGCCGGACAAGATACAGCAAATACTTGGAAACGGGTCAGAGCACGGCGTCACGCTGCGATATATAACCGAACCGAGCCCGATGGGTACAGCCGGGGCCTATAAGTTTGCGATGGACGGTATCAATGAGACGACCGTTGTGTTTAACGGCGATATCCTCACCGATATCGACATCGCGGCATTGGTCGAATTTCACAAAGCAAAAGCTGCCGACGCGACGATATCGCTCGTCCGCGTTGACGACCCGACAAGGTACGGCTTGGCTGAGGCTGACGGCGATGGGCGTGTAGTTAGATTTGTCGAAAAGCCAAAAGCCGGAGAGGCAGATGTGTTTGAGATAAATACAATAAATGCAGGTATTTACATCCTTGAACCGGCGATAATGGACCTGATACCAAAGGACACTAACACGTCATTTGAATACGACATTTTTCCGGCGATCCTCGAAAAACAGCTTCCCTTTTTCGCGTCCATAATGGACAAGGAATACTGGCTCGACATCGGCACGCCGGCGAATTATCTGACTGCTCATCATGATTTTTTGAATGGCAAGATAACCGGATTTGATCTGGAAACGGATAGCGGATCGGACATTGCTACTCACGCTGAGATCGATAAAACGTCCGTCCTCGGTGAGGGCTGTGTCATAAAACCGGGCGTCCGCATCATTAATTCTGTCATCGGAAAAGGGGTCCATATCGAGGAAAAGGCCGTCATCGAAAACTCGGTCATCTGGTCGCATACGCGCATTGCAAGCGGTGCGGAAATTCGCGGTGCCGTCATCGGTCGAAGCTGTCACATAGGCCGCAACGCTGTCGTCACGGACAGCACGGTGCTCGGCGATAAGACAACACTAACCGATTACACAAAGGTCTAGAATGCCTGAATTACCTGAGGTTGAGACAATTTCGCGGGCGTTGGACAAGCTCGTACGCGGCCGCACGATCAGCACCGCTCAGCTTTTAAGGCAGCGGCTAGCTCCTGACATCTCACCCGCGTCTTTTACAAAGAATTTACGAGAAACAACTATAAATTTCGTCCATCGTCGCGGCAAACATATTCTCTTTGACCTCAGTAATGACAAGACCTTGATCGTCCATCTGCGGATGAGCGGTCGTTTTTCGCTGCTGCCAGCGGAGACCGACGACCCCAAATTTACCCACGCTGTTTTTTATTTTGGTGCGGACGAACGACTGGTTTTTGACGATCAGCGGCATTTTGGATTGATGAAATTGGTCAAAACGGCCAATCTTTACGATGCAAAAGAGCTGCAAAAACTTGCCCCCGAGCCTTTTTCCGACGAGTTTTCAGTGGAATACTTGAAAGCCATCTTAAAGACCTCGAAACGCAGCCTCAAAGAGTTTTTGCTCGATCAGACAAAGGTCTGCGGACTCGGTAATATCTACGCCGCCGAGGCGATGTTTGCCGCCGGTGTCCACCCTGCTACCCCGGCGAACAAGGTTCCCGCAAAAAAAGCGCCGCTGCTTTATGCGGCGATCCGCGACGTTCTGCGTATCGCGATCGCCCACGCCGATGGCTTACCGGTCAACCCCGAGGATCTCGAGGGCGGTTATTTCAGTGCGGGCGGTACTGAGTGGATGGTCTATGACCGAGAAAAGGACCCGTGCCGAAATTGCAATGCTCCCATCATTAGGTTAATACAAGGTGGTCGTTCGACTTATTTTTGCCGTAAATGCCAACGAAAATAAAAGCGGCAACTGTGCACCCAAAGGCGGCATCTTGGAACGTGATAGTTTTTCAAAACAACATATGAACAAGAAAAAATCGTTGATGGCACTTTTTTCGGTCGTGTTAATGCTCGCGGCCTCAACCGCGTCGTTTGCTTGCGCCTGCTGTGCTGACCGTGGAACATATTCGATCTCGACCGGCAAGGTCGATAGCTATTGGATGGGGCTGCTCGCCGATATGAAATTTGGCACGGCCGCCGAGATCTATACGACCGAGGCCGGTTTTGAAGGCATCAAGGGACTTGGGGCCATCGAAAAAGAGTACAACGACGGGACGCTTGACCATATTGATGTCGTTGATGCCTTTACCGAAAATTCGTGGAGCCTGACGTTCAATACGCCAAAGAACAACTCCGGTGCTCTCGCCCTGCCGCTCCCGCGAAACATGACGATCAGAAAGGTCGATATTCCCGACAACTCCTCTACGGCGACAAACGTGGTGCTTTATAAAGAAGTAATATTTAAGGGCACCGTCGCTCAGGGTCTGGGAGCTTTCAAATCGGGTATCGTTCGTCCGACGACCTACACGCTGATGTTTCAAGGCAAAGGAAATTTCTGCGACAACGCCGAAGATTTCACAAACTGGCGGCTCGAAATCAAGGGCAAAAAGGCTGACTATGTGCTGTTTGGCAAAATGAAAGCCGCCCAGGGAAGCTAGTGTCCCTTGATAGTTGTTTGCTGATCTAGCAGATCGAACTCAAGAAAGCCCTGCCGATTTGGCGGGACTTTTTAATTTGTCGGATGACCTGTCACAGATGTTGGGTCATCCAGCAACAAACAACACCTCTCCGGTTAGCAGTTGTGTTTAGCCGGAAACTGCAATAGACTGGGGTACCAAATCCAACTACTCAGCAATTTCAACTTCGATGAACAAACGAATATTGTTTTACCACAGCCATTTTTTGTTTCTTTGTATTTTTATCATTTTCTTACACCCTCTTACAGCCTTATCCCAAGAAGCCGATAAAAAGCCAAAGCTGGCCCCTGAAGCAAAACAGGCACGCGAGCAAACTCTCAAAATGCTTGATGAAATGGAGGACATTTTGAAGGAACATTATTATGATCCGACATTCCACGGCATTGACCTCAAAAACCGTATTGAAGCGGCAAAAGGTCGCATAAAGACGCTTGAGTACAACTTTCAAATGTATCGTGTTCTGGTCCAACTGCTGATGGATTTCGATGATTCGCATACGCGGTTGGTCATGCCGCCGAGAACAGATTATTTTCAGTACGGCATTGGTTGGGAAATGGTCGGAGACGTTTGTTATGTGACACAAATTAAAAAAGACAGCAATGCAGCAAAACAAGGCATCGAACTCGGCGATCAAATACTTTCCATCGGTAAATTCGCCCCATCGCGTAATCACCTATGGAAGATCAACTATCTGATCTATAAGCTTGATCCCGCCAAAACGCTACCGCTCAAAATAAAAAAACTTGATGGAACGGAAACGTCGGTCGTCATCGAAGCAAAAACAATGACGGAAAAAGAGTTTCGTGCCGAGCAAAAAGAAGAAAAAGAAAAAAGAAAGAAAAGCCAGGAAAAGGAAAAAGACGAAGACGGCTCGTTCAAATGTCATGAAATCGATAAAACTTTGGCTGCATGCAAGCTCTACTCATTTGTCGTGGAAAAAAAAGATATCGATAAAATGATGAAATTTGCATCTTCGTACCCAAAGCTCATACTAGACCTACGTGGAAATGGCGGCGGCTATGTGACTATCGAAGAGTATTTGCTGAGTTTCTTCTTTGAAAAGCCCGTCAAAATCGCTGATATCGTTACGAAAACCAAAACTGAAACTAGACTGACCGAAGTGCTCGGCCCATCCAAACGATATAGAGGTGATGTAGCTGTCCTGATCGATTCACGATCCGCATCGGCATCTGAAATCACTGCTCGTGTACTGCAATTAGAACAGCGTGCAAAAATATATGGCGACCGCAGCAGCGGAAGTGTAATGACGAGCATCACACTTCCTTTCCGAAGTCTCATGACAATGCTCATGGGTTCGGCTGTCATTCGGGCAGGTATGAGCGTTACGGTTGCCGACGTGATCATGCGGGACCGCTCGCGCCTAGAAAAGATCGGCGTTGTGCCCGACGAGGTGCTACAGCCGACAGGTCTCGCTTTTAAAAATAGGATGGATCCGGTTCTTTCGTTTGCGGCGATAAAATTTGGAAGCTCTATTTCTCCAGAAGATGCCGGAAAATTGTATTTCATTATGGAAAAAGATGAGGCGGATAATTCGGATGACGAGACAGGGAAATAGGTGTAGATTTGTGACTTGACACTTTTTTGTCAAAGGAACATTATCTTAGGTAGCTTTCGTGGTGAGTTATGCGACTTGCGGCCACGTAAAATAATACGCTAAACAGCTTGT
>CAZIZR010000041.1:0-2102 GCA_964543865.1 uncultured Chloracidobacterium sp.
TCCCTGCGGCGGTGAAGATCACGTCGGCACCTTTTTCGATCTGTGCCAGTGCGAGTTCCTTGCCCTTTGCTGGATTATTCCATGCGGCGTCGTTTACCCCGACGTAATTGCTGACGATGCGGATGTTCGGATTGATCGACTTCGCACCTTCCTCGTATCCCTTATTGAAACGATGGATAAGCGGGATGTCCATACCGCCGAGGAAGCCTAGAACGCCAGTCTTCGATTTCGAAGCAGCTATCATACCCACGAGATAAGATCCTTCATGTTCGCGAAAGACGAGCGACGCAACATTTTGCTTCGGTGTCTTGCCGTCCTTTTCGAAGATGACGCCGTCAATGATCGCAAACTTGATGTTCGGATAATCGGTGGCGACAGACTGCATTATTGGGCCTTGGGCAAACCCGACGCCGACGATGAGATCAAAATTCCTCTCGGCAAACGCCCGCATGGCAGGTTCTATCGATGTAGGGTTGCCCGGTTCAACGTCGTATAGGCATATTGGCAGATCCTTTTCGGCGCGTTTCACGCCTTCCCAGGCCGCTGCATTGAACGAACGGTCATTCTTTCCGCCGATGTCGAACACGATACCGACCTTGATCTTGCAGCCTTCGCGGCGGGCTTCGGCCCGTTCCGCACAAGACGCGAGTAACATCAGGATCAACGCGGCTACTGTAACAATTAGGGTTCTGTACCACATAGATTTGTAGGCTGAGAGTCGACCATAGCTTACATCCATAAAGAATCAACGGCAAGACTGAACGTTGCCACAAGATGACGAATTAGATCCAACCGATGTCCTTAGGGCGTTCCACGAAAATGCCGATACGTTCTTTGCCGCTTTCTTAAAAAACGAGGCCCCTCTTTAGCTTGGGCCTCGTTTCAGGAAAGCTGCATTATTATTTTACGACCTCACTTGATCCCCTTCTTAAGAAGCTGTTCTTTTAGTGCTTGCGCGACGGCAGTGTCAAAACCGTTTTGCTGCCCAAGCTTCTTACGTTCTGCCGCTATATAATCGTCACGCTGTTTCGAAAGTTCGAGTATCTCGGCTCGGATCTTCTTTCGTTCTTCGATGCGGCCCGCGATCACCCTTTCGCGTTCCGCGACCGACAGTTTCTGAAGGTCTTCCGGAAGGTCTTCGGTCTTTACATCCTTCACCTTTACCTTTTCATTCTCTACGTCCTGAACGAGGTCGCCGTCGTACTGAAAGCTATTAACAGCCTTGTTTACGGCGCGGTCTGCTTTTGCGGTAGCAGACGCGGCTCCGTCGATCCGCATTTCGGCGGACATCTGAAGCGAAGCGTTTGCGTCGCGATACTTCTTTTCACCGTATGAGAGATATGTGCGCCCGTTCTTTGCCGCAAGCTCCGCAAGTTTCGCGTCATATGGAGTTGTAATGGCCTGTACACCGCCGTCCTGTGCGATAGCGAAATACTTGCCTTCACCGCGGAGTGCAATGGTCTGCCAGATCTCTCTGGTGCCGCCTATGCTTCCGCATTGAATTGTATTCACGATCATGTTTTTGCGGACAGCCTCGGCAGTAGTGATGAGAACGTCAGGTTCCTGCGCATAATTCTGAGGCGGAGCATCACCTACCAAAAATAGGATCTGGGCGAGTCCGCGGCCAGCTTTTGACCAGCCCGCATTTCTTACGCCTTCGGCCAATGCCTTTCGCACATTTTCCGGAGTATCGCCGCCTCCGCTCGCCTGATAGTCCATCAGCGTCGTATAAGCTTTGTCGAGGTCTTCCGTTATCGGCAGAAGCTTGGTGACGTATTCGTCCCCGAGGTCTCGGTAGGCGACGAGGCCAACGCGAACACGCGGTTTCGAAGGCTTCTGCATCACTTCATTGATGATGCCCCAGATGCGCTGTTTCGCACCGTCGATCAGACCGCCCATTGAGCCGGTCGTATCCAGAACAAACACAAGTTCGAGCGTATCGCGTTTCTTATCGTCGATCGGTTTAGTGGTCGTTTTAGTCGTAGTTGTCGTCGTCGTGGTGCGTGTGGTGCGTGTGGTAGTGCGTTGAGCAAAAGTTGCCGTGAAGGCGGCGAGAGTAACCACCGTCAAAAGGAAGGGCAGGATCGTTCGTTTCATACAAG
>CAZIZR010000042.1:0-1782 GCA_964543865.1 uncultured Chloracidobacterium sp.
ATATCGGCCATTTTATCCAACACAATCGGCACTTTTTTTTCATCGCTCATGCGGTTAGCTCCTTAATCTCGACCATACCGCGTAGTTTTTCGATCTTCGTTCCGCAAGCCTCTCGCAGACGTTGGAGCATAAACCACGCTGATTTCTGCGTTACGCCAATCTCTTTTGAGAGTTGGGGCGATGAAATGCCTTTACGTGCGGTAACGAGCAAATACATAGCATAAAGCCATTTATGGAGCGGAATGTGTGATCGCTCGAAGATAGTTCCGGTTCGCACGGTAAAATCTAACTGACAGGCATTACAGCGATAATAGCCGCCTTTCCGTGTAGTTATCCGCTCACCTTTTCGGCAAGTCGGACATATCACACCGTTCGGCCATAAGCGAGACTCAAGATAGAGCCTCGCGGATTCCTGATCTGGGAACATTTGGAATAGCTCGAAGGTCGATATTGTGCTTTTACTCATTCCACAATCCCCACCGTCAAATACGGCTTATCCCCGTCAAACGCGATACCAACTTTCCGACCGTTCTGGAAAGTGATCTCGGTCGGGAATGTGCTATCGTTCGCGGTGTAATTGCCACCCGATTGATGCCCAGCCGTCCATATGTCGATTTCCTCGGATGTGTAGCCTTTTCGTTTCAAGTTTTCCTGCAATTCATTTAACGTCATTGTGTTCATTCTCTTTTCCTCACATGCAACAAATTCGCATTTCGCCTTCGTTCCGCACGATTCCGCATCTAGGGCAAGTTATTGACTTGCGAGAAAAATCAGGCACAAGGTACACCGACCTGTACAGTTCAAATTGATCTCTGCACCCGTCTTGGTGGAGATACAGAGCGGCAGCTACGACTTCTAATTCTTCGCATCTTGTTTTCCATCGCAGTATTGCTTTTGTGTTTTCAACGCTACGTCCCGCGTCAAAGCCGTATTTGAAAGCCTCTTCATCTTCGTGATCGTGGGGCAATTCGTTTGCATCGGCATATCGCATCCAAGCCCGTTGCATTGCCGTGTCGCCTAGACCGCCTTTATACATTTCTATTTCTCCAACTGCTTTCATCTTGTCTCCTGAGCGAGAGCCTTTAGCTCCTTCTGGCGTTTCCCCCTCCGCTTTGACGCTCATCGGATGATCTTCACGGTAACCGCCACAGTGACGCAGGCCGTCTGGAGCGATTACTGAGCATTGTTTTTCCCATCCTTGTTCAGGGTCGCCTGCCTGGAATGTGTGAGTATTCATAAAATCGGTCGTCTGTGCATCCACATACTGATTAACTGCTCGATTGCACTCAAAAAAGGCGGCAGCAAATCCAAGTTGATAAATGTCATTCGGTGGCAAACCTATTAAATTTTCTCCAGTACCGAAGTTCTTGGGAAACGAATTGTCCTCTGAAATCTCCACGAACCTTTGTTGTAATTGTGCTGTGGTTTTTATCATATTGATCTCCATTCTTCCGCGTCTGCTCGACAGTTCGGGCAAAGCACTTTGTCAAGCTCTACTACCCATCCATATTTCCAAACGATCATCGCAAACTCAGGCCGAAGAGTTCGCAAGTTTCCGCCTTGAAGATTTTCGGTTTTAGCATCATCGCATTCTGAACATTCGATAGATGCGGTTATCAAAACCTTTTCCCTGATACTCTCGACCTCTTTTGAACGGGTCGGATTGCCAAACTTATCTTCATCGCCTCTGCAATATTGACAGATGCCGCAATCGCAATACGGGTCGTGTTTGAACGCAATCGCGTTCGGAGCGTCGGGGTCCAGCCTGTCGCGTTCGGCTAA